>NZ_JBSKBQ010000028.1:0-33984 GCF_053714375.1 Mesorhizobium sp. ArgA1
CGGTTGGTGAGGCCGGGTGCCGGCGACGGTCGGCCTGGATCCCGAGGCCATTTTACGGAGGTGGCAGACATGTGGGCGATGCTCGCAGATGATCAAACCTTCCGCGGCAACCACGACACGATCCGGATAGACCCGAAGGCTCACGGGCCGATTGGCAAAGGACGCCGGCACGCTGTAGCGGTTGCGCTCCAGATGCACGAGGCAGGTCGGGGTGACCCGCTTGGTGTATTCGACAAAGCCGTCGAAGAGACGGGACGCCGGCATGAGAGCCTGGGCTTCCTCAGCCCAGATATCGGCAATGGTGCCGCGCATTTTGCCATGCGGGATCTTGTGCCAAAACTCCTTGCATCGAAGCTCCAGCCAGTCGTTCAGGGCTTCCAGTGATGGAAAGCGTGGAATCGGTTGAAAGAACCGGTGACGCGCATCCTGCACGTTCTTCTCGACCTGTCCCTTCTCCCAGCCAGACGCCGGATTGCAGAACTCAGGCTCGAAGAGATAGTGGCTGGCCATTGCCATGAAGCGGACATTGACATCGCGCTCCTTGCCGCGTCCGACCTTGTCGATCGCTGTCCGCATATTGTCGTAGATGCCGCGCCGGGGAACGCCGCCAAAGACACGGAAAGCATGGTTATGGGCGTCGAACAGCATCTCATGCGTCTGCAACAGATAGGCCCGGACGATGAAGGCTCTGGAGTAGCTGAGTTTGGTATGCGCCACCTGCAACTTGGTTCGCTCATTGCCGATGATCGCCCAATCTTCCGACCAATCGAACTGGAACGCTTCACCCGGATCGAACGCAAGCGGCACGAATGTCCCACGCCCCGAGGTGTGTAATTCCCTCTGCAGGTCAGCCTTCCACTCCCGGGCGAAAGCAGCAACACGACCGTAAGACCCCTCATAGCCGAGGCTCAGCAGATCGGCATGAAGCTGCTTCATCGTGCGTTTCTGTTTGCGGTTCTTTTTGGCTTCCGTCCTCAGCCAGGCCGACAAACGGTCGGCAAATGCGTCAAGCTTGCTCGGCCGCTCGGGAGCCTTGAACTTCGGCTCCACGCCGCCCACCCGCAGGTATTTGCGGATCGTATTGCGAGACAGGCCGGTCCTGCGGCTAATCTCCCGGATCGATAAATGCTCTCGAAAATGCCAGCGTCGGATCACGCTCAATAATGCCATGTCGATCACTCCGTAGTCCCCGCTGAAAACACGCAGGGCAAGGTTCAAACATGGGTCAATTCTCGGTGGAAATATCCTGTGTCGCCGGGTCAGTTCTCAGTGGCAATCAACACTCCTGCCGGATGACATCGGTGTTGCCACCATGCCTGAGAACCGCTCACGCAGCCACCGATCCAGTTCGTCCAGCGCCTATCGCCATGCCGGCTGCCGGAAAGGGCGCCGGCCCGCCTTGACGAAGATATGTCGCACCGTTTTGCGCGCGCATCCGAACTCACGCGCCAGCCGCTTGGCACCCCAGCCAAGCCCGTGCAGCTGTATCGTGCCAAATATAGATGATAAATAGCAGTGAAATGCGCAATAATAGTTTACATAATTTTAACACATATCGCCTTGATGCCGGCGGAAATAAAGTCTTTATTCCACTGATCAGTGAAAGTGAAGTCGCATCCAGGCACCAGACATGACTTTACCCATGAAAGTTAGTGCATTGTAGAGACTGGAGGCACCGTGCGCTCAACTCATTTCGGCAACGCCGAACGCATCGGATTCATCGGTACCGGCAGGATGGGGCGACCGATGATCGCCAAGCTCCTGGAAGCCGGCTATCAAGTGGACGTCTACGACATCGATCCTGCGGCTGCGAAACACGTGCTGGAAAAGGGAGCCCGGTGGCATGACGCACCGCGCGACGCGGCCCGCGATTGCGAAATTCTCATCACCTGCCTGCCGCTGCCGCACGACGTCTTTGACAACATGACGGGCGAGCAAGGCGCTTTGGCCGGTATGGCACCGGGGAGCGTATGGATTGATACGTCCACCACCGACTACCACAATACGATCGAGATCGGCCGACGGGCCGCAGCAATTGACGTGCATTCACTAGAAGCGCCCGTAAGCAACTTGTCCCACATGGGGGTCGATTTCGCCAATGTCAGCTTCTTCGTCGGCGGGCCATCGGAGGCCTATGGGCGTTGCGAGACGGTGTTACAAACTATGGGAGCCATCTCCTTCCATGTCGGAGACATCGGTCAGGGCCAGTCAGTCAAACTACTGACGAACCTACTCTTTTACGCTGCAGCCGTTGCGAGCGGCCACGCACTCTGCCAAAGCGTGCGAGAGGGTATTCCAGCGCAGCAAGCGTGGCGCAAGTTTGTGGCCTCGTCCGCGAACTCCGTTGCAATCGAACAGTTCGTGCCGTTTCTCCTGGATGGCAGCTACGATCGCTCTTGCACTCTGGAGATCACGGTCAAGGATATGGGCTTGACCGTCCAACTGGCCGACGAACTCGGCGTGGGACTGCCGATCGGGCGCGCGGTCGAAGAGCGCTATAGCGAGGCGGGACGGAAGTTCGATCGATCCGACAGCCATCTGCGAGTTGTCGAGTTGGAGGAGGTGGTCTTCGGCGTTCGATTGCAAGTGCCGGGTTATCGCGCGCCATCCAAGTACGGTGCCGATCCCGCGCATTCGCCAGACCAAGAATTCCTAACCGATCCCGTAGGACGGATCAAACCGAAGCGCGAGCATGTGTTTCCGCTCGACGACGTCCCCCTCAGCGACATCCAAATATGCTTGCTCGAGTCGTTGGTCGGCGAACTCACTCACGTCAATCGCCTGATCCTTCACGAGGCGTTTGATCTTGGGCGCGGCATGGGTCTGAACGATGCCATGATCTACGACGTTATCACCTGGAGCGTAGGCGCCTCCGCATGGTCGGATAGTCATGCTCATCAATACAGCAGCGAGCGGACTGTAGATCTAGCCGGTGCCATTGCGCCGCCGACGACGATGCCGCATCTCATCTGCCCCTAAATGGAGGAACTGTGGTGAACAACCTCGATCAAAGGACCGCACTGGAGCGAGCCGCACGCCAACGCATCAAGGAATCCCATGCCCTCAACGGCGACGTCGATCGCTTGACTCACTTCTATGGCGGATGGGCTAGTTCCTACGAGTTGGATGTCGGGCGCGATGGATACTGCGGGCCGACGGTCGTTGCGGAATTGGCAGGCACCGTGCAGACAGCGTATTTGGCCAATAAGCGAGCAGCCATCGAAATCCTGGACGCTGGGTGCGGAACAGGTCTCGTCGGCGTGGAACTGAAACGCCTAGGCTTCCAGCTGATAGATGGGATCGACCTCTCTGAGGAGATGGCCAAAGAGGCCTGGGAAACTCGCGTATACCGACATGTCCAAGGCCATGTCGACCTTAACGGGCCGCTCTCCGACTACTCTGGTGCGACCTACGATATTACGGTCTGCTGCGGCGTCTTCACGCTCGGTCACATCCGACCTGACGCACTGCGCGAACTGGCTCGCGTGACCCGCCCCAACGGATTCATCATCGCAAGCACCCGCAAGAGCTATGCAGAGACCACTTCCTTTGAAGACGAAGTGCGGCGTCTCCGGGATGCGGGCGTGCTTGTGACGACACAATGTCTAAACGACGGCAGATACATCGCGGAGGAGGGCGCACATTACTGGGTCTTCCAAGTCCCCGATAAGGCCACAGCACCAACGGAGAAGCAGCTATGAATACGCTACCGCAAATCTCGCTAGCGAAACTGGCCGCCGACGCAACGCGAAACGAAGAGCGCGAGAACTTGCGCCTGGCCTGCGAAGAGTACGGATTCTTCTATCTTGAGCACGGAATCCCGAAAGAACAGATCTCAGAAGCGATCCAGGCTTCCCGGCGGTTCTTCGCGTTGCCACAGCCGACAAAGGAACGTTTCGGTCACGCCGCCCAATATGTGTATCCCCCGACCGCTCGTGGATACAGTCCTTTGCACGGCGAGGTGCTACATCCCGACGCCGGCCCCGATCCGAAGGAGATGTTCGACCTCGGTATCGAGAACGAAGGTGACCGACGTCCGTTTTCTGGTCGTACACGCCTTCCGGATGACGGGGTGGCTCCTGGTTTCGCTCGAAGCCTGCTTGCTTTGCAGGCAACCGTGGTCAACGAGGTTGTGCCGCAGCTCGGCACTGCGCTGGCCGACCTGATCGATATGGAGGAGGGCTGGTTCCGACGCAATTTCAACCCGCCGACCGTCCTGCAACGCGTGATCCGATATCCATCTACAGGCGGCACGGCCGGAAAGCATACCGACAATGGGTTCTTCACCCTCCTGCTGCAGGAGGAACTCCCCACGCGCTCCTTGCAGGTGTGGTTCGGGGGACGCTGGGTGCCGGCGCCGAGCTTGCCCGACAGTCTCGTTGTCAATCTGGGCGACATGCTTCAAGCTTTGAGCGATGACCGATTCAAGAGCACGCCCCATCAGGTTGTGCACACCGGTCCAGCCGAACGAATTTCCCTTCCTTTCTTTATATATCCCGACATCGACGCTCGCCTGACTTCCCGGCAAGGGAAACACACCTTCAGCGTCGCGGAAGTGATGTTACGCAACTTCGACTCGATCTGGGAAACCGGGAATGGCGCCGGGCGAGCGCGAGAGTTGCAGTAGGTCGTTCGGCTTTGTCAACCGTCAAGCGTGGGCAGATACGGTGACGACGCACCGCTCAAGTTTGGCAGCGCGAAAATACCGCTCGCGCATCTCATCGGCATAGGCCGCATTCGCGGCCTATGCCGGATCGGTAGTACCACGCTGCGCGAGCTAGCGTGCTGCACCTAATTCGGGCGCAATCGTCGTCGTGGCTGCAGCCCATTCGGCTGCCAGTCCGTCTTCTAATCGGTCTTTCAGATCCTCGCACGCCAGCGACCAAATGGTCGATCTACCGCGATCGACTTTCCGAACCGTTGGCAGTGAATCCGTATCTGCTGCCGGCCAATCAGCGCGCTTTCCTCGACGCCTTCGCACGGTGACCGCGAATTCGGTCGATTTCCAAAACGCGCTCGACCGCCCAGGCGACCAACGAAACTCGCTATCAGTGAGCAACAGTTTTGGAGAAAACGTTGATCACGACGACGCCGCAAATAATCAGGCTGATTCCCAATATCGCAGACAGGTCAAGCGGCGACCTATAGACATGAATGCTGACCAAAGTTGTCAGCACCATGCCGACGCCGCACCAGATTGCGTATGTGACACCGAGGGGTATCAATTTGAGGGCATGGGAGAGAAAGAACAGCGCGACGATGAAGCTGGCGATAACAGCTGCAGTAGGTCCAAGCTTCGTGAATTGCTGTGTTTCGGGCAACAGAGATGAACCGATGACTTCAGACACAATGCCCAACAACAGAGCGCCGTAAGCTATGACCAGAGGGCTCATGAAGTCACTTTCCTGAGCGACGCCTAAAAAGCCTCTGCAGAAGGCTGCGCAGCCAAGGCGTACCGCACTTGTGCGGCAACAGTGAGGTCCATTCGGTTGACGAGCGCCATGGGAATCCCATTGTCATGGTCCTAACCTATGCGTTGCTGTGCTTCCGCCCGGGTCGAGGCTGTGGGTACAAGCGCTTTCAGAACGTCCGTCATCCTGAGCGTGCCCACCCGGGCTCCGTCCGAGTGCACTGCAAAGAATTTGTCAGCAGCTCCCTGGGATCGCAGAATCGCCCGCTCCAGGGTCTCGTCGCCATCGAGGACCTCATAGCCATCGTCCTCCGTGATCGTCTTCTCCATTACTGATCGGACGCGAAGGACGCGTGCACGATTGATATCGCTGACGAAGTCTTCAATGTAAGGGTCGGCCGGGTTGAGGAGGATGTACTGCGGCTCCCCCTGTTGCACGATTTCGCCGTCCTTCAGGATCACCAGATGGTCCGCAAGCTTGAGAGCCTCATCGAGGTCATGTGTGATGAACACGACCGTCTTCTGGAGGTCCTTCTGCAGTTCGAGGAGGAGGTCCTGCATGCTTGACCGGATGAGCGGGTCCAGCGCTGAATAGGCTTCGTCCATGAGCATGAGCTCGGAGTTCGACGTCAGAGCGCGGGCGAGGCCGACGCGCTGCTGCATGCCCCCCGAGAGTTGGTGGGGATAGAGCGCCTCCGAGCCGGCAAGGCCGACCCTGTTCAGCCATTTACGAGCCGTTTCGTCGGTCCTGACCCTCCCATCGCCGCGGACCGAGCATGGCATGCCGGCGTTTCGCAGCACCGTCTCATGCGGAAGCAACGCAAACTTTTGAAAGACCATCGACATCTGGGTCCGGCGCAGCTGCTGGAGCCTGTAACGGTCGAGCTTCATGATGTCTGTACCATTAACGATAACCTCACCCGCTGTGGGGTCGACGAGGCGGTTGAGGTGACGGATCAGGGTCGATTTTCCGGAGCCTGATAGCCCCATGATCACCGTGATCTCGCCTTTTTTTATCTCGACGTTGATGTCGCGCAGCCCAAGCACATGGCCATGGGTTTGCAGCATGTCTTTTTTGTGCATCCCAGCCATCGCGTAGGACACCATGGCTGGCGCGTTGTTGCCGAAGATCTTGTACAGGTGGCGGATGGATACGAAGCTCTCGGTCATGCTCATGTCCGCGACTGGTGCATCTTGTTGACGCGCTGGAGGGCAGCCCTGCTTACCCGGTCGAGAACAATGGCCAGGAGGACAATGCCGAGGCCCGCGACAAGGCCTACGCCGAGTTCGAGTTTGTTGATGCCGCGCAGGACCAGGGTTCCAAGGCCAGGCGCGGACACCAGCGAAGCGATGACGACCATCGATAGCGACAACATGATCGTCTGGTTGATGCCGGCCATGATGTTCGGGAGCGCGAGGGGCAGTTGGGCGCGGTAGAGCTTTTGCCAAGCGGTCATGCCGAACGCTTCTCCCGCCTCCAGGATGTCCCGGTCGACCAACCGGATGCCGAGGTTCGTGAGTCTGATCGACGGCACGATCGCGTACAGAATGATCGCGATTCCGTAGAGTTTGGGCTCCGTGACGCTGAACAGGAAGATCAGCGGGATAAGGTAGACGAAGGTCGGCAGCGTCTGCAGCAGGTCGAGAACAGGCGTTAGCCAGCGCTCCAACCTGTTGCTGTGTGACATCGCAATGCCGATCGGCACTCCAAACAGCACGCAGATGAACGTACAGACCACGATGATGGCGAGCGTCTGCATGGCGTAACCAAAATGGTCGATGAATGCCAAGGCCAGGAACGCCACCAGCACGAAGATCGTCACCCCGATGCGACGTCCGGCGAAATGAGCGATGGCGACGAGGATCAGGATCGCGGCCCACCACGGAAGTGACTGCATCAGATCGATGGCGTTGCGCAGCGCCCAACTCAATGGCTGCGTAACCGGGTCCAGAACGACTTTCACGGGGTCTTTCACATCAAGGAACAGGCGTTCCAGCCCGGCTGTCATGTCGCGGGTGCGCGGGATGGCGCCGCAGGCCTTATGGAGGACGTCGAGGGATGGGAACGGGAAAGATTCGCCTTGGTCGCTTCCCAAGGCCCCGGCCTTGGCTAAAAGATCGTCCATCGACATGGGACCGCCGGTGGCGCCGGCGTCACACCAGGACCGCAGTCCCAACGCCTCAAAAGCTTTTTCGTACGCTGCCATGGCTAGCCCTGAATCGCCGCTATCCGGCAGCCCCGCCCATCAGGGCGCGGCCACCGGTAATGATGGAGAGTTGCTTGTCGACGGTGCTGGAGGTGCCGCCGAGCATTCGCCCGTTACCACGTCGGCCGTTAGGGCCGCAGAGCCGTGCGGAGCCGCCCTTAGAAGTGAGAGCTTGGCTCTCACTTCAGGACCGCTGAAAGCTTTTCCTTTGCCTCGGGGTTGAGCCAGTCTGCCCACACCGTCTTGTAGGTGGTCAGGAAGTGGACCGCAGATTCATCGGCTGAAGCCTTCTTGGTATCTTGCCAGGCCAGAGTCTCGCTCATCTGCTCGTTGGTGAAGCTGACCTTTGACATCAGGGCAGCAATTTCCGGCTCACGCTTCTCGAAATCCGTCGTCGCTGCCGTCACCACCTCTGCCGGCGGATAAGCCGACTTACCGGGTGTCTTGCAGGTTTCGACCGCGTTGCAAGCGTGGATCTCAGGCACGTACCGGCCAATGTCGACCTTGACCATCTTGTACTTGCCGAGAACGGACGTCGGACCCCAATAGTAACCGAACCAAGGCTGCTTGTTCTCATTCGCGGCAGCTATCGCCGCTGCCAGCGTCTCTCCGGAGCCGTGATTGAAAACTTCGATGCCGTGGCCTTTCAGATCGAAGGCTTCCGCCAAATGGTCGTTGGTGATCTTACAACCCCAGCCTTCGGGGCAATTATGGAATTTGCCGCCTACCCAGTCGGGATGCGCCAGAATGCCTTCGATCTTCGCAAGTTCCGGATGTTCGTCCACCAGGTATTGCGGGACCCACCATGCATCAATGCCGCCGGGGGTCAGGACATGGCCCAACGTCTTAACTTTGCCGGCGGCCACCAATCCTGGATAAGCCGGCGCGCCATTGAGCCAGAGTTCGGTGACGATGTCGGGGCGGCCGGTCTCTGCGACAGAGGTCACTGCCGTGGCCGTAGCCGATGGCACCACCGTTACCTTGCAGCCGTATCCCTGCTCCATGAGGAACTTGGAGACGGCGGTAACGATCGAGCCCGAGGCCCAGTTCATCTCGGTGATCGTGACATCACCGCATTTCGCTTCGGCCGCGGTCGCGGCGAGCGTTGCGGTGAACGCAGCGGCGGTGAGTTTAAACGTGCGTGAGAGCATTGTTCTTCTCCTGTTGGTTTTCCATTCCAGGCGATTGTCCCGCGGCCAGCCAGAGCCTACCGGGCGGTTCCCCACGTGAGGAATTACAGGATTGCCGAATATTTAACTAACGAATATAATTCGATGCTGACATCGACTTTTTCGATGCTCAAGGACTCTTATCGATCGATTGCAAAGCGGGTGACGGCGGCCGCGTCGAAGGTGAAACCTGTCCCGGGACGATTGGGAATGAGGATGTCGCCATCCACGATCTCCATCTCTTCGCGGAACAGTGGAGCGTACCACGGCATATGCTCGACGGAGATGCAATTGGCGGCTGAACCGGCAATGCAAAGGCTGTGCTCCGTGAAAATATGGGTGGAAATCGGCAGGCAGTACGCTTCCGCCAAGCCCGCCACCCGGCGCATTTCGGTGAGCCCGCCAATCCTCTGGAGGTCTGGCATCAACACATCGGCGGCGCGCGCTTCGATCGTGTTGCGGATGCCAAAGCGTGTCCACTCCGTCTCACCCGAAGCGATCGCCATGTCGAGCGCGTTGCGGACTTCGGCCTGGCCCACGAGGTCATGGACAGATACCGGCTCCTCGATCCAGGCCACGTCGAGCTCCTCGAGCATCCTGCCAAGGCGGATCGCCTGCTTCGGCGTGAGCGCCTGGTTGGCGTCCGTCAGGATTTCGATGGAGGATCCGACCGCCTCCCGCACCGCCTTGACGCGCTCGAAATCCTTTCGCGGATCGGCATTGCCGACCCGGACCTTCATCGCCCTGAAACCCTGGTTCAGGAAGGTCGTCGCTTCATCAACCAGCTCGTCGATGCTCTGGGATAACCAGAGCCCGCCGCTGGCGTATGTGCGGATGCGATCCCTGCAGGCTCCGAACAGATGATGGAGCGGTCGGTCCGCGCCTTTGCCGATCAGATCCCAGCAGGCCGTGTCAAGCGCGGAGAGCGCCGAGATCGTAACGCCGGCATAACCGGTCGGGTTAATTTCGGACCAGATCGCCGAATTGATGGCCGTCACATAGTGGGGGTCCTGGCCCACAAGGCGATGAGAGAAGCCCCGAACCATCTCGTCGAAGGCTTTAAGCCGGACCGCATTCAATGTGAAGATATAACTCTGGCCCACCAGCCCTACATCGGTTTCCAGATAGACGAGCAGGCATCCGACGGAGCGCATATTGTGAATAGCCGTGGTGATTGGCTTGGCAAAAGGCACGTCCGTCAGTCGGGTCTTCAACGCGGTGATTTTCATGTCTTCTCTCTGGCTTTGGCCCGGAATTCAGGCGATCGTATCGCGCAAGGCTTGCACAGCGGTTTCGATAAATTCCGGCGCAATGACGTCAATACGAACGGCGACAAAGACTGTTCGTTGAAAACGCGGCGCCCCCTCGACCACATGTAGGCGGCCGGACTTGACCTGAGGCGCCACGGACTCGGCCAGGAAGTACCCCGAGCCGCCGTTAGCTAGGATATGATCCATGGCTACTGCGGAATTTCGGATCGTCAACTTGTGGCTAAAAACGCCGGGGAAATGCATACTGTGCTGGGCTCGAAACGTCTCACCCCAATCCACTAACACGTAGCCTGGAACAACCCCGCTTTGAACGGCACGTGGTTTGGTCGACACCATCACGAGTTCTTCGCTGCTGAGTGGCTGGATCCGCGCCTCCGCGCAGTGACGCGGGTCATAGAGCACGGCAATGTCAAGCAGTCCGGCTCGCAGTTTCTCCATGAGAATATCAGAGTGCTCACTGAGCGCGCTTGCGACGCCATCCGGTATGGCCTTGGCCATCCGTTCTAACCAGCCCGGCACGACGCGGGGCCAGTGATTATCCTCAACGCCTAGGGTCACGAAAGCATTCAGGCCTTCCGGCAGCGTGGCAACTTGCTGACCCCGCTCCCAGGCACGCACGATATTCACTGCGCTTGAGTGGAACTGATGACCGCCGGTCGTCAGCGCTACTCCGTTGCGCTTGCGGTGAAACAGCTGGCGGTTCAGCCTCCGTTCAAGCGCCTTTATCCGTGCGCTGATGGTCGACTGGGTGACATTGAGTTGGTCGGCGGCGTGCTGGAAGCTGCCTGTCGTGGCGACTTCCAAAAAAGCCTTGATGTGCTCGATGTTCAAGAAAGGAAACTCCGTTAAATCGAATTCCTCGATATGAGTCGGTAATTATATTCGTTTGCCACGTCAACCAGAGTGAGAAAGAGTGAGCGATAGAAAAGCGCCTGCGTGCCGGAGCAAAACTCTGGCTGGCCAACGGAGACATTCATGCGGATTGCATTCATCGGGTTGGGCAACATGGGCGGGCCAATGGCTAGCAATCTGGCGCGCGCCGGGTACGAGCTTGCGCTGTTCGATCTGGACCCAAATAAGGTCGCAGCCGTGCGGGCGACTGGCGCAGTGGCCGGCAACCGCGCAATCTCGTCTGCCCCCACCGCTGCGGAGGCGGCTACCGGAGCTGACATAGCCTTCACATCGCTGCCAAACCCGAAGATCATCGAGGCCGTGGCGTTGTCGGAACAGGGCATTCTCGCCGGGTTGCCGAAGGCGGCCGTCTGGATCGACCTTTCAACCAACAATCTGGAGTGCGAGCGACGCATCCGCGCCGCTGCCGCCGATCGGGAGATTGCGTTTCTAGATGCACCGGTTAGTGGCGGGATTGAAGGAGCAGCTGCCGGAACCCTGATGATCATGGTCGGCGGCGACAAGCATGTGTTTGCGCGGTGCAAGCCAGTTCTCGAAAAGATTGGCAACAGGATCATGCATCTTGGTCCCCATGGGGCCGGCTACGTGGCCAAGATTTCGCAAGTCGTGCTTTGCTACCTGAATTCGGTCGCGCTGAGTGAAGCCCTGATGCTGGGAGTGATGGGCGGGGTTCCTGCCGCGACGATGCTTGGAATCATTCAAGGCAGCACCGGAGCGAGCTATGTCGCGGACCGATATGGTCCGGCTATTCTTGACGGAAGCTACGATCCCGGCTTTGCGCTTGGCCTTGCACACAAAGACTTGGTCCTGACCCTGGAGCTGGCTGGGTCGATCGGCGCCACGTTGCCCATGTGCGAACAGGTCGAGGCAATCTACAAAAAAGCCGTCGACCAGTATGGTTTTGAGCAGAACCACCTCATGGCCGTGAAGCTCTTGGAAGAGCAGAACGGCACATTCCTCCGCTCCATCTGACAATAACACGAAAGGACAAACAATGGCACATGAGATGAAAGCCGAGGACTTCAGCGTCCAGGGCGGCCATGCGAACGTCTCCAAGGAAGAGTGGGAAGCGCGGGTTGATCTTGCTGCCCTGTACCGTCTGGCGAATATTTACGGCTATGACGACCTGATCTGGAACCACATCACGATGCGTGTCCCAGGCACCGACCACCAGTTCCTGCTGAACCGCTTCGGCTTGCTGTACAATGAGGTCACCGCGTCCAACCTGATCAAGGTCGACGAAAACGGCAAGGTTCTCTACGGCCCTGCGGACGTCAATACCGCTGGTTTCGTTATCCATTCAGCAATTCACAACACTCACCACGACATGAAGGTCGTCTTCCACAGCCACGCGCCGGCGGGCCTGGCCATCACGGCGCTGCAGGATGGCCTTGAGTTCCTGACCCAGGACGGCTCAATGCTTTGGGGCGACATCGGTTATCATGACTGGGAAGGACTGTCTCTGACGCTGGAGGAACGGGATCGCCTCGCCAAGAACATCGAAGGCAAAAAATGCCTTATCATGAAAAACCATGGGTTTCTCGCGGTAGGTGCTACGGCCGGTGAGGCCTTCATGAACCTTTACTACACCGTCCGTGCCTGCCGGGTTTTGATCGATGCCTATTCCACGGGGCTGAAGCTCGACAAGAGCAGCGCGGAAATCTGGCGGCTTGCGCATCGTCAATACGACGATTTCCCGCTTGGAAAATATGAATGGCCGGCGCTGTTGCGCCAGTGTGATCGCATCGATCCCTCGTATCGGAACTGAAAGACATTTGGGAAACCTCGACCGACGCTAGCCGGGGTTTCCTAGTCCCACTCGTCTGCGGGTTCGCACGGAAGCTGACGGCCATCCGTCCCATCCGCGCGAGCCAATCTTCCTCAAGCGGGCCACCCAACTCCATGACCATCCTGTTGAACAACCATGGCTACGATAATGAAAGCTGGCGCCGGGAAATCAGCCGTCAGCTTCCTGAATTGCCGGTCAAAGTGTTCGGTGAGCCAATAGATCCTTATGAGGTTGTCTATGCGATGGTTTGGAACCATCCGCCCGGCGACCTAATCCGCTATCCCAATCTTAAAGCGATCTTCTCGCTCGGCGCCGGCGCCGAGCATTTCGTCGCAGACACAAGCTTGCCCGACGTTCCTGTGATCCTGCTCGCTGACCCGGCCGTGGCCCGCGACATGGCAGCTCATGTGCTCTATTGGGTGCTGACTTTTCACAGGCGGTATGCGGATTACCGATCGCAACAGAAGGAGCGCATCTGGCAGCGTAAGCAAATCGTTCCGACGAGAGAGCTTCGTGCCGGTGTGCTCGGTCTAGGCCGCATCGGGACGGAAGTCGCCAGCCGCCTTCGCGATTTCGGATACACCGTGAGCGGATGGGACCGCAGCAACCGGCAGATCGAGGGAATCGAGTGTTATTACAGTTCGGAATTCCTTCCTGAGTTCCTCAGCCGCAATGACGTGATTATCAACGCCCTCCCTCTCTCTCCGCAGACGCGGCACTTCCTCGATGCAAAGCTTTTCTCGGCGATGCGCCGAGGTGGGTTTTTCATCAACATCAGCCGTGGAGCGGTTGTCCATGATGAAGCACTGCTGGATGTCCTCGACCGGGGTCACCTTGCCGGCGCCGCGTTAGATGCATTCGCCCAGGAGCCCCTCCCTGTCGAGCATCGCTACTGGTCCCATCCCAAGGTGTACGTCACGCCGCATATGTCCGGGGCAACATTTGCGTCGAGTGCAGTTGCCGTGATCGCCGACAATGTGCGCCGGCTTGAGTGCGGGCTCGAAGTCTTCCCACTTTTCAACCGGCAAGAAGGCTATTGACCCTCCTAGTATCCCGCCAAGCTGTCACGTGGCGAAAGCGTCGCGCCAGATGGATCTGCTTCGGACCTTTGGATTGGCGCATTCGAACGCACCGCCGAGAGACTGCGCACCTCGTGGGGTGCTATCTGATGCGTGTCCCGGAAACATCTTGAAAAGTGTGAAGCGGACACAAACCCGCAGGCAATCGCAACATCCAGGATCGGAAGCGCCGTTTGCGCGAGGAGCAGCCTAGCGTGTTCCAATCGCAATTCTCGGAAGTAACGGCACGGGGAGCGGCCAAGGTCATTGCGGAAAAGGCGCTCGACTTGCCTTCTCGACAATTGAGCAGCAGCCGCTAAGTCCATCATTGTAAGTGGGGTAGCCACATTTCTTTGCATCAACTCTATGAGCTTCACGACTTTGGGGTTGAGCCTGCCATGCTGGCGCATAAGCGGCAGCCGCTGTCGCTCGTCGCCGGTGCGGACATTGGCCGCCACGGCGAGTTCTTCCACGCTTACCGCGACATGCTCACCACAATGCTGTTTAACAAGCTCCACCATCATATCGAAGGATGCCGTCCCGCCAGGGCAGGTCCAGATATTGCTGTCGACCTCGTAAACGGTGGCGGCCGCCTCAATGCGCATGAACCGCTCCTTGAAGGCCGGCAGCGCCTCCCAATGGACCGAGCATTTGCCGTCATTGAGCAGGCCGGCCCTAGCCAAAGCGATGACGCCGCTTCCAAACGCGCCGGCCGCAATTTTGCGCTGTCTGCATTCGCGCAGCCACGCGCTCAGCACTTTGGTTTGACGTCCTTCGTCAGGCTCATCACCGCAGACCAGCGCCAGCACTGGGCGTTCAGGCTGCATAAGATATCTGCGTTCCTGGGCCAGATCCGCATCGGCCGCGACAGCAATGCCGCAACTCGCGCGCACGGCTTCGCCGAGATGAGAAAGCGTGCGCCAGCGAAATGCTTCCCGCCCGGCCGCTCGGTTGGCAAGACGCAGGACGTCCAGCACCAATGAGAAGGTCAGGAGCTCGAAACCCGGCGCTAAATAAATCGCCACCGTTATGGGCTCGTAAGCAGGAGCGGGCGCCCAGGCGTCCTGGGACCAGTGATGGACCATGTCAGTCTCTCAGCCGTGTTCTCTTATAGCGACGCGGGATAAACAGCGCGTGCGTTATTTGCGCGATCGGTGAAATTGGCGAAAGGACGATTGCGTCGGTATGGGAGTATATTTGCGACAGGGCGAGGTATCGGCCAAGCACGAAGCCTGTAGGTCCGCGATTCGCCCTGCCCCGCTGTCCGTCGGGTTTCTTCTGCTCCATCGGTTCACGCTCGGCGCCTTCGCCAATTTCGTCGACGTACTGCGCCTTGCTGCAGACGATGGGGACAGGAGCCGCCCGATCAACTGCAGGTGGCGCATCATCTCGCCCGACATGTCACCGATCCTGTCGAGCTGCGGCGTTGCGATTTCTCCCCATGAAAGGGTTGGAGATCTCCGCCGTTTTGACTACTTGGTGGTCGTCGGCGGAGTTCTCGATGAAGTGAGCCTCATGGTCGACACGGGTTTGGATGTACATCTTCGAGAAGCAGCCAATACAGGCGTTCCGCTTGTGGGGCTGTGCACTGGCTCGTTCATCTTGCACCGGGCCGGCCTGATGGACGGTTACCGGTGTTGCGTCAGCTGGTTCCACAACTCGGATTTTTTGCGACTTTTCGATGGTCTACAGGCCGTTTCAGACCAGATCTTCGTCGTCGATCGAGACCGCCTGACCTGTTCGGGAGGAGCCAGCGCCGCACATCTCGCAGCCTTTCTCGTTGACAGACACCTCGGTAAGTCCCTGGCCGCCAAAAGTTTGAGGATAATGATGTTCAACGAAGCCGCGAAAGGTGAGACAGCCCAGCCAACCGGACGCCTCGAGGTCTTCGTGCGGGACGAAATCCTGAAACGAGCCGTGCTGTTGATGCAACATCATCTCGAGGTGCCGCTGACTATCGCTCGTCTAGCTGGCAAGCTCAACTTGAGCAAGCGGTTGATCGAGCGCCACTTCCGCTCTGAACTCGGTACCTCTCCGCAGGCGGTCTACACGCAGATACGGCTTGATCACGCTCGTCATCTGTTGCTGAAAACCGACAGGTCGATATCAAGCATTGCCCTAGAATGCGGCTTCTGCGACGGTTCGCATCTGAGCCGCGTCTTTCGCCACTTCTACCTGCGGTCGCCTCAAGAGTTCAGGTCGCAGCACGGAGAATCGCTGTCCCTGGTATCAAGCGAATGAGGAATTGACCCCTTGGTGGAGTGAACCCCGCAGGCCGGACTAGGCGATGCCGCCAAGCCAAGCCGTCTTCGGGAGGGCTTGCCGCTTCGAGCTCTTCGAGCCCCTACGGTCGATGTGTCGTTGCAGCCTTGTGATCGGCTAACAAATCAGCCGTCAGGTGGCAGTCCAACCCAGACCTCCGGCGGTTACTGAGAGCACAGGTATTCAGACTGAAATACCTGTGCTCTCAGCGCGAGGTGACGACGAAGTGTCGAGCCCAGCTTGCTACCGATGAGAAGTGGCGCCGAGTAAGGAAGCCGCATCCCGCCACCGCGCCGAGCTAGTGACTGTTTGAGGCGAATCACGTGTTGCTCGGTCGCGTTTCGCCTCGCCAAGTCTGGTCGGTAGATGGGCTCAAAATTCACTCGGACTAGGAAATTGAAAGCCTCCAGCGACGAATTTGCCTTCCTTACGGCTGGGTTGATTGAGAAGTGTGCCGCCTGCAGGGGCTGAAGCTTGTGCTGTCGCGCCCGGAAGGATTGGCAAAATGATTCTTGAAGGATACGTTTCAGAATGATGAATGCGATTGATCGAGAGAGAGCCAGCCGGAATGCTAGCAACTAAGCGGTGCGGAATAGGATTGGGCGCGCCAATTGTGATCTCAAGACTATGTCCCTTTCGTATCACGTGAGCGATCGGGCTGAGTAAAGAGGTCCTTACTTCGTATATATCATTCGGCTTAAGGGGCTCTTTCGTTGCGAATGAATGTAAAATTTCGTCATAACTGCTCTGTTCTTTGTCAATCTCTCGAAAGGACGCACGATGCAAACCTGCTTGGAGGAACAGAATAGTGTCATCTGGACCGACATCTTTGAACGTGATTGCTAAATCGGCATCGTCTCCGCTGTCAATGCTAAGAAATAAGATCACCTCTGGATTTCCTAGAAGTGTTATATCCTCGCTTGCGGCCTCGGTTCGATAGTTCAGCACCCCGAATTCATAAGGCAAAAGTGCAAATTGCTTATCGCTGCCGGTGAGCTCGGCTCCGGTGGGGTAAAGATAGCAACGCGCTCCTTCCTTAGGGGTTGAGGCGGGTTGTACGCTTGAAAGGGTTCCATCTGCAGTGAGAAAGAAAGGCCGCCGTTGCACTTCTGGCTCTGGCCAGTTAGCATGAGATGTTGTCCAGCCTGGGACCGCTTTCTTCGGATCGCCTTCGGTCGCACTGACCTCCCAGAATACCTTTACTGCTGGTTCATTCTCAATGCCATTCTTGATCCCTCTGACCCAGCGATCTAGAAACCGAATCTGTTCTTGGCGGATGAATGGATAGCCCATCCAGAAGGAGCCGGTCCTGTGATCCCCATTCGCCAGAAGCAGCCGTTTGTTTTCCAACTTGGGCATCAATCGACTAAAGATACGCGCCCCTTCTTTCGCGGCGCCGCCCCATTCATCCTGCCAAGCGCCTATGATCATTGTTGGTACATTAATTTGACCTACAATCTCATCGCGGGCCGGATCCACGCTATCCCACCATGCATCTTTGGCCGGGTGTTCCCGCATCACGTCAAAATATTTATTCCTGACAATCTGCCGAGCGCTACCACGAATTTTGACGTATTCGGTATCGCCGTGCCGTATCCGCCGATCCAGCCCGATCGAGTGAACTTGAAGTTGGGTCCAGATTTCCCAAGTAGCTAAACTTGGCTGCATCATGCCGCCAAGGTAGCCCATCGTTTCGAAACCATCGCAGATCGCAGAGGGAACAATGGCCCTCAAGTGAGGAGGCCTCTCGGCAGCGACCCAGAGTTGGCTCGATCCCACATAGGAATTGCCGACCATTCCCACATTTCCGTCGCTCCAAGGCTGCTCAGCGATCCATTCGATGATCTCGGCACCACAAGCCCCTATTGTACGGTTCGGAAACCAGTGATCTACAATACCTTCAGAGCACCCCGTTGCCGGCCAGTTAGCGCCGAGTACGGCATAACCCGCGTCTAGGCATGGCTTGGCGTCTTCGAATGGTATCGCATCGCCGTCGTAAGGAGAGAAGATGAAAAGGGTCGGATGTCGACCGACCTTAGGACGATATGAAGCGTATGCGATACGCGTCCCATCTCTCGTAGACGTATATGATACATCGCAAATAACATCAGATTCGATATAGTCCATGTTGTCCTCCTTTAACGCCAGAATTGGTCAGCCCGATAAAGCTACAGCAAGAAAGAGATCCGGTCGTACTCGCAGCGCATACGATCCCAATTAGTTGCCTGCCGCTGGGCCGCCGCGGATTCGCAGAGCAGCGTTCAATTTCATGAGTTCCCGAAGTTGGATTGAGAATGAGCTTGCACATCTCACAATTCGTCAATCTTGCTTCGACACGCCCGAACGGTGGACTCGGGCATGCTAAAAATAGGCCTTCGGCTTCTACAGGGACCACCTTCGAACACGCGGTTCATCGCCCCGGGCATGGTCTGGAAGGCGCGATGGATGAGGAGTCATTTCAAAGTTGATTCAGCCAAAAATAGGCGTCGCTGCTCCAACGGCATCGCGGGTTCGCGCTCGAGCGGGAAGTGGCATTTGAAGCTATGACCTGCCTCGTCCTTGCTGGTTGCTGCTTCGGGAAAAACGCGGCTACAGATGTCCTGCGCGTATTGGCATCGGGTGTGGAACTCGCAGCCGGATGGCCTTCTGAGCATGCTCGGCACCTCACCCTTGATTTCGATGCGATTGAGAACGGCGTCGGGATCGGGCACTGGATTGGCCGAAAGCAACGCTTGCGTATAAGGGTGACGCGGATGGCTGAAGATGTGCTCGGTTGAGCCGACCTCGATGAAGCGGCCGAGATACATAATGGCCATCCGATCGGCCATGTGGCGGACCACGTTGAGGTTATGGGTAATGATCAGAATGGCAATCCCGAGCTCACCTTGGAGGCGCGCAAAGAGGTTCAGCACCTCACCTTGGACGGACACGTCGAGCCCAGCTGTTGGCTCGTCGGCGATGATCAGGTCTGGATTGAGCGCAAGGGCTCTCGCGACGCCGACGCGCCTGGCCTGTCCGCCAGAGAGCTGGTGGGGATAGCGACGGCCAAAATCGGCCGGCAAGCCGACCATGCGCAGCAGGCGCTGCGCCTCGCCGCCCCGATCTCGAATGCTCAGGCCATGAATGCGGAAAGGTTCCGTTAGGAGAGACTCCACGGTCAGCCGTGGCGAGAGCGAGCCAACCGGATCCTGGAACATCATCGCTATCCGGCGCAGATGAGGCTTCCGTTCGGCAGCTGCTTTGAGGCCGATAAGTTCCTCCCCGTCAAACCGGATACTGCCGCTTACAGCCCGCTGCAGGCCGATGATCGTGCGAGCGATGGTGGATTTGCCCGATCCGCTTTCGCCCACGAGGGCAAGTGTCTCGCCCTTGGTGATTTCAAAGGAAACCCCGCACACTGCGTCGATGAAAGGCGTTTGGGTGCCCGTGGCGAGCGCCTTCAGGGGACCCATGGTGCGGAAGCGGACGTGGAGGTCCTGGACGCGCAGGAGCGTATTCATGCTGCGACCACCTGGCTCCGATCGAGCAAATGGCACCGGGCGACCTGACCTGCGCCGATGGGGTATTCGACTGGGGTCTCGTGCATGCAGCGGTCAAAAGCATGGGGACACCGCGGGCGGAAGATGCACCCTTTCTTGTTGCCGAGCAGACTGGGCACCTCGCCTGGAATTGTCGGCAAAGTGCGCGTCCTTTCCCGGATTCGTCCGGGGTCGCACTCGAGCAGCGCCTTTGTGTAGGGGTGACCTGGATTGTGGAAGATATCGCGCACGGCGCCCTGCTCCACCACCTCGCCGGCATACATGACTGCAACCTGGTCGCACAGCTCGGCCACGACGCCGAGATGGTGGGAGACAAACAGAATGGAGCAGCCGATCTCCCTTTGCAGCTCCTTAAGCAGATGGATGATTTGAACTTCCAGCGTTGCATCGAGCGCCGTGGTCGGCTCGTCGGCGACGAGGAGCGCCGGCTTTACAAGAAGCGCCATGGCGATGCAGACGCGTTGGCGCATGCCCCCGGAGAACTGATGCGGATAGCCGCCGATGCGGCTTTGCGGATCGGGAATTCCGACGCGCTTGAGCATATTGACGGCTCGAGCGCGTTTTTCGCCGCGGCTTGTTTGCTCGTGGTGTTGGATATCGATCATCTGGCTCTCGATGGTCCGCACCGGATTGAGTGCGGTCATCGGATCCTGGAAGATCATGGAGAGGCGATCGCCCATCAGACCTCGTCGTGCTTCGGTAGGCAGGGTGAGCAAATCGCGTCCCTCGAACAGAATGCTGCCGGCAGTCACCTCGGCATTTTCCGAAAGCAGCCCCATCACCGTGTAAGCCAGCGTCGATTTTCCGGATCCGCTTTCGCCAACGATGCCAACCACCTGTCCGGTCGGCACGTCGAGCGAGACATTGCGCAGGGCGTGAACGTGTCCACGTGGCGAGCCGAAATCGAGGCTAAGGTTACGTATCTCGAGGAGTGCATGGGCTGACATTTGCGGGGACAGATCCTCATGTCTCATAGGTCTCGTCGCAACTTGGGATCGAATATGTCGCGCAATGCCTCGCCAAGGAAAGTAAAACCCAGTGTGGCAATGATGATTGGAATGCCGCCGGCAAACACCAGCCAACCCGTCTGATCGATGTAGGCGTAGCCGTCATTGAGAATCGCTCCCCAGTCGGGCGTGGGTGGACGCACTCCCATGCCGAGGAAGCTCAGTCCCGCTTCCACAGCGATGACAGCCGGCACGTCCATGCTTACCAGGATGAGAAGCGGACCGATCACATTGGGCAGCATGTGCACGGCCAGGATCCGCGTCGTGCCGGCGCCCATGCTTCGCTCCGCGTCGATGTAGTCACTGTTGCGCAGGGCTTGCGTTTGGGTGCGCACAACCCGCGCATAGATTGGCATGGACGAAATCGCGATGACTAAGATCACGCTGGACACACTTGGTCCCAAAAGTGCAATCAGTGCCAAAGCAAATATCGTGCCTGGAAAAGAACGGATCGTATCGAAAATAAGCAGGAGCAAATTGTCGAGCCAACGCGGCCCAAACCCTGCGGTGAGGCCAAGGATGAGTCCGACGAGGAGCGAACTCGCGAGCGAGGTAAACGCGACAAGAAGGGGAATGCGTCCGCCTAAGATGATCCGAGAGAACGTATCACGGCCAAGTTGATCGGTTCCAAGAAGAAAATCTGGTGAAGGTCCCGCCAAGCGTGGTCCGACCATAATGCGGATAGGATCATGCGTGATTATGAGCGGCCCAAAGATCGCGCTCGCTACCACCATCAGGACAAGCGTCGCACCAAACATGCCCAGGCGGTTTTTGCGAAATTGCCCCCAAAAGGTGCGAAAGGCGCCAGTAGTTATCACATCGTTGGGTTCAGGATGGATGGCTTCAAAGCTTACCATGTCAAAGCTTCTCCCGAATTCGCGGATCGAGCAATGCGTTGGCAATATCTGAGAGCGTCGTGGCGGCAACAATGAGGAAGGTTGTGACGAGCACGACGCCCATCACAATCGGATAGTTCCGTGTATTGACTGCGTTTACAATCAACGCGCCTATGCCGGGTCTCGCGAAAACCACCTCGATGAAGACAGCGGACGAAAGCAGCCACGCGATGCCAACCCCGAGTATGGTCACGGTCGGCAGGATCGCGAGCGGCAGCGCGTAGCGCACAATGATGCGCCATTCCGAGATGCCGAAGGAGCGAGCCATACGCACGTGGTTT
This sequence comes from Mesorhizobium sp. ArgA1, assembly GCF_053714375.1. Classification (NCBI taxonomy): domain Bacteria; kingdom Pseudomonadati; phylum Pseudomonadota; class Alphaproteobacteria; order Hyphomicrobiales; family Phyllobacteriaceae; genus Mesorhizobium; species Mesorhizobium sp. ArgA1. Next base: position 21,802 of record NZ_JBSKBQ010000028.1, read on the forward strand.
TCGCCCAGGATCTCAAGCATAGATGCCCGAACCAGTCGGGAAATGTAGCCTACCCAGCCAATCCCGATGGCGAACGCCGGGAGGATGAGAGAGAGAAGTCCATTCGAAACTCCATTCCCGGCTCCGATCGCTGGCAACCAGCGCAGAGTCACGGCAAACACGAGCAGCGCGTAAACCGCCATCACGAAGGAAGGAATGGCGATCGCGGCCACCGTCACCACCCCGGCCAGCTGGTCGACAAAGGAGTTGCGCCGCAGCGCCGAGTAGCAGCCGAGCGGGACGGCTATCCCGACCGCCCAAACGATCGAAACCAGGATCAGTTCGATCGTATAGGGCAGTTGCTCGAAAACAATGTCGGCAACAGGCCTTTGGCTGAACACGTCGAAGCCGAGATTGCCGTGGAGCAGGCCGCCGAAAAACGTGACGATCTGCACAACAAGCGGTTTGTCGAGTCCCATCTGCTGATGAAGCAGCGCCTTCATTTCGAGCGTCGCTCGTGGTCCCAGCAGAACCGCGGCTGGATCACCGGGCACTGCTCTGATCATCAGAAACAGAAGCGTCACCGCGATCGCAATGATCGCAATCGCGAGGACGATACGCCTGACGAGATATAGCCACATATTTCCTACGCCGCTTGGATTTAGGCCGGCTTAAAATTGAGGAACAGCGGGCGCGCGTCCGGGAGTGTCGCGGCCTGCATGCGCGTGGTGCGATACATAACCGGATCACCTCCAAAGGTAAGGAAGCGGAAAGCGCCCGACTCCTCCATGAGATCCTGCATTTCCTGGTAGACCTTTGCCCGCTCGTTCGGGTCACTGATAGTGACCCCCTTGGCGCTGAGCTCGTCGAAACGCTTGCTGCGAAAACGCATCCAGTTCCACACGCCCACCTGGTCTTGAACGAACCAGGCAGTCGCGTAATGCGGATCGGGTAGGCTTGAGAAGTACATGACGGTAAGCTGGATGTCCTTCCAGCGGGCGCCTTCCGATTCCATGCCAAGCGTCCAGTAAGATCCGGAATCTTGGACATTGACCTCAACCGTGATGCCGATCTGTGACAATTGTGCCTGCACAGTCTGGGCTATGGTTTGATAGGTGCTCTCGTTCAAGCAATCGATGGTCAAGTTCAGATTGCTCACACCGGCCTTTTCCAGAAACTCCTTGGCCTTCACCAGATCGCCTTCCGGCGGGACGAGCGCTTTTTCCCGATGTCCTACTATACCTGGAGGAACCGTACCTGTCCCGACCTCCGCCTGTCCCGCATACGCTGCATCGAGGATCTGCGGCACATTGATCGCCCACTGGATCGCCTTGCGGATATTGATGTCCTTCAAATTGGGATGATCCATATTCATGCCGATCCAGTAATAATAGAGCGAGGGATGCTCCTCGATCTTGGTGTCGGCGGGCGGGTTGCTCTTGAGCTTCGCAAGCGAATCCAGACTGATTCTAGTGAAATCAACGTCGCCTGCTTGATAGGCACGCTCCGCCGTCTTGTCGTCGTTGATCGGGATGATGCGGATTTCGTCGAACCCAGGCTTTGGCCCGGACCAGTCGGGATTCCGGGTCAGAAGCGTGTACTGCTTCGCCCTCCAGTCGGCGAGTACGTAGGGGCCGGAAAAAGCCGGCGGCTTTAAGCCGAAGGTGCTGCCATCACCGGTCGTCTTCATCACCGCATCCTCGGAAAGGATATGACCAACACCAAAGGGGAGCGCGACGTTCCAGACTGGCACAAACGGGGATTTGAATACGATCACCCCAGTATAGGCATCCTCGACCTCGACATGATCGAGCGGCCCCCAATCTGGCTTGATCGGTGAATTGTGTTTGATGACGCGCTCAAAAGAGAATTTGACGTCCCGCGCGGTCAATTCACCGTAACCACCGGTGAACATGATGCCTTTCTTAAGTTGGAAGCGGATATGGGTCGGGTCGACCTGCTCAATCTTTTCTGCCGCTTCCAATTCCCAGCCCCATTCGGAGCCCGGCCTATATCGAATGAGCTTCGAATAGATGCAGTTTGCCACGTCTATGCCCAAGAATTCATTGTAGAATCCTGGGTCGAAGGTGGAGGTGTCGCCACCGGAGCGCGCCGTTAGGACCTTCCCTTCCGCTGCCCAAATGGCTTGCGACAACGACATTCCCGCGAAAACGCCTCCGCCGAGTACGGCGCCCGTTTTCAGAAGGGCCCTTCTACTCACATTGCCTACGGTACCATCCATGGTCTGTAACTCCCGTTCCGTTGAGCGATTCCCTTCGCAGTCGGGCCCGCTTTCGTATTGGTCTGGCACGTCAGCAGGATCGCACTGTCGGAGGCCGCCAGAGCGGATCGTGATATGCTGGCATTGATCCTGACCAAGTTTCCCACAAACAGAAAATATAGCAGCACCGGACATTTGACTAACGAATATAAGTTGAGGCTGACATCGGCTTTCTAGATATCTCGTTTGCTCTCGAATTGCCGGTATTTCGGAGACCGGCCTATTCGATGGGGTGGACGCCCCCCTGACGAAACAGCACCTCGCCCGCCATGAAGCTGGAAAACGTTCTTTGCTAGGTCCATACCCCGAGCATTGTAACCTTCATTGCCGTCCTCTCTGCTGCGTGACCTTTAAGGGATCACGACTCTGGCACACTGCGATGCCGTCTGGGGAGGGCGGCAACCACCCCATCTTGTTCCCACCCCAGGTAGGTTTGAGGATTGCCGACCAGTTCGTATAGGCGCTTGAGCTTGTTACTTGGCTCCCTCTCCTCAACGGTCGGGAGCCGGCGGGCGACGCGACACTATGGATCCGCGCTCTCGGCGGGGACTGTCAGGAATGCTGTGCGCGAGGCCGGTTTGCCCAGACTGGCACACATTCCGCAAAGGACCTCACAACGCGTCGAATCGGAACCGTCTTGGGCGCTGTTGCGGTCTGGCCCCAGGGAAATTGCCGGTCTCCTCGAGGCAAGCGTCATACATCAAGCTCCCACTACACGAGCGGTGTGGCAGATGAGGAGAGAAGCTGATCCTGCACTAGCCACGCCAACACGTGAGGCATCAGTTGACCTAAGCCGTGTCCGAAGTGAGGAAAAAGCTCTAAACTAGAATTATGGATCTGGGTATGCATCCACTCGGCATGGCACCGAGGTACCCAGAGATCCTCCAGGCCATGAACGATGCGTGTAGGTACGGTTATGGATCCGAGTTCAAAGCCCCACGGAGACACCCATGATTGGAGGTCATCAACGTAAGCATCTTCCTCCGAATAGGGGGATTCAGCCAGCGCGAGCTGTTGGGTGAGCTTCTCCCGCAAAGGGGCCTGCAGGCGCGCTATGCGAAGGTCATTCTCCGAAAGCAACTGTTTTTGAATCTCCGGAGAGTGCAAGTCGGGGTATATACGCCTATAGAACGCACGTGATGCTCCTGGGCCCTTTCGCGCCTCAATAAATTCCTCCCGCACAAGGGGAACCTGCCCGTCTAAATGATCGAAGCCCCCTACACCAAAGTTGGGGCCATTGGCACCGCTGCACGCAGCCCGCGTAATGCGCTGGGGCCTCAGCGCGGCGGTGGCAAGGGCGAGCATACCGCCCGCCGAGTGACCGTAGACGGCTGCAACATCGGCTGACAGATGATCGAGAATGGCCTCCACAACCGGCACGATATCGCAGACTTTGCGCCCGGGCTGCGGAGTTGAGCCACCGTAACCCGGGCGATCAAAGGACACGAGCCGGCAGAACAGTGCGCCGCTCGCCACGTAGTTCACAATGTGGGCGAGCCCCGAGCTCGGGGTCCCATGAATGCCAATGACGAGCGGACCGTCGCGCGGCCCCACCTCGAAGGCGCGGACCGTCCTTCCCTGTGACATTGGGACTTCGAAGACGCGTGGAGTCAAATACTGTTCAATTGCCGATTGTTCCTCCGTCGCTTCTGCCGACTGTGAGACCGTGGACGCCTCCAAGCGGGAGGACGCATCAGCATGATGTTGTTGGGCCATGATCGTTTCACCTCATTGTGTGGAAAAGCAGCCCGGCTCGCCTGAGTTGCGGCGTAGGCGATGGCTAGCTGCCACCGTGACGCGCGAAACGTGGCAGCTACTTGGGAGCAGATGCTGAGCTGGTTCGGAAAGGCACCGAACGTATGCTGCGGTCAACCACCTCGTCACCGGCACGATAAACTCCATTCCTAGCTGATACGGGACGCCTCGAAGGCTGAGCAAGTCTGAGAAGCACTGGGCAGGCCTTCACTTCGCTAGCTGTGCCAGCATGCGGACATGTGCTGGGGTCCCACTTCGATGGCAGGAGGCTCCTCTTGCCGACAACGGTCGAAGGCAACGGGACATCGGGGATGGAACCGACAGCCCTTCGGCACGCGGGCAGCACTCGGAATCTCGCCATGCAGGGCTTTGGTGCCACCGCGATCTCCGCCGTCGCAAACCTGTGGCGTGGCGTCTCGCAGGGCGATTGTGTAGGGATGCTGGGGGTTCAGCGTGATGTCGTCGGCGCTGCCGATCTCGACCACTCGGCCGAGGTACATCACCGCAATCCGGTCGGCGATCAACCAGGCGAGCGGGAGGTCGTGGGTGATGAACAGCAGCGCCAGGTTCTGCTTGTCGCGAAGATAAATGAGCGCCTGGAGAATCTGCGCGCGGATCGAGACATCGAGCATTGACACTGGTTCATCCGCAACGATGAGGTCCGGTTTGACGACCAGCGCTCCGGCTATGACGACCCGCTGGCGCTGTCCACCAGATAGCTCGTGCGGAAAGCGCGCGAAGAACTCTTCGGGCGGGTTGAGGCCTGCAGCTGACAGAGCTTCGCTCACTCGCTCAGTGAGTTGGCTGTCGTTGTCAACCAGCTTCAGCGAGCGCAATGGCTCTGCTACGGCATCGAACACGGTGTGGCGGGGGTTCAGCGCCTGATAGGCGTCCTGAAAGATCATTTGCACGCGGTGTCGGTAAGGACGCAAGGCCGAGAAGCCTTGCAGGGCTGTCATATCCTTGCCGTCGAACAGCAGCCGACCGCCGGTTGACTGAACAAGCTTGGTAATTGCGCGGCCAACTGTAGTCTTGCCGCTGCCGGATTCGCCTACGAGAGCGACAATCTCGCCGCGGCCTATGGTAAGGTCGACCCCGTCTACGGCACGCACGATGTTCTTGGGCCGGCCCAGCACACTGTCGAACAGCCCGCCCTGTATGGGAAAGCCAACCTGCAGGTTCTCTAATTGCAGAATAGCGCTGGTATCACACATGTGCTGAGACCTCGGCTACCTGCGTCGACGCGCTGTGAAGGTGACAGGCCACGCGCCCCTGACCGAACCCATCGAGTTCGGGAAGTTCGGTCGTACAAATCGGCATGGCGAATGGGCAGCGCGGATGAAACGCGCAACCCGTCGGCCGCTTCACCAGGGTGGGCGGATCGCCAGGTATGGGGCGTAACACCCGCTTTCCCTTCGCCGGGTTCGGGATCGATTCGATCAGCAGTCGGGTGTAGGGGTGCTTGGGGGCTGCGAAGATATCAGCGACGGCGCCATCCTCCACGATCCGGCCGGCATACATGATCATGACGCGGTCACAGGACTCGGAGACCACGGACAGGTCGTGGGTGATCAACATGAGGGCAAGATTGAACCTCGATCGCAGTTCTACCAGAAGCTTGAGGATTTGAGCCTGGTTGATGACATCAAGCGCGGTGGTCGGCTCATCGCCGAGGACGATTGAGGGGCGGCATGCCAGCGCCATGGCGATCATCACTCTTTGGCGCATACCACCAGACAGCTGGTGAGGGTAGGCGGCACCGCGATCGGCTGGTATCCCGACGAGTTCGAGCAATTCACGTGCCCTCGCAGTCGCCTGGTCACGCGACATGCCAAGCTTCAGCATGCACGGTTCTGCAATCTGCTTTGTGATGCGGTGAACGGGGTTGAGCGCATTCATCGCACCCTGGAAGATGACGGAGGTCTCGCTCCAGCGATGTGGCCGCATCGCGGCATCATCTTCGATTGGCAGCCGGGCGCCACGATAGCGTACCTCGCCGCCGCTCACCCGCGCGTTGGGCGACAACAGACCCGCGATTGCCATTGCTGTGGTGGTCTTGCCACTCCCCGATTCCCCGACGAGGGCGACGGCCTCTCCGGCGCGGAGCTCAAAGCTGACATCCTGGATTGCAGGCAACGAAACGCCCTTCATCCCATAGTTGACGGAAAGCCGGTCAACCGACAGAAGCGAAGCGGTGGCTTTTTGCGAGACATCGTTCATGGGATCACACGCCGACGCGGGTTGAAGGTATCGTCGAGCGCATTGCCAAGCAGGACGAAGGCAAGCGCGACCGTGAGTACGCACACTCCCGGCGCACCGAGATACCACCAGGCTCCAGCGCTTGCGGCGCCTGAGCGTTGAGCCAGGGCAAGCAAAGTGCCCCAGGAAGGCTGCAGCGGATCACCAAGGCCGATAAATGACAGTGAGGTTTCGGTATAGATCGCGCCAGCTACGACCAGGGCGCCATTGGCGGTGATCTGTGGCACGAGGTTCGGCAGGATGTGCCGCACCATGATGCTGGCATCACTGCTGCCTGCGACCCTGGCGCGATCCACGAAGGGCCGCTCGCGAAGCGTCAGCGTCTGGCTACGAATGATGCGAGCGACAAAGGACCAGCTCGTCAAGCCGATCACCACAACGATGACGAACAGCGAAGTTCGGAAGCCCAGGATCTCGCGGCCGCGACCCACCACCTCCACAAACACCGGCGCGATAACCAGGGCCAGCACGAAGGATGGAACCACGAAGAAGAAATCAGTAATGCGCATCAGCCAAGTGTCGACCTTGCCACCAAAGTAACCCGAAATCACGCCAACCGTTGTGCCGACGATGAGGCTGATCACGGTCGCTATCAGCGCGATCGTCAGCGAAATTCGGGCGCCATGGACGACAAGATTCAGCACGTCTCGTCCCACCTCATCCGTGCCAAGCAGGTGTTGACCGTCAGGGGGTGTCATAAAATCTCCGGTTGCGTTAGCTGCCGTCTCGAGCGGGCCGACGAGTGATCCGGGCACCGCTGCCAAGGCGAGGAAGGAGGCCAAAGCCGCCACGCCAACCCAGGCTCCGCCCCGTTCGAACAGCCGGCCCAGAAAGTCTTTTGTCGCCCGAAGGCGAACCCGCCGACGCGATTCCGCAACAACTTTGGTCATTGTCTAACCCTTGGATCAAGAAGGCCGTAGACCAGGTCGGCGACCATGTTTGCAAAAACGATCGAACCTCCGAGCAACAAGAAGATGCCCTGCAGCACAGGATAATCTCGGGCGTTGAGCGCCTCCACCGTCAAGCTCCCAATCCCCGGCCAGGCGAATACGGTTTCGACGGTGATGGCACCGGCCACCACGTAGCCCAGATTGAGCGTCACCAAGGTCACGACAGGAAGCATTGCGTTGCGGAAGCCATGACGCATCAGCATCTGGCCATTGGTCAGTCCCTTGGCCCGGGCTGTGACCATGTAGTCCTCCGCTACGACGTCGCTCATGGCAGCACGCGCCACCAGCACGTATTGGCCCAACAATCCCAAGGCAACCGTTGAGGCAGGAAGCACGAGATGCCGCAGGTAATCGGCCAACCAGCCGAGGGATCCCGTGATGGCGCCGGGGGAAGACGCCCCATAGCCAGGTAGCCAGCCCAGTCCCGTGCTGAACACAACGACCAGGACCATGCCGAGCCAGAACGAAGGTGTCGAGTAGAGCACCAAAGAGCCGCCAGTGACGACATGGTCGGTCGCCCCTCCCCGGCGCCAGCCCGCGTAGAGGCCAAGCATGACGCCGAATAAAATTGCGATGATCTGAGCCACACCGACCAGCGCGATAGTGGCAGGAAGCCGCTCAAGCAGAAGGTCGACGACACGCCTGCCCCTGAATTTGAAGCTGTAGCCCAGGTCCCCCTCTGCCGTTGCTGATAAATAGTCCAGCATCTGATCCGGGATGAGCGGTCGGTCGAGGCCCCAGCGCTCGCGCTGTGCCTCGATCTGCTCAGCGGTCACAGCGGTGCGTGCACCCCCTAAGAGCATCCCGGCAGGATCGCCCGGTAAAACCCTGAACAGGATGAAGTTCAAGATTGCAACCATCAAGAGCGTGACGATAGCCCTGACGGCAATGCCTCGGATGCGCCGGCCCGTGCGGTCTCCTTGTGTAACGGTAGCCACTTTATAGCGGCCTCACACGATCGAATGGAAAGTAGCTCCAAAGTGAGTTCTGCGTTCCCCAGTCCTTGAAGCAATCCTTGCGATGGGCGTCGAGCACGAATGGGTAACACAAAATGATGTAGGGCGCTTCAGTGTAAATAAGACGCGCTGCCTGGTCGACAAGTTCCTTGCTCTTCTTAAGATCAGCGGTAAGGTCGACCTGCGACAGAAGCTCATCGAATTTGTCGTTTTTCCAGTAAGAAGTGTTATACGAGGTCCCCAAGAATTTGCTGTTACCTAAGCTGAGAAGGTCGTGAGCCGAGGGAGACAACCAGCTCGCGCGAACGAGCAAATCCCAGCCTCCGCCGCCCTTCGCCGGGGCTGCTGTGCGGGTGGTGAGAGCGCCAGAATCGAGCTGGGTCACCGATGTAGGAATGCCGAGTTTCTCCAACCAGCCTGCGATGAATTGCACTTGCGCGGTTGGCATTTCAAGAAGACCCGAGGAAGTTCCGGTAATCAGCTCGAGCTGGAAGCTCTTTCCTTCCTTGTCCTCCCGGATACCGTCGCCATTAGTGTCTCTATAGCCGGCTGCATCTAGCCGCCGCCGTGCCTCCTCCAGATCAAAATGCCGCCTGATATCGCTGAGGTCCGAATAGTAGTCGGCCGCCACAGGCATAACTATTCCTATGCCAGGGTCAGCCTGCCCGCGGTAAGCGCGATCGACGATACTCTTCTGGTCGATCGCGTAGCCGATCGCGTCGCGAAACGCCGGATCCTGCAAAGCCTTGGTGCTGCCCGCTCCCTCCCCGGACGCGCAGTTGAAGGCCAGGTAGTTCCGCTGCTCGACGCGTGCCTGACCGACCTCGATATCCGGTTGCTTCGAGAGGTCGGCCCATTGGGCGGTCGTCAAGCTGACGCCGTAATCGAGGCTTCCGCTCTTTAGGCCCTGGGCGATCGGATCGGCCGTTTGGAAGAAGTTAAAGATCATGCCGGCCGTTGCCGGCCGCCCTGTGCGGAAGTGTTCGTTTGGAGCCATGCGCGCAAACTGGCCCTGCTGAAACTCGGCGATGATCATGGGGCCCGTGCCGACCAGCGGCGGATCGTTGCGGAAGGTGCTGCGCGCGTCGGCGTAGCTGATATCTTTCCAGATGTGCTCGGGGACAATCATAGTCCAGTTGTCAATTGGCCAGCGGGTGGGCGTCTTGGTTACGATTTGCAAAGTCTCGTCGTCGAGGGCTGTGATGGACTCGACGTTTTGCAGGCCGTCAGTGTTGTTCCAGCCGACGTTCAACTCCTCGGGCTTTCCCATAGAGCCGCGGAGATAGTTGTAGGTGAATGCGGCGTCCCTTGCGGTTGCTCGCTGGCCGTCTGACCACTTCGTGCCAGGCCAGATCTTGAACGTCCAAGTGAGCTTATCGTCGGCAACGGACCACTCTTTGGCAAATCCCTTTCGATCGGGATGACGTTGCCCGTCCACGCCGACCAGAAAGTCATATGTGAAGACCGTCGGCAGGAACGAGGCCCAGGTGGCAAACGGGTTCATCGTGTCGGGGGCGAAGATTCCTCCGACGCGCACAATATGATCGCCACATGACGAGGCGAACGCCCGTGATCGCATCATCCAAGATGCAACCCCTCCTACCAGCATTGCCTTTACCACGCTACGACGGCTGACTTGCCATTCGGTCATCTTAATCTCCCCTGAACCTATGCGTTTCATTGTGTTGTCCTCCCGGTATTGGCGTTCATTCGACGCGGATCGTCGGCCACTTGTCCTTCCAAGGGTTGAGAGCCTCCAGGCGCGCGGCGACGCTGAGAAGAAGTTCGTCCCGACCAACATCGGCGACTAATTGCATCCCTATGGGCAGGCCATCATCTCTCCAATAAAGCGGCAGAGAGATCGCAGGTTGCCCGGTCTCATCGAACGGACCCGCAAATGCCATCTGCCGGGTCACTGTTGCCAACGCTTCATCCGGCGTCTCCTCGGCGTAAGATTGCAAGGTGCCTGCCGGCTCGCAAACGGTTGGCGTAAGCAAAAGGTCAAAATCGTCCCACCAGTTCATGATCTCAACCGCCCAGGCTCTCCTTCGCTCAACCGCGTCGAGATATTCCAATGCTGTAGCGGTTGGCTCCTTCGGATGCCCCACTTCCCAGATGAAAGATTCGACATCGTCGGGCGTCAATCGCCGACCCGTCTTCTTCTCCAGTTCTCGGAACGCTCGGACGCCGAAGACGCCAAGTAGCAGCGCAGATGTCGCAGCGTCTTCTTGGCCGAGCGCTGGCACAGTCTCATCAATGACGTCGCAACCCAGCGCTTCAAGCAATGCGATGGTGACATCGAGAGCACGTTGACAATCGACATGTGCTTCAATACCTCCCATACTGCGAGCCAAACCCACCCGCAGACGCGGCAGAACCCCAGCGGCGGCCAAACGGGAATAATTCTGCTTTGGAAACGACGAATAGAGCGCCCGAGGATTGTCAGCTGCCATGATATCGAGGAGTGCCGCAGCATCTCGAATTGTCCGGCAGAGCACAAACTGATGCGCCAAATGGTATGTGTTTGGCTCGGGAACAGGCACTAATCCTCGGGTGGGCTTCAGGCCAACCACACCGCAGAACGACGCTGGAATTCTGATGGATCCCCCGTCCTCCGTCCCATGCGCTACCGGTACCATACCAGCAGCCACGGCTGCGGCAGCCCCGCCGGACGACCCACCCGCTGAGCGGTCGAGCATCCAGGGGTTTCGGGTCGGGCCGAATGCAACGGGCTGCGTAGTTGTGTACCACCCCATTTCAGGAGCCTTGCTAACTCCCAGTGTAATGAATCCGGCGTCACGAAGGCGCTTGCCCAGCGGTGTATCAACGGTGGCGACAATAGGATTTTTCTTCAGAACGCGATTGCCAGCGAAATGCGGAATGCCGATTTGAGAGGCGCCTCCGCTATCCTTGAGCAGTATAGGAACCCCAGGAAAAGGCCGGTCGGTGGGCACACTACCAAGCTCAGCACGGGCGGCCTGGAAGCGTTCATGGACCAGCGCACCAATCAAACCTTCGCTCTGTTCGATACGTCCGATCGCTGCTTCGACAAGATCCGACGGCGAAATGTCGCCCCGGTGGACTGCTTCGGCCTGCCCAACTGCGTCTAAGCGAACTATGTCACCAGCCGCCATCCGGGCATTTGACATCGCATTTGTCCCTTGAATTTCTATCGATGTTGACCTTGGTCGACGCACCGTGCGACTTCCTTCGCATCGTTTCGTCTTGGCTGACGCTGCGGAGGGCCTCCTTGCGCCGCTCGTCCGGGTTGGCTTGACGGCATCCGGACGAGCATCAGCGATTTCCTCAATTGCCCTGTCGTCGTTTTCATTCCTTAAAGCGAATATACTGAGCCAGCATGTGGTCTTGCCGCGTTGTCGAATGGTCTTTCGCGGCTAAGCCGCGTTTGTTTAATTCTTACGCCGCTGACCCCTAGGTGCGCTAAAAGATGGTCCATAGGGCGGGGAAGACGCAGTCTTGCGATGGCGAGAGCCGCCTGCCGAATCGGTTGCGACGAACATTGCGAACCAGTGGAGCGGCTGGTTCGCGATCGCAACACGCCGCAGAAAGTGGTTTGGAGGGCGCCGCTGGCGCTGCCACTACATCGCCAAGGGAGTGCATGGCCTGCTGAAGGACGCCACCCGCCCGTCGCGGGTCAAGCCGCTTTCGCCAAAGATCGCGCAACTGGTGCACATGACGCTGCACGAGAGGCCGGCGAACGCGACTCAGCGTGCGCCAGCATGGCCAAGGCAGCGGGCATCTCCTACAGCAGCGTCCAGCGCATCTGGCATGCGCACGGGCTCAAGCCGCACCTGGTCAAGACGCCAAGTCGCTGAAGGCTCTGGAATACAAGAACGCCAAGCTGAAGAAGCTACTCGCCGGCCAACTGCTCGAAGCCGGCGCTGACCGCAAGTTAATCGTAAGCGGACAGCGTTTCGCTGATCGCGTTGTGCCGCATGAGCGTAGCCGCGATCGCCGAGAACTCCTCCGTGTCGTGATTGAA
>NZ_JBSKBQ010000029.1:0-33055 GCF_053714375.1 Mesorhizobium sp. ArgA1
AAAAAGACGCCTCACACCTGCATGACCCAATGCTCAGCGGCGCTCGAACCACAAGGCTCATGAATAGGACGGGCTAGGCGGCAGGGAGGGGGGCGGCCATTTGCGATATAGATTGGTAGGATGGAAGCGTACAAGCGCGACAGCCACACGGTCTGGGATTGTAAGTATCACCTGGTTGGGTGACGAAGTACCGTCATGCGGTGCTTGGCGGGACGTTGGAAATCGGTGCGGTGAGTTGCTGCGCGAGACAGCGCAAGCGCATGAAATGGTCGTGCATGCCGGGTCGATTAACCGAGACCATGTGCATATGCTAGTGTCGATCCCGCTGTGCATGTCGGTATCGCGCGCGGTGCAACATTTGAAGGGGCGGAGGTCGCATAAGCTGCTGAGCGTTCGGGATATTGCGCAGGCGCTACTGGGGCCAGCATCTGTGGGCGAGAGGCTATTGGGCGGCGACGAGAGGGAACATTACCGACAAGAATGTGGACTGAGTATATTAAGAACCAGGCGCCGACAGAGCCCGACGACAACTTCAACGTGACGTGAGTTGGGGCACCCTGTCCGCCTAGGCTCGGACCGATCCGGCTTTAAGCCGTAACCTGAAGCCACCGCCTTCATGCGGTGGAGAATTCACGGCGAAGCCTTCCTGCGCAGTTGCGTTGCTGGCAAAGCCATTTCGACGCCGGCATTCATGAACGCGGCATTGAGCTCATCCGCGAAAGGGTTCCGATCGCGGGCGAACACGGGAGCCGCGCTCTGGGCCAGGCTGATTCACCCAATGCTCGGCGCGAACGAAATATGGCAGAATGCTTTGGTCGTCCCAACAATGCAACCGTACTGGTCGGCCCAATTGTCGAAGTCGAGCACGTTGCCGCGAGTGTACGCCATTCCGTTGATTGAGGAGGAACCGCTGAGAAGGCGGCCTTGAGGATGCTCGATAAGTCATCCATTGAGCTCGGGTTCCGGATCAAGAAGCCCCAATTCTCGTAGCAAGGCCCCATGAGGGTGTCCATGGCTGCCGGCATGTCGACCTTCCACTTCCTGTGCGCCCGGCTTCGACGAGAAGCACCGTCGTGGCGTCCACCGGCGATCTTGTCGACCCTGCGACCGAAAAAGCCTTTGTCGTGTGCGCCATGGGATCAGCCGCCGATGTGATCCGGCCTCCAAGGCCGCCCGGCTAACTCCGTGGAACTGGCAGATATTCACCAAGATCCTGCTCGCGATTGCAACGGCGGGTTTGGAATCGTGCAGTGGCGAACCTGCAAGCTGTTTCCTGATTGTCGGCCTGTTTGTCGCGCCGGACCTAAAGGTTTCAGTTCCTGTCTCGAAGAATACAACACCACACGAGGACAAGGAAATCGGGCTGTGTTCATTCGAAAAGTCTTCAACCGTTTCTAGTACTGTGCGGCAGAATTGTTGCCAAAGAGCGCGCATAATATATGCCATCTCCTTTCTCTGGTAAGCTACATTTTCAGTAGGCCAAGGCGATAACCAAATATCATTGTTGCTATCAGTAATAAGAAACATACAATTAGAGCAACTGCAACTGCCTGGAGGTCTCTGCTCGAAGGGGCGCCGCCTGACATTTGGGCCTCTGTCTCAAACGGGTTGAGCACATCAGTTTTCGTCGACACCGTGACTGCTGGCAAGACAAATGTCAACATTCGCGAAAAAGCCGAGCAAGGCATCGCCCCGCACCGACCAACTCAGTATCGCGACAAATAGTCCGGCTTGGGGCACGTCAATGTGTCCACAGTAAAACGACTGCCAGTCTGGATAGATCGCGCTTCGGTTCGAGAAAGTCCGGCGCTAGCGTTCTCAAGGTCGCATTTGAACGAGTTGGGCGGTTCGGCGCGCACAAAACATCGCGGTCGAAACGCTTAGCGAAGATCCGACGGCCGCACAACACTGCGCCACAGTGGAACCGCCGAGCCACCAACGACGATCCGAACAGGCTTGCCAGCCGTCGGCAAGTCCGCTAGGCGCTGCTAATACCGATGGTGGATCGGCTGCGCCTTGTCGCAGTGCGCGTCAACGCCGGTGTCGTGCAACACAAAGACGCGAGTGACGAGGGTCGAAGACCGCAATGTATAGACCATGGCATTGATTCCTATCGTGAAATCAACGCCGGCCGCCGCACGCCGATCCACAACATGGCCGCAGTGTCCCGATTGCAGACTCAATACGAGTAATCTAGTATTTGCGTCTCAAGTAAGATAGTTGACATTCTGATAATCGGAGGCTGTGCGCACCGCTAGCCCCTAAAGGAACCAATGGTGATGGAACCACTCTCTCTGCGCCCTACCCCCGAAATCATCGCCGACAGAGTCCGATCTCAGATAGTTTCCGGGAAGTTCGCCCCCGGAGAGCGGGTGCACGATGCCAAAATTTCCGAACAGTTGGGAGTTAGCAGGGGACCGGTTCGTGAAGCATTGCAGAGGCTCGTCCAGGAAGGACTTTTGATCAACACCCTTAACCGAGGGGTTTGCGTTGTCGATATAAGTGTCACGGATTTACTTGACGTGATCACTGCAAGGCGCGCTGTCGAGCGAGAGGCTTTTTTGATCGTGCACACATCAAAGCCTGCTGCTCTTTTTGAAAAGCTTCGCAAGGTTATCCACGGCATGGAAAAAGCGGCAGGCAGTGGAGATTGGCGGGCGGCGGCAAACCACGACATCAAATTTCATACGTTGATTGTCGAAGCTTCCGGAAGCCCACGGTTGTCGCGCATATACGCGACATTAGCGGCGGAAAGACACATATGCATGACGAAGGAGTTTGCGATTTTTCCAGACCTTGGCAAACTGGCCAGCATGCACGAGCCCCTGGTGGAAGCGCTGGAAGGCGACAGTCAGTCAATTGTTTTGAAGGCTTTGGACGAACATCTCCGAAGCGGCATGGAACTGGCGCAGCCTCATGGCGGAGGCCACGCAAACTTATCGAGGGCGGACGTAGATTAGCGTAATCAGCCAAGGCGGGAGAGAACCGCAGTCTTGATTTCGTGTGTCTTATCCTTCCCCGGAACCGTGCCGATGCCCGCAGCCGTTGCCATCTCCAGCGCGGTCATCACGCTCCTGGCGGCATCCGATTCACCGAGATGCTCCAGCATCATCGCGCCAGACCAGATCGCTGCGATCGGGTTGGCATTACCGAGGTGTGCTATGTCGGGGGCGGAGCCATGCACAGGTTCGAACATCGACGGTGCCGTTCGGTCGGGGTTAATGTTTGCAGAGGCCGCGAAACCCAATCCGCCCTGAATAGCTGCGCCGAGATCTGTCAGAATGTCGCCGAACAGGTTGGAAGCGACAACCACATCGAGAATTTCGGGAGCCATTACCATTCTCGCCGCCATCGCGTCGATATGATAGGTCGATACTTGGACGTCGCGGTATTCCAAAGCCAGCATATGAGTGATCTCGTCCCAGAACACCATCGAGTATTTCTGGGCGTTGGACTTCGTGACGGAGGCGAGCTTACCGCTGCGCCGACGCGCCTGTTCGAACCCGAAACGTAGGATGCGTTCAACGCCCTTTCGAGTGAAAATCGAAGTTTCCACGGCGACCTCGTCAGGCGTGCCTTGATGAACGCGGCCGCCGGCTCCGGAGTATTCACCTTCTGTATTCTCGCGAATGCAGAGAATGTCGAAACTTCCTGATCGCAGGGGTCCTTGAACGCCAGGCAGAAGCCGATGCGGCCGGACATTAGCATATTGCACAAACGCTTTACGGATAGGGAGCAGCAAACCATGCAATGAAACCGAGTCAGGCACCTCTGCCGGCCAGCCGACAGCGCCCAGCAAAATGGAATCGAAACCGCGAAGGGTTTCGATTCCATCCGTCGGCATCATTGCACCTGTTGCCTTGTAGAAGGCACAGGACCAAGGGAACTCGGTCGCGTGGAGCGCAAAGCCATAATTTTTTGCGGCAGCCTCCAAGACCGCCCAGGCCGCTTCTGTGACATCCGGGCCAATTCCATCTCCAGGAATGAGTGCGACAGAATGCGTTTTCAACGACATATTTCTCCAACCGAGTCCGGGCCCGTCCTGCTATGGAAGGGCATCAAAAGAGCTAATGATACGCTTTGTTCAGGGCGTTCTCGAAAGACCCAAGGAAGCGGTCGACGTGTTGCGGTTCGCAAATCAAAGGGGGGCGAACCTTCAGCGTGTCCTCGTTCGCGCCGGTGGTGCTGATGAGTACAGCGTCGTCCCGGAGCAAATTGACAATTTTGAGCGCGGCCGCCCTTCGAGTTGCAGGGCTCTCTTCCGCGCCGACATCGATCCCGAAAAAGAGCCCAGCGTTTCTTATACCTCGGATAACAGACGTTCTCCCGGCGATCGTTTCCAGGCCCTCTCGCAGGCGGTTGCTCATTGCAAGTGCGTTGTGACGTGTATTGTCCCGCTCGAGCACCGTCAGTACGGCATTCGCCGCCGCAATGCCCACGGTATTTCCAGCGAACGTATTGACATAGCGAGCAGTTGAACCGAAGCGCTCCATGGGGACTTGGCGCCCTACGACTGCTCCTATCGGAAACCCGTTACCCATTGGCTTACCAAGCGTAACCAAATCGGGCACGATTCCGTGTCGCTCAAAACCCCACATATGAGCACCTGTACGCCCGAAGCCCGGCTGGACTTCATCGGCGATAAGCAGCCCGCCCGCTTCCCTTACTGCTGTCACACCTCCCGCGATAAAGCCTGGTGGGTCGACCCAGACTCCGTCACTTGAAAAAATGCTGTCCATGACCAGTGCTGCCACACCGATGCCACGGCGCTTCAGATCAGTGATCGCCGCACGAACCTGCGTCTCGAAGAAATCGGCTGCTTGAGAGCTTGGCACGCCTTCTGGACCGGGAAGTGCGACCATCCTTACGAATGGGCTAAGCTTTACGGCATCGCCCAGGTTCGGCGAAATTGCAGCGATCGCAGCGCTAGTGCCGTGGTAGGCATATGATGAAACGATCACGCCTTCACTATTGCTGATCAACCTAGCTACACGAAGAGCGAGGTCGTTGGACTCGCTCCCGGTGCATGTGAAAACCACGCGGTTGAGTTCCTGCGGAAAATTTGCAACAAGGCGTTCGGCATAGGAGACGAGCTTTGGCTCAAGATAACGCGTATTGGCGTTCAGCCGACTAGCCTGTTCGGCGATGGCTGCGGTAACTTCGGGATGGCAGTGTCCTAGCGACGGCACGTTGTTGTAAAAATCAAGATAGGCCTTGCCATCAGGATCATACAGCCACATTCCCTCGGCCCTTACGAAATGCACTGGCCGACGGTATTGGAGCCGGTAAGACGACCCAAGCACATTTTCACGTCGCGAAATCAGTTCCGCCTCACGCGCTGGGACATCAGCCTCACCCGGTATGTAGCGATTGGGCATTAGATCTGTAGACATGGCTTCAACTTATGTTAGAGGGCGACGAAACGGCTTGCAGCCGCGTTCACGATGGCCACAGCAGTTGCTGCTTCAATGGTAGCCGCGAATGGCGTCCAAAATGCACGTCTCAGCTTCCTCGGGAGCTAAAGCGGCGAGAATGTTCAAACCACACTCAGCCCGCGCGACGTTTTTCTTGATGTACTGCGCATCGGCTGGAAAGAGATGCGCTCTCCAGTGGTTCACAAGAATGAGAGCGCTTTGCCGTGCTCGCATGAGTGGAACCAATAGGCTTCTCTCCAATGTTGAGAGGTCACATGTGGACGTGTAGCCAGCAATCAAATCTTCCGCTCCCCCCAGGGTACGGTTTGAATCCGTCACCAAATGACTGGCAGCGATCGCCAGATCCTGGATCCTAGGCCCAAAGGTGCCATCTCCAAAGTCGATGAACGCTATCTTGTTATCGGCGAAAAACACATTGTGCGGGCTCGGGTCATTGTGGGTTATCTGCCATTCGACCATTGCCAACTGCGGCTCGACGATTTTGCAGAAGTCGCTCATCGCGGAGTCGACATGTTCACCGATTGGCCCTGGAGGCAGATATTGCTGCAACTGTATCAGGTGTGAGCAGCACCCGATGTGCCATAGGACCGGCCGATATTTCCCTGGTACATCGAGAGGTCGAAGCGCAAGATCCAGGTGCCCGAGCGCGCGACCGGCTTGATAGTACTCATCGGCATTCGCACCCAGACTGTGTAGTTGTCTGCCTCGAATTTTCGTTTGGAGATATCCGCAAAAATCCGCTTCCTCGAACGTCAAGCCGCCTTCAGTCGTGCGTATGACGGTCGGGACGACAAAGGTGTCCGCGTTCTGCAAGGTGGCCATTACGGATGCTTGAAAGCGAAAGCTGTCTTGTGCCTTGGCTCTCGTCGAGGTTTTCAGGATCAAGCTCTGCCCGTCCCCGGTTACCACTTGAGCGGTGAATTCAGCCTCCGACGATAGCGCCGTGATTTCTCCTTTCAAGCCATAGTGCCTCAGCAGGAGCTCCGCCAACTTCAATGTCTTGGGAGGATCTGGAGGTGTTGAAAGCCCTTTTGAAGCCGCAAGGAAATAGTTCCTGCTGGCCGAAATCGAGAAAAATGCCCGGGTATCGTCGTCCCACGTCTTCGCCGCGACTTCCGCGTAAGCGTCTCCACGGTTTGTCATCAAGTCCTTCCTGGTCGAATTTCCCTGCCGATAGCTACGGGCCCTGTCCGCGCGCCCCGTCACCGCGCGGTCTTCGCTTTAAGCCCGGTCCACCCCGCACACGGCACACAGGCGTCGACCTGCGGAGTCAAAGCCTGTTACGACGCACCTACTTTGCAACTTCCAGTTCGTACGGATTTTTTGCCGAACTCACGCTGCCTTCAACGGTCATCTTGGAGATGCGAGTAAGGCCTTCCTTGACCAAGGGAATGGTCTTCTTTGGATCAGTTACGACACTACCATGAGCGGACGCGATAATGCGGGTCGGATAATCTTCTTCGATCAGTTTGCGCAGTCGCTCGAGCTCAGGCTCAGCGCTCTTGAGACGGGTCCAGTAGAGCGCGTACTCCAGAAAAATCCCAGTAAGCTCGGGAATTGGCAGATCCGGGATCTCTTCAGCGAATTTCCCGCATTGTTCGGCCTCATGGTAATGGCCGAACCCAAGACCATCAGACGAAAATAGCACCTTTTCTTGCTCGTCGTAGCCCCAGAGCGAATTCACCAGATCAAGGAAGACCGCTTCGACGAAGACGAACTTTCGTCCGCCCAGATCGATTTCGTCGCCCTGCTTGACGTTCAAGAAACGATCGACATGCTTCGGGAAAATGAGCTGCATGTCACGCATGTCCCCGATGCCGCGGGCCTCAGGATAATAGTTGAGCCATCGTCCGAGGTTGCCTGAATGCGTTACCTCAGGGTGCGTCGGGAAGATGAACTCCGGAGCGGGAACACCTTTTGCCACCAGGCTTTCAACTTGATCCCTGACGACGATCCAGTCCTTGATATGGCCTGTGTCGACGAGGATGCTCCGTTCCTTCCCTGCCACCAGATAGACTGACGAGTACGAATGCTCGAGACCGGCGCGAGTTTCCCAAACAAAACAATCGCCAAGCCAATGCACACCTTCTGCAATTTCGCGTGGGAGGCGATGCTGGACGACGCCAGCAGGATCACAATGGTGAGACTTAACCATGCAAATTCTCCTTTCCGTCGAGTTTGCGAAGCGCCTCGATCACAAAATCTCTGTGGCGAATGACCAAATCACGCCCCGAAATCGCGCAGCCGATGGTCGGCGCGACGTGCTCGATGTCGTACTTGTCAAAGGTCTGCTGTACGAATTCACGCAACGGCTCTGTGTCGGCACCTTCGATCCATTTAAACTTTGTCCGCAGGTGCTCGGTCACCTCGTCAGCGGTCGTGTTGTCGTTTTCTTCCGTCACGACACGGACGCCAGGCTCAGGCGCCATGACGTGAGAAAAAGCGTCAGAGGTGAACAGCGTCCGACTTGTTGCATCGTACAGCCACGCTGCATTGAGCAGCTTCAGCTTGGCGTTGATTGTCTCAAGCACTCGTCCGTGCGACAGGGTTATCTCGCCGTCCGCCCCAAACATCTTTGACTCGTAATTGGGCACGGGAAGCGGCTCTTCAGTACGCAGGTAGACCCAGTCAGACGCCGCAAAGTGAGACCAAATTTCGCTTACGGGAAATTTATCGACGATCACATCCGCGTTCGCCATACTGTCAAACTCGACGGCGCGGGTGAAAACGATCTTCAGGTCGTTGAGCCCGAAAGTCTTGAGCTGGCCGATAAGTGCATCTTCGATGATCGGATAGTTGGTGTCTACCAACAGCCCCTCCTTTCCTTCGGTCAGGAGATATGCGTTGAGAGCGGCATCTCCTTCTCGCCCCTTGGCAACCCAATGAATGTCTCCGCTCTGAGAGACGGTTGCACCCAGGGCATAGAGTTTCCCGGCAACTATTGGAGCAGGCGCTCCCTCTGTAACTTGTGTCACTAAACCCTCCAAGATTGGCACGCCCACTCCAATGGTAGGAATGTCAACATTATGCAAAAATTTAGTTCCGCCGTCCAGCAAAATCTCGACGTTGTGCAGCTGGAAGTTTGCGATCTTTGAAGGGGCTTGCCGCGGCCACCGGTCGGTGGCCGCAATCGAGACGGCTATGTGGCCTGTTGCGCCTCAGGCGTGAAGTTTGATCCACGTGGACTTCAGGTCGCTGTACTTCTCGATGGCATGCAACGACTTGTCCCGACCGAAGCCCGAGCGCTTGAACCCGCCGAAGGGTGTGGTGATATCGCCGTCAGCATAGTTGTTGACTGAGACGACGCCCGCGACCAAGGCCTTGGAGGCAGCAATAGCCTTGTTGATGTCTCGAGTCCAAATACCCGATGCGAGACCGTAATCCGTGTCATTGGCGATCCTGATCCCGTGCTCGAGGTCTGTCGCTTCAAGAACGGAAAGCACCGGTCCGAAGATCTCCTCCTTTGCGATCGTCATGTCATTGGTTACGTGGTCGAACACGGTCGGCTCAAGGAAGTAGCCGTCATAGCCGGCAACTCGTTTGCCTCCCAGTTTAAGCGTCGCGCCCTCTGCCGAGCCTTGCTCGATGTAACCCAGGATCCGCTTCATCTGCGTATCGCTGATGATCGGGCCTAGCTCCGTCTCTGTGTCCAACGGATCACCAACTTTATAAGCGGCTGCCACGTTTATAACGCGTTCAACAAACTCTTCCTTGATCGACCGCTCGACGATGAGGCGCGCGGCAGCATCGCAGGACTGGCCGGAATTGTGGAAAAGACCCCAAGCTGCCGAGCGGGCAGCGGCGTCAAGATCAGGTGCATCCGCGAGAACGATGAGGGGCGATTTCCCCCCACATTCAAGCGTCACACGCTTCATGTTCGACTGCCCAGAGTAGATCATAAACAGCTTGCCAACTTCGGTGGAGCCCGTAAACGCGATCGCGTCGACATCCATGTGGAGGCCCAGGGCGCGGCCAGCCGTTTCGCCATAACCCGGCACGACGTTGAAAACGCCTTCCGGGATGCCAGCCTCCATAGCTAGCTCTCCAAGCCTCAATGCACTTAGCGGGGACTGTTCTGCGGGCTTGATGATAATCGAATTACCAGCCGCAAGAATTGGCCCAATCTTCCAGGAGGTCATGAAGAGAGGGTAGTTCCAGGGGACGATAGCTGCAACGACGCCAAGCGGCTCGCGCCGGATCAACGAAAGGGCATTCGGTGCGGTAGGTGCGATTTCATCGTAGAGCTTATCAATAGCCTCGCCGCACCAGCGGATGGTTCTGGCGCTCTTAGGAACATCCATGACGATTGCGCTCGATATCGGCTTTCCGGCGTCAATCGTGTCCAGGAGCGCAAGTTCCTCCAGATTAGCCTCGATGAGGTCAGCGAATTTGATCATGCGTTTTCTGCGGTCGTCTGGTGCCATTCTGGACCAAACACCTTTGTCAAAGGCCGCCCGAGCCGCGGCAACTGCCCTATTGACGTCCTCACTGTCGCATTCGGCAACTTCAGTAATACGCTTGCCGGTCGTCGGGTTGATGGTCGCAAACCGCCTCCCAGAGGCGGCAGCCACCGCGCGTCCACCTATAAAGGCGTCGGTACGCAGCGAAAGCTCAGCCGCTTTCTTCGCCCAGTTCACTGTTGCACTATCATTTATCGCCACGATCTTCCTTTCTCGCGTACGCTCCTGAAGGCGGCAGCAGCGGCCTCCCGAAAGCGGTGAAATTGTAGAGATGTTGACATTCTACGTTTCGCGTGTCAACGATCCTCTATGTCTTTGCTGTACCTTGGGGGCTCGCATGGCGGATAAGAAAAAAGTGGTGGCTCTGATTCCACCAGGCCAGGTCAAACCCGAAATCCTCGCGGATGCATCGCGTTTCGCGGATGTGGCATATGTCGGAAATGACAAGGAGGCCGAACTTTCGCTCGCCGACGCCAATGCGCTTTTTCTCTGGGATATTTCCAGTCGAGTGATCCGTGATAATCCACTTTGGACGAACCTTGAGTGGATTCACACCGCAAGCATCGGGGTCGACGCTATTCTGACGGAAGCGGTCGTCTCGTCAAATGTGGTCGTCACCCACACGCGCGGAGTTTTCGAACGTCCGATCGCCGAGTATGTGCTTGGCCTGCTGATCGCAATTACCAAGGAATTCTACAAGACATACCGCTACCAGAAGGCCGAGAAATGGGTGTCTCGATCTACCCACTCCATATCAGGCCAGACCATCGTGATTGTCGGACCCGGAGCCATCGGCCGCGAAATTCATCAGATGCTATCGGCCGTGGGCTACAACCTGATTGTGGTAGGCCGCAACAATGTGGAACGTGACGACACGTTTGGCCGGGTCTACTCGATAGACAAACTCGGCGAGATCCTCCCAACTGCCGATGCTGTGATACTTGCCATGCCTCTGACTGCGCAAACCCGCAACTTCATGGATGCGCAGCGCTTCTCGATGATGAAGCTGGGTGCTACCTTCATCAACATTGGCCGGGGCGGCCTCGTTGATGAAGACGCTCTGGTTGACGCGTTGAACATGGGCCGTGTCGGCACCGCCGCTCTTGACGTATTCGTCACCGAGCCACTGCCGAAGGGCCATCCGTTTTGGAAGATGGACCAGGTCATCGTATCGCCCCACATGTCCTCGGACCTCCATGACTACCCTGATCAAGCGGCCAAGCTCTTTGTGTCCAACCTTGAACGCTGGAGCAATGGGCAGCCACTCGAGAACGTTGTCGACAAGCGCAAACTCGCAAGCGGCGGCAGCCGCATCAAATAGAGCATCGGTTGTACGGCCGCGCTTTTTAGGCTGACGAAACGGCTTGGCTAACCGCCGCTATCCTCCACGGTTCAAAGCGTGCAACCGCGATCCAGGACTTGGTGTGGCTTGAATGGAAATGAAATGAAAACCGTCTCTTACTGGCTCGACGAGCCTTCAAGGCCGCTCTTCAACGCGCCGCCATCTATCTCCGGCGACGTTGATGTTCTGATCGTCGGCGCGGGCTTTACAGGCTTGTCCTGTGCTTATCATCTTGCCCGTAGCGGCACGCGGGTCGTGGTTGTTGACGCCGGTCGCATCGGCGCCATGGCGTCAGGTCAGAACGGCGGACATTTGAACAATGGTCTTGGAGGGTCCTATCTTGCGGCTAAGCAGAAACACGGTCAGGAACTCGCCTGCGCACTTTATCACGCCTATGACCGCTCGGTCGATTTGATCGAGACTATAGTCAACGAAGAAGGCATTGATTGTGATTTCAGGCGCTCCGGTAAATTGAAGGCGGCGGTCAAGCCTTCGCACTTCGAGAGTCTGCGAACTCAATATGAGGTGATGGTCAAGGACGTGGATTCAGAGATCACCCTCGTGGGACCGGAGACGATCCGATCAGAAGTTGAGACAAACAAGTTCAGTGGTGGTCTACTTTACAGAAAGTCTGCACAGATGCATATGGGCCGTTATTCCGCAGGGTTGGCCCAAGCAGTGGTCAGGCATGGCGGTCAGGTGTGGGAGGAAAGCCCGGTCACCGAGATCACACGTCTTGGCAATCGGTATCGGGTCCAAACACCGCGCGGAACTGTCACGGCACGCGAGGTCGTGCTTGCGACGGGTGTGTCCAGGATCGGCCCTTTTGCGTGGTTCAAGCGACGTCTCGTGCCTGTGGGAAGCTTTATCATCGTAACAGAACCGCTAGACATGTCCGTCATCAACCTTTTGATGCCAAACCGTCGAAACGTTACGACGACAGCCAACATCGGCAACTATTTCCGCATCCTTCCAGATAATCGCATGCTTTTCGGTGGCCGCGCGAAATTCGCTGCCTATACAGGTCAGGGTCACGCGAGATCATGCGAGATCCTAAGCAAGTCTCTCAGGGAGTTCTTCCCCCAATTGGGGAACGTTCAAGTCGACTATTGCTGGGGCGGAGCGGTCGACATGACTGCAGACCGTCTCCCTCGTAGCGGCATCTATCGGGGCATGCCATACGCCATGGGTTACAGCGGTCACGGGGCTCAGCTGTCGACCTATATGGGTCGCCACCTGGCGATGAAGGTCCTGGGCCGGCCGCAGTACCAGCCATTCGAAGATCTCCCCTGGCCAGCAATTCCCGGTTACTTCGGATGGCCTTGGTTTCTGCCCTTTGTGGGGGCGTACTATCGGTATAAGGACCGAGTGAGCTAGGCCCGGAGCTGATCTCAGCGCGGGCCAATCATGTAATTGATGAGCTTGCCGTTTTCGCAACTGGCTTAACGATAATTCACCCACTGCCGAGTAAGCGGGGAGGTGTTTTCAGGCTTGGGAGTGCGTCGAACCTGATCGAGGTGCCCCGTTTGATCATTTGATGAAATTCCACCGGGTCGTGTAGCCCCGGCGGATCGTCAAGCTTGCCCGCCCGGACGGGAGGTGCGGCAATCCCTTGAACTCGACCAAGGTCTTACCTTTCTTTGTCGCCGGTCGACACAGCCCAGATCTGCGAGAGCATCGCCATGTCGCTGGGTTGCGGCTGCTGGACAAGTTCCTATTCGACAAATTTCGGACCGTTGAACGCGGTAACCGCAGGTAGTTCACCCTCGAACGGCTCGATCTCCACGAGGCAGGACTGAGCCACAGTGGCTTGAGAAAGTTTCGAAGAGCCAACGTCCAGTGTCACCGCGTTCGGATTGCCATGCTTGTCGAGACTGTTCGTCGACACCCATTCTTGTGGGTCAAACCAGGCCCCTGTCGCGATGATAGCCACCCCTTCCAGGAGATCGTCGGTGATTTGAGCCGCGGCAAGACATGCGCCTCTGTCATTGAATACCCTCACGACGTCCCCCTCCGAGATTCCGCGCGCCCGCGCATCACACGAACTCAAGAGGATCGGCTCTCTCCCCGCGATTTTGCCAGCTCGGCTGTGCGAAGAGTGGTCAAGCTGACTGTGTAGGCGGCGGCGCGGCTCATGGCTCAAAAGATGCAGGGGATATCGAGCAGCCTTGTCCGAGCCTAGCCACTCCACAGGTTCAATCCATGTTGCCTGAGCTGGACAGTCGTCGTATCCGAAGCTTTCGATCGTCTTGGAATGAAGCTCTATCCGCTGCGACGGAGTGTTCAGTGGATTCAATTCTGGGTCAGCTCTGAAACTCTCCAATAAAATGCCAGGCTTGATTGGTGCTGGAAGCTCAAGGCGCCCGCTTTCCCAGAACGTGTTAAAGTCTGGTGCTTCAACCTGATCGGCGGCGCGCTGCCGGAACTCTTCATAAATTTGAACGAGCCAATCCTCGGCAGTCTTTCCCTCTGCAAACGCAGCTCCCTCGCCCATTTTCTCAGCAATTCCGTTGAAGATGTCGAAGTCGCTCTTCGCTTCCGCGAAGGGTTCCTTCACCTTCCGCATAGCGACGAGATGCCCCTCGCCTGAAGCATAGCCGATGTCATTGCGCTCCAGGGTGATACTTGCGGGCAATACGATGTCGGCCGCTTTAGCACTACTCGTCCAGAACTGTTCGTGGATGATGATTGTTTCTGGCCGCTGCCACGCCGAGATGAACCGGTTGAGATCTTGATGATGATGGAACGGATTTCCACCCGCCCAATACACCAGCTTGATGTCCGGATAAACGTAGCTACGGCCGTTGTAGTCGTATCGTCCGCCCGGGGTCAGAAGCATGTCGGCGATCCGTGCTACCGGAATGAATTCCTCAACGAGGTTCCTGCCTTGCGGCAGCCTCGGTCCTGCAACGCGGAGCTCGTTGGACCCTACTGAGTTCAACGTCCCATAGCCGATACCGAAGCCCCCTCCTGGGTTACCGATCTGGCCTAAATGAGACGCCAGAGTAACCAGCGCCCAATATGCCTGCTCGCCGTGGCTCTGCCGTTGGAGTGACCAAGACGCGTTGATCATCGTTTTCGAAGCAGCCATATCCCGCGCCAGTTGGACTATCTTTTCGGGCGGGACGCCAGTGATTGCCGATGCCCAGTGCGGCGTTTTGGGCAGTCTGTCGCTTTCTCCGAGGACGTAAGCCCTTACTTCTTCCCCACCGGTGCAGAACCGCGCGAGGAAGGCGCGATCGTGCAGGTTCTCAGTCAGCAGGACATGAATGAGCGCGAGCATAAGCGCGACGTCGGTGTTCGGGCGGATCGGTATCCAGTCCGAAGCACCATCGATATCTTGCCTCAGCGGGCTGATGTTGACGAACCGGACTTGCCTCGATCTCATCAAATCGAGAGCATCGCGGACTCGATGGCGGCTCGGACCGCCTGCAGTCATTTGCGTGTTGCGTAGCGGAATACCGCCGAACGCCACGAAAAGCTCTGTATGGCTGGACAGCGTAGTCCAATCCGTATGCTGCTCGAGGAGTTGTTCCATCGGCGCGACCACATGCGGCATGATAACAGATCCCGCGCCGAAACTGTATGAATCGCGGCCGCGCACATACCCACCTATAACATTCAGAAACCGGTGGATCTGGCTCTGTGCGTGGTGAAATCGGCCCGCACTTCCCCAGCCGTAAGAGCCTCCAAAGATTGCGCGGTTCTCGTGCGCGTTTTTCACACGTCGGAGCTCGGCCGCGACAAGATCAAATGCTTCGTCCCAAGGGACCTCGACGAACCTTTCAATTCCTCGCCCTGCCCGATGAGCGCCTGGTCCATGTCGAAGCCAACTCTCGCGGAACGCTGGCCGCTGTACCCGCAGTGACTGCACTTCAGGCGAAAGAAGATCGAGACCAATCATGCTGGGGTTCGCATCACCGTCCCAAACCTGGAGGCGTGGATTGCCAGCACCATCCCGCGCGACGCGATGAACTCCCCAGTGACTGACTGTGAGCTCCGGTGTCGAAGTTCCCACGCTAAGTGGTCCAGTCATATCGACCTTCCGGTTCCAGCGAGACAGAGGCGCGTGGATGCGAGACAGGTATGCTTATGCGCGTGCGAAAGAACCGGGAGCAAAAGCTCGTAAGCCCCGGCACCATTCTGTGCCGCAAAGTTCCAGGGATCTTTCTCCGTTTGGTATCTATCGTCGTTGATTGACATGAACATTGACGGCTCGACATCCCGACGAAACGGCCTGACGGCGCTGGTGCAGACAGGCGCAGCACTCCGCCCCCCCTCGCATCGAGCAATTGCATACTATCGACAAGGCGAATGTCAACATTCATTGTTGAGTTGAAGCGCTCCCGGCTTATCATGCCGCGGTTGTGGCTTGTCTAACCAGGTAGCGTCGATTGTACCCATTGGCAAACTCGCCGACCGGTCGAACGTATGAATGTTGACAATATGACAAGACGGCCGTAGTGTCGGCCAGCCATGTGTTTCACGGCGACCACGCGACATTGCCGGCGGAACGCTCCCCAAAGATCACGAGGAAACCAATGAAACTTGATGACCCGACGCTGCTCAGGCAAGCCGCGTTCGTTGGCGGCGGATGGATTGACGCCGACGGTAGCGGAATTCCGGTGACAAACCCGTCCAACGGCGAGACGATAGGCTATGTCCCGCGCCTGGGTGGCGCCGAAACG
This sequence comes from Mesorhizobium sp. ArgA1, assembly GCF_053714375.1. Lineage (NCBI taxonomy): Bacteria > Pseudomonadati > Pseudomonadota > Alphaproteobacteria > Hyphomicrobiales > Phyllobacteriaceae > Mesorhizobium > Mesorhizobium sp. ArgA1. The sequence goes on from NZ_JBSKBQ010000029.1 coordinate 15,926, forward strand.
CGTCTCGCGATCAAGGCCGCTGAGGTCGCCCAAAGACAATGGGCCACCAGGACAGCAAAGGAACGTTCTGCCTTTCTACGCCGTTGGTTCGATCTGATCGTCGCCAATAGCACCGATCTCGGCCGCATCTTGACTGCCGAGCAGGGCAAACCACTCGCTGAGGCAATCGGTGAAATCACCTATGGCGCAAGTTTCATCGAGTGGTTTTCGGAAGAGGCTCGGCGCGTTTACGGCGATACAATTCCCGCTCCGCAGGCTGACAAGCGCATTCTGGCGATTAAGCAGCCGATCGGCGTCGTGGCAGCCATTACGCCCTGGAACTTCCCTAATGCCATGATTACCCGAAAGGCAGGACCGGCGTTCGCTGCGGGGTGTGCCGTGGTGTTGAAGCCGGCCTCTCAAACGCCATTTTCCGCAATTGCCCTGGCTGTTTTGGCTGAGCGCGCCGGCGCTCCGAAAGGGCTCTTCAGCGTACTGACCGGGTCCGCTTCCGAAATCGGGGGAGAATTGACCGCAAACCCGAGTGTACGAAAGATCACGTTCACGGGCTCGACCGAAGTGGGCGTTCAGCTTTATGAACAGAGCGCAAAAACCATCAAGAAACTTGGTCTCGAACTCGGCGGAAACGCGCCTTTCATCGTCTTCGAAGACGCTGACTTGGATGCAGCCGTTGAAGGCTGCATCGCTGCCAAATTCCGCAACAATGGCCAAACCTGCGTGTGCGCCAACCGCATCTACGTTCAAGACGATGTATACGATATCTTTGCCGACAAGCTTGCGGCTGCGGTCTCCAAGCTCAAGATCGGCGATGGCTTCGGCGACGGCGTGGTCCTTGGTCCGCTCATTGACAAGGCTGCACTGGAAAAGGTTCAGGAACATGTCGACGACGCGGTTGGAAAAGGCGCTAGCATTTTGGTCGGTGGCAAATCCCACACACTCGGTGGAACGTTTTACGAACCAACCATCCTGACCGATGTTACGCGCGACATGGTCGTGACCAACGAAGAGACATTCGGCCCGCTGGCCCCGCTCTTCCGTTTTTCAACCGAAGCCGAGGTTATCGCGCTGGCAAATGCCACGGATTTTGGTCTGGCGTCGTATTTCTATGCCAGAGACATGGCCCGCGTCCTCCGGGTCGCCGAAGCTCTCGAATATGGCATGGTCGGCATCAATACCGGCCTGATATCTACCGCCGAAGCACCGTTTGGGGGCATCAAGCTTTCCGGGCTCGGCCGAGAAGGCTCGAAATATGGAATAGAAGACTTCATCGAGGTCAAGTACCTTTGCATCGGAGGAGTCGCATAATCAACGTCGACTTGATTGGCGCGCTCGGTGGGCGTGTTTAGAATAGGCAGGAGGAGTTCGGTGCGCAAAATGCATTACAACTATATTATCGTTGGCGGTGGTTCGGCCGGCTGCGTACTCGCAAACCGACTCTCAGCAAACCCTTCCACTAGTGTTCTTCTCATTGAAGCTGGTGGCACACACAAGAAGTGGAGGGTCGACATGCCGGCGGCTCTCGACGCCTTCATGGGCCCCTGCGATGAGAACTGGGGCTTCCGGACCAATCCGGAACCAGGCCTAAAGGGACGACACATCGATCATCCTCGGGGCCGCCTTCTAGGCGGCTCCTCCTCCATCAATGGAATGGCGTATACTCGCGGCAACGTACTGGATTTCGACAACTGGGCCGCACAGCACGGTTGTATCGGGTGGGACTACGAAGGGATACTTCCGTATTTCGCCCGATCCGAACACTCGGTCAACCAGCATGGGCCGGGCCGGGGCAAGGAAGGGCCGCAATACACACGCGCTCCGAATCCGTTCGCGGACGAGGTCAATGCGGCGTTCATGAATGCGGGTGTCGAAAGCGGTTTTGCATATCTGAGCGATAGTAACGGAACAGTGCAAGAAGGCTTCGCGCCAAACGAACAGACTATTTATCGGGGACGTCGCTGGTCCACAGCGCGCGCTTATCTCGATCCGGTAAGGAACCGGCCGAATTTGACTGTCCTCACACGTTGCATCGTCGACCGCATCGTGTTCGAGGGGAGCGCGGCGAAGTCAGTGATCTTCTCGCAGCAAGGTCGTCCCCTGACGGCCGAGGCCGGTCAGGAGATTATCCTTTCGGCCGGTACGTTTGGGTCTCCTGCAATCCTACAGCGCTCTGGTGTAGGCCCGAAAGGCCTTATCGAACAGCTGGGGATTCCGTTGGTTGCCGATCTGCAGGTCGGCGAAAACCTCCAGGATCATCCGGACGTCATCATTCAGTTCAAAGCCAGCCGCAACGTGGGCATTCAGAGCAGTACACGCGGGTTAGCTCGCATCAAAACCGGTGTTGAGTGGTTTTTGTTCAAGACAGGCCCCGCTGCCAGCAATCAGTTTGAGGCCGCTGCCTATCTAAGGACGGATCCCACAAGAGACTATCCAAACATCAAGCTTGAGATGCTGCCGATAGCTTTTGAACCGCATAGTTTCACGCCGCGCCCCTTCCCGGCATTCCAGGTGCACATGACCCTACAGCGGGCCAAGAGCCGAGGCCGTTTCCAAATCAGATCCAGAAATCCGATCGAGAACCCATCGCTTATTTTCAACTATTTGGAAAACCCAGACGACGTTCGAGCTCTGACAGATGCGGTGAGGCTGATGAGGCGTATTGCAGAAGCCCCGGCCTTCAAGAACGTTTTATCGAAAGAGATATTCCCAGGTCCGGACTGCACTTCCGACGCGCAGATCGAATCCTGGCTCAGAGACAATGTAAATACTGCCTATCATCCCGGCGGGACGTGCAAGATGGGCTCGGATGATCGCCCCGGCACTGTTGTGACACCCGACCTGCGCGTACGAGGGGTGAACAAATTGCGGGTGGCCGATGCCTCTGTGATGCCGGAAATCGTGACTGCCAATCTCAACGCCGCCACGATTGCGATCGGTGAGAAAGCGGCGGCGCTTGTTCTGGATGAAGAGCGCTGCGAACCAGCAACTTCGTTAAAACGGGACCAAACAGTGCGGCAGTTTACTGCAAAAGAGCAAACGAACCTGCGCGCAAGCGCTTAAAGAGCTCGGCTAGGGAACATGGATCACGCGAACCAATTCTATATCGACGGCGAGTGGGTGGCACCTTTGTCATCCACCACAAGAGATCTTATCGACCCAGCAACCGAGCTACCATTCGCGGAGTGTGCGACAGGGTCGGCGCAAGATGTTGATCGGGCAGCAAAGGCTGCTCGTCGTGCATTTGAAAGCTTCTCGTCGAGCTCCGTTCGAGAGCGGATCGAGCTCTTGCGGAATATCGACGCCGCGTTTCGCAAGCGCGAGCGAGAAATCGCCGAGGTTGTGACCCAACAGATGGGCATGACGATCTCCCTCAGCAGCAGCGCGCTGTTGGACTGGTGCAAGGCCCACACTGCGGCAACAATAGACATCTTGAAAGACTTCCAGTTCGTCGAGCGCCGTGGGACGACGACGATTTTCAAGGAGCCGGTCGGGGTTCTCGGGCTAATAACTCCGTGGAACTGGCCGATCGGTCAGATTTTCACCAAAATCCTGCCCGCGATTGCCACAGGCTGCACCATGGTGTTGAAGCCTGCAGAAGTAACCCCACTGGATGCAATTATTCTGGCGGAAGTTTTAGCAGAGGCTGGTGTTCCGGCTGGGGTATTCAACCTGGTGAATGGCGAAGGCTCGATCGTTGGCGACGCCATTTCGCGTCATCCAGAAATCGATGCGGTGTCGTTCACTGGCTCGACGCGTGCAGGCATTTTGATCACCAAGGCCGCGGCTGACACGGTTAAGCGCATCGTGCATGAGCTTGGAGGAAAATCTGCCAACATCCTTCTAGACGATGCAGACTTCCAATCCGCGGTGCCTGCCGCGATCGACAATTGTTTCTTCATCAACGGCCAGGCTTGCGACGCGGGAACCAGGTTACTGGTGTCGCATAAGCGGTATGATGAAGCCGTCACCCTGGCGGTCCAAGCAGCCAACGGCTATGTTATCGGTTCACCGACCGATCCGAACACAACGCTTGGGCCGGTTGCCAATGCTGCCCAATACGACCGCGTTCAGCGGATGATCCAAGCTGGTATCGACGAGGGCGCAACACTGGCGTGCGGAGGTCTTGGGCGCCCCAACGGTGTTAACCGAGGCTATTTTGTGCGCCCCACCGTCTTCTCCGATGTGACACCGGAGATGTCGATCTCGCGCCAAGAGATATTCGGACCTGTCGTCAGCGTCATTAGGTATGAAGACCTCGACGATGCGGTTCGCATAGCCAATGACTCCTGCTACGGTCTGGCCGCGCACATTACAGGCAGTGACCCGGACGCCATCCGCATGCTTTCTCGAAAGCTGCGCGTCGGATCTGTTTATCTAAATTCCCCAGAATGGGACCCGTACGCGCCATATGGCGGATACAAGCAGTCCGGAAATGGACGTGAAGGCGGCGCACATGCCTTCAACGAGTTCCTCGAGCTGAAGGCTGTCCTTGGTGATCGCGGCTTCAACGCTGATGATCGGGGCTGATGATCGGGAAAGCACAGGTCACTAACATGGGACGGAAACTTACAGCTTTTCTCCTGGCGCTGCCGACCCTTGTTTGGTGGGCGATTTTCCTTGTCGCCCCCCTCTTGCTCGTTCTGGTCTACGCCTTCTTCTCACGAGGAACATACGGCGGCGTAGTTCCAAACTTTACCTTCGATAATCTGCTGCGAGTGTTTGACGGTCTCTATCTCCGGATTTTTATCGATTCAGTGCGGATCGCAACGATTGCATCCATTGTTTCGCTTGTGATCGGTTACACCGCTGCATACGCTATCGCTCGACTGCCCTCGAAATGGCAAATGCCCATGCTCTTTCTGGTCATGCTGCCGTTTTGGAGCAACTATCTGCTGCGAACCTACGCTTGGATTCTTCTCTTAAACAGGGCAGGTGTGATCAATTCGCTTCTCGTGTCCAGCGGCGTCACTCACTCGCCTATCGACATGCTTTACACTGAAGGAGCGGTCATCATTGGCCTTGTCTACAACTTCTTGCCCTTTGTCGTGCTCTCGACCTATTCCTCGATCCAGCGCCTCAACTTTGAGCTGTTAGAGGCTTCCGAGGACCTCGGAGCTCCAGCGTGGAGAACTTTCCTGTACGTTACTGTCCCTCTTACCATGCCCGGGATCGTGGTGGGAGGCGTCTTCGCATTCGTGCTATCGATCGGCAACTTCGTAACCGCCGATTTGCTCGGGGGTCGCAAAGTAACAATGATCGGCAATCTCGTTCAGAACCAATTTGCAGTGGCGAGGGATTGGCCGTTCGGCGCTGCCCTTGGTTTGGTGCTTCTAACCATTATGGTCGGACTTCTGGCGGCGCAGAGCTGGATTCAGTTGCGCGGTCGAAAGTTGGAGGAACAGTTGCATGCGTAGAGCAAACAGACTTCTGTCTCTGCATCTGATTCTAACCCTGCTGTTCCTTTATGCGCCAATCTTAACCATGGTGGTGCTCAGCTTCAACGACTCCGGACTACCGACCTCCTGGTCCGGTTTGTCGTTGAAATGGTACAAGAAGCTGGTCTCCAATGGGGCGATCCTCGTTCCGCTCGCGAACACACTTATCGTCGCCATAGCGGCAGCTGCCATTTCGAGTGTGATTGGAACCATGCTCGCACTGAGTGTCAGCAAAATCCGGCCGTCCCCGCTGATTAACGGCTTCCTTTATATGCCGATGGTCATTCCTGATATCGTGCTGGCCATTGCGTTGCTGAGTTTCTTCGCCCTAATCGGGTTCCCTTTAGGCTTGCCGACTGTGATCATCGCACATGTTGTGTTCTGCATCGCCTTTGTAACTGCTGTTGTTCGAACTCGTCTCGAGGGTTTTGACTATTCCTTGATCGAGGCGTCAATCGATCTCGGAGCCAGCCGCTGGAAAACGTTCTGGCGGATAACACTGCCGGCGCTGCTGCCGGGCGTCATCGGCGGCGCGTTGCTTTCCTTTACGCTATCCTTCGATGAGTTTGTCATCGCCTCCTTCACGGCGGGTCCGTCGAACACTGCGCAAACCCTGCCAATGAAAATATACTCGATGCTCCGATTTGGGATCACGCCGGATATCAACGCCCTGGCGACCTTGACAATATTCACCAGCTTCATGTTGGTGCTTCTCGCTCAGCGGTTCAACAAAACAACGGTGTGAGGCCGAAGATGGCAAATGTGATTGAACTGTCTGGTATCGTGCTTAAGTATGCCGCGTTCGTCGCCGTTGACGATGTATCCTTTGACTTGAGAGAGGGTGAATTTTTTGCGCTTCTCGGACCGTCGGGATGCGGAAAGACGTCACTTTTGCGGATAATTGCTGGTTTCAACACACCAACGAGCGGGAAGATGCTTCTCGATGGGAAAGACCTTATACAGATCCCCCCGCGCCGCCGGCCCGTGAACATGATGTTTCAGTCCTACGCGCTGTTTCCGCACATGACGGTCGGGAAAAATCTTCGTTATGGCCTGGAAGCCAAAGGGGTGGATTCATCGATGATTTCCAAGCGTGTTGGAGAAATGCTGGAGGTGACGCACTTAACCCAAATGGTCGACCGCTTGCCGAGTCAGCTTTCGGGCGGCCAGCGTCAACGCGTGGCCCTTGCCCGAGCTCTTGTAATGCAACCTCGCGTTCTGCTGCTCGACGAACCGCTTGGCGCCCTCGACAAGAAACTGCGCGAAGCAATGCAGCTGGAACTGAAGCGACTACAGCATGAGCTCGGAATCACCTTCGTTATCGTTACGCACGATCAGGAGGAAGCGCTCGTAATGGCGGATAGAATCGCCTTGATGCGCAATGGAAGGATCGAGCAACTCGGCACAGCGTCAGATCTTTACGAGAAGCCAGTTTCGCGGTTTGTTGCAGATTTTGTCGGTAAGACCAACTTTTTTGAAGGTGTGGCTGACGGATACAACGTCCAGATTAAAGACTTTGGTGTTGTGAAGGGGGATCGTGCCGGCCGGGGAAATGTCACATATGCCCTCCGCCCTGAACGCATCAGGCTATCAAGCTGCCGCGTAGACACCTTTGATAACTCTGTTCAGGGTCACATCCAGGAGGTGAACTATCTTGGGCAGCATCTCCACGTAAGGGTCGCTGTCCCTGGGAAATCAGACCCTATCGACGTTTTGCAAGGCGTCGTTGAACAGGATCACGAGAACATCTCGATAAACGCACCCGTATGGCTTCATTGGAACGGTGCAGATGGAAAAGTTCTGACCGAGTAAAGACCCTGGGCCGGAAGGCCCAAGCGTCCGTAATATGCTCGACCTCGAGGATGGCCGAGTGCTTCAAGTGCGTTGTTTGTTTTTGCGGCAAATGCTGCGTTTTCGGCTGAGACAGCGTGCTTTTTTTGTTGCTAGTGTCAAATGTTGACATTACTATTGTCGTCGTCGAACCGTCAACAATCGACCACAGGGAGCTAAAGATGAAAATTTCACGCCTGCGTGCCGTCCTTGCAGCCGGGGTCGCCCTGGCGGCAACCGTCGGCGCAGAAGCTCGTGCGGAGAGCCTAACACTGGTTACGTTCAGCGGCTATTATCCGCCCACTCTCTTCCAGGACTTTAAGAAGGAGACCGGCATCGACGTCAATTTGGTGGAGACGTCTGGGAACGAAGAAACCATGGCCAAGATGATCGCCAGCGGCGGGACCGGCTTTGACCTGCTCGTTGTATCCCACCCGTTTGTCGAAGCGCTGAATAAGCTCGGAATGTTGTCCGAGCTTGACCATTCGAAGCTTCCGAACCTCGCCAATCTATACGACGAAGCGACCAAGCTGAGCTACGATCCCGGACTGAAATACAGCGTTCCTTGGGCTTGGGATACGTTCGGTCTTTGCTACCGGTCAGATTTGGTCGCCGCACCGCCAACGAGTTGGGGAGACATTCTCAACCCCTCTGAAGACCTGAAGGGCAAGTACACAATGGTCTCGGATGAGCGCTGGTTCCTAGAGCCTGCGCAGCTATACAGCGGCCTATCAATCAACGACGTTTCCAAGGAGGCTCTTGAAAAGATCCGCCCACTTCTGGTCAATGCAAAGAAGAACGTCCTGACGTTCGATAGCTTTACAATGCATACCCGCCTTTTGTCCGGCGAAATCAGCGTGGCTGCCGCCTGGGATAACTGGTGCAATCTCGCCATCCGGGAGAACCCGAACGTCAAGTACGTGATTCCGAAGGAAGGCACGGACACGGTTGTCGATGTTTACGTGGTACCAAAAAAGGCAGAGCACAAAGACGCCGCCGAGAAATTCCTGAACTTCATCCTGAAGCCGGAGGAACAGGGCGGTCTGATCACGCAACTCCTGTACAAGGTGCCGAATCGTGCAGCGATGGAAGCGCATAAGGACATTATCAAGAAAATTCAGCCGCTTCAGATCACATCGGCCGAGCTGCTGAAATACCCGATGCTCAAGGATCTTGGCGCTGATGCGCCTCGGGTATCCAAATTCATAACGGAAGTGATGTCCAGCGAATAGCCGCTTCGAGATGATTGCTGCCGTGCCTCTGGCACGAGGGGAAGTGCGGCAGCAAGTCGCCCGGCTGGTTCGAGACTGGTAGAGGAGTGTTACATCAATGCCGACTGGGGGAGACGAATTTGCACCGCTTAAACGGCAGACGACACCTTCTCTTATCGCAGATCGCGTGCGACAAAAAATCTTAAGTGGAGCTTTCGATCCTGGCACCAGAATCGTAGAGCCTCAACTCGCCCAACAACTCGGTGTCAGCAGGGGACCTATTCGGGAGGCGTTGCAGCGTCTTGTGCAGGAGGGGATCCTGACCAATTCTCCAAACAAGGGCGTATGCGTCGTCACTCTTGGACTGGGCGACTTCAGGGACATTTTCTCCGCTCGTCGCATGGTGGAAAAAGAGGCGGCAAGACATCTGTTTGTGAGCAAGGACACTCGTACTATTGCCGCCATGCGGGCGATCGTTGACCGAATGTCTGTTTCGGCCTCGCGTCTGGATCAATCCGGGGTGATAGACCGTGATCTGGAATTCCATACCGTGATGGTCCGCGGCATGGGCAGTGCGCGCATCGATCGAATGTTCTCTACGTTAGCGGCTGAAACCTACCTCTGCCTCAAGAACCTGGTGTCGTGTTACAGCAATCTCAACGATTTGGTGCTCGAACACCAAGAGATCATAAGGCGAATTACCGGGGATGATCTGCCGGTGTTGTTGAGCTTGATCGATGATCACTTCGATTCAGGGCTGAAGACGGCTGGCCTGTAGCAGCCTCGATGGGAGGATCGCTGTGTCCCGGTCGTAAGAAATTCTAAATCTCACCGACCGTGGGCCGAGCATGACTCAGGACGCGTGGTGCGCCCAAGCGTCAAACAGGGCGGGATCTGAAGTTGATCCCATGCCGGTGGTTCCTCAACCTGGAAGAGATGGACATGCTGACCAACGTATTTAATCTATGTAACATGCCGTCGAGCGGTTCGAACCTCGCAAAGGCATTAGAAGCTATCGTACAGGATGGAAGCACGACCGAACCTTTCGGGTTCGGGCGTGCGCTCCTTTCAGGCGATGGAGACGCGAACGGCCGGTTTCCCACCATCGTCATGGTCCGAACCGGGCAGTTAACTGTCCGCGCTTGCCACAGCAACTCCGAGCTCATTCTCGCCAAAGGCGAAGTCGCGTCTGTGCCGACAGGTGCACTGTCTTGGAGTGCGGAGGATGCCGACTGTGTCCTCGTCGTCCTATATGGGGAACTTCCGCACGTCCCCTTTGCAAGGCTTAACCTTGATCATCCCATGTCACCCGGGGGAGCCCCGAATGCAGCACTGCTGACCACCCCCTCGCCCAATACGGTTCGCCATGAGTTTCAGAGGTTCGGTCCCTTTTCCTGGGGCACGTGGGCCACAACCCCATATGCGCGCCACCCGATCACTTACTCGTTTTCCGAACTAATGATGCTTCGTAAAGGCGAGGTTACGCTTTCAAACCCGGATGAAGGTAGCGTCACGTTCACAGCCGGGGACATTTTCCTCGTCAAGCAAGGAGCTGTAGCGGCTTGGGAGAATCCTTGCGATGTCGAGAAGTTCTGGGTCACTCGCAACACGGACGTTCGGGGTTAAGTGACGAAGATCGAAAAAACTGGCACAGCATCGCGGGCAATAAAGCTGCTACTAATCACAAGTTTGATCGCTTTCACCATGCTAATTATTTCGACCACGGTCGCGATGGTCTTCGCCCATAAAAACAGTGGGACCGGGTTTGATGAACGTTAAATTAGGTGCCTTCCTCTCAGTGATGTCGTCTGTTGTCGCTGGCTTGATGTACTTTTACGCGACACTTCTAAAGCCGATGGCGGGGACCGAGATATTCGGCTGGCGAATGGTCCTGATCTTCCCTTTCATCACCATCGTCCTGATTGCCAGCGGGTCTTGGCCGCAAGTCAGATCAATTATAACCCGTGCACAACGAGAGCCGGCACTCTGTCTTGGCTTGGTGGCGACGAGCATTCTGATTGGGATTCAGCAGTGGCTGTTTTTGTGGGCTCCGCTCAACAATGCCGCTCTGGAAGTGTCGCTTGGTTATTTCTTGCTGCCGCTTGTGATGGTTCTCGCGGGGCTGGTCGTTTATCGCGAGAAACTGTCGCTCTTTCAGACGCTGGCGGTTTGTTCAGCTGCCATTGGGGTCGCGCATGAATTCTGGCGGATGGGCTCGCTTTCATGGGAAACAGCAGTCGTCGCGTTCGGCATGCCAGCGTACTTTATTCTGCGACGCGCGTTGGGCACCAGCAATTTGGGCGGGTTCTGGTTTGATGTTATGCTCATGTTTCCTGCGGCCGTCCTGGTTATTGTGACGGCCTCTAACCCCCTAGTTTACTTCGCCACCACACCAAAACTTTTGTATTTGCTGCCGGGCCTGGCAATCCTCAGTGCACTGGCCTTCGCCAGCTTCATACTCGCGAGTTGGTATCTGCCGCTGAGCATTTTTGGCTTGCTCGGCTATCTCGAGCCGGTGCTTCTTTTTCTTGTTGCGCTCGCGATAGGTGAAGCCCTTCGACCATCCGATCTATTCACATATGTGCCCGTCATACTTGCAGTCGGAATATTGTCATTGGAGGGCGCGCGTCACCTAATACGGCAAAACGAAAGTAATATTGAACGCAAAGACGCGCGGTTGGACGAGGTCAGGGAGTAGCGGAGTTGAGCGGCTGATGCTGGACAACCTTCTCGAACAGGATCATCGCTAGAGGACGGGACCGGCCCAGCCACGCGGGGTGCGGCGGAACGGTGCCGGAGCGTGGCTGATCGCCTCGCAATCGCGGCAGCGGAACTTCTCTTGCACGTGTTTGGATGTTTGGATTACCTTCCATTGCTGCGGCACCTCATGCGTCTCGGTGATGTCCTCACCAAGCTTGCGCAGCCGATCGCCGCCGCAGCAGTTTCATCGGCCCGCGCCCGAGCACGCGAGCACGTGTTCGCGGGGCCGATGCTCGGGGAATGGTTGGCGCGGCGGTCGTTCGCGCACATATGGCAGCTACCTGGGTGGTCCGGGCCCCGGCCTGTTCGTCGATGATCTCTTCTTCGGTCGCCGCACTCAGTTCCTCGAAGGTGAGCACCCTCTGGCCGTGCAGGCGGCCGGAACGTTCAGAACTATGGTATGACCATGCAGCGCCACTGCAGCTTCCGAATCGTCAGACGCTGAGTACGCATACGCTGAAGCTTCCGCGTATGGATACGACGCTGATGTGCGATCAGCGCCGCATCATCCGATGCCTTGGCCGACGCGACCGCCAGTTCGGCCTCGACCAAAGCAGCGCGCGGCCTCGTCTTCGGCCCCGGCCAGCGCCGCGGCCAGCGCTGCTCTCAGCGCGCCGATGTCGTACGGAACAGCATCGTGGGCGGTGTCCGCCATGGGCTGGGTGAATGACAAAACGTGTCCGCTCACTCCCGGAAATGGCACAAACTCAGAAAAAACTTAAGCCATGCGCTGCGCGTCGCAACGTGTGTCGGGGGTTGCACCAATCGACCCCGTCGAGCATGCGAGGCGGGCTGCGCCGGTGATATGGAAACGGTGCTATCTGGCTGCGACGGCCGTAGAAACCGGCCGTACGACCGGCGAGAACTTAAGCTGATTCAGGGGCCGTGAAAAACCGATCGCAGCACTCGGTCAATGTGATTTCGGTTGACAGTACGAACGAAGATGTTAATAATGTAGACAAAATACATTGGCGACGGGCGGTCACGTTTTCCTCCCTCCAGCGCGCGAACGAGCCAGATCAAGGCATCAATCGGGAGAGAGATTTGCTGTCCGCCAGCGTAATGCCGGGGCCGAGTGTCGAAGTATCACAGGTTGCCAGCGCACCTGCGCTTGTCCTTAACGGCATTTGCAAAAGCTATGGCGATCATGAGGTCCTCAAGGCCATTGATGCGACATTGAATCGGGGTGAAGTACTTTCGATTATCGGTCCGAGTGGCTCGGGCAAGAGCACGCTTCTGCGCTGTATAAACCAGCTGGATCCCCCAACCGCCGGAACCATCAAGATCGGGGATCTTACGATCCACGCAGAGTCGACCATCAAAAGATCAGAGCTTATTCGGTTACGCCGCTCTGTCGGGATGGTGTTCCAGTCTTTCAATCTTTTTCCACACTTCACAGTGCTGCGTAACGTCAGCCTACCTCAAGAGCGCGTGCTGGGTCGCAAAAGATCAGATGCCGATGCTCGCTCATACGAGCTGCTTGAACGGGTTGGCCTCGCCGACAAGGCCCACCAATATCCATCTCGTTGCTCAGGAGGGCAGCAACAGCGTGTTGCGATTGCTCGTGCTCTGGCACTTGACCCGGAAATTATGCTGTTTGATGAGCCAACGTCTGCCTTAGACCCAGAGTTGGGACTCGAGGTGCTTGCTGTCATGCGCGAGCTCGCAGAAGCCGGGATGACGATGATAGTCGTCACTCACGAGATGCACTTCGCAGAAACGGTGTCTGACCGAGTAGTGATCATGGCTGACGGCCAGATCATCGAGCAGGGAATGAGTCAGGAGGTTATGAGAAACCCCAGGACCGGAAGAGCACAACGGTTTCTTCGGGCGGTTCGTGACAGATGACGGCGTTCCTTCTCCCTCTCCTGCACGGCGTGACCTACACCATCGCCCTGACGATATGCAGTTTGGCTCTCGGTGCCGTAGTCGCATTACCTGTCTGTGCAATGAGAGTGTCTCAGTGGCGACTCGTCAATTGCACTGCTTTCGCAATCATACTTCTCGTCCGTTCAATACCCCCGATCGTGTGGCTATTCCTAATCTTTTTCGGACTGGGGAGTGGCTTCATCGATTTGGCGCCTTTTCCCGCCGCGGTAGTCGCGTTGGGAGTAATCTCCGCCGCCAGCCTGGCAGAAATCTATCGCGGCGCCCTCACCGCAATTCATCCCGGGCAAAAGGACGCCGCTCAGGCATTGGCACTGAGCGCCAGGTCCAGACTAATTGATATAATTCTGCCACAAATGGCGAGGATCTCGCTGCCAGCTTCCACGACTTACGCAATCGGTCTTCTCAAGGATACTGCTATTGCGTCGACCATTGGCGTCCAAGACATCACATTCTTTGCGCAGGCAATAACGCAAAGAAGCCTCAGGGGTCTCGAAGCATACACGGCCGCCGGTATTATCTACATTCTGCTGAGCATTTCGTTCGCGTTCGTTGGGCGGCATATTGAATTGCGACTAGCCGCAAAGGTTGCCCTATGACCGAGCTGCTGTCGTCATGGGAAGAGTGGCTCCCTACCCTTCTGGACGGCTACTTGCTGAGCTTGCAAGTCTTAGGTCTGTGCCTTGCGATCGGTGTGCCCATCGGATTGCTTCTGGCGTTGGGCGTTAGTGCCAGGGATCGCTACGTGCGCTGGCCCACCGTGGCACTGGTTGAGTTGGGCAGAGGAACGCCAGCACTCGTGCTTCTTCAGTTTTTGTACTTCGGTCTGCCTTCTACCGGCTTGGTTCTCTCATCGCTGCTGGCATCCGTAGCCGCTCTCGCGGCGTGTACCGCAGCATACACGAGCGAGATTATACGTGGCGGCCTGGAGTCTGTGCCAGCAGGTCAACGCGAGGCCGGGGAGGCTTTAGGACTTAGTTTCACGGACCGACTTCGATACGTGATCTTGCCTCAGGGGTTGAAAGTCGCACTCCCTCCACTTCTCGGGTTTGCGCTCATGATGCTCCAGGCCACATCGCTTTGCTTTACGGTTGCGCTCCCCGAGCTGGTGAGCCGCGCCTACAGTCTGGGAAGTACCAACTTTCAGTACATGTCCCTATTTATACTGACGGCGCTAATGTACGCCGCAGTGTGTATGCCCGCGTCAATAATAGTGTTTGCAATTGAGCGGCGCCTCAATCGAAATAATAGGTCAAGCACATCATAGTCATCAAACGAAGGGAAATGACATGACGAGATTTTTTAGCGCGAATCTGATCATATTGGGCATTCTCGGGATTGCGAACGCGCCCGCTTATGCATGTGAACCGAAACATGAATTCAGGACAGTCGAGAGCGGAACCCTAAAGGTTGCTTTGAACGTGTATCCCCCTTTTACCGAAGTCACGGCGGACGGGACAATCGAGGGGGTCGATAGCGAGGTGGTAAAGCGGTTTGCTGAAGAAAACTGTCTAAAAATCGAATCTCAGGTTCTTGATCAGTCGGCGCAGATTCAGTCGATCATGACCAACAAGGTGGACGTTTCCATCTATGCTTGGAGCCGGACCAGGGAGAGAGATAAGGTGATGGGATTGTCCGTTCCAATGTATCTGGACCGCCTTGCTATCTACTCGAAGAGTGGGATTAATACGATCGAAGGGCTTTATGGAAAGACCATCGGCGTGAGAGCCGCCGATTTCTTCGCTTCAGACCTTCAGAAGATCAAGGAAATAACCGTCAAAACCTATCCGAACCAAGCCTCTCAAACCCAGGATTTGCAGTCCGGCCGTATCGACGCAATCGTCGACGGGTATTCGCTTGGCGCATATACCAAGAAAACAAAGAATGCCTACCAGGATATAAAGATCGAGATAATCAAACCGGATGCGCGAGTGCCCTTTACCGTGAAAGGTGCACAAAGCACTATCTTGTACAACAAGAAGAATACAGAGTTAGGTGCGGCGCTGGACGCGTCAATCGAAGAAATGCGCAACGACGGCTACATTCGAGACATGCTCGTCGGCTATGGCTTTGATGCTTCGCTCGCAGATGTTGGTGATCCGTCCTTCGTCCAGTAGTGAACGAAGAGGAACTTGCCGCAATCATCTGAAGCTATCGGCGTTAGACCACGCCGACAGCTACGAATGGAGGAAATATGAATACGCAAGTCACGGCAGGCCCCGCCAGGCCGATTGTCGCGGAGAAGCTTTACCTTCTCGGCGGCACTGTCCCACATAACGACATCATTCACTGGATTCCGAAGAATGCCAAAGGTGAGGCTGCGCTGAATGCCTACCTGCTGCTCGAAGGCACGAAAGCTGTCCTGTTGGATACCTCCCTTCCTATTCTGGAAGACGGGCTTGTGGCGCAGATTGAGCCGTTCATTATCGACGAAATGAAGTTGCTGCTAACTCGCGCTGTTGAGTTCGACAGCATCGGAAATGCTGACGTGATCATCGAAAAGTGGCCGGTTAAAGAAGTCTGGGCCGGCTATGTGGCTTATGAGTGGGTTTACATGCGCACTCAAGGTCCTAACCCTTATCCGCCGCCTTTTGAGTCGAAGATGATCGAAAAGCAAAGCCTGATTCAGGTCGCTCCGGGTCGATCGCTGCAGGCTATCGATACAAAGTTGAAGCTGCTCGCGGCGACATGGATATACGATGCAGTCACTAAAACACTTTTTACATCGGACTCTTTCTCCCATGTCATGGCGCCGGCTCCCGGGGTTACGTTGGTAACCGCAGATACGGATACGACAACAGTTCAAGACGTTGTCGACAATTTCCGAGCCAAGTTTTTCTGGATGGAAGACGCCGACACGCAGCCCTTGCGTGCATTCGTGAAGGACGTATTTGGACGGTACGATGTTGAGCACATCGCACCGACCCTTGGCTGCGTCATTTCCGGCAAGCATTTGGTGCTTCGCCACGTGGAAATGCTGGATCAAGCTCTGGAGCAGCTCGACGGAAAGGGAAGACCACAATGAACACGACGCATGCAAACGACTGCCGCAGCGGACACACCCACGGCAAGCTCCCGAGAGAGATAGCTCCAGGCGTTTGGTGGCTGGGTGACTGCCAGATGTGGGAACACGCTGAAACAATCCAGCATACATATTCTGCTGTGTTCCTGGTCGCCGGGCGGGATCGCAGCCTTCTGGTGGACACTGGCCACCTTAAGGACTGGATTACAGTTCGCGATCAACTTGAGAGTCTGATTGAGAAAGGCGTTCCCACTCCAGAGTGGATCTTCCCTACTCATCCCGAAGTTACCCACGCTGGAAACCTCGGCCGCCTACTCTCCCATTTTCCGAATGCAAAGGCAGTCGGAGATCTACGCGACCTTCACTTGGTCTTTCCCGACTTCGTTGATCGCTTCGTTCAGAAGAAGGAGGGCGACGAGATAGACCTAGGAGGGCGCAAGTTTGCCTTCGTGGAAGCAGTGTTTCGTGATCTCCACAATACGCTTTGGGGATACGACAGGGGCGAACAGGTAATGTTCACGTCAGATGGCCTTAGTTTCGGACACTACCACAACGAACAACAATGTGGACTTTTCGCGGAAGAAATACCTGACCTCCCTATTCCGGAACTGACGGGAATTTATTCGGAGTACGCATTGTATTGGACACGGTTCAAGAACGCGGACAGCCACGTTGAACGTGTGCGTCAATTGCTGGAAGAGCAATATCCGACCAAATTCATCGCATCCGCGCACGGCAACGTTGTTTCCGATCCCAAGAAAACGATGCCTCTCATCAGAGAGGGCCTTCGTCTTGTCGCTGCTATGCGGGTATGACCCAGCACGCTTCCTCGCCCTGCACGTATTTGGTGATCCGTTACGCAGAATTGTGGATGGTTGAGATAGATATCTTTATCCGATTGCGGATCAGCCAGCTAGCCCGCTTGATGCACGGCGGTGAGCTTTCGACGGCCTGAGGCGGCGCTCTGGTCGCCGCTGCGGCGCTTTTG
>NZ_JBSKBQ010000030.1:0-30782 GCF_053714375.1 Mesorhizobium sp. ArgA1
CCTCCATCATTCACGCAGCTTTACGGTACAGTGTCAGTTCATACAGAACTCCTTCCGTGCCTCTGCAGCACACTCTCATCAATGAATACAGCGCGACACCCAGGCGGCCGACCGTCTTGGGTTCAAGGGCGTGCTGTTGCCCACGGGAACGCGCTGTGAGGACGCCTGGATCATCGCCGCCGGCTTGATCCCGCTCACCGAGCGACTGAAGTTCCTCGTTGCACTGCGACCGGGCAGCGGAACGCCTGCTCTGTTTGCGCGTCATGCGGCTACGCTGGACCGCATCTCCGGCGGCCGTGTACTGCTCAACGTTGTCACCGGAGCGGATCCGGCCGATCTCGCCGGCGACGGCAACAAGCTGAACCATGACGAGCGCTATGCGCAGACCGACGAATTCTTGACCATCTGGCGGCGGATCCTGTCGGGTGAACCTGCGGATTTCGAGGGCAAGTATCTATCCGCGCACGGCACAGACATTTCCTTTCCGCCAGTCCAGCAACCTCATCCGCCACTTTGGTTTGGAGGGTCGTCCGACGCTGGCATCGCGATCGCCGCCAAGCACGTCGACACCTACCTGAGCTGGGGCGAGCCAGTCGACCAGCTCGCGGAAAAAATCGAGAGGGTGAAGAAGGCGACGGCCGAACAAGGCCGGCGCTCCATGCGCTTCGGTCTTCGCATTCACCTGATCGTGCGCGAAACGGAGGACGAAGCCTGGGCTGCAGCAGATCGGCTGATTAGCAACGTCACCGACGACCTCATCGCCGAGGCCCAGAACGGATTTACCAACATCTCGGAATCCGTCGGGCAAAGGCGCATGTCGGCGCTTCACCAGGGCCGACGCGACCGCCTGGTCGTAGGGCCAAATCTGTGGGCCGGGCCTGGACTGGTGCGCGGCGGCGCGGGCACGGCCCTCGTCGGCAATCCAGACAACGTCGGCGCGCGTATTCGCGAGTATCAGGAGATCGGGATCGAGACCGTGATCGCCTCAGCCTACCCGCACCTCGAGGAGGCATTCAACGTCGCCGAACTGCTTTTTCCCAAACTCGGACTGGCTCGCGAAGCAGCACCGGCCGAGCGCAGTTGGGACGTCGAATTCGGGGGCGGCATCCAGCCCAACCTAGCAGCGTCCGCCGGCTAATACCCCGTCAAATCCATCACAAAGGAGGATCTGTTGCAATCAGCCATCGCGGCGTTTGCCGCGCGGTTTCCGTTTATGGCTCCCGTCCCGGCAGCGGGTTTTTCGGGACGACTGATGGGTTGCGAGGCTTGCTTTCGCAGCCTCCTCAAGGGGAGCCACGCACCTGCCAGCCTGCGGCGCCGCCCTAAGCGCATCTCTCATTTATGGGATACATAAGTCATCGGGAAATAAGACTTGCGCGCTGCGCCGGCAGGCCGCTCGACCAGGATGTTTGTTCGCGGCGGGTGTGTCGTTGCACTGAGCTTCAGCAGCGCGTCGTCCAGTTCCCTGTCGGCCTCAGTCAAGCGGTGATGGAGACGATGATAGTCTGTCCAGGTTGGAGTACGATATGCCTCGACCCATCGTGACGGCTGCTGGATGTCGCGCGTGAGTGTCCATTGCCGGGCGCCAACGCGGCTTTGGACGTAGCGGCGCTTCTGCATGATTTCGAGGAATTGGTCGACGTCTTCATCGAGGATTGCGTATTCCGTTGTGACAAGGATGGGGCCGCTCCGTGGTTTCAGATCAAGGGCGATCGCCGGTGCGCAGAAGCCTCCGGAAGGTTCGAGCTCCGATTCAGAACGATTGCTGATCGGCAACTTGAACCCGAGAGCCGCGACCGCCAGCGTTGCGACGCAGGACCAGGCCATGGCCGAGGGGAGTGAGTAATTTTGGACGACAGCGCCCCAAAACCAGCTGCCGGCGGCGATGCCGCCATAGGTGAACGCGCTGTAGATTGAGATCGTGCGTCCGACGATCCAGCGCGGGCTCGCCAGTTGCACGTTCACGCCAAGTCCGGACCATGCCGTTACCCAGCCTGCGCCGCCAAGGGCAAGGCAGACGGTCGTGATGGCAAGGGAGGACGTGAGCGCAAGTGAGATCTCACATATGGCGCATGCAATGCAAGCAAGGACCACCAGTCGTTCCTGCGTGAGCGTCCGCCTGAGAGCCGGGTTCATGAGCCCGGCCGCAAGGGCGCCGGCGCCAAAGCCGCCCATCATGATACCGTAGCCGACCGGGCCGCCCTTCAGGATGTCGCGGGCCACCAGCGGCAGCAGCGCCAGTGTAGAGGTGCTTGCAAACCCAAACAGGGTGCCGCGGACGATCGTCGACTTGATTTCCGAGGAGATGGCCGTGAAGCGCAGACCGTCATAGATGGCGGCCATCAGCGCTTCGCGCGGCAGCGATGAGGTTTGGACCTTCCAGTTATTGCGCCACAAGGCAGTAAGAGGGGCGACAAAGCCCAAGGTAGTCAGCGCGAATGTGACGAGGGGCCCAAACGCGGCAACGATGATGCCGCCCAGCGCGGGACCGACACTGCGCACGGTGTTGAACCCGACATTGAGCAGCGTGATGGCCGCCGGCAGATGGCGGCGCTCCAGGATGTCGCCGATTGAGGCTCGCCAGGCGGGATCGCTGAGAGCGATGCCGCAACCATCGAGAAAGCTAAAGGCGAGGATCAACCATGGATCGTGAATGCCAAAGGCCATGAGGATCGTCAGCATCGCTGAGGCCGCCATCATAAGGCTTCTACCGATGATCATCACCATGCGGCGACTATAGTTGTCGGCAATGGCTCCCACGAACACCGCCAGGAAGAAAGCTGGCAAGGTCGACGAGGCCTGGACCAGCGCAACCAAAACGTCTGAACTGGAAACGGTGGCCATGAGCCAGCCGAGCGCCACCGTCTGCATCAGCCAGCCGAGGCTCGAAAGCTGAGATGCCAGAAAGATGGAGCGGAAGGTCGGATTTTTCAGCGGCGCCAATAACCCCGTGGATGCGTTTCCCTCGGTCGAAAGCATGGCGATCAATCTCTTCTCGACAAGGAGCTCAAGCTCGTTGTCGCGGGTAGCATCCGATTCAGAGTAATGTGCTGGAGTGCTTCAGGCTTACGTTTCTTAACGTCACTTACCTGCGGTCGAAAGTGTTTTGTATTGAACGGCGGAGTCATTGATGTGAACGGCCGATGGCGCCGGTTTCCTGATCGTCTCAAATTTCGATGAGCCGCTTCCCCAGAAGCGGATGCCTATAGCATAGCCGAAGAGCGATCGGGTGGGTCAGGTCTCTTTCATCTTCGGGCCAGTTGACGAAATCGACAACGTCCGCACGGCTCGCAATCTCCTCTACGATTTAGGTAGCGTCATGAAAATGCGGCTGCTGAAATCCTCCGTGTTCGATCGGTTTGTCCAACCTGCTTTACCCTCAAGTTGCGCGGGTGCCCATCGCGGAACGGTTTGGGCGGATGGAGCCCCCATCGAGGCGGCTGCAATAGTCACAATCGCGACTATTGCAGCTCCAGTGTTCACCGACCCGCGCCAATTGCGCAGGATTCGAAAACTGTGAGAGCGCCCGTTCAGCGCGCTTCCGTCACCTATGGGCGCGATACGAAAGGCACAGGCTGAACTTCGCTGCCGGGGGCCGGGCTTGTGGACCGCTCGATAGACAGTGTGAGATGTGGAGGAGTCTCACCAGCCTGCAGCGCGGCGAGGCGCTCGGCTACCTCCCTGTCAGCCACGGTCAGCCGATGATTGAGACGAAGATAATCCGTCCAGGTCGGGGTGCGGAATGTCTCGGTCCAAATGGTTGGCTTCTGAAGATTTCGTTGCAGCGTCCAATTGCGCGCGCCAGCACGGCTCTGGACGCGCCGCCTTTCGCGCATGCAGCGCAGAAACGGCTCGACGTTGGCTTCGGGGATCGAATACTCCACCTTGATCACGATTGGACCGCTCCTTGGCCTCAGAGTGAGGGCCAGTGCTGGTGGGATGAAGTCGGCAGCCCCTTGATCGGATTCTTCCCATAGCTGGATCGGCAATAGCTTTCCCGCTGCAGCAACCAGCAACAGAGACACGGCAGCACCTTCCAAAGCCCACGTCAGCGAATAGTTCTGCGCGACAGCACCCCAGATCCAGCTGCCGGCCGCCATGCCGCCATAGGTCAAAGCGTAGTAGATCGACAGAGTGCGACCAACAACCCACCTGGGACTTGCCAACTGCACACACACGTCCGTTCCGGTCCAGGTGACAACCCAGCCCGCGCCGCCGATTGCAAGCGCGATCGCCGCCACAGCAACCGAAGATGTGAGAGCCAGCAAAAGGCAGCACGTCGCGCAGGCAAGGGACGCCAGCGTGATCAATCGATTCTGGGACGTGATGCGTCTCAAGTAGCCATTACTTATGCCGGCTACGAAGGCACCAGCGCCGAAGCCGGCCAACAGGACGCCGTAAACAAGTGGCCCACCCGCCAGCTGATCACGAACCAGGAGCGGGAGCAGAGCGAGGATCGAGATGCTCGACAGCCCGAACAGGGTTGCACGCACGATCGCGATCCGGATCTCCGACGAGATCGCTGTGAAGCGCATGCCATCATGAATGGCCATTGTCATTCGCTCGCGCGGAAGCGGCGACGAGCGAACGTGCCATTTGGAGCGCAGGACCGCGCTCAATGGGACCAGGTCGCTTAAAGCCGCCAATACAAATGCGGCCAGTGGGCCAAGGAAGGCCAAAATTACACCGCCCAGCGCCGGTCCTATGCTTCGGACAATATTATATCCCACCGACATCAGCGTCACGGCAGCGGGTATCTCGCGCTTGTCCAGAATATCGCCGACCGAGGCGTGCCAGGCCGGATCATTCAAGGCAAAGCCGCAGCCGGCCAGGAAACTGAGGCCAAGGATCAACCAAGGACTGACAAAGCCCAACCCCACAGAAAGGGCCAGCGTCGTCGACGCCAGGGCGATCAGGCAATGTCCGGCAAGCATCACCCCGCGGCGGCTGAAGCTGTCTGCGATGGCCCCAGCAAGGATCGACAGAAAAAAAGCTGGCAGCGTCGATGCAGCCTGCACCAGCGCCACCATCAGATCGGAAGCTGAAATCGTGGCCATGAGCCAACTGATAGCCACGCTCTGGACCAGCCAGCCTAGGCTGGAAATCTGTGTGGCTGTCCAGATCGAGCGAAAGACCGGGTTCTGAAGAGGGATCAATGTGGTCGCCGCAAAGGTCGGAGAATTTTCAGGCCGCATGACTTCTCACCTTCCCTCACCTGACCGCAGCGCGCTTTACGCACAGCCTGCGCACAACCAAGTCTCGAACTCGCGCTCTCATCAAAGGAGATGCTCATCGTCGTGCTGATGCCCGATGAGCGTCGGTTGGATATGAACTGGTCGCGGTCGCGCAGCCCGACGGCTGCGTTGGTTTTGCCCTGCGACTCTAGCTTTGGATGGTGCTACCGCCCCGATGACCAGCTTGTCAAACTGTCGCGATGCTGGGGCTGCCCGTAGCATCGGCTGGATGATTACAAGCAAGGGCAATGATGACAGGAGCTCGGGATGCTTGTTGGGGAACCTACTCGGACGCAGGCTTCACCACTTGATAGAATCCTGCAGTTATTCCACACGGAGTTTGCGCACTCACTGACACGCCATCGTAGATCAGCTTGGGGAAGCTCTTCCGCTCCTCGTCAGAAACCAGCCGGAGCGATATGGTTGCGGGCGACGGTGAAGGGGAAGCGAAATGCTTATCCTCCTTATACTGCCCGTCTATAGGTCCACAGCTGCGCGGGCGGGATATTGCGGACGACGAAATCGTAATGAGACACAGCGTAACGGTCGGGCATTTTGATCACGGGGGACAAAGGCCCGTAGGTAATCTGAATTACAGGTCTCCCAGCAGGAATGCGGGCGAGCAAATCCTCGAGCAGAGCGACGCGCCGCTCCATCGGAAAGCTCAGCAACGGCACCGCGCTTATGACACAGTCGAATAGTTCCGCGCGTCGCTCCGCCAGGACTTCACTCAAGGCAAACGCATCGCCCAGGCGAAAATCCACGCCTGGAAAGCGTTGCGTCAAGCGATCATAGAAATCCTTCGAATATTCGACCGATACCAGTTGATGCGGCTCGATGCCTCTTTCAAGGATAGCCTTGGAGATGACTCCGGTGCCCGCGCCAAGCTCAAGAACTGCCATCCCGGACCCGGGATTTATCACACTCGCCATCCGGCGCGCCGCATGGACCGACGTTGGCATGAGGGCACCCACTCTTTTCTTGTCCTTTTGCCACCCCCTGAAGAATTGCACCTCTTCCTCAAACTTCCTGCCGAGGCGCTCCTTCAACCGAAAGACCATGTCCACTCCCTGCTTCCGCAATTTGTCCGGGTCATTTTAACGGCGCACGTTTGTACAAATCCTGCGGTATTTACAAGGCAGGTCATGACGCAGCGCCCGTCAGATCGGGATTTAGCACGATGATCGAACGAACGGTCGAGATTGGGCTGAGAGGTGGTCTTCATCCGTTAGACCGAGCGCTTGCATTGACTCCGTGGCACAGCGCGGACCCGGGGCGACAATCCCGCTGCCGGGCAGTTGCCTCCCGTGGTTAGCGCGCTATCGTAGCGCGCGATTCGTCGCCTGGAGGGTTCATGCGTCAAAAGACAAAGTCATTTGTCATAGAGATCAGGTCGTCCCGAAAACCCAAGTCGAATGACCCGAGAAACTCGATCTGGGGAAAGCTGGACCTCACGCCCGATCAGGACAACCCGGTGGAAAAAGAAGTAGCCGAGCTGCATCCAGTCGGCGACAAAGACTAACTCCGAATCTGCTGCCCCGCCACGTCAGGGACCCTGCGGGAAGCTGCCAGGCTGATGCCAGCAAGCCCCCTTATCAACGGCAGGCTGGCGTTGGGCGCACGGACAGGTGTCGAGGTCGCCCGGGAGAATCTTTCGCTGACCAGTTTAATCATCCATTTGCCCAATAGACGATCTTCATGCCGGTTGGGCTCAAGCTTGGCCACGGGGGGTGAAGGGACAATCCGAGACACCTCTCACCAGTCAGCCCCTGCGGTTCGGCAACTGGTCTACGATGAAGCGCCTATCCCAAACTACTTGAGAAATCTTGCCCCAAGTGACAACCGCCACCGGGTCATCCTTTTGGATGGCGACCTGGGCGATTGCGTCGCTTATCAGACGGAACCCATTTCAATCCCACCTAAGGGAACTGTTGCATGTGCGGCATCATCGGAATTGTCGGCCAACAGCAGGTCGCGCCGCTCATCGTCGACGCGCTGAAGCGGCTCGAATATCGCGGCTATGACTCGGCAGGCGTCGCAACTATCGAGAAGGGCGAGCTCGGCCGCCGCCGTGCCGAGGGCAAACTGATCAACCTTGAACGTCGGCTGCAGGACGAGCCGCTCGACGGCACGATCGGTATCGGCCATACTCGCTGGGCAACCCACGGCGTGCCCAACGAGACCAATGCGCATCCGCATTTCTCCAACGATGTCGCCATCGTCCACAACGGCATCATCGAGAATTTCGCCGAGCTGCGCGACGAGCTGATCCGCGACGGTTATTCTTTCTCGTCGCAGACCGACACCGAGGTCGTCGCGCATCTGGTGGCGCGCGAGCTCGCCAAAGGCCTGGAGCCGGTCGAGGCGGCGCATGCGGCCCTGAAGCGCCTGTCAGGCGCGTTTGCGCTGGCGATCATGTTCCAGGGCGACGAGGACCTGATCGTCGGCGCCCGCAACGGCCCGCCTTTGGCCGTCGGCCACGGCGAAGGCGAGATGTTCCTCGGTTCCGACGCGATCGCGCTCGCTCCGTTCACCAACTCGATCACCTATCTCGAGGACGGCGACTGGGCAGTCGTGCGCCGCGACAGCGTTGCCATTTTCGACATCGACGGCAAGAAGGTCGACCGCAAGCGCCAGCAGTCGCTGTCGACCAGCTTCATGGTCGACAAGGGCAATCGCCGCCATTTCATGGAAAAGGAAATTCATGAGCAGCCCGAGGTGATTTCGCACACGCTGGCGCACTACGTCGATTTCGTCTCCGGTGTCTCCAAGCCGCTCGACCTGCCATTCGATTTCGCCAAGATCGGCCGCCTGGTCATCTCCGCCTGCGGCACTGCGTATCTTGCCGGCCTGATCGGCAAATACTGGTTCGAGCGCTATGCGCGGCTGCCGGTCGATATCGATGTCGCGTCGGAATTCCGTTACCGCGAGATGCCGCTGTCGGCCAGCGATGCCGCCTTTTTCATCTCGCAGTCCGGCGAGACCGCCGATACGTTGGCTTCGCTGCGCTATTGCCGCAAGGCCGGCATGAAGATCGGCGCGGTCGTCAATGTGCGGGAATCGACCATGGCGCGCGAATCCGACGTCGTGCTGCCAACCCTGGCGGGGCCTGAGATCGGCGTCGCTTCGACCAAGGCTTTTACTTGCCAGCTCTCCGTACTGGCCTCGCTCGCGGTGGGGGCGGGTGTGGCACGCGGCACGATTTCGCGCGACCAGGAAAAGCAGTTGGTACACGATCTTTCCGAAGCGCCGCGTTTGGCTACCCAGGTGCTGGAGTTGGCAGAGCAGGTCGAAAGCGTCGCGCACTCGCTTTCCCACTACAAGAACGTCCTCTATCTCGGCCGCGACACCAATTTCCCGCTGGCCATGGAAGGCGCGCTGAAGCTGAAGGAGATTTCCTACATCCACGCCGAGGGCTATGCGGCTGGCGAACTGAAACACGGGCCGATCGCGCTGATAGACGAGAACATGCCGGTGATCGTGATCGCGCCGCACGACCGGGTCTTCGAAAAGACCGTCTCGAACATGCAGGAAGTGGCGGCGCGCGGCGGCAAGATCATCCTGATCACCGATGCCAAGGGCGCGGCACAGGTGAGCGTGAAGACGATGGAGACGATCGTGCTTCCGGATGTGCCGGAAATCATCTCGCCCATCATCTACGCGCTGCCGATCCAGATGCTGGCCTATTTCGCTGCCGTATTCATGGGCACTGACGTCGACCAGCCGCGCAATCTGGCGAAATCGGTGACGGTGGAGTAGGCTGCAAGCTGGAGCGAAAGGTTCCTTGGGGCGCAAGTCAGGTCAACGTTATACGCCGCTAACGTTTTATGGTGCTGTCGCACGAATCCTCTACAAGGGGGGCGCATCACTCGAACGAGCATGATTCGGGAGCGCGAGATGCTGCGTGATGAGCTAGACGAGGCCGTCATCGACCGCCTGTATGAAGAGGTGGAAAAGCCGAGATCCACAGTCACAAGCTCAAACTGAAGGGCGACCTTCAGCAATTTGCCTTCCGCCGCCCAGATCACCTGCGAGAGCGGCGTGCCTGTAACAATAATACCACCGCTGAAGCTGGCTCCGCTCTTTAAAAAAGTTCGACGATCGATGTTCTGTACGAGACCCTTCATGATTTCCACGCATGTTCTGTTTACTAGCTGCTGCGACTTTCGGCATGATGGGAAACGGAAGCCGGCCAAACCGAAAAGCCTGCCTTGACCGCCCTCTCTCAATGGAATTTGCAGAACCCTCAGCACGGCCACCGAACAATACGTCAGTGTCCGAGGCCTCCAGATCCGAGCTTCACTGAGTGTTCCTGCTTTCATTCACCTCATGAAATCGGGTCTTGAAATCAACCTCGAACGCCGCCACGCCTCGCAACGATCGGGCGTTTGCTGTTGAGCGTTTCGACCGATATCACCCGCCCAGTGGTCGCCGATGTGATCGCGGCCTGCATGAGAGCGAGACTGCCAATATTGTCACGTCCGAGGCTTGCGAACGGTGCGACGTCGCCATTCTCGACCGCTCGCGCAAACGTCGCCAAGCTTTCTCTTCGTCCGAACGATCCTATCTTCGGAAGGTCGATCGGCACTGCAGGGTGGCCGACTTTTCGGAGCCTGACTTGATCGCCATCCAATGTCACATCGCGGTCGCCGCGGCAGGTCCAGATGATCTCGCCCTCGGCGCATTCCATATGCCATTCGCCACCATACGGCGTCTCCGCTCCAACGCTAAGCCAATTGCCGCGATAGGTGACGACGGTGCCTCGATCGAAGATGATCGTCGCAGCCGCTGCGGGTGGCTCTCTGAACGGACTCCCTTCCGGCTGCCAGGCGGTACAATATACCTGCCGGGGTTCCTGCCCGAGCACCATACGCATCAGGTCAAAGTGGTGGATGCCAAGATCCTCAAGAAGGGGCTGTCGGAAGGTGTAGAAAGATGCATCTGCCGGCGTACAGTTCAGGAATCGCCGGAATTCGATATGGACTGCGCCTAGCGGACCGAGCACCTGCTCTCTGACAAGCTGGGCAGCGCTGAGAGCTGCAGGAAAGAAGCGGAAGTTCTGGCTCACCATAAGCGTTAGGTGGCAACGTTCCGCCAAATCGGCGAGACGCACCGCCTCGACTGTCGTAGACACAAAGGGCTTCTCTACCAGTACGTGCTTGCCGGTCTCCAGAGCAACTTCAATGAGAGAAGCATGCGCCCGAACGTCCGCCGTAATCAAAACAGCATCGGCATTAATATTCGACAGTGCCGCCTCAAGGGTTGGGAAACACTGGTTCGGGCGAGCTCCCAACCGCAGCTCCATTCGCTTCAACGCGTTGGGGTTCTGATCGACCCAGCCCGTCGCCTCGACTTCGGGCACCCGAGGTACGACCGTTTCAGCCCAGTCTGCACCCCATTGACCAAGTCCAACCTGAACCATCCGAGTTGTCATGATATCACCTACCTATAGACTAGCCGAACAGTTGACGTTGCTTCAATTGGCAATCACAATACCTTCGACGCACATCAACATGGCGGAGTCTCTCGCAGCGATCCTGCCAGCCAATAAGTGTTATGTAAAGTAAATGTTCTGTAAATATTTATTACTATACATTTATTTACTTAATCGAAAATCTCGAAAAGTTTGCCTCTTGGCGTCGGTTGCGCCCCAAACCTGCGACAAGTCAGTGATGTCATGTCAATTTTTTATGAAAGCGTTGAGCTGCCAGTTCGCCGCCACGATCCAAGGCCCTGTCATCCACGGATAACATCTAAGCCTGATTTCGGTTTTGATTCCTGTTGCGTTTCTTTGCTCGGCTCAGGTGCATCTGTTTCTTCGCCAATGTCGGACATCATCTTTTAGGCACGCTCAGCCGCGGCTTTCTCGCTGTTTCGCAAGTTCTTCACGTTGAGGCGTAAGCCGAATGGCAGCGAGCGACACCGCGCTGCGAGCCCCCGCTGCTGCGCTAGCTACCAGCGGGGGCGAGCGATCTCGCCGATCTGTGGGGGGTGGCCGGCTTGTCGTCGGGAAGTACTTGCCGCTCAAGGGGCGCGGCCCCGAACAGTTAAACAGACCGACAGTCCGCTCATCGGGAACCCCAGCCTCCGACAGAGAGGCGCAGGCATGGAGATGCGCCAGACACGGGCATCGTCTTGTCCGTCGTGATCCTGGGCCATGGAGGATCGCCTCCACCTGCATCGTGTTGGGGACAATCACCCGGCCGACACAAGGCGACAGCACCCGCACCGCCGCTGTGGCGTTCCCAGTCGCCTCGATCACAACCTCATCCGTCCGTCGCAAACTGCCCCTGTGTTAGGTGAAGGTAGTCTCGATCGAGGTCGAGGCTTGCAAGGCACTGAAGGCCGATCTCGCCGTTGTTGTTTCCTCCAGTGATGATCGTGGTGGAGCCGCAGAGGCTGAGATAATCGCAACCCACAGATCAGGCTGACGATGCGCCAGCGGCCGATCAACTGGTAGCCCTCCGGCGCGGTCGGAACGGTCTCTTAGCCAGATGACCTCGGCAACATGAATCAGTTGACGTCAACGACCGACGCCTGGGTTTGTCGAGTCTGAGACAAGGTCGTATTCCGCCTAGCTCCGTTGCGCTGTCCCATTTAGGCATTTAAACTATTGAACAAAAGGCGAAAAATTCTTTTTGAAAGATAGTTCCGCGCAATTGGCACGACTTTTGAATTATCCCATCACGAAGCGGCAGGTTTTCGCGACGTTCTTATCGTCGATGGCGGTGCTCTCTTCGATTCATCGAGCTACTGCCGCTTCACCAGAAATGGTGACACAGCGATGGTTCGACGCAGAATAGCCAGTTACTAGCTTGGGAGTCATACAATGTCTGGAAACCAAGACCTTGGGTTAGATGTTATTCGTGCCCAACCGGGTACATATGGCTGCGGGATGGGTCTGGGGATCATGCTGTTCGATGAGGTTTACCCCGGTTATCCCGGTTCTGTACGGAACGCGAGTGCGCATCCATACCCGGTTCAGTACGATGTAGTCGAAGGTGTCGACGCCGATCGGCTTATAATTCAGTCGGATAAAACCGCTTGCCTAGAACCCATACTGGAGGCCGCTCGTCGGCTCGAACGCATGGGGTGTCGAGTCATCGCTGCTGAGTGTGCTCACTTTGCGTATTTTCAAAAAGAGGTGGCGGCCGAAGTCTCCGTGCCCGTATTTATGTCGAGCCTTTTGCAGGTACCTCTCGCACAGCGGCTGACCGGAGGCACGGGACGCGTTGCCATTGTGTGTGCCTACCCTCGCCGGCTGACCGAGCACCATTTCGTCAGCGCTGGTATTGATCCTGGATCCAACCTTGCGTTGATGGGCATATGCGAAGACTATTCCTGCCCGGAATTCGAGGATCTGTGGAACGCAGACAAGTGGCGCTCTGCGGTTCCGATGGCCAGTTTCGAACGCGCCGAAGCCGAGTTCGTAAGTGCGTGTAGGGACTTCGTCTCCAAGAACCCTGACCTGCGCGCATTGGTATTCGTGTGCACAGGGCTTCAGCCGTTCGCACGCTGTGTGCAGCGCGAAGTCAGGTTGCCTATTTTCTCTTGGAGCACGTTGCTCGACTTTGCCTTTTCAGTTGTCGTTCATCGCGAGCACTATGGCCACGTTTGAAACGCCCTGCCCCGCTCCTACTCCCACATTTCATTCAATCCTTCTCCCGGAAAACATTCCATCATGCGCTACAACCAGCTTGGCAATACCGGCCTATTCGTCTCCGAACTCTGCCTCGGCGCTCTGACCTTCGGTCCTCCCGACGAGACCTTGATCGCCAGCCTCGACCAGAAAGGCGTCGACGAGATCGTCGGCCGCTCCATTGCCGCCGGCGTCAATTTCTTCGACACGGCGGACGTCTATTCATTCGGCGAGTCCGAACGCCTGCTCGGCCAGTCATTCAAGGACCTGGCCGTTAAACGCTCGGACGTCATCATCGCCACCAAGGTGCATGGCGCCATGGGCAGCGGACCGAACGAGCGCGGCTCCTCACGCGGCCACATCATGGATTCGATCGATGCCAGCCTCGAACGGCTGCAGCTCGACCATATCGACCTCTATCAGTTGCACGGCAACGACACTGTGACGCCAATCGACGAGACGCTGCGGGCACTCGATGATCTCATCTCCAGCGGCAAGGTCCGGTATGTCGGCGTGTCCAACTGGCAGGCCTGGCGCATCGCCAAGTCGCTTGGCATCGCCGACCGCAAGGGCTTTTCCCGTTTCGAGACCATCCAGTCCTACTACTCGATCGCCGGCCGCGACCTCGAACGCGAGATCGTGCCGCTGCTCAACGAGGAGAAGCTCGGCCTGATGGTCTGGTCGCCCCTGGCGGGCGGGCTGCTCTCGGGAAAATACGGCCCCGGTGGCGTTGGCAAAGGTCGGCGCACCGGCTTCAACTTCCCGCCAGTCAACGAGGACCGCGTCTGGGCCGCGGTCGCGATTATGCGCGAGATAGCCACGAAGCACGATGTCAACGTCGCCACGGTGGCGCTGGGCTACGTGCTGGCCAAGCCTTTCGTGATGAGCGTGATCATCGGCGCCAGCCGCATGGACCAGCTCGAACAGAACCTCGCCGCTACTGGGCTGAAGCTTGATTCAGACGATCTCGCGAAGCTCGATGAGGTCAGCGCGCTGCCGTCCGAATATCCCGGCTGGATGCTGGAACGGCAGAATGCCGGGCGCCGTCCTGGACCTTTCGTGGCGATGCCGTAATCGCCCAATTTATTTGGCCTCGCTTGGGCCGTATTTCTTTTGACGCGCGGCTTGCTTTCAGAGACGCCCGACCTCGGGAGATCCCAAACCCCTGACGCGTGCCAGAGTGCTTGAGGCTGCACCTGTGAACAGGCATTGATGGCGGTCGACGAGGCGATCGAAGACGTCGGCATGCGCAGCAAGCTGGGAGATTTGACCAAGTAACCTGAGATCGGCGCTCCGCGTTGCCGGGAGAGGCTGCCGAGCAACAGGTCGCACCCTTGGTGTGTACGGTTCCAGCCGGAGGGCCCCTGCCATATGATGACGAAGAAAGGTGGGCTCAATCGTCACAAGCTATCTTAGGTATGGTTGTGGCCCCGGGGACGCCATCGGAAGACTTCGATGACAATCATCTGCCGTTGACGACAGGAGGGGCATTGCCGCAGGGAGCGTCCGATAAGGACCTCGCAGCGGCCGGCTCTCGGCAATTGCCATCGCTCGCAAAAGCTCGTCCGCTGTCGCGACGTGCTCGGAATGCCGCGCAGCTGTAGCCGTCGAATAGCCGTTGGGCGAAGGACTACCGCGCCGCCTGCTGAGGCGCTGATCAAGACGGCGCCGTTGTATCCGCCGTCACGGAGAATGCACGAGACTGCGCAGCCTCAAGCCTTTCGATCTCGTTACCGTCCGACCGACCTGTGCATCATTTCACCCAGTTTCGCCAGATAGGCTTCGTTCTGCGCGGTCCATGGGAACGAGAAGTTGAGCGCTACGAAATTTCGGAAGGAGGACTCGATCGAGAAGATAGGACCTGGGAGAAAACTGAAGTCGGATTCTACCGCTTGAAGCAAAGCGCTGGTTGCATCGAAGCTGACTGGACCTCGTACCCAGCACATAAACCCGCCGATAGGGGGCGATACGACACATTCCCTGGGAAAATGTTCTGCCATCAAATCGAGTCCACGTTGCATCCGCGCTGCAAGCGTGCCGCGCAACTGCCTCAAATGTCGATCCTGACTGCGGGTCGCCAGAAACGTGGCGATCGCGCGCTGGACAATACCATCACCGCTGTTCAGTCCATGTGTATATTGGTAAGTCATCAAACGTCGTGTGTGGGTGCCGGCAATGATCCAACCCAATCCATATGCTGGCGGGAGCGAGGCCATGAAACTCCCGAATTGCACCACGATGTCGGACGGATCGTGTTGTTTGAACGAAGGCTGTCTGCTGCCATCGTAATTCAGGTCGCTGAACATGTCATTTTCGAGGATAAGCACCTGGTGTTGGCGAGCGATTTCCACAACACGGCGCATTGTTTGCTCGGAATAGGTCACGCCTGTGGGATAGTGATGGGAGCCTGTAAGCAACGCCACGCGAACCGAATTAGAACGGACAAGATGCAGGAATTGTTCGGGATCGATGCCCGAGCGCGGGTGGGAATAAATTTCCACGACGGAGAGGCTCTTGCGGTTCAATCCGGCCAGCATAGGAAAATAAGAAGGGCTTTCGACCAGAATGACGTCTCCTGGCTTGGTAAATGCGTTGAGGCACATGTCGAAGCACGACATCCCGGTGTTGCCGACAACGATTTCCCCGTGTGATACGACGCTTCCCCGCCTTGATGCCCGACGCGAAATCTCGTGGCGCAACTGCACGTCGCCTTGTGGTGAATCGCACCCAACAAGCCGTGTCTCGCCTTGGCGCAAGAGCTGGCGCAGCAGGCGGTCTATGTCGTTGCGGTCGAATAGGTCCGGACTTGGGTAGAAGCTGCCGAATGCGCCAAGCTCATTTGAATACCAAATATGGAGCAAAGCCTCAGGCAGATTTTTTACCGCCTCGCCACCGACATCGTGGCTATTGGCCCCTGGGTCTGTCACTGGTGCCGGCGCACCGACGACATAGAAGCCCGACCGGGGCCGGGCCTCGCAAACCCCTTCAGCCTCCAAGAGCTCGTATGCATGATGCACTGTCATCGGGCTATACCCGGTGTCTTCGCTCAACTGCCGAACAGAAGGCAGGCGGTCACCGACCCTTAGAGTCCCTGTGCCAATACGACGCTTGATGAGGTCAACGACAGATTCGTAACGGCGCATAGCCGATGTCTTGGGACCATGGGTCATAGGACTGGAATTCCTATCGTAACTGGCACCTGCGGTCTCTGTCACAAGAAGGCCGTTTTACCTTTAAACGTACAATGGGTGGTAGTCCGATCCCTCGCGGTGATTCTCCTGCACCGCCTTAGCCGGTGTTCGCACAATATGGATCCTTCTCACCGGGAAAATGCACAAAAGCCACCTATTCCACGGAGCACA
Organism: Mesorhizobium sp. ArgA1; assembly: GCF_053714375.1. Taxonomy (NCBI): domain Bacteria; kingdom Pseudomonadati; phylum Pseudomonadota; class Alphaproteobacteria; order Hyphomicrobiales; family Phyllobacteriaceae; genus Mesorhizobium; species Mesorhizobium sp. ArgA1. Next base: position 16,236 of record NZ_JBSKBQ010000030.1, read on the forward strand.
GTTTCTGCCGAATAGGCGCTTCAGGTTTTGCTTTGGGAACTGGGACGTCTGTGCTGAGCGAATTTGTAGGAATTTGACACTGGTGCATCTCCAAGTTTTTGGTTTCTTTCGTCACGTTGGTAACGTTCAAAGTTGCCAGGTGCTGAGGAAAGTTTATGGAAACGGTCGTTATCATCGGAGGAGGACTGGCAGGGCATCGTGCTGCCACAACGCTCGCCGAGCTGCGTCCTGAGCAGCGAACGGTCCTTATTCATAGCGAAAGCGGGACCCCCTACGACAGGCCGCCACTGTCCAAGGAATTCCTCTTGGAGGGCAAGAGGCCGACTCTGAAAGGCTCTGAGCTTTATTCAGACCGCGTCATTTTGCGAGATGGGACGAAGGCCACGCTCATCGACCCTGTTCGACGCCTCGTCCATACCGATAACGGCGATCCGGAACACTACGACAAACTTTTGATCGCTACGGGATCTCGGGTCAGGCAGTTGGAAAACTTCCATGTGGACCCAGCGCAAGTTCATTATTTGCGCACTGAATTGGACGCTTTGCGTTTGCGTGCGGCTCTTGCGCCAGGCCAGCGGCTGGCAGTCGTCGGTGGCGGTTTTATAGGACTGGAGGTGTCTGCGAATGCTCGCAGATTGGGCTGTCAAACAACGGTCTTTGAGCTGGCGCCGCGACTACTGCCGCGCAGCGCCTCACTGTCTTTATCAGAATGGGTCGCTACGCGTCACACCAGCGAAGGTGGTGAGGTTCGTCTTAATTGTGCAAATCTGCGCATGTCGAACAATTCAAAGGGCGAGGTCATTCTCACTTGGGATGGAGGGACGGCCATTGCTGACACGGTCCTTATTGGCATCGGGATTGGGCCTAATGCGGAAATCGCCGCCGATGCCGGCATCGACACTGCCGACGGGATCATTGTGAATGCACGCTGCGAAACGTCCGTTCCGGGAATATATGCTGCCGGAGAGGTGACGAACTATCCTGTGCCCTCGCTTGGCCGGCGGCTACGCAGTGAGAGCTGGACTGTGGCCGGCGATCAAGCAGTTGTGGCAGCACAAGTCATGTGCGGTCTGGATGCACAGTATCATGACCTGCCTTGGTTCTGGTCCGATCAGTGCGGCGTGACCATCCAGTCATTCGGGCTGCCGGCCTTGGCGACCCGCCTATATCGCATCGGGGACGTTGCGAGCGAACGATGGCTGGAGATCGGCGTCGATGAACACGGACGTTTTGTCAGTGCCGTGGGCGTGAACCCTGGTCGTGACATGATGCAGCTCCGCCGAGACGCAAAGGCCGGCAGGCCCATATCGCAAGATATTATGAGTCGGGCTGAGGAAGTCGATCCGTCCGATTTGTACCTTGCAGCTGGCTAATTACGGCACTCGGAGTGAACTGTGACAACAGCAGAAATGAGCAAAGAAACGACGCCGCAAAATTCTGAATGGATAACGATTTGCGCCTTTTCCGATCTTGAAGAGGACACCGTAGCGCCGTTCGAAATAAACGACAGACGCGTCGCTATCTACCTGATCGACAACAAGGTATATGCGACCACTAACGTGTGTTCACACGCGTTCGCTCTCCTTTCCGACGGCTGGCTGGAGGGGACCCTTATCGAGTGCCCTCTGCATGGTGCTCAATTCGAAATTACCTCCGGGGAGGTGGTTCAAGGCCCGGCCGACTGCCCGATCACCGTGTTTGAGACGAAGGTGGAAGGCGGCCAGGTTTTGGTGTGTCTTCCCGTAGCGTGAACAAATGTGTGCTTGCGCGCCACAAGCTGGGCCGCACACGCTGCACATAGTACACGTGCACATATTCGAGTGCCTAGGCCAGCGCCTTGGGCAGACGGCATCGCTGGCTCGCAATTAGGTGCCATCGAAGATCTATGACATCGCTACGGTCCTGCAGCCTTGGGGTTTGCATCACCAGCTTAGGGGGAGAGAGGGTGGATTACGTCAACGTTGGAACGACCGGCCTCAAGGTCTCTCGGATCTGTCTTGGCTGTTTGAGCTTCGGCCTGGCTGAGCGTCGCTGGGGTTTGAGCGAGGATCAGAGTCGACCGATCATCCAGCGGGCGATCGAAGGCGGAATCAATTTCTTCGATACCGCCAACTCCTACGGCAACGGCGCGAGCGAGGAGGTACTGGGCCGAGCTGTGCGTGACTGTGCGCGGCGCGACGAGGTGGTGATCGCGACGAAGGTCTACTACCCGATGCGAGCCGAACCAAACGGACGCGGCCTGTCACGCAAGGCGATCATGACGGAGGTGGAGGCAAGTCTGCGTCGCCTCAACACCGATTATATCGACCTCTACCAGATCCATCGCTGGGACGACGCCACTCCGATCGAAGAGACACTCGAAGCGTTGCACGACATTATCAAATCCGGGAAGGTTCGGTATATCGGCGCATCTTCAATGGCTGCATGGCAATTCTGCAAAGCGCTCCAGCTCGCCGACAAGCATTCTTGGACCCGCTTTGTCTCCATGCAGCCGCACTACAGTCTACTTTATCGCGAGGAGGAGCGCGAGATGCTGCCTCTTTGCGAGAGCGAAGGCGTCGGCGTCCTAACGTGGGGCCCTCTTGCGCGCGGGCGTCTCGCCCGCCCTTGGCAGGAAGAGCCAGATACCCTTCGAGGGCGCACCGACGATATCGGCGCGGAGCTATACGCCCGAACTCAGGAAGTGGACAAGATAGTCGTCGAACGTCTTACGTCGCTATCGGAAACGCGGGGCGTCTCTCATGCACAGCTTGCCCTGGCGTGGCTGCTTTCAAAGCCGGTGGTGACTGCACCCGTTGTCGGCGTGACGAAGCCACATCATCTCGAGGACGCCTTCGAGGCCATCGGCGTGAAGCTGTCGGAAGATGAGGTCAAATTGCTCGAGGCGCCGTACGTGCCACATCCAGTAACTTTTTAGTAAGAGGCGACCTGGTCGGCAGCGAGAAAAAGCGACGCGCTTCATTTCAAAACAAATTCAATCTCGGCCAGCCTTTGATTTTACCACAGTACGCAATGAAACACAGGAGCCGACAATGATCCAGCGCATGAAATTCTACATCGATGGCGTATGGACGGAGCCCGCGTCGCCGAACCGAATGGCGGTGGTCAATCCTGCCAACGAAGAGGCCATGTATGAAATAGCTCTCGGGTCGAAGGCTGATGTAGATGCCGCGATCGACGCAGCCAAACGGTCCTTCAAGGACTTTTCCAACACATCACGTGACGAGCGACTCGCACTCCTGGGGAGAATTATCGATGTCTACCGTTCAAGGATTGCAGACCTTGCGGCATCCATTTCCGACGAAATGGGCGCGCCTTTGGGGCTTGCAAACAAAGAACATGCTCCGGCAGGCTTGGCCCATTTTGAAACCATACGCAGTCTGCTTGAGCGATATAGATTCGAGGAACCGATCGGCTCGGCGCTAGTCGTGCGAGAACCAATTGGTGTGGTGGGGATGATCACGCCGTGGAACTGGCCGATGAATCAGATCGGGGCCAAAGTCGCCCCAGCGCTCGCGGCAGGCTGCACCATGGTCTTGAAGCCTTCCGAGTTTACGCCAAGTTGCGCATTGATCTTCGCAGAGATTTTGCACGAGGCTGGGGTGCCGCGCGGTGTTTTCAACCTCGTCAATGGCTTGGGCCCTGAGGTCGGCGCCGCAATGAGCGAGCATCCTGACATCGACATGATGTCGTTCACCGGTTCGACGCGAGCGGGTGTAGACGTGGCCGTCCGCTCTGCCGCCACAGTCAAGCGTGTCAGCCAGGAACTGGGCGGAAAATCGCCCAATATCATCCTGGATGATGCGGACCTTGAACAGGCTGTTGCTGGCGGTGTCGCTTACATGATGATGAATACTGGCCAGTCATGCGACGCACCCACGCGAATGATTGTCCCCGCAGACAGGATGCGGGAGGCTGCGCGCATAGCGAAAATGGCTGTGGAGCAGATAAAAGTAGGGGATCCGCGAGCGGTAGCCACCACTCTCGGACCCGTCGTTAATCGGACTCAGTGGGAAAGAATTCAGGCGTGGATTGAAAGTGGGCTTGCGGACGGCGCGACCTTGGTCGTAGGAGGCACAGGGCTGCCAGAGGGCATTCATAAAGGCTACTATGTTCGACCAACCATCTTCGCAGATGTCACGTCTGATATGGCAATCGCGCAGGAAGAGATTTTCGGCCCTGTTTTGGTGCTGATGGGCGCCAAGGATGAAGCGGACGCAATACGCATTGCCAATGATACCCCCTATGGTCTTGCCGGCTACGTTACGTCCGGGTCGATCGCGCGTGCTCGCAACGTTGCTCGGCAGGTGCGAGCGGGCAGCGTTAGCATCCAAGGGGTGTTTGCTGATTGGGCCACGCCATTCGGGGGATACAAGAGATCGGGAAACGGCCGTGAATGGGGAAGGTTCGGGATGGAAGAGTTCTTGGAGACAAAAGCGATCGCGGGCTACTAAAATTCTCCACAGCGAACCGGTCGCAGCGCCCAGCGCACACTCGGTCCAGCCGGTCGGATGTCGGTGAGCAGGAGGCCCTGATGAAGCTGCGCCGGGCCAACTCTCCAGCTCTTCCGGTGCGGAGCCAAATCCCACAAGACTGCCCGCCTGACCGAGGTGCAGGGCGCGTCTGCGATCAGGCAGCGCGGTCCAGAGGGGATAAGGCCGCCGCTCAGCGGGCCGATTAGGCTATCTGGTGAGAAACACACCGGAAATGCCCGACAGTCCTCCAAGCATAATCGGCTGGAGTGGGCGAAGAGAGCGCGGCTTTATCGCACCTTGGAGCGCAGATCACTGGGAGTGACGTCCGAAGGTATTGGGCAAAGATATGAGCGCCCGCCTGTTTGTTGCCTTAACTCCGCTTTTGCGCGAACGATGATCTCTGGATTTCGTATGCAATCTGCCGCGGTAGAAGCCATGACCTTAGCAGCCAATATCATTCCCTTGTGGGCCGCGGGCAAATCGCCTTGGGTGACGAGCTGCCAACTGTGGAAGGGCGTTCCGATAGCAAAACAGGCCGTTTGACACTGTGCGGTGGGGACGATCCAGCTGACGTCGCCCACATCTGTCGAGCCAAACTCGAATTGGTCTGTACCCAATGGTAGCAGGCTATCGTGGAGGATCTTATCCTTCAATGAAACATCTCGCCCTACGACGCTGGCCAGCGCATCTTCGTCCGTCAGTGCCGTCTTGCGAAGCTCCCCGGCGAACTCATAGTCAGCTGCGTCAAAAGGAGGCGGGCCGACACGGCGCATGTTCTCATACATGACATCATACAGCGCTTTGTTGGGCAAAAGGTTGGAGTAGCCACCGGTGATTTGCACCTTTACCGATGTCTCGGTCATGAGCGCAGCACCTTCTGCAATCTTCTGCACGCGCGCGAACACCCGCTCAGCGTCTTGCACGCTCGGAGAACGAATAGAATAGGATGACTCAGCATATGCCTGCACTACGTTGGGGAACTCGCCACCGGCGTTGATGATGGCATAGTGAACGCGAGCATTCGAGGGCATGTGCTCGCGCATGTAATTGACGCCAACGTTCATTAACTCGACTGCGTCAAGCGCGCTGCGTCCCAAATGTGGATCCGCCGCCGCGTGCGCCGCCCGTCCGGCAAATGAAAAACGTGCCCACTTTGCAGCGTTCGAGGACTTGGTCAGCACCTCGTTTACCACCGCTGGGTGCCAGCAGAAGGCCGCGTCAAGATCATTAAACACGCCAGCTCGAGCCATAAAGGCCTTACCCCCTCCAGCTTCCTCTGCCGGGCAGCCGTAAAAACGCACCGTGCCTTCAATACGTTCAGCTGCGAGCGCATCTTTTAATGCAACTGCGGCAAGCGCCGAGCCAGAACCGAGAAGATTGTGCCCGCAACCATGACCTGGTCCAGCTTCAGTCGCGCGGGGTTCAGCTGCGCCCGAGACTTGAGCAAGATCAGGAAGCGCATCGTATTCGCCGAGGATGCCAATGATGGGGCTGCCCTCGCCGAATTCGGCCACGAAGGCCGTAGCGATCCCGCCGACATTCGTACTAATGCGAAAGCCTTCGCGCTCGAGCATGTCGATGTGCTCGGCAACCGAGCGATGCTCGTCAAATGCCAATTCTGGCATTGCCCAGATGCGGTCGCTTAAAGCGCAGTAATCTTCGGCTTTCACATCCACGCGGCGGACGATTTCATCAAGGCTGAGACAATCATTTTCCATTTTTACTGAAATCCTTGAGATTTGGCTCTCCGGCGGATAGACGTATTCACGTCTTCATCCGATGAAGGGTTGCGACATCACTGAAGCGAGAGAGGGATTGGACATCGGAGTCTGGGCGCAAGCCGCCGAATTTTCGGAGGCGACTTGGCGGCAAGCGAGGCCGCTCCACCAACAATATTGCCATCGGCCTCCTGGTTGAAGACTTGAGTCTTCGAACTCGGTTCCATTCATGCTCGATCCGCCAAGCAAAGCAACTCCCTGCCGCGAACCGGCTTGCCATTTTCGCGAGTGAATTCGAATAAAAAGGCCCGGCTCGAAGCCGGGCAAGGTTGCGCGGGTGCTGGGAGAACACCGGCGCAGGGAATTTCATTGAACTGGACGAAATTGCGAAGATTCATATTGCTAATTCCCAGCGCTCGCCATCTTGCGGCCGGCGCTCGCTTTCTCCAGCCAGCCAATTTCCATCTCCGGCACCGACGACAGCAGGAGATCGGTATAGTCGTCGAACGGCGGCGCCAGCCCTTGGCTTTTCGCCCCATAGCGCACGACCTCGCCGCGATACATGACGGCGATGGAATCGGCGATCGACCTCACCGTCGCGAGATCGTGGGTGATGAACAGGTAAGCCACCTGCTCGATCTGCTGCAGTTTTAGCAGCAGCTTCAGGATGCCGTTGGCCACCAGCGGATCGAGGGCTGAGGTCACCTCGTCGCAGATGATTAGCTTCGGCTTGGCGGCAAGGGCGCGGGCGATGCAGACGCGCTGCTTTTGCCCACCCGAAAGCTCAGCCGGGTAACGGTCGAGGAAGCCGGTACCCATCTCGATCTCTTCGAGGAGCTCTTGCACGCGCCGCTCGCGCTCGGCCCCCCTCAGTCCGAAATAGAAGGTCAACGGCCGACCGATGATGGTGCCGACGGTGTGGCGCGGATTCACCGCGACATCCGCCATCTGGTAGATCATCTGCAACGTGCGGAGGTCTTCCTTTGACCGGTCGGCCAGCCGGTTCGAAAGCTTGCGTCCGTCGAAGGTGATTTCGCCCTGCAGCGACGGCAGCAGGCCGGTGATGGCGCGCGCCAGAGTCGACTTGCCGGAGCCGGATTCGCCGACCACGGCAAGTGTCTGACCCGGGTGGATATCGACGGAAACGTTCTTCAGCACCTTGATTACGCCCTGGCCATAAGCAGCCGTGACATTCTTCACCGATAGGATCGGCTTCGGCGTCGGCTGCTTTTCCCGGTGCTCGATCTGATGTACCGAGACAAGCGCCTGGGTGTAGGTTTCCTTCGGCTCCTTGATGATGGCGTGCGTCGTGTCCTTTTCGACCATCTTGCCATAACGCAGGACCATAATGTCGTCGGCGACCTGAGCCACGACAGCAAGGTCGTGAGTGATGTAGAGCGCCGCCACGCCAGTGGCGCGGATCGCTTGCTTGATGGCTATCAGCACGTCGATCTGGGTCGTCACGTCGAGCGCCGTGGTCGGCTCGTCGAAGATGATCAGATCCGGTTCGGGGCAGAGCGCCATCGCCGTCATTACGCGTTGCAATTGTCCGCCGGAAACCTGGTGCGGATAGCGCCTGCCGATATTTTCCGGGTCGGGAAGGCTGAGCTTGCGGAACAGCGCGACCGCCCGGCGTTCGGCTTCGGCGCGAGTGGCTAAGCCGTGCTTGAGACAAGTCTCGACGACCTGATCCATTAGCCGCTGCGCCGGATTCAAAGCTGCGGCGGCCGATTGCGCGACGTAGCAGACCTCATGGCCGCGCAGCTTGCGGATGCCGTTCTTGCCCTGCTTGAGTATGTCGCGGCCGTTGAGGATGACTTCGCCGCCGGTGATGCGGACACCGCCGCGACCATAGCCCATCGGCGACAGCCCGATGGTCGATTTGCCGGCGCCGGATTCACCGATCAGGCCGAGCACCTTGCCCTTCTCGAGCGTCAGCGAGACGTCATCGACGATGGCGATCGTCGTCGGCTTTTGGCCGCGCGGATAGGTGGTCGCCTCGATGCGGAGATTGCGGATATCGAGCAGAACATCAGCCATTGCCGCGCCCTCCCTTGAGATCGCTGGTGCGGTTCAGGATCCAGTCGGCGACCAGGTTGACGGAGATGGCGAGCGCGGCAATCGCCGCGGCCGGGATCAGCGCCGCCGGGATGCCGAAGACGATCCCATCCTTGTTCTCCTTGACCATGCCGCCCCAGTCCGCTGCCGGCGGCTGCACGCCGAGGCCGAGAAAGGAGAGAGCAGAGAGGAAGAGCACCGCATAAATGAAGCGCAGCCCGAGTTCCGAAACCAACGGCGACAGCGCGTTGGGCAGAATCTCGGCGAAGATCACCCACCCCTTGCCTTCGCCGCGTAGCTTGGCGGCCTCGACGAAATCCATGACATTCAAGTCCGATGCGACCGCGCGTGAAAGGCGGTAGACGCGGGTCGCATCGAGGATACCCATGACGAGGATCAGCGTCACGATGTTGGACGGCAGCACCGAGAGCACGACGAGACCGAAGATCAGCGTCGGGATTGCCATCAGCAGGTCGACAAAACGGGACATCAACATATCGAACCAGCCGCCGACCACCGCTGCAGTGAAGCCGAGGATTGCGCCCAGCGAGAAGGAAAGTAGTGTCGCCAGCATCGCGATCAGGATCGTCGTCTGGGAGCCATAGATCATGCGCGAGAGCAGGTCGCGGCCAAGATTGTCGGTGCCGACGAGAAATTTCGCCGACATCGGCTCCCAAACGCCGCCGACAATATCGCCAAGGCCGTAGGGCGCGATCCCCTGTGCAAAGATCGCCACGAGGAAGAAGAGGGTGGTGATAACAAGGCCGATCAGCGCCCCGATGGGAATACGTCTTAGCATAGCGCTCCTACCTCGGATGCCTGAGGCGCGGATTGGCGAGAATGGACGCCACGTCGGCCACGACGTTGAGAAAGATATAAACGGCGGCGAAGATCAGGCCGACGGCCTGGACGACCGGCACGTCCCGCATAGCGACATGATCGACCAGATACTGGCCCATGCCCGGATAGACGAAGATCACCTCGACGACAACGACGCCGACCACGAGATAGGCGAGGTTGAGGATCACGACATTGATGATGGGGGCAAGGGCATTGGGTAAAGCATGCTTGCGGATGACTTCGAACGCCGTCAGGCCTTTCAGTTCGGCAGTCTCGATGTAAGCCGACTGCATTACGTTGAGGATCGCGGCGCGCGTCATGCGCATCATATGTGCGAGAATGCCCAGGGTCAGCGCGGTGCAGGGCAACGCTATCGCTTTCATCCTGTCGAGGAAGGGCATGCCGTCATAGACGGTCGAAATGCCTGGGAAGACCTGGAATTTGACGGCGAGGAAATAGACCAGCAAATAGCCGATGAAAAATTCCGGCACCGAGGTGGAGGCAAGCGCCAAGCCCGAAATGAGCTTGTCGACCGGGCCGTTGTGATTATGCACGGCGACGAGTCCCATGATGACGGCAAGCGGAATCGACACGATGGCGGCCCAGAAGGCGAGAAACAGTGTGTTCCACAACCGCTCCTTGATGGACGCGGCGATATTGAGCTTGGTCGTCAGAGCAGTGCCCAGGTCACCGTGCAGAATTCCGAACAGCCAGTGGAAATACCTGACATAGGCGGGGTCGTTCAGCCCCATTTCCTTTCTGAGGTTCTCGATAGCCAGCGGCGTCGCCGTTTTGCCGAGAATGGCCTGCGCAACATCGCCCGGCAGGAGATTGGTGCCAGCGAAGATCAGAACCGAAACGGCGACTAGCAAAAGGATGCCCAGCGCAATGCGCTGGGCAACAAGCTTGGAAACCATGGTCGTACGGCCTCAGGCCTGGAGCCAGCATTTGGACAGCGCATAGCCGCCCATAAGTTCCTGGTTGCCATCCGTGGCCCAGCCGCCAACCCGCGGCCCTGTGGCATCGATGAAGTCGTTGAACATCGGGAGGATCGAGCCACCTTCGTCGCGGAGGATCGTACCCATGTCGGCGTAAAGCTTTTTGCGCTTGTCGGCATCGAGTTCGCCACGTGCCTGGACCAGCATCTGGTCGAACTTCTCGTTGGAGAAGTGAGACTCGTTCCATGGCGCTTTAGACTGGTATTCGAGGGAATACGTCATGTCCTGCGTCGGACGGCCACCAAAATAGCTGGCCTTGAAAGGCATTTTATCGAATTCTGACCAGTACCCGTCGGCCGGGTCGCGCTTGACCTCAATGGTGATGCCCGCCTTGGCCGCGCTCGCCTGGTATAGCTGAGCAGCTTCCACCGCACCGGGGAAGCCGACGTCGGACGTGTTAAGCAGTACCGATCCCGAGTGCCCGGACTTCTTGTAATGGAAGGCTGCTTTGTCCGGATCGTACTTGCGCTGCTCCATTTCGGTGAAAAGGGGATAGGTCTTGCTGATAGGGGTATCATTGCCGACGGAGCCATATCCCCCCAGGATCTTCTGGACCATCTCCTCGCGGTCGATCGCATACTTGAGCGCCAATCGAAGGTCGTTGTTGTCGACAGGCGCCGTGTCGCACTGGCAAACAAACATATAGTGGCCACGGCTGCTGGCGTTGCGGATGGTGATGGATGGAGCGCGCTTTAGGAGTTCGACCACCTTCGGATCGACTCTGTTGATCATGTGGACCTGCCCGCTCTGCAAGGCGGAGTTGCGGGCCGTCCCGTCGTTGATGATGACGATCTCGATCTGATCGGCAAAGCCGCGATCGTTGCGCCAGTAGTCTGCGAACCTTTCGCCGCCAGATCGAACGCCGGCATCGTGGACGGTGACCTTGTAAGGCCCGGTTCCTATTCCGGCGGTTGGGTTGTCCTTGCCGCCATTCGGCTGGATCACCACCTGGTGTGCAGTCATTATGAAGGGAAATTCGGCATTGGCTTCTTTGAGCGTGAAGACCAAGTTCTGGCCGTCGACGGCCATTTTGTCGATGCCCTGCAAAAGTGGGAACGCGCCGGATTTCGAGTTAGCGCCGCCATGGCGCTCTATGGTGGCAAGCACGTCGGCGGGGGTCATCTCCTTTCCGTCATGGAAATGCACGCCCTTGCGGATCTTGAAGGTCCAGGCCTTGGCGTCCTTCGACGGGCCCCATTCCTCGGCAAGTGCCGGCTGCACTTTTCTGTCTGCGTCCAGTTCAACAACCGTTTCGCCCCATTGGCGGCTGAAGATAAATTGGAACGCATCGGTCAAGAGGACGGGATCGAGGCTGTCCGTGGCCGCTCCGCCTTGCAGCCCAGCTTTGAGCAATCCCCCCTTGACGGGTCCTTCGGCCCTTGCAGCCGTGGCAAGCAGGTTGTTGGCAAAGGCGGCGCTGACGCCGAGCACAGCGGCCCGACCTAGAAACTCGCGGCGGGACAGTTTCCCTTTCGCGACGCGCTCACTGAGAAAATCCAGTTCTTTCATCTTAATTCCCCTTTTTGTTACGTTCTTGGTTATTCTCTGATACCCGCATGAGTAGCCTGGTTGCTGGTGCCACATGAAGATTGACGGCGCCCAACCAACACCATCAAACGTTGGAGGCGATGGCCGTCCATCTGGCCTGGCTCCTTTCGAGCGAACCCTACACTTTTCGCCTCGTACAAAAGGCAGGGCTGCGAAATCGCTTTGCTCCTCCATCGGAGGTCGGGCAGCCCACCCAGTCAAAGGAGCCTAGGCGCGAATTTCTGAGCAGCTGCACCCCTCATTCCCCATTCGATAATGCGCTTAGCTGCTCTGATTCGAGTGCTGCAAAGCGCTCACAACCGGAGGCATTCCTCGACTTAGAGGTGTATGTAGAGAGTAGGTCGACTGTTACCGTTGGTTTCCTCGACCGACATACGATAGGTGTCTACGGAGGGATCCTTTTCGATGCTGGCCGCGTCGGCCTCGGCGCAGTTTGAGGGCTTTGCCTCCACACTCACGGGATAGCCGCGTACCCAAACCTTGTGTGGATTGAACACGGACTGGCCCGTTTTGATTGCAAACTCCCAGCCATGCCACGGACATCGAATTATTTCGCCTTCTTGCTCGTACTCGAACTGTCCTGGCATGGCGCCTGTGACCATTCCGTCGATAATTCCCTTACACAGGGGCGCGGCTTTGTGTGGGCAACTGTTGCGAACAGCATAGTATTCGTTGTTGACGTTGAAGATCCCGACACTGCGCCCTGCTATATCGACAATGCGTCGTCCGCCAACCGGAATTTCGTCCGCGTAACAAACTTCATATTTCTTAGGCACCGGTACATACTCCCTATGCGGCCTTAGAGATTGCTGGCAGCGACAGTTTGTAAGTATCGATGGCATTCTCTGCAAAGATGCGTCGCCGCAAATCTTCCGGCTGCTCGGACAAGGTCATCATCGGATCATCCGCATCCCAGTGCGGGAAGTCACTCGCAAACATCAGGGTTCGCGAACCATCAATCCAGTTGATAATGTGATTTATCGCTTCCGGATCCGTGGGCTCGTCTAGTGGTTGGGTTCCAAAACGGACATGGTCCTTCAAGTACTCACTAGGTAGCCTTTTTACCCATGGAGTGTGTCGACGAAGGCCCTTCCAGTCCAGATCCATCTTCCACATCAAGGGCACCGCCCAGGCAAATCCGCTTTCCACCATGGCCACTTTCAAGGTCGGAAACTTTTCGAAGACACCTTCGAAAATAAAGCTTGCCAGGTGCACGGCATAAGCTGGCGGACGCAGCTGACGGCTTTCTATGTAGTAGCTGGGGAAGCCGGCCGCCGACGGCGGCGGATTGACACCTTCTCCTTCTGACCCGAAATGCATCGTCACCGCTAGTCCGTGCCGGGCACACGCTTCGTATATGGGATGGTAAAAGCGCTGGCCAAAGGGCTTGGGCGCGCCACAACTGAACATGACCCCACAAACAGCAGGATGCGAGCCAAGCCTGTCGATCTCAGCCGCCGCCCCTAAAGGGTCCTGTGAATTGATATCGATATTGAGTCGAAACCTCGGATCCTTGGCGATCCAATGCTCCATCGAGTGATCGTTGAACGCGCGGCACAGCGCGCTTCCATAGTCCACGTCGGGTAGCGCGCTCGCCGCTCCTGCAATACCACCGGTAAGAACGGCCACATCGATACCATTCGCGTCTAGTAAGTGCTTGCTGCAATAATCAGCACCGCCAATAGTACCCAATCCATCGCCGGCCTCTTCCGCTTCGAAATCCGCCCTTTGTCCGTGAATTCCTCCGCTGGAGGTGTAGAGGTGCGTTGAAAGGCCGCCGAAGCCCCACTCCGCAAAACGCTCAGCATTGAACTTGGTGAGATAAGGAAAGAGATCCGATTGTTCCCGGTAGCCGTGATGGACATCGGTGTCGACTATTGTGAGTTTTTTCCTGCTGCTCTTGACCGGCCCGGAATTCATCTTTTCCTCCATTCGTGTTCTCAATCGGAAGCGTGAAGCGCACGCAAGTGAGTGTACTTGTGAGGACGATGGCAGCTTTGTTAGCGCAGTTAAATATACAGTTTGCCCCAAAGTTGGCCATCACACCAATGCGATGCTCGCCTCTGTTCCAAGGCCAGCGCCCCCGGAGACAACCACCTCAGGGGCGCACGAACTCTGGCGTCGGCGAATGCGAAGAATGCGAGCGGTGTTGAAATCTCGCGGGCTGGGCCGAGCCCGGAGGCAGCGCAACAGCTTGTTCGCTTGTTCTGCAAACGACGTAGGAGGAACCGGGTGTGCGGGTTTTTGCTAATCGACTTCGGACCGTTATGCGGCAAGGACCTATGCTGCTGACGGCTGAAGCGGAGGCAGTCCCGATGATCAATAGCAATTCCATCGGACGCACCAGCAGGGAGCCACGGCAAAAAAAGGGGGCAGCTCGTCGTCTCGGTCAGTCCCTTGGACTGACGACCAGCGCTCACGTCGTACTCGACGCGCAAGGCCCCCCGATCCGTCTCCGCCAGACGGCATAATCAGATCATGGGGACTTGTCGGTCGACTCCTCGACCATCAGCCCCTCTGGCCCCAAAGCCTATAATGCCCACCGTGCCCTGGAAATCGCCCAAACCTCCGCCAAGTTCAATCGAAAGCGGAAGGTTGCTTCAGTAAGCGCTTCGAACGCGCACACAACCTAATCGAGCACTTCTTCTCCAACCTGAAGCACTTCCGCCAGGTCGCCAACGACAAGCTCGCGCCCATCTTCCTCGTCATTGCATTAATACGCGTCGCCCGATTGCGCGCCGACAAGCGAACCTAAACCCGACTTGAACACCTGGACGAGAACACAAAAAGAACATAGCCACGTAAGTCATTGATTTTTAGTGACCGTAGCTTGGTCAATGAAAATAGTGTGGTGCTAAATTCTTTCACCGGAACGGCGGTAATTCTTGACTTTTTGGTGATTTTGGCGGT
>NZ_JBSKBQ010000031.1:0-28502 GCF_053714375.1 Mesorhizobium sp. ArgA1
CTCCAACAGATGGCGCGCGGCCTGCCTCCGCCGCTCAGCGCCGCAGCGCCCGCGGCCGTCGCAACGCTCGAAAGCGTGAAACACCATCTTTGGCATGGCAACGTCGGCAGAGCACTCATCCTTGTTGAGGACCGATGGGTTTGATCTCATCGCCGATCCGCCGCCAGAGGTGCGCAAGCTGCGCCGGTACCCGTTGGAATTCAACCGCTACATCGAAAATAACGCCGATCTCATCCCGAATTACGCCGAACGGCACCGCTATGGCGAGGTGGTGTCGACGGCTTTCGTCGAGTCAACGGTCAACCAGGTGATCGCGCTCCCCGCGGTGACTCTGATCATGCCGCGACCGCCTGGTCCGGAGTGAAGACGTGGGGCAGATAGTTCATCAGCGTCTGGCCATCGGCACTGCGGCTGAGCTCAATGGTGATCAGCCGGTCGTTCTGGAACGCCGGGCTGAGCTCGAGTGAGAGATAATCGAACAGCGGCTTCTCGTGCACCGCAATAATGATCTGACGCTGTAGGTTCGACTTGGCCAGCGTTCTGAGCAGTGCGGTGAACTGGGCAATATGGACCTCGTCCATGCTCTGCACGGGATCGTCGATCACGAGCCAGGGGAGGTCGGGGGAAACCGAAAGATGTAGAGCGAGGAAAAGCGTAAGCGCGGCCGTGTTGAGATTGCCGGCACTCAGCATAGCGCGGGGATCGCCGCCCTTGCCGCCTGAGCGATACCAGGTCTCAAGAACTGCCTCGACCGGGCCGCCATTGGTTTCGGGGACGGCAAAGGCAGGGACAAATGGCTCTTCCGGCGCCAGCCGCACGAAGAGGTCGCGCCACACCCGGTTCAGCGAGCCATTGAAGACCTTCCTGACAATGGCGGTCCGGGCTTCTCCCGCGCGCTTTGCCAGCTCACGAGCGTGAAGAATTAGGCGGTCCGCGCGATCTTTCGCGGCATTCAGCCGGCCGAGGCGACCCTGTGCGGCTCCCGTTGCGTCAACGACAGGCTGCCTGGAGGCATTGAGGCGCTGCACTTCAAGGGCGTTCCCCGCCATTTCACGGCGGATCGTCTGGTTCGCAGTATAGGTTTCGACGAGGCGTGACGCCTCGGCGGCAAAGCGCGACAGAGCGGCCGCAATGTCTTCGGTGGGGCCGAGAGACGCCAGGCCGAGCTCCGAGCCGAAGCGCTCTACCGACTGCCGCAACGCCGTGCCACCCTGGTCCTGAACGGCGAGATCTGAAAGCGCACGAGAAGCCGCAGCGGCCTCACCCATAAGGCGTTGACCTTCCTCCACGTCGCTGGTCATGCCGGCCAGTGACAGGTCGACTTCCTGCAAAAGCGCCACCCGGGTTCGAAGCGCGTCTCGATTGGTGGCGTCGAGGCGTCGCCCCTGGACCTCGCCGAGCGCTCGCTCCGCGACGGCGACAGCCGAGAGGGATGAGGCCCGGTCCCGGCTCAGAGCCTGGAGCTGCCCGGCAGCAGCGGTGAGCTCTGCTATCCGCGCAGAGACATGGGACTGCAGCGGCTCCTCTGAGGTCTCTTTGAAATTGCGACCGCAGACCGGGCAGTCGTCGCTATGGATATGAGGCAGCACCCCACTCAAGGCCTGGGCAAGGGCACCGGCCTCCGATGCGAGGTTCGAGATTTGCCGCTCCAGTGCCTGTACGCGCGCCCGACCGCGTGTGACGTCGCCTTCATGATCGGCTTCCAGCTTGGCGTCGGTTGCGTCCTTGTCGAGCAGATCCTTGCAACGCCGCAGCTCTTCGCGCACCGCTTTTGTCGCCGCGGCATGTGCCGGCTGGGGTCCGGCGGCGCTCACTGACGGAAGGTCGGAGAACAAAGGAATGAGCCGTTCGAACACGGCCTCAAGCGCGGCTCCCTTGGCAGCAGACCAGGCCGCGATTGCCCGGCCGGCGTTCTCGCTCCTAGGCTGCGCGGCGGCGCGCTCACGAGCAATGTCTGTGCCTGCGATCTGCTGCCACTGCAAGCCAGCGGCTTCAATCTCGCGACGCAGCGTCGTCAGCCTCAGGAGTTCGCTCTGCTCGGTGTCGCCGACAGCTGGGCCAGTAACCGGACGGCCGCCAATTAAGACCAGCCGTTTTGATAGAGTGTCGTTCTGCTCTTCGAGCTGGCGGATCCTGATATCGGTCTTCTCCAGTTCGGCATCGAGGCGGTCCCGTTCGCCCTCGACCTGGGGAATGCTGTCCCTGGTCTCGCCATATCCCGGAACACCGCTTCGCAGCCGCCGCACGTCACCCGCATCATGCAGGCCATCGATGATGGCATCGAGGTGATCGAGGCCCAGCAGATCCTTGACGAACTTGGTCAGGGCGGAATCCGAGCGCTTGACTGAGTCTTGGTAGAGTTCGAGAAGGCGGCCAAGCGATGATTGCGCGAGAAAGCAGCGCTCTGCATAAAAGCGAGCGAGATCGGCCCCAAGCAGCGCGTCTCCCATTATCGCATCCTCGGTCACCTCGAGGCTCGTCTCATTGCGATCGAGGCCACTGGTCTCAATCTTGAGCTTGGCGGACTTGGCGTCCTTGTGGACCAGGTGGCCTGCATAGTCGGGGTCGACTCGTTTGAGAGACGCTACTTGGCCCGACAGGGCCAGCTCGATGGCCGAAAGCAGACTTGTCTTGCCCGCGCCGTTTGCGCCGTGGATGAGGACGATGGGAGCATCCAGCGGAACCGTGATTGTCCCCTTGATGCTGCGGAAATTTGTGAGGGTGATCGAACTCAACTGAGCAGCGATCATTCCGAAGCTCCCTGTGTTAGCTCAGGCCCGATATCAATGTCTTCTTCCGGTTGGATTTCAACCTCGATGGCCGCGTTGAGAAGCTCGTGCAGATGTTGCTGGACGCTATCTGCGCCTTGGTTCGCGAAGGCAACCAGCCCGACAATGTTCTGGTCAAGATCGGCAGATCTGCTGACGATCGAGCTCAGAGATTCCGCCGTATCGCTGCTCGGTTCAGGGAGCTTGAGCGGCAGCAGCACAGCAAGCCAGTTCTCCAGCAGAGCAGTTGTCGCTCCATACTCGGTAACACCGACGGGGAGCACACGGCAGACCTTCGTCATCGCATCAAGCGTGGCGGCGGAGGGCTTCGGCCCGACGAGTATGGTTGTCAGGGGGCGTTTGGAGCGGGTGACGTCGAGCGCGCGAGCCACCCCCTCCACCTTCCGAAGAATTCTCTGTTCAGTGTCGAAGGCCATGTCTGCGACAAGGATGAGATCGGGCGACGGACTTTCGCCGACCAGGGCGGCCGGAAGTTCGAACGACAGGCCGGCGATCGACAGCGGGACTGGCAGCAAGCGATAGCCCACATCCGAAAGCAACTCGACGACCGCCTCGACTGGCGTGGAACTGGTCATATCGCCGCCTCCGACCGAAACTGCTGCAAGAGATCTGCGGCACCGGTCGCGTGCTGGAGCAGGTCATAGATGCTGACTTCCCGCAATCCCAGTACGCCGGTCCTTCCGGGGGCGCTCCTGGGCGAGCGCGGCATCGGCGGTGGCTTCTCGGCACTATATACCAGGACCGCGTCCTCGTTGTCGTCGATATGGCCATTCTGCTGCAGCCGGATCGCCGACCGCCCGTTGGCCGCAAGAACAAGCTTGGTGCTGGCCGACGCAGTCGCCACTTTGACAGCACCCGAGGCCGGGTCACCGGGATCGCTCTCGGCCAGCGTCCAGGTGCCGTCCCGAAGGCCGAGCCCGAGCAAACCGGCGAAGACTGCGATCTCGGGAAAGCCTGACGAGGGTAGGGTTTGGTCCGCAGCAATCTGATGAAGCGGTAGAGATGTCAGAGGGTTGTAGCGGCGCGGCGCGACCCCAGCGGCACCGTCCCGGAACATGGTCATGATGCGCGAGGTGTGGTCAACAAATTTACGGAGGAACTGCAGGCGATCGCCGGTGTCGAGAGTCGCCAGATAGTCCCGCAGTGCCACCACTCCCTGCTGCAGGGCCGTGCGCGCAGCGGGGTCGATGGCTCCTGGGACCGTGCCCACCATGACCTGCATCTTGTCGGCGATGACCGACAGAACGAGCGCGAGCAGAAGCGGGTTGGCGTACGCTTTGACGAGCGACTGCTCGTTGATCTGGTCGCGAGTCGCCGCCGTATAGGTCTGCGGATAGACGTTCCTGAGCAGTCCCTCCTGGTCGGCGCCAACCTGTTCTCCCGAGAAGACGAAGCTGGGCCTGTTGCCAGGCCAGGGCCAGCGCATCACGGACTCCGCCTTTGCGAAGAAGGCCTGGATGTTGGAGTCCTGAGCCGACAGCCCCATCATAATGGTTGGCTTCGAAACGGCAATATCGAGCAAACGGTTGATCACGGCCTGATTCTCGGGCGCCGCGGCCCAGCGGTTGATCTGCGAATAGCGCCCGACAAGAAACGGCCGGTAAGTCCCCTCATCGGTAACGGCCAACACCGCGCAGCCGTGAAACTTGATGATCTGACCGGTAAGCGCCGGCTGACGAAGATCCTCAGCGCGAACGCAGACCACGAGCTTGGGAACGCCTCCCGTGAGTTCGGCAACAGCCTTCTCGACCAGCCCGTCCCAGTTCGCTGTGGCGATGCTGGACGCACTGCCCTCCAGAACTAGAATGCCCATACACAGATGCTCGACATCTGGTTCGATGGCGGGGTTCGCGAAGGTGGCGGGGACGCCCACGCCGTCCCACAGCAGATAGTCGTCGGCCTTGCCGGCAACGGTGATGTCGAGCAGCCGGGCATAATTGTTGGTCAGCCGCGCGACAATGGCGGCATGGTCCGGCCAAGTAGCGAAGCCAAGGGTGAGATCAAGCCTTGCCCATTCGTCGGCCGACAGCGGGGCGAGGCCGAGGGCACGCTTGAGGGATGCATTATAGGGGCAGTTGGGGTTAGCCGGATCGATCTGTTGCCGCAGAAACTCCATCACCCGCGCGATGATCCGCTTCAGGCCATCTACCCGGCCGAATGAGATGCCCGAGCCGAGCCAGAAGGCATACTGGTCCTCGGCGATTCCCGTCGCGACGCTGCGAAAGGGACCATCGAGGATGTCGAGGGTTTGACGAACGGAAATCGTTGAAGCGCTTGGCGCAGTTGGCATGTTTGGGCTTTCGACGCATTGATATGATATTGACCGTAGATGAGCATGGCGGGCGCGGCTAGATAGAGGCACCGCCAGTAGAGCCATGCTCCGCGGCAGACCCCCTATTCCGACGTTTCGGCGGCCGGCACATCTGTAGTGATCGTCGTCTGCAGTTTTTCAATGCGCGCAAGGATCTTATCGAACGAATAAGATATCTCGTCGAACAGCCCTTGTTCCGACCCCTTTCACTGCGGTCGCGCATCAACATCTCGAACAGGGGACGGCAGAGCTTCTGTCGCCGCCGCCCGTGACGAAGTCCATACGATCGGCTGCCTTCTGAGGCGGAGCCAAAAGGCTGCACGCCATGCGTCGAATTGGCGCGGCTCGACTCAGGCGCTCAGGCGGCCGACTGCTGAGTTTCGACCGGCGCCAGCTCGGCCACTGCGTCGAGCATCGGTTGCGGATGCTGCTCGGCAGAGGCCGCTGGCGCAATCTCGGCTGCGGTCGGCGCCTTCCGCTCCGCCTCGGCGAGGCGGTCGATCCTAAGTGAATCCTTGAGGGCTGCCAGCGCCGGTATGAGCTTTTCCATTTCCGCAACCGGGCGAGCTGGTTCGTCGTCGAGCCGGTGGTCGCGGCGGATCTGCTGGATCGATCGCTGGATCGCATCCGCCTCGACGGAACCATCTAACAACGCCTCGACCTTCTCAAGCAGGTTCGAGACCCCCTCTCGGGTTGCAGTCCGGGGATGGTCGCGAACGAACAACTGCTGTTCGCGGTCGACCAAGTGACTTAGCCGGTCGCGTCCTGCCTCACCTTCCGCACTGCGGCGCAGCCGATTCAGCTCCACGAAAAGCCGACGCATGCGCGCGAGATACACATCGATGTCCGCAGAGTATTCGGCCGGACGATCCTCGCACAGGCTGACCACGGCACGTGCAAAAGGCAGCTTCTCAATCCTCACATCCTTCTCGGTCAGAACGGCCTCGAGCTTTTTGAAGAGGCCGCACACCTGCTCGCCGCGTTCCAGATCAGCGGCAGAAACCATTGCCGCCCTGCCTGCGCGATACATCGCGAGCTCCTGAAGGCATATATTCGCAGCGGCGGCGGCAATCGAGGCTGGGACCATATCCTCGATCTCGGCGATCCCCGCGACGTCCTGCCCGACCTTGCCCAACTGCAGGACAAGGTCCGACGACAATAGGCTGCTCATCGGCTTACGCTTTAGAGCCTTGACCGCGTCGTCCCCGGCCGCATCCGAATCCACCAGCACTACGACCGGCGGCTTCTCCGCATCCCGGCCGCGCACGAGGTGGACCATGTAGGGGACATGGCTCGCCGACCCGCATGGCACGATCACGATACTGTTCAGGTCGAGGGAGTCGTTCTCGGGCGCACCCAGCTTCCGGATGGCCCGCGATGCGCCCGCCAACAGCACCTGCTCCGTGATGCCCTCTACCAGCAAGTTAGCCGACCCGACGAAGGCGGTCTCCCCGACATAGGAACCGAATGCGGAGCGCAGCGGCTCATAATGGTTCTGGGCGGCATTATCGACCACCAGCGTTCCATCGCGGCCTCGCCCCTTCTCGAGGACACGGATGCGCTCCGCGTGATTCTTGTCGATCAGAAATGGCGAGTGGGTCACATAGACCACCTGGATACCCGGGCGATCCGGCTGGTCGTCCGTTAGGTCGCGCAGGATGCGCATGAGGTCCTGCTGCGCTTCGGCGGACAGATACGTGTCTGGCTCGTCCATTAGCAGGATCCTTTCCTGCGATCCTGGCCGGTGTGCCTGAGACTGGATCAGGTATGACAGGAAGTATTTCAGACCGCTGCTGCGCTCTGCGAACGTGTATTCCGTCCCCGTGCGGTCGCGGATCGTGAAAACTAGGTCATGCTCGCGCGGCGCTACTCGCAGCGAGAAGTCACGGTCCTGGACCCACCAGCGGCGGAAATTCAGCGCTCGCTCGAGCTGCTCGTTGATCCGCTCAACCAGCGCGTTGGCGTATCCCTCTTGGCCGTCGGCGATCGCCTCTGAGAGTTCGGATATTGCCTCCGGGTCGATCCGTGCCATATCCAGAAGGAGGCTGCGCGCCAATTCGAGCGAGCGATGGTCCTCGTCGACCTCGGGCGGCCGGCCAAGCTCCTGCACCACCGGCTTCAGAATAGCGAAGATGCCCTGTGCATTGTTCTGAACCGAGATGTGATCCGGGCCGATCAAGCTCGTAAGCGGCTTCAGTCCGTCGAGCAGCGACGCTCGCGCGCGACGCGAGGAATGTCTTCCCATCGCGCTTCCCGAAACGAGCCAGTTGAACGGAACGCTGTCCGGCAAAGCAACGGAAGAATGGATTCGATAGGGGCTCGGAAGAATCGCGGTGAACCCCTTCGCATCGGCCCCCTTAAGCGGATAGGCCTGCCATTCGTCGCCGGCAGGGATCCATACGGTCAAGTCGTCGGGCCCTTCGCGGAACATCATGAACTCGGTAGCCACGGGCCCGCTAGCCCCGGTGGCCTGTTTAATAGAAGCCCATTCCGCCGGAGTCGCCTCAACCCAGGCCACGCCGAGGTGAGGCCAACAGCCCTCGTCCACAGTCACCCCGAAGAATTCGCAGTAGCGGCAGAGGTCGCGGCGGGCGAAGCCCTCGCCGGTAACCGCCTTCTCGATGGCGCTCAGAAGGTGGCTCTTGCCGGACTCGTTCGCGCCGACGATTGTGGTCAGAAGCTTATCGATCCGCACCTCGACATAGGGAAACCACTGGCCGCGGAAATTTTCCCATTCACCTCGCGCCTTAGCGCCCGGCTTTGCCTTGCGGATCCGGTCGAAGTTGAACGACTTATAGAATCGCGCGAACACAGTCGAAATTTTCATGCCAAGTCCCCCAGGTCTGACTTAGACTGCCTGACCTTCTCCTATTGTTCAACATACTTTGGGTCCGCGATCCTTCGGCCCAAAGCCCTCCTCGATCCTCCGTCTCCCAGCTTCGGCGCCGTCGAACGCGGCTGGACCAAGTTGGGCCGCGATCTTCTTGCTCTCGCTGGACGGATTCGAGTGGAACGGTGCGGGCCGCCGCACCGTCGCCAAGGAACGGGCGAGGACGGTATAACCTATCGGCCTCGACGTGGTCACAGTATCTTTGCAACAGAGAAGTAAGGATCGGCTTCGAGGTTCAGGGCAGAGATCTTGGCCTTCAAAAGCCGGCGAAGGTCGACGCGTTGGTCGAGCACGGCCCGCAGATCGAAGCCTTCCATCAAAAAGATCGCCTTGTCTGGATTCTGCTTGAGGAGTGGCACGACGTGATCGGACCAGCCCTCGACTGACAGGAACACGCCCATCGTTTGACGGCCGGAACGCGCCACCTGACCGGCCAGACCATCGAGCTGGCGGATATCGGCGAGCTGCACACGCCAACGGCATTCGACGATGTAGTGCCAACCCTCCAATTCGAACGCGGCGTCGATCTGCTCGCCCCCGCCATTTCGACGGAAGGCACGAAGGACGGGTATCCCGTGCAGGTCGAAAGTGCGGTTCAGCAGGTCCTCGAGGAAATAGCCGCGCTGCTGATGATCGCTCGACATAGTCGCCTGATCGAACTGCGCCAGAAGCAGGGCACTTTGTCGGCCGACTGTCTCCCTCTGGTCGCGACGGCGTTGTTGAACTGCGGCCTCCCTAAGAGCTTCAGCCTCCTCGCGCTCGCGAGCGTCGGCCCCCTCGAGGATGCCACGCATCTCGCGGGCCTTCTGGACGACCGCGCGAGCCTGGTATTCGTTTTGGGCGAGATGAAACGCCGACCAGTCGGCTGCGATGGCTATGATATTGCGCACCGCGGCGCGATCGGCTCCGGTTGTGGCCAACTCTTCAAGCACAATGGCGCCGGCATCGCGTTTCGAGCGCTTCTCGCCTGTGGCCGGATCCCGCTCCTTGAGGAAGCGACGGATCAAATCCTCGGAAACTCCGGCTCGACGAAGGACTTGATCAGCCGCAGTCTTCTTGACATAGACCAGTGTGGCAATCGCTTCCAGCGCCAAGCGGCGCGCGTCAGCGTCGGCGGTTCCGGTAAAATCAGCACCGGCGCTCATTCGACGTCCCCCGCTTGCATCGCGCGTAAATCTGCAAGGAAACGGGCGGCGACATCCGCCGCGTGAGATGCGGTGCTCGCGTCGACATCGACGCCGTGCGCTGCTCGGTTAAGCTCCTGTAGGGCGGTCTGGAACTGGCGCACGTTACGCGGAGCCCTTCCGTTGCGCTCCAACTCGGCAAGGGTTGCCCCGATCGAGAGCGGACGTTCGGGCAAGCCGGTTTCCTCAACCAACATTCGCAACTCACGTTCCATTTCGATGCGCAGCTTCACAAGCGACATAAGCGGGAACTCGCGCGCAAATTCGGCTACGGTTGGGAGTTCCGCCTGGAGAGGCTCCGGCAACGCGGCAGATAGTCGATACTCCGCGATACCCATAGGCTTCGTGCTGTCGCGCAATGCGTACTCGACGATGATCTCGTTCTTGCCTTTGCACAGGATAATCCCGATGCTCGGGGCGTCGGCCTCGTGCCGCAGTTGGTCATCCACAGCCGACAGATAGAAGTTCATCTTACCTGCGAATTCTGGTTTGAATTCTTCTATTTTCAGCTCGATCACAACAAAGCAGCGAAGGCGCAGATGGTAGAATAGCAGGTCGACGTAATAGTCCTGACCTCCGACCTCGAGGTGATATTGGCTCCCGACGAATGCGAAGCCCTTGCCCAGCTCGAGGATAAGGGCGCGAAGGTGCTCCAACAGTCCTTGCTCCAGCTCGCGCTCCGACATCTCCGGGCCCAGCGAAAGGAAGTCGAAGCTGTAAGGGTCTTTCATGAGTTCTTGTGCGAGGTCAGACTGAGGTGCGGGAAGTGTACGGGCGAAGTTGGTCAGCGCCTTACCTTTCCGCCCAAACAGGTCACTTTCAATTTGGTGGGCCAAGACGTTCCGGCTCCAACCGTGTTCGGCAGCTTGGCGGGCATACCAAAGCCGTTGCTCGCCGCTCTTTGTGCCCTCGACGAGTTTGATGGCATGTCCCCAGGGCAATCGTGCAACAACCTGTTGCACGATTTCGCGCTCCGGAAAGGCCTCGGCGAACGCCCTCATGTATTTCAGGTTTCGGGAGGACAGACCCGTCATCTCCGGGAAGTCGCGGCGTAGGTCAGCAGCCAGGCGATCAATGATCCGCGCCCCCCAGCCAGCATCGCTTTGTCTGTTCAAGATGTCGCGGCCGATGCTCCAATAGAGGAGGATCAGCTCTTGGTTGACGGAGAGAGCGGCCCTGAGGCGAGCTGTGCGAATGCGCTCCTTCAACTCGGAGAGCAATGAGGCGTAGCCGTCTTTGCCTGAGGCGGGAAAAGTTTCAGTCATGAGTCGAATTTAGCAGGATGCGCGCGGAAAAGCATGGAAGCAATGCTTGCTCTCCGCGACAACTTTCAGGCAGCGTGTGGTGGACCGCGAACGTCTGGCCCTCCGTCGCGCTGGACGCTCTGGTGGACTGTCGAGATCCCCACCGCAAAGCTCCTCGCGCCCCGTCTTTAGTCAACCCGATCCTCATCCCGTTTGGAAAATCTCGGCATAATATCGCCGGCCAACAGCTTCTCCTTCGACAGCAGCCCGGCGTCCTCGAGCGCCTCGAAATCCGGCAGCTGCCGCAGCGTGTCGAGCCCGAACTGCGACAGGAAGTTTTTGGTCGTCACATAGGTGTAGGGCGCGCCTTGAGTGGGGCTGCGCGGCCCCGAGGCGATGAGGTCCTGTGCGCGCAGCACGCCGATCAGGTCGCGCGACACCTCCTTGCCAAAAAAGCTCGACAGCTCGCCACGCGTGATCGGCTGGAAATAGGCGATGCACATCAGCACGAGAGCCTCCGCCTGCGATAATTCTTTCGCCTCCTGCCCGGCCGTGCCAAATGCACTGCGGATGACGTCCCCAAAAGCCTTTTTGGTGCGGTGCTGCCAGCCGCCGGCGACCGACACCAACTCATAGGGGCGGCCGGCGAGCTCGGCGCGGATGTCGTCGATGACCAGCTCGAGATTGCAGTTTTTTCCCACCACCCGCGCCAGCACCTCGCGCGGCACAGGCTCGCTGGCGGCAAAGATCACCGCTTCGACGCGGCCCATCCACTCGCGCCAGCGCAGTTCTGGCGGCAGATGCTCGAGCTCGGTGTCCAGCAACGCCGGCTGGTTGTTTTCCCTGCTGCGGGCGGAGGCTGTGCTCATCCCTAGAGCCCGTAGAGGCGAAAGGTGGTGCGGCCCGACAGCTCGCGCACGGCCTCAAGCTGTTGCAGGCGCTCGAACAGGCGCCGCGCGGCAAAGCGCGACAGGTTCTTTGCCACAAGCGATCCGGCGACGGCGTCTTCATTGAGGAGCAAAAAAATCACGTCGCCGGCGCCCTTGGCGCGCAGTTTTGGCGCGATGGCGAGGAGCCTTTCGGCACGGCGCGACAGCTCGGCGGCCAGCCGGCAGGCCGCGGCCGCCGCTTGAACCAGGGCCAGGCACACCGCGCGTTCAAAACTTTTGTCCCCGGGTCGGACGCGCTTGCCGCCGCCGGCTTCGGCGCGAAAAGCCGGGCCAAAGGCCTGCGCCATCAGGAGCGGCAGCGGCCGTGGCCAGCGCAGGCTTTGCGCCAGCACCAGGTCGGCGAGCCACCAGGCCAACAGCTCGGCATCCGGCCGCATGGCGACGACGCGGGCAGCGATTGCCGCCGCGGCGAACGGCGCCGGCCACTGCGACCCGGCCGCATTTTCGATGTGAATGCAGAGGTCGACGAGAGCCTCATCGTCCCAGGCGAGCCCGAGCATCTCGACCATTTTTGCCAGCCGATCGGCGCTGACCGCCGGCGGCTGCAGCGCCAGTTGCCGCCAGGCCCCAAAAATGGCGCCGGCGGGACCGGGATCGGCGCCGGCCGGGCAAAGCAGCCAGGCGTCGCGCAAGGCTGCTTCGTCCTCGGCGCGGCCGGCGAGCCGCATGCTGGCGGCGGCACACCGAAGCGCCAGTCGTTGCCGCCACGCGCCGACCCAGGCAGGCTGCGCCCGGGCGAGCGTGTCGAGCGAAGCCAAAGCGGCGCCGGCCTGGAAGGCGGCGTCAGCGTCGCTGGCGTCACGGGGGAGCGCGAGCGCCCAGGTCGGAACGGTGGGCGGCGCAGAGGAACTGGCGGTCGCTGGATCGAGGCGAATCATGTGTTTGGAGGGTAAAGTGCCCGTGCGCTTTATGCCATCAATTTCGCGCCAAAACGCACAGCTTGTCGGTAATACAAAACGAATGATAATGTTGCCTTATCATTCGTTTTGCCGATGTACGGCATCAATCTGTACAATTTGACGCCAGGCGCGCCAAATGATACACGGACGGCTCCGCCAACGAAAGGATTCGGCCCATGCCCCGCGCCGCCGTCAGCGACAGCCAGCGCATGTCGTTTCGCATCAAGCCCGCCGACAAGGCGGTGATCCTGCGCGCCACGCAGCTTGCCGGCGCGTCGGGCATCACCGACTTCGTTCTGCGCACGGTGCTTGAAGCCGCCCGCGAAATCATCCAACGCAACGATCGCATCGTGCTTTCCGAGCGCGACGGGCTGCGCGTGCTGGAGGCGCTGGAAACCCCCCCTGCGCCGAATGAGCGGCTCGTCGCCGCCGCCAAAGCGCTGCCGGCCGACCTGTGAGCCTGCCGGTCTGGCGCGAAGAGCCGGTCGCGCGCCAGGACCGCGCCGGCTTCGATTGCGGGGATCAGGACCTCAACGGGTTTCTGCGCGCGCATGCGCGCCGCAATCACGAGCGCGGCGCCTCGAAGACGTTTCTGGCCGTTTCGAGGCAGGAGGACACCATCCTTGGCTACTACACGCTGAGCCCCGCCGCCGCCGAGTTCGAGCGCGTCCCCGAAAAGTTGCGCAAGGGGCTTGGCCGCTACGAGGTCGGCGGCTTTCGCCTGGCCCGTCTCGCCGTGGCGCGCTCGGCACAGGGTCAGGGGTTGGGCGGCCAGATGTTGCTGGCCGCGGCGCTACGCTGCATCCGGGCCGCAGCCGAAGTTGGCGGCACGCTGATGTTCATTGACGCCAAGAATGATCGGGCGGCGGCCTGGTATCGTTCATACGGTGCGCTGGGGCTGGATGATCGCCCGCTGACCCTGTTCCTGCCGCTGGCTTCGTTCGAAGCCGCGCTGCGTCGTGCCGGAAGGCTTTGAGCATAACCCCGACTGCAAGCGCGGACGAGGATCTGCCTGATGTGGTCGATATCGTGCGGGCAATGGCTATTGAATCGCCGGAAGCGTCGCGGCAAGCAGAACTGCGGGCGCCAAGTCGTGACCCCGCCGAAGTCGCCTGCCCTCCCCTATCGGTTGCTACCCTGCTCCGTCGTCAGGACGATCGCCAGGACCAGGCAAGGTCGGTCCTTGTCACCCTCCTCCTGAGAGGTCGGCTTTGTCCCTCGGCCGCTGCGGATGCCGAAAGATCGCCTGCTCATGACGCCCGAAGTCTCAGCCCATCGGCTTATGGACCGCATCGAGGCCGTGGATCGTGAGTTCAGCCTGCCATTCGGCTAGTTCTTCCTGATGACCCACGGCCACTGGGTCGCCCCCGATGTCGCACTGGCGATCGCGCAAGGCCTGAAGGCTGAGCGCGGGCGCTTGCCCGACCGCGACACCCGCTTGCTGCTGCGCTGGGCCGAGCGAACCTACGGCTTTTGAGGGCAAGGCGGATGCGCGGCTTTGGCTCCCGGGCACTCCAGTCCGATCCGGGAGACGCGCCGCCCTGCAACGGCGACCCTGAAGTTGCCCCGCAGCCCGCGAACGACAGGACGCACGCGGGCAACGTCGCGTGCGGCAGCAACAAAGTGCTGCGCGTTTTGCAGGTGATCGTTGGTGGACAAATCGGCGCGTAGATCGCACCTTAGGTCGCACAGAATCGTACGCCATGACATTCCGATAGCGAGATTGATGGGCAATCCCCGCCATTTTATGAAGCGCACCGATCCGGCCGAGACCGATGATTTGCCGGACATTGTCGATCTCGTGATGGAGATGGGCCATCCGACGCAGCATGAGCAGCGCGGTGGTGAGGAGGGAGTCCCCTCCCCTTCTCTGCCGATTCGAGCAAAGCAACAAGAACGGTTGCCAGGGCACCTCGAGCGGCTGGCGGACCGCGCCCGCGACTATGTCGAGGCGGCGAGCTCAGCCAACACACGTCGCGCCTACGCCGCGGATTGGAAACACTTTTGCGCCTGGTGCCGTCGCCAGTCTTTTGAGCTGCTGCCTCCGGACCCGCAGATCGTCGGGCTCTACATCACGGCGCAGGCCTCGGCGCGAGGAGCAGACAAAAAGTCGGTGTCGACGATCGAGCGTCGCCTGTCGTCCTTGACCTGGAACTATGCACAACGTGGCCAGCCCCTCGATCGGAAGGATCGCCATATCGCCACCGTGATGGCCGGTATCCGCAACAAACATGCCTCTCCTCCCCGGCAGAAGGAGGCCGTGCTGCGCCACGATTTGATCGCCATGCTGGAGACCCTCGACCGCGGCACGCTGCGGGGCTTGCGCGACCGCGCCATGCTGCTCCTTGGCTTCGCCGGCGGTCTGCGGCGCTCCGAAATCGTCGGTCTTGATGTCGGCCGCGACCAGACGGAAGACGGCGGCGGCTGGATTGAATTTTTCCCGGACAAGGGCGTGCTGGTGACCTTACGGGGTAAGACCGGATGGCGCGAGGTCGAGGTCGGCCACGGCTCTTCCGATGCCACCTGCCCCGTCGTCGCCTTGAAGACATGGCTGAGACTAGCCCGCATTGCGCATGGGCCGTTGTTTCGGCGCGTCACCGGCCAGGGCAAAGCCATGGGTGCGGATCGCCTCAACGATCAGGAAGTCGCTCGCTTGGTCAAACGCACGGCTTTGGCCGCCGGCGTGCGTGGCGATCTGTCGGAAGGCGATCGCGGTCAAAAGTTTTCCGGGCATTCACTGCGCGCCGGCCTCGCCTCCTCGGCCGAGGTCGATGAGCGCT
Organism: Mesorhizobium sp. ArgA1; assembly: GCF_053714375.1. Taxonomy (NCBI): domain Bacteria; kingdom Pseudomonadati; phylum Pseudomonadota; class Alphaproteobacteria; order Hyphomicrobiales; family Phyllobacteriaceae; genus Mesorhizobium; species Mesorhizobium sp. ArgA1. The sequence goes on from NZ_JBSKBQ010000031.1 coordinate 15,048, forward strand.
ATGTGCAGAAGCAGCTCGGCCACGCCTCCGCAGAGATGACGCGCAAATACCAGCGCCGGCGCGATCGGTTCCGCGTCAATCTCACCAAGGCAAGCGGACTGTAGGAGGCAAGGGGGCTCTCCCCTGCCTGCCTGACCCGGGGCTTTCTGTCTTGTGGCGACGAGACCTCAACCGTTCGGTGTGATCAGTTTCATCGACGGAAAATAGGTACGGTAGCGGCCGACGTCGCGGGTGAGCAGCGGCAGACCGTTGACGGCGGCATGGGCGCCAATGAAGAAGTCGGGGAGCACGCCGGTGCGCGATCCGCCCGACCTGCGATATTGGGTAAAGACCTTTCCAGCCAGAAACAGGGCATCGCGTGGTATCGGTGCAATTTCGAGACCCGCCTCATCAATAAACGCGTCGAGGTTCTCGATGCGGTCGTATCGAACGGCCAACTCGGCATAAACGGCATCGTTGATCAGTAAAGGTCCATTGAGGCTCGCCGCCTCAAGTTGCGCGAGCGTCCAATCCGCCCACTTCGGATCATCGGTGACAAGGTCGAGCAGGATGTTGGCGTCGACGAGCGTCACGCTTCGCCGCGCGTTAGCGCCATGATCGCGTCCGTATCGAGCCCCCTCCCGGCATGTCCACGCAATTTGGCAAAGCGGCTCGCCGGCAGCTTTCTGTCAGCACGCGCAAGCACCACGCTGCCATCGGCGGCGCGCAGGAAATCGACCTTGCTGCCTGGAACGATACCGAGAAGGTCGCGGACCGGTTTCGGGATGGTCACCTGTCCTTTGGCTGTGACTGTCGTGGTCATGTTCACACCGATGTAATACGCGATCTTCAGAAGGTATTACCGCGCGCGGCGATCCGCAATCCTTGGCTGGCGGAAATTGCAGCTCGAACTCGCCTTTCCTCGACGCCAAAGCCACGCACCTCCTCCGCAGCGCTTCCGTCCGTGTCAATCTCACCAAGGCGTCAGGCCTCTGAAAAGTCCTCCTCCCATCCCCCGCTCGTTCGCTTGTGACGAAGCGGTCAGTTCTCAGGCGACGACAATACCTCAACGAGGACAGCGAGCGCTGTATCCGACGTCGGCGGCCGACGCGTCGTAGTCAGGCATGATCATCAACTGCGCTATGGCACGACCCACAAACTCCGGGTTTAGCTTTTCCAACCGATCCTTGGTCCGAGAAACCTGCTCCGGGAACGCGCGCAGAGCGTTGACCACGGGCTCCAATTGGGACCGCGCTGCAGCAGCGATGTCGAAAATGTCGCGCGGCTTGGCTTCCGATCCCTGTAGTAGACTTTCTTGGCAATGATCTCGGGAACGGTCTCGAGCATCACGCCCCTACCCTCAACTTCACGCATCTCAATTGGTGTCGGCGTCAGCGCGCCGGCAACGATGAAGTCGCTCTCCCCGACGTCCTCGAAGGCGAATTTCTGGAATCTCGACCCATCGCCCTGATATTCCGATGGCATCAGCTCAATCCGCACGCGGCTTCTGGACGGGTCGATGAAGCCGAGCAGTGAGGGTCATCTAGGAAAATATAATGGCTTCACGATGACCGATCTGGATCATCATGGCCGTGCCACCGCCGAACGACCGTTCGAAATCGTAGCCGCTCGCATTCTCCCGAAGCTGCTCAATGAGATCGACGGCGATGCTAAAAAGCCACCCCCATTCGGAAGGGTGTCGGCTATCGTACTCGGACCATCCCGCAGCGAGCAGGTAGCTCTCGCCAGACCAGGCAGAGAAGGCCGCGGCAAGCGCCTTCAAGTCGGGGACGGGTATATCGTGCATGACAGCGAACTCGACTTGCAGTGCGGGAGAAACCTCCCCGAGAAAGGCGCTGACGTGGCCCGGGTGCTGTCTGGCGAAATCGAGGCTGGTGAGGCAATGCGCCAGCGAGTGCGGATGCCAAATGCTTGCCCATAATGGCCGTGCAGTAGTCGTTTCGAGCCGGGGACACAAGCTGCCGCTTCTTCGCGGTCGTCCGGTCCGAGACGAAGGAATGTCAGTCAGGGCCGGATCGATGTCGACAACAACTTCGCCGTCTGCGAGGGGGGGCCGATCGTTTTGTCAGCTCGTCGATCGAAGACTTCGCCACACCGACTTTTGGCATCCCAGCGAAACGCTGCTCAGCAACGACGTTCAACTCGTCAAGGCGGTTGAAACTTCTCTACGGAGCGGCAAGCTCGCCCATCCCCCTTTGAAATCACTGCGAAAAAACGGAAATTGGACTGGAGTTTATTTTTTGGCCACTGCCCGGTGATGCCGCAGTCGAACGCGGTGCTCAAGAACCTCGATCCGGTGGATGATCAAGAAGTTGGTCCCTGACTGCCCTCATTTTGACAGCCGTGCAGATCGGCGGAATGTCATTATGTATCAATATCATAACGGCCATCACACGACTATCTGATGCCTCGTGCGCCTCTAGGTGGTGCGGGCACTTATCTGATCCAAAGGACGGTTGCCGCGATGGGGACAATGGCAAGGTAGTTTCGGGCTGTCTTCTCGAACTGGAGAAGTTGGATCTTGGTGCTCAGGGCCGTGGCGCCGGCCAAGGACTGATCTTCAGATCCCCTTTTTTTGGCCCCGAGGCGTCATGGTGGGCGCTGATAATGGTGGACTCGACGATTAGATACTCATAGTCGGGATCATCCGACATCGCCGCGAAAGATGCGCCACCAAACACCCTTATTACGGCTTCACCGGCTGAACCGGTGGAAAACGCTGTTCCAATCTCCGATTGCATCGGGCAGATCGCGCCAGGGAGAGCCAGTGCGAACGATCCAAAGCACCGCTTCCACGAACAACCGGTTGTCGCGGCCCGACGAACCTCGCGTCAGCGTATCGCAGATGATGGGCGCCGATATGCGCTCCCACTAGTCGTCACGAAGAATCAGAGGGTCGAGAACACCCATGGTTGTCTCCAAAAGACAGCGATGAATCTGATTTGCTCAGCCGTGGGAAGCCTGGGAGGCCACACGACCTAGAGCTCATCGATCCCAAGGTCCCGGGCTCATCCGAGTTCATTGAACCCTGCGGCTAGGACGTAAGTCGGTCGAGTGCAATTTGCCGTTAAATTCTCTTTAACAAAAAATATGTTGCCGGGGCGAGAGAATCGGGCATTAATCACGCTTGAAAAACAATTCGCTTGAGAAAAGCGTTATTCCGGAAATTGGCAACCATGAATTTGATGCTCGACCGTGAGTTGGAGTTTGAATTTGACGAGGAGATTCTCGAGCAAGGCGAACTGATCTCCGACAAATTGAACATGTTGCGGCTCGAGCAATACCCACCGAACGCAACAAAAGGCTTGCGTCAATTTTCGTCTGTCGAGGTAGCAGAATATCTCGGTGTTACCCAAAATCACATCAAAAAGCTTCATCTCGAAGGCAAGGGACCGATCCCTTCAACGACCACATCTGGCAGGCGGACTTACACCGCTGAGCAGATGCTGGAGTTGCGGCAGTACCTCGACAAGCATGGTCGGGCCGACTTCAAACGATACGTGCCCCATCGCCGTGGCACTGAGGCACTTCAGATAATCTCCGTCGTAAATTTCAAAGGAGGGTCAGGCAAAACGACGACGGCCGCTCATCTCGCACAGCATCTGGCTCTCACGGGTCATCGCGTGCTTGCCATCGATCTTGATCCTCAGGCATCGCTGTCCGCGCTTCACGGCATCCAGCCCGAACTGGACAAGAATCCCTCGCTCTATGAAGCTCTCCGATACGACGAAGAGCGGAAATCGATCAAGGATGTTATTAGGCGCACGAATTTCCCTGGGTTGGATATCGTAGCGGCGAACCTCGAGCTTCAGGAGTACGAGTACGAAACGCCTCTAGCGGCCTCCAATAAGAACAATCCTGAAGGGCGAATGTTCTTCACTAGAATTACGATGGCCCTCAAAGAGGTCGACGATCGCTACGACGTGGTTGTCATTGATTGCCCGCCACAGCTCGGCTATCTGACTCTCACGGCGCTTACTGCCTCCACATCAGTGCTGATTACCGTTCACCCGCAGATGCTGGACATTATGTCGATGTCACAGTTTCTGCTGATGTTGGGCGGTATTTTGCAATCTATCAAAGGGGCTGGAGCCGCGGTGAGACTGAAGTGGTTCCGGTATCTCGTAACCCGGTATGAACCCACCGATGGTCCACAAGCTCAGATGGTCGGGTTCCTTCAAGCTCTATTCAACAAGCGTGTGCTCAAAAACCAGGTGCTAAAATCCACGGCAATCTCCGATGCGGGCATAACCAAACAGACGCTTTACGAAGTGGAGAAGAGCCAATTTACGCGCTCGACCTATGAGCGAGCCATGGAAAGCCTGGACGCGGTCAATTCGGAGATCACATCACTCGTGCATAATGCATGGGGACGGAAATGAATGATATTTTGACAGCCGTGCAGAACGCCGAATTGTCATTCGAAATCAAGCTGATGGTATTATGGTCCGGAGGTGGCGATGGCTAGAAAACATCTTCTGGCGAGCGTAGCCGCGTCGTTGGTGGAACCTGGGCCTGGCCATTCTGCCTCGGAAGCTCGGTCGGAATACGCCCGACGTGGCGCATCGAGGTCAATGATTCAGTCACTAGATGAAATGGCCGAAAACTCGTTGCGTATGCTCGACGGCGAAACGATCGTCTCCATCGACCCTGCGCTGTTAGACAGTTCGTTTGTCGCCGATCGAATTGGTGAAGACGACCAAGATTATCGAGACCTGAGGGAGGCTATTAGTCGTTCAGGGCAGTCCACACCGATATTAGTTCGACCCCATCCTGATGTCGCTGCACGCTACATGATCGTGTTCGGCCACCGACGCGCGAGAGTGGCGAAGGATCTAGGAATCAAAGTTCGCGCGATCATCAAACAGCTGGCCGATATTGAACACGTAGTCGCTCAAGGACAGGAGAATACTGCCCGGTCCAATCTCTCATTTATTGAAAAGGCATTGTTTGCAAGAAAGCTGGTTGGCAGTGGCATGACTAAGGACACTGTCAAATCTGCGTTGACTGTCGATGACTCGCTTTTGTCACGCATGCTCTCAGTCGCCGAAACCGTACCGCAGGTTGTTCTGGACGCTGTGGGAGCCGCAAAAGGTGTCGGGCGAGACCGATGGGAGGAACTCAAGAAATTCGTTCAGGTACCTGCCAATGCAGTGAGGGCGACTGAGTTTGTCATGACTAGCGAATTCGGCGCGGGGGAGGGCGACGAGAAATTCAATCTACTCCTCAACAATCTGAAGGCGGCGAAGAAGCCTAAAAATCCGAAGGTAACGGCAAAGCTCAGGGCTTGGGTTCCCACGGACAAATCAGTTAGCGCTGCAATCCAGAACAAGGGCAAAAAGGTAACCATTGCCTTTTCAGAGGCAAGCGGACCACGATTCGCTGAATTCATCAGTGGCCAATTGGACGCCCTCTACGAGGCGTTCAGGAAGTCGGAAAAGTAGAGAAACGGAGACTAAACCGCAAAAGAAAAAGGCCCCCGAACGGCGCGCCGTGGAAGCCTCTCTCAGAACTTAAGCACTCCGAGAATCGCATTTCCACGAATCACTGTCAAGCGTTGAGCGCTAACTTCGGCGAGCGGATTTCTTTTGCCTGATTGAAGGCGAAGAGAATGGAACTGGGAACGACGCCCTTTGGTGGGCGGCCGATGACGCTTGCGTTATTGCAGGCAAGGAATGACACCCGCGAGGTCCCTGAAGGGGCGAGTGCAGACAAGTGGCAGTTGTATCGTTGGCTCTGCGAAGGCAAGACCATCTTTGGCGTTGGTGACCGAGCCCTGGCGGTGCTCAATGGGTTGTTGTCCTTCTATCCCGACAGTGACTTGAGCGAAGAAAATGGGCTGATGGTCTTTCCCTCGAACGCGCAGCTGTCGTTGCGTGCTCATGGTATGGCCGGCGCGACGCTCAGGCGGAATCTGGCAGCTCTGGTCGACTGCGGTCTCATTGTCCGCAGGGACAGTCCCAACGGCAAGCGATACGCCCGCAAGGGGAAGGACGGCGCAATCGACGACGCCTTCGGCTTCTCGCTGGCGCCGCTGCTGGTGCGTGCCGAGGAGATCCGCTTGGCGGCCGAACGTGTTCGTGCCGAAACCAGGGCGCTGAAGCTGATGCGCGAACGGATCACACTCCAGCGCCGAGATATCCACAAACTGGTCGACGCGGCGATCGAGGAGCGTGCGCCTGGCGACTGGGGCGCCATCTGGCGACGGTTCAGGGCGATTGTGGAGGCAATTCCTCGGCGCGCTGACCTACGCGAGCTAGAGCCCATCCTTGCCGACCTGGCTGCGCTGCGCGAAGAAGTGGATATGATGCTGGAATCCTTCATGGATTCCCTGAATCCGAGCGGCAATGAGTCTCACAATGAGCGGCAGCAATCTGATTCAAACACCGACTCTATTTTTGAATTTGAACCTGCTTTAGAAAAAAGCACGGCGCGAACCGAGCCCAACCCTGAACCCGACGGGAAGCCGAGGGGTTATCCACTTGGCCTTGTGCTGAAGGCTTGCCCCGACATGGTCGATTATGCGGCCGCCGGGATCGGCAACTGGCGCGATTTCATGATCACGGCGGCCCAAGTCCGCGGCTACCTGGGGGTCTCACCGTCGGCCTATGAAGAAGCCTGCCATACGATGGGCCAGGAAACCGCCGCCGTGGTGATCGCCTGTATCCTGCAGCGCGCGCAGCACATCAACTCGGCGGGCGGATATCTGCGCGTTCTGACAGAGAAGGCGCAGGCAGGGCAGTTCTCGGTGGGGCCGATGCTGATGGCCGCCTTGCGAACGAATGGCGTGACGGCAAGGAAGACGGGATAGAATGTGGACGCATGGCACCGAGGCGCATGCTTAGCTTGGTGCCATGCGGCGATCAAGGCAGCTTACAAGAGCAGGTTGAGATGACAAAATTCGGCGTGGATTTGATGCAAGCCATGTCGGAGGCTCTGGCTCATTCACACGGCAAGGAAGTTCCTGGCATCAAAGTGCAGGGAGTGGAGGTCGGTATGGTCGATGCGAAAGCCATTCGCAAGAAGCTCGATTTTGCCCGGGACGAGATGGCGACGGTGCTGGGAACCAGGCCGTCCGGCTACAAGAAATGAGAACAAGGCAAAAGACAGCTGACTTGGGCCGCGCGCACCTTGCTTCGCATCATGGAAAAAGAGCCGGCGGTGGTGTGTTGCGTGCTTTGTCTACTGAGGATGGGGCCTCCGACGCCGGCACGGCAGCGGCGAACTGAGAGCAGGGGAGGGCTTTTGCGGCCTTACAACTCGCTCGCCTTGGTCAGGTTGGTCCGGAACCGATCCCGCCGCCTTTGATATTTGCGCGTCATTTAGGCAGAGCCATGGCCAAGCTGCTTCTGGGCATGGCTCTCCACGGTCGAGGAGGCTAGGCCGGCGCGCAGTGAGTGGCCTGAGAACAGCAACTCCCGTTCTCCTTCCGGAAGATCTGAACGGACACCGGCGGCGAGTGCGGTCCGCTTGACCAGGCGCGCGACATGCTTGTCGCAGAGCCGCTCGCCGTCGACGGTCTTGTTGTCCTTGAAGATGCGCCGGAAGAGAGGGCCTCTCGCGATCCGCCCAAAGCGGATCCAGCTCTCGAGGGCAGCGACGGGGCAGGTCTGGTCAGAAGCGCCCCGGCCGACCTCGACCTCGCGCCGTCCGGTCTTGCCGCGCAGCGCGACCAGCACGCCCTGGCCAGGAAAAATCTCGATCCAGCCATTGCCGTCGCTGTGATCGTCGCGGACGACGTCGAGCCCGACGATCTCGGAACGCCGCAGGCCGCCGGCGAAGCCCAAGAGCAGGATGGCCCGATCGCGCAGACCTCTCAAATCATGGCCGAGCGTATTGACCATCGCCTTGATGTCATCGCCAAGCACGGCCTGCTTCTGCCGCGGCGGCTTTGCGTGCTTTCGGCGAATGCCGGCGAGCACCGTCGTAATGTGCCCATCGGAGCGATCCATCGGCACGCCACGCTGGGTGAAGTTCCAGGCCAGCCCGTAGAGCCGGCGCTCGATGGTGGCGACGGATAGCGAGATGAGGCCGCGTTTGGGATCGCCGGCCGCGCAGGCGCCGATATAGAGAGCAATGACCTGGCTTGAAGGCGGCATGGGCTCGAAGCCTTCCCGACGGCACCAGGAGGTGAAATGCCGCCAGTCTTTGGCGTAGGCGTCTCGCGTGTTCTCGGAGCTGGCCGCGGTCTCGACGAGGGGTTCGAGACGGGGCGGCGTGCGTGAAGCCTGACCCACTTCCATGATAAGATCGACGATGTCGGGCAAATCATCATCTGGGGCCTTGTCGTCGATCTTGGGCGGGGTTTCGCGGGGATTTTCCATGGTGACCTTCCTGGATGAGCGGGCTTTATGTCTTTGTTGTAACATTTCATCGCTCACCCTAAATCGGTGGATGCGCCCCGATTAGGTGGATTCTTACCCTGATTTGGTGGACCAAGGCGAGGGCGGCGGTCATGCGTCCCGACAAGTCGCTGTGGACGATGCCGATTTGCGGAAGGCCGTGGCGCATCAGGCCACGATCCACTCTTCGGCGTCCGAAGACTGCTTCGCCTCGGCTGCAAAAAGGCGACGAATCGAACGATTGCCGGCTGACATCCGGGCTTTTCCGCCGATTAGGTCGAGCGGCTTTAAAATCCGAACCGGCGGACGCGGGAAGTCGAGCGGTTTTGGCGACCGGTGGCATGCAGAACGACATTGACACTCGCGAGCTTTTCAATTCCACCTATCTCGGCAGATTCGTCTGCCATAAGGACGAGAGTCCACCGAACCAGGGTGAGGAGATTGTGTATCGCCATACGCCCAACAAGCAAGCTTATTGGACATAATTGGCGCACGACAGGCTGTGCGTTTTCAGCCAAAGACCATGGCGCAAAGCGCACGGGCTCTTTACGCTCCACACCATGATTCGTCTCGATTTAGCCACCGGCGGCCCGGCCCTCGCTCCGACCGCGCCGCCGACGATCCCCGCCTGGGCGCTCGGCCATGGCAGCGCGCTCAGCGACGTCGATGCCGCCTTCCAGGCAGGCGCCGCCCTGGGCGCGCTCGACACGCTTGCCCGCGCGCAAGCCAGCTGGGCCGGCGCCTGGCGCCAGCGGCTGGCCCTTAAATGCGCTGCCGCCAGCATGCGGCTGGCCGGCCGCGCCGAGGACGCGGCCGCTCTGCGCGACGCCTGGCACTTGCGCCCGGCCGGCGCCGATCCCGGTCCCGCCGGGGCCATTTTCGGCGCCTGGCGGCAGTTGTCGCTGCAGCCGCCCGTCGCCACCCCCGACCGGCTGGCCAGGATTGCCGACCAGCTCGGGCTTCACTGGGACGGTGCCGGGCTCGCCGCGCTTTGCACGGAGATCGAAATACTCGCGGCGTCCCAGCGCCCGGCTCCCTTCGCCGCCGCCGCGCTCGCCAGTCAGGTCGTCGCCATGGGGCCAGATGCTGAACTTTTTGCCTGGTGGCTCGCCGACGTGTTGGTGGCACAAAGCCTGCGCTGGCCGCAGCCGATGCCGCTGCTGATGGCGCAGGTTTTCGGTCCGGCATTTCGGTCCGCTGACGCGAGGGGCAAGAGAATCCGGCCGGGAGAAGAAGGCTTTGAGCGGGCGCTGTGCCTGGCGCTGGTTGCGGCGGCGGCCGAGGCCTGCCGGATGGCCGCCGAGCTGTCGCGCCGCGCCGAAAAGCTCCTGGCGGTGGCACCAAAGCTGCGCGCCAAGGGCGCCGGCGAGGTGATCTTTTTGTTGCTCAACGAAGACGCCGTCTCCGGCTCGCTGACGACGAAAAACCTGTCGCGCTTCGCGGCGCGGCGCCTTTTCGAGCGGCTGCAGACATTCGATGCCGTGCGTGAGTTGTCCGGTCGCACCACCTTTCGTCTGTTTGGGCTCTAGCGATGAGCGAACCGTCTGCCCGCCGCAAGCCAAACGATCAACCCGCCTTGCTCGACACCGACCTCGAGCACCTTCCACCGGAACTGCGCTGGCGCGAGTGGATGGGCCGCGTCGAAGCGGTGATCTTTGCGGCAAATGAACCGGTGCCGCGCGAGGTGCTGGCGCGTGTCGTCGGCAAAAGTTGCAATCTCGATCTGATCATCGACGACATCCGTGCCGAGCTCGCTGGCCGCCCCTATGAGCTGGTATCAGTCGCCGGCGGCTGGCAGCACCGGACCAAAAAAGCCTTTGCCGACGTCATCCGTTCCGCATTCGGTACGGCGGCGGGGCAGGGTACAAAAGAGCTGTCGCAGTCGGAGGCGCTCGTGCTGATGTGCATTGCCTATTTCCAGCCGATCACCCGCGGCGAGCTGTCTTCCTTCTTCGGCAAGGAGGTTTCGCGCGACCAGATCGGCATGCTGCGGGCGCAGGAGCTGATCGCCTCGGGGCCGCGCAGCCCACAACCCGGCGCGCCGTACACCTATGTGACGACGAAGACTTTCCTGTCGCAATTCGGGCTCGACACGCTGCGCCAGCTGCCGGATTTCGAAGCACTCGAGGATGCGGGCCTGCTGTCGAAAGAGAAGCTGCTCGCGGGCGACATCATGCCGGGGTTTTCGGACCCCGGCATGAGTGATGCTGACGCGGCCACGGACGAATAGAGGGCTTTGCCACGGCGGAGGATCCGGCAACCGATCTCGGGCTCGCTCGATTCAAAGATTGGGAAACCAGTTGTATGGGTGTCACCTCTCGAGCAATCTGACGGCAAGATCGATTTTCGCCATGAGGTCCCTCGCGCGGCGGTCGTTTCCATTCCTCGGCCGCGTGGTTGAGCACCAGATATAGCAGTTTCATGGCCGCGTCGTCATTGGGGAAGTGGCCGCGCGTTCGAACGGCGCGACCCAGCTTGGAGTTCAATGCCTCGATAGCATTGGTAGTATAGATGATGCGGCGCACGCTCTCGGGATAAGCGAAGAATGGCACGACGTGCTCCCAGTTGCGCCGCCAACTCTGGGTGATCGCCGGATAGCGCTGCCCCCAGCCGCCGGCCTCGAAGTCCTCCAGGGCCTTCATGCCGGCTTCGGCGTCCGCGGCCCTGTAGATTGCCCTAAGCGCCGGCACGACGGCCTTGCGGTCCTTCCAGGACACGAACTCGAGCGAGTGGCGGATCAGGTCCACGATACAGGTCTGGACGGTCGTCTGCGGAAAGACGGCGCCGATCGCCTCGGGGAAGCCCTTGAGGCCGTCGACGACGGCGATCAGGATGTCGGCGACGCCACGGTTCTTCAGCTCGTTCATGACGCGCAGCCAGAACTTGGCGCCTTCGGTCTGCTCGATCCAGATGCCGAGGATCTCCTTGGCGCCGTCGGGCAGGATGCCGAGGGCAATGTAGATCGCCTTGTTGCGCACGAACCCTTCGTCCCTGATCTTGACCCGGATCGCGTCGAAGAAGACGAGTGGATAGACCGCATCGAGCGGCCGGTTCTGCCACTCGGCCACTTCCTCCAGGACCGCGTCGGTGACGGCCGAGATCAGGTCCGGCGACACCTCGATGACTGTAGAGCTCCTCCAGATGGCTGCGGATCTCGCGCACGCTCATGCCGCGCGCATACATCGAGACGATCTCGGCGTCGAAGTCGGGAAAGCGGCGCTGGTACCTGGCGATCAGCTTCGGATCGAAGCTTCCCGCACGGTCGCGCGGGATCGACAGCGTCATCTTCGACGTGCCCGTCAAAACTGTCTTCTTCGAATGGCCTGCGGCGATTGGCACCGCCCTCAGTTCGTTCATCTTCGAGGTGCTCGTCGAGCAACCCGTCCCGGGCGAACACCTCATTCGGGTCGCGCCCGGCAAGCAACTGGTCCAGAAGTTCTTTCTCGATAGCCATGTGATGGTTCTCTCCTTTCCATCATCATGGCCTCGCGCACAGAATTCCTGACAGTCCCTCGCGACTTTCTTGGCTTGGCCCGGCGCCGGCACCCGCAGATCCACACCGCGCCTGGCCCATGCCCGCGCCAGATAGGGATTCGTCAGCGCCTCACTCTCGTCGCCGTAAAGCAGAACGATGTCGCCGGCCTCGGCCTGGGCTTTGCGCAACTGCAGACGCAACCCCACGCGCTCGACCTCGTCGGCAATCTGGCGGCCTTTCAGCGTGTGCCGGGGTCGCCACCAGCGGAAGTTTTTTTGTATGGCCTTGGACAGTTGCGACCGGCTGATCTTGACGCCCTCGCGCACCTCGATCTCAGCCTTGAGGCGCGCGATCGTCCAGTTGGGCCGGTCGGCAACGGGGCGTCGAGCAGAGGGGTGACGACGCGCAATGCTGCCTCGGTCTTCACCGGTGGCGGGCCAGGCGCGACGGTCGCCTTCAATGCCTCGACACCGCCGCGGCTGAAATCGCTCCACCCCGAGAATCACGGTGAGCACCGAATCACAGATGCTGTTTGTTGGTCAAATTGATGGAAGCTGCTTAGGAAATGGCGGAGGAGATCCTCCGCATCGATCCTGAACTTGAAGCGGAACGCGCTCGCAGAGCCGCCCGCAGCCACCTCGACCGGGCGAACTGGATCATGACGACCGGCTACAAAGAGCTTTTTTCCAATTAACCGCTGAATACCCCACGCGCCGCCAAGATTCTCAGCTCGGCAATCATACGGCGCCCTTCGCCGGGGGCCCGCATCCCGCCTGCGGTGGCGCTTCTCTAATCGGCGGGGTTAGGTCAAGCTCTGTTCAGGCCTATTCCAGGACTGGAAGTGGCAAGGCTTTCGGCCGCAGTCGGCCCAAAGCGGCCAATCAGGCCGAGAGCAGAATTTGCTTCGCAACATGCCCGCGACGCCACCAACCACGCCGCCGCCGATGAGATGGGCTGCCAATGCCCAATCAACGAGCCCGGAAGCCGCATAATTGATCGAGGTTGCCAATCCGAACGCTCCGACCGCCAGGGGCGATGAACCCACGGCGCTGATCATAGGCATGCCGGTGGCGGCCATCAGACCGGGCGCGATCAAGAACCCGCCGCCTATGCCGAAGAACCCGGAGGCGAGGCCAGAGACCAGTGCGACAGCGGTGGTCGTCACGCACTCTTGGCGTCAACGGGCCGCGGAGTGGCTTGCGAGACCTTACGTCCACGTAGTATCAGTGTCGCGATGGCGACCATAACGACGCCGAAGAGGAACAGTAGTTGCGATCCATCCATCGCCTTTCCGAGTGACGATCCGGCGAGCGCGCCGATCGATCCGATAGCAGCGAAGACCATGGCGCATCGCCACCAAATCTTGCCCTTTGTGGCATGGGATGCGAAGTTGACGAAGGCATTGACCGACACCGCCAGAGCCCCCGTTCCGATTGCGATATGCGGCTGTGCCACCCCGACAACGTAAAGGAGGAGCGGGGTGGCGAGGATCGAGCCGCCTCCGCCGAGCAGACCGAGCATGAAGCCCACCAGTCCGCCCGAGCCGATCGCGGCAATGACGCTAGAGCGGGATGAGATTTGTGGGAGTCGTGGGATTCCCAAATCATCGCGGTTCTGATTCAACATTCATGCTGGGAG
>NZ_JBSKBQ010000032.1:0-27998 GCF_053714375.1 Mesorhizobium sp. ArgA1
CCAATCGAATCAATTGGGGACTCACAGATTCAGCACTGGCGCCATATGTCACGTGTTAACTCACCCGATTGCCCTGACGCCGTACGGCAGTATCATTGCGCATAGCGCGATGATACTGATGAGGTGCAGTGCCAATCAGGAGTGGGTGCCTCCGTGCCATTGGCACGTACCTGCGCAACACCCGCCGCAGTCGATGCGACGGGCCAAGACGAGGCCGCCTGGTCATTGAACCGATCGCGGACGCCGTCTTCTTGTGCTCGCAGATGATCATATTGAGGTAGCGTCTCGCTTGGGCCAGTTCTCGTAGAGTTCCTCCCGCCAATGGGCAACCCCCGGCAGCTCTGCGGTATGGGGAAGATGCGGACGACCATTGCAGTCCACGACTTACCGTAGCCATCCGGTGAGGTCTTCGCCTTCGCCGGAGGCGTACGACTTACCGAACACGCCTTTCGCTAAAACCCGGACGCCGATCCCCTATGCTGAGAACTCATAAGCCCACGCCGGTTCGCGCCGACAAAAGCAAGGAGGTGCCCATACCGGCATCCATGCGCACGCGCCAATCCATTTCCGACCTGAGTGAAGAGCGTCATTGCACCCCGGAAATGATGAGGCTTGCGACGCGGCTGATCCGGGAGGAAGCACTGGAGGGGGAAGCCGGGATGCGGTCAGGCGGGACTATTACGAACATGGCGCCGAACTCGCCAGGCTTATCGCAATGGTGTGCGAAGCAGGCGCCTGAAGACGGCCGAAGGTTTGTGTGGAATATTATTCGGCTCCCGCAGGTGGCGGCCCGATGAGCCATTTCGTCCCGAGATCCGCGAGCATCTGAGGACCGCACGGAGGAGTCCGAGGACTGGCGGTGGAACTGCTGGCGACGGTTTTTCGGTGCGCACATCGAGGATGCCTTCCGTGACGGTCACGGTCTGGACAATCGAAATCCGCGTCCCTCAAGACAAAGCCCGCCGCCGGCCGTCACCACGTTGCCCGGGCAGCGGCCTCGAACAATCGACACGGGCCGCATCGCCAGCCCCAGAACAAGCCGAGATGTTTGAGAGAACGACCACGAGGAACGCGGCCGCGATCGCAAAAGAGCAGCAGCGCGATCGTGATGTCGCGAAACCATCAAGTTGCGCGCCCCCTTGAATGGTGTCGCGACCAGAACCGTAGGGGAGGGCGGTCAGTCGTTAGGCGATGGCGCTCATGTAGTCGGAATGGATCTGCCCACAGGTCACGACCAAGGCGGCGCGCTACCTTGCAGATCGAAAGCGGGCCCCGCCCGAGGGCCTTAACGATGGCAAGGGGACAGGCCAATATGTGCATCTCGCGTACTGACGAACTCGGTGGAAGTTGGCTCGATAGGCCCGCCTCCAAACGCGAAGTCGACGCACAGTGCCGACCGCAACATGAGCCGTTATCGTACTTGTGCCCACCTTACACCGAGGCTGCGCGGCAGGCTGCGCGCTCTTGCCAACGAGCGGAGACGCTTCGGCTATATGCCGCTATTGATCTCCTTCGTCGGGAGGGTGAGAGCGAGCCGTCGAGGATAGACCGCATCTACCGCTATTCTCTCTGAGGGGGCCCGACAGTCGCAAGCGTAGCGCGGCGGCGAGCTCGCTGCCCAGCTAGCGCCGCGATCTGCTGGAGGTCCCCGACGAGCACTACGATAAGCGATCCTCGTTGATCACGAGTCAGGTCCCCGTGTCGCAGTGGCATGCCGTCGACCCTTGGCTCCGACCATGAAGTCAAAGAGGACACGCCGCGGTCTGGCCAGCGAAAAGAAAAAGAACGCTGAGCGCTTCACGCGATGGCCGCCCGCCAGCGCACCGGCCTCCCGCGCGCGTCGCTTCGTCGCCCGTGGCGGCGCTCCGCGCCGCGCACGGGCATCACAGTGATGGGACTTAGTGAAATCGGCGTCCGGGACTTACCGAAACACGCACCCAGCGGGCGTGTTAGAAAATGAAGGCCTGTAGACGCGCGTTTTTCCTAACTCGTCAGCTTCTCGAAAGCTAGTTGCGATAGCTTGTCGTTGGCGTCGGAGCTCGCAATCCAATTCGCCACTGAGACTTAGGAGCTTCTCTGCGCGGACTTGCGAGCAGCCTATATTTCCGAATGGAGAGCAGTATGGTTCGTTCTCAGTTCAGTCCTCGGCAGTTGAAACCGTTTGCGTCAGGCTTTGCGCCGCAGAATACCGGCATCTATCGCTTGCGTGGACATTTGCAACGCTACGGATCAAGACCGTGCGTGGCCTTGGCCACATCCTTGAATCGCCTGGTGCGGCATCCACATGATTAGTCATCTCTGAAGAAAGCCTGTCTTGAAAATAGTTCCAACTCGTCATGCTGAGACCAATCGGCGGCCGACCCTTATCGACGGCTCGAGAGCTACCGGTTGTCCTTGCTTGGGTCCTCTCCTCAGCGCGCTGATGCTGTTATCGCCGCTTTCCGCCGCGGCCCAAAACAACGGGGATGCAGGGACACCGCGTGCAGCTTCCAATAGCATCAATGCCACGCTGAACCTTTCCTCTTCGCTCGGCAAGACAGTTCGTCTGCCCGCGCCAGCCGCGACCATCTTTGTTGCCGACCCAACGATCGCGGACTATCAGGCACCGTCAAGCAAAACCATCTTCGTCTTTGGCAAGAAATCGGGACGGACCACCCTATTTGCCTTGAACGACAACGGTGAGGCTCTCGCCGAGTTGCAGATTGTCGTGACCCAACCGATCGGGGATCTGCGGGCGATGTTGAGGGATCAGGTCGGCGACTATCCGATCCGCGTCAAGTATACTCCACGCGGCGCAATTCTTAGCGGTACAGCGCCCGATGCTGAAACCGTAGACGCTGCGAAAACCGTCACCGAGCAATTCCTCGGTGACGGTGCGCAGGTCGTCAATAGAATCAAGGTTGCTGGGTCCCTGCAGGTCAATCTGAGTGTGCACGTAGCGGAGGTCTCCCGTGGCGCCATGAAGAAACTCGGTATCAACCTGTCCGCCCTCGGTCAAATCGGCAATTTCAAAGTGGGTTTGTTAAGCAGCGGCGGCAGAGGCAGAGGTGCCGGCTCGGGTGCAGCTAATGGTGGTGGTACAGCAGAAATCGGATACGACGATGGTAACATCAGCATCGGCGCGGTTCTCGACGTACTCGCCAAGGAGCACATTGCTTCCATCTTGGCTGAGCCGAATCTCACTGCGATGTCCGGCGAAACGGCCAGCTTCCTCGCCGGCGGCGAATTTCCCATCCCTGTGCCGCAGGAAAACGGGCAAGTCTCAATTGAATTCCGTCACTTCGGCGTCAGCCTGGAATTCTTACCCACCGTTCTCAACAACAACCAGATCAATATTCGCGTAAAGCCGGAAGTCAGTGAACTCACGTCACAAGGTGCCGTTCAAATCAACGGCATTTACGTGCCGGCAATTACCACCCGCCGCGCCGACACAGTCGTCGAACTCGCCAGCGGGCAGAGCTTTGCAATCGGTGGGCTCATCAGGCGAACCGTCAGCAATAACCTCAGTGCTTTTCCTGGGCTCGGCCAGGTGCCGATCCTTGGCGCCCTGTTTCGTTCGTCCTCATTTCAAAAGGAGGAATCGGAACTGGTTATTCTGGTTACACCTTACATCGTGAGACCAGGGTCGAGCCCCGACCAGATGAGCGCGCCCACGGACCAGATGGCGTCGCCTTCGGATGGGGGGAAGCCTGGATCGAATGTGCCAAGTCCGCCGCGAGGCCGGGCTACTGCCCACACCGGCGCGCCAAGTGCCAAGAGCAGTGTCGGCTTTGTCATCGAATAGCGGTGGCCGAATGACGTTGCGGATCAAAGTTCACCTGACCGCTCTAATGGCAAGCCTAAGTGGCTGCGTAAGCGCGCCGATCCATGGCGAGCCATCGACACCGGTGCATATCCGGCAGGAGACCACCGTCCTAATTTTAGAGAGCCTTCGCGCTTCCGAACGGCAGCACTTGCGTAATTTTCTTGAGAGGGCCAGCCGCGGTCGGCGCGATGCGCTTCATCTGTTGATCAGCGGGGCGCCTCGGCTCGGCGCAGAGGTAGTCCATCAGGCGAAGCAGATGGGCATCGACGCTTACAACATCGAGTTGTTGGACCAACACGGCCGCACAGCGCGAATAGAGGCGATTGTCTATCATGCCCGCCCTGCTGTCTGTCCGTCGTTTTCCAGTTCGTTGCCCAACGACGAATCCGTGGACCAGCCGCTTGGCTGTTCGACACGCCACAACCTCGCGGTCATGGTCAACGATCCGCGCGATTTGTTCGACAACAAAGCTGTCAAACCAAGCCATGGTGATCGTGCGGCCATACCAGTTGCCAAATACAGGACATTCACGGCAGAGAAAAGTGGAGAATAGAGTGGCCCAACTCTCAAGGCCTCGTTCCAGGAGACTGCCGATGATCGACGCGTCGCTCGCTGCCCCCGCGAACATCGGGCTCCCGGTCCGCGATGAGCGGCTATCGATTTGCCAACACGCTGGCCGTCGAGTTTCGTCCATTCGGCATGATCTGCCGGTTCGTAATCGACCAATGTCGAATCGGTCCTGGGACCAAGCTCCTGTGTGATTAAATTCTGTGCTCGGCCTGCGCATACAATCCTTGATGTAGTCGTGGCCTATGACGAGGTCGGGCCATCGTCGGCACCGCTGCCCGGCATGATATGTGCGTTTTCAGCCGGCTATCCGCAAGCTTTGGGCGAAAATCCTTTGTAGCCTAACCCACCAGCGCATTTCATCGATCGTGGGCAGTGATCTCAGGATGGACAGCAGGGCCCAATTGACCCCAGTCACATCACCTGCCCCTGATGTCCCAATTTCAGAATGCAGATCAGCGGGATGGCTGCGACGGATCTCAAGGTCGTCCAACTATTGACGGAGCACCGTCGCTATCGCGGCAAGGTGCTTTTTGCTCGCCGCACCCAACCTCTCATCGTCAAAACGACCCTGCATGAAGCGGTATCTGAAGAAACTGACCGCGAAGGAACGTGATGAAGCGCCGACAGCCCTCTATCTGACATTGGTTGATGGTGCCGCCAATGCCGGATGCTTCATGGCCGTCCTCAACGGTTAGCTGTGCGCGCAGGTCAGGTTTTCGTCAGTCGCGTGGGGTATGTTCAATGCCAGAGCGCACAATTGTCCAAAAATAACGATCCGCACCCCTGGCTGTGGCGAGTTACGTCTCGTCGGCGCTCTCCAAGGAGCTCCGCTCTGAAGCGTCGAAATAGTTCAGGCCGCGGCGGCACTGTGTGCCAAACGTTGTAATCGGCGCATCCTCAGAGACGGCTTATGACAGGAGTTAACCGGCTTGGAAATGTGCCCGGCGGACTAGATACCCACCGGTCCCGTGCTGAATCACATATTGGCGCTGGAGCCGATGGCTCGACGTTCAGTTCGGTCATGCAGGGTCTGCACTCTGAAAATCGAGATCCAGGAACGTCCTCCGCTCAAAAACCGCCTTTCGCCAGCGATGGCCGACGCCGTACGTCGCACGACCCCTCCGTTGATCCGCAGACGGCCAGCCTGGTGTCCGCTATTTGCCGCATCGCAATGCAACAAATTGGGAGAACGTTCATTGCGTTGCGGTGCCGAAGGCCACGGTGCCCGTCAGTCCAGCTCGTTACAATAAAGTGACTCGCGCAGGCAATCCGGCCTAGATCGCCCATCAAAAAGGCGGCTGGGTCGATGCGGAGCTTTTCGGCACGTTGACCCGTGCTCGCGCCCCACAGCAGACCGAAATCGTCCGACAACTGCGTCAACATTTCAAATCGCATGTCGATCCAGATGCTATGAAACCACTTATCGAAAGACACCAGGTGCCGTCCGACAGCTCGTAACCGCCCCGGCCTAGGCGGCGCGCGGCTTCGGTGAGCTCTGAACCGTGATGGATGTCGATGAGGCTGGTCTCCTGCCCGCTCGCAGTCGTCGCGCTGACCAACATTGCCATTACGAACGAGGCGAAACCTGCCGCCAACCGAATGCACTCCTGCAACTTCGACAAAATCTGCTCTTGGAGACCATATTATCGGATGCTTGGAGCACGGCGAATTGTCGGCTCTCGAAGCAAAAGCAAAGGGACCTTGCCTGGTTCCCGCTGATGACGTGCACTGCCTATCCCCCGGAGGTATTCTATCCGTCCATTTTGTAGGGAACTCGACAAAACTAACGTACTCGCTCACCGCGAGAAGTTAGGGAATTCAAGAAGAACCGACTGCTGGGCCTCTGGCATGGCGCTTGCGTTTACAGCTGTGACATTACACCAATAGAGGCGTTTGCTGTCCACAGGTATCCATCTCAGTTCAGGTGAAACGACAGTCCCATCCCCATAGACGAGAGTATCCATGACACGCGTCCTTGCAGCAGCAGCTTTCCTTCTCACGGCTTTCGCCTCAGCCCAAGCCTCTTCAAACGTTAATTCGCGTTCGAGCACCTGGAACAGTCAACCGGCGAGACACACAATGAACCGTTCGCCGTGCGGTCCTCGGTATGTGCTGTGCTTGAAACATCATATCCCTTGGTGCGAGCCGGATCCAGATGGTCTCGCGGCCGACCGCAATCATCTCCCAGGGTCGCCGCGGTCTCCCGGCAAGGTGCCGGGATGATCAGCGTGCCACGGCGGGCAGGTTTGTGAGGGATCATCGCTCATCCGGCTGATGGTTCGAGAGTATCCAAAAAGCTGGACTCACACATGCTCGATCAACACTGCCGGCGTTGCCAGATCATCTGGGCGCACAAAAGTTATGCTCACTTCACCGCCCGCGTGCGGCTTGGCGACCGAGCCCCCCGACCGGATACTCACGGCCGACCTGCTGAAGGACGACTTCAAGGTTGAGGCATCGGGTCGAACAGGACGATGACGGCATCTGCACTGTCCGGTTTGCCCGACCCCGCCACCATTTCTTTCCACCCAACACGGACCCAATCCATGACCCGAAACGCCATACTCGCATTCTCACTTTTGTTGTCCTCGGCCGCCTGCGCGGAAACCATCGAGATCAAGATGCTCAATCATGGCGAGCACGGCTCCATGGTCTTCGAACCCGACTATGTCCAGCTCAAACCGGGGGACGAGCTCCACTTCGTAGCCGCCAATAAGAGCCACAACGCCGCCTCGATCGAAGGCATGGCCCCGGAGGGCTATGCCGGGTTCAAAGGCAAGATCGACGAGGAGATTACAGCACGGTTCGACCAGCCTGGCTTCTACGGCATCAAGTGCTCCGCGCATTACGGCATGGGCATGGTGATGGTCGTCAAGGTCGGGGAGGCCACGGCGAGCGATGCCTTCCGCAACGTCGGTGCGCCGCCGCGGGCGAAGAAGCGCTTCGACGAAATCTTCGCGCGCGCCGGGATCGCTGGCTGATCCCATGCAGTCAGCCATGCCGGGATCGAACCGATACCTGAACATCCGCACTTGCTGGTCGGAAAGGCGGAGACTTGATCGCGCCTTCGCCTGATGAAATCCGGGATCAAGGTTCGGGCGCGACGGCTATGCTGCCTGATTGCCTGCCTGCATGATCTCGGCTGCCTCCAACATGAGGGCGAACGCAAATTCAAGCAGCTTTTCAATTCTTAGCCACACCTTGCTGCGTACCGGGCTGGTCGGCGAGGTTCAATCCGCGTAGCCGTTTCGGAGCGGCTGGATCACGCAGCCGCCATGACTTGTTCTAGGCCGATCCTGGCTTCCGGCAGCCCAAGATCGGCAAAATGCTGCAACAGCCCGTCAAGTCCACTCGTCAACTTCGTCTCTCGCATGAGCTTGTCCGATGAATCGACCACGCAAATGCTGCTCCGTTCAAGCTACCCACTAATTTCCACATGATAGTCTATGGTTGTCCCTTGGGGCTACACAATCGGTTCAACATCATCACTCTGAGGGACCGCCACCTTCTTAGCCATGAGAGAGTGCGGTCCACCACGGCATTTAGGATGCGTGCGCTTTCAATGTTGATGGATGCAGTGCTACGCACAACGATGTCAGACAGACGACATAACTGGGGTTCGCCCCTTTGAATTGAAAGCTTTCTTCCTTTGGCACGATTAATGCGTCAGATGATCCGAGAGCGTCACGGTTCACAAAGAGAGGCAGGCGCCATGCGCAAGATCCGCACGCAAGCGCGCTGCACCGTTCCTCAGGGAACGGGAGCCGCGGAGGCGCTGCCGGAGGGTTCAGGCGTTCTAAATCCGCTACTGGCGCCGGCCGATTTAGACAGGGCGGTGACAATCAACGATCGCTACGCCGGCTCACGATCGATGTCCGTGACGTGCGTTCTGGCTCCCCGGGCACCCCCTCCGGACTCATCCATAGTTCATACCTGTCACCACTACGGATGAGAAGCGCCCTGCCGTCGACCAGGTCCGCTTCGGGGCACTGAACAAGGCGACCCAGATGAGCCATAAGGATCGGTTCTACGTCATTAGGAAGAGCTCGCGCGAGCTGATCCATCTGTGAGACGAAGTATCTTTGTTGAATGGGTAGCAGGTTCTCGGCTCTCGACGTCACTACTGAAGGCGGCCAGTACCTGGCCCGCACCGAGGAATGCATGAACACGGGCGACAAACAGAACGCAAACCAAAAGCCGTCGCGAAAGCGGTTCAAGGCTTCTCAGGCGCTCCACGGCGACGCTGATCGTTTGGCCCAGTACTACCGTGAATGGGCCAGTTCCTACGAGCAGGACCTCGAGCGCGAACACTACCGCGGCCCCTCGGTCGTGGCGGAACTGGCGGGGGCCGTGCAAGGTGCCTATATCGGCCATGAGCGAGCTGCCGTGACAATTTTGGACGCTGGCTGCGGTACAGGCCTAGTTGGCGTCGAATTGGATTATCTTGGCTTTCGCTTAATCGACGGCTTTGATCTCTGCGAGACAATGGCCGAAATGGCGAGGCAAACCGGGATCTACCGCAATGTTCAAGGCGATGTTGACCTTAACAGACCGCTTAAGGGCTATCCCAGCGCGAGCTATGATATGATCGTGTGTTGCGGCGTCTTCACGCTCGGACATGTGCAACCGCATAGGCTGCGTGAGTTGGCCCGCGTCACGCGCCCGAACGGATTTGTGGTGGTGAGCGCTGACAAGGGCTATGTGAAGGCGGCGTCCTTTAAAGACGAGGTGCTGCGTCTACAGGAGGCCGGTGTCCTCACGCCGCAGCAATGTCTGAACAACGGCAGTTTTGTCGAGGAGGAGCATGCCCATTACTGGGCATTGCGAGTGCTCGAGAAGCCGACGGAGCCTGAAGGGAGGACAGTATAGGCGATGTTCAAAAGCCAGAATGTGCCGCCCGGAAGCGTTGAAAGGCACCTGTTGGAAGGAGAGCCATAGAGGTAGATGCCATAAGAATATTCGGCGCCGCGTACCAGGAGCGTTCGCCTTGGATTGAGTAGCCCGATGTATGCCGTTGAGTAGGCGACGAACGGTGTAGCGAGGTAGAACATCGCCCCGAAGTAGAAGCACACTAAGGGTAGCGTGAAGCTCTGAACGAACAGAAGAATCGAGAATGGCAATGTGTTGCGGAGGAAATAGATTGCGGCTCCGAATAGAACCGATAGGATTAGCAACCCGCCAGGAGCTTTGCCACCAACGATGAAGAAACCAGTGAAGGCTGCCTTTGCGGAAAGCGCGAGCATGCCAAAGACGGCTGCGTTTGTGAAAAGTATTGGTCGCTTGACGAAACCATCCATTCCCAAAGCTGCAATTGCGACTTAGCAATTCAGTTCGAAGGGAGCAGTCCAAAGTGATCCGGTCACACGGTTCGGGGGAGGTCGGTTCTCGAAGACGCCCGGGAGGTCAAAGTGCACCCAGCCCACTATATTGCCGAGGTAGCGCCAGAATTCCGGGTGGGAAAAATAATCCCTTAGGGAGAGCGGGGTTAAGAGCGTGCCCAAGAACAGGGCGGAAATGAGCACTTCAACGCAAAGGGCAGGAAAAATTCGGATGGCGCCGGGCAGGGGTGTGGGACCGGCTACTGGAAGCCGTTTCAAAGGCTTACGATGGGGATATCGTAACCGGGGCAAAACCGGTGGCGGACGCGGCGTTATGACTCGGGTGTATCGGGTTAGAGTGGGTGGCGGTTTGGCGGGCGGCGTGATTCCATCAGGCGATGGCGGAGCCACCAGATTCTCGAACGCTGACCCCTGCGGACCTGCTCGACATGATCCTGCAGTTGCGGGCAGAGGTCGCGGGGCTTCGCGCCGAGAATGCGGCTCTGAAGGATGAGATCCGGCGTCTGAAAGGTCTACCGCCGCGCCCGACGCTGAAGCCGAGCGGGATGGAGCAGTCGTCGAAGCGGAGCTTTCCTGCGGCAACGGGTCCGAAGCGGCGTGGCTCGAGCCGGGCGATCGTCACCGAAGAGCGCCGTCTTTGTTATGAGCCGCCACCGGGCTCGCGGTTTGTGGGGCGGACAAGCTTCGTGGTGCAGGATCTGACGATCGGGGTGCGGGTGGTCCGCTATCATCGGGACCGCTGGCGTTTGCCGGATGGCCGGATCGTCGTCGCTCCGCTGCCGGACGGGGTCGACGGGCACTTCGGTTTGGAGCTTCGGCGTCTGGTGCTGTCGCTTTATCACCAGGGTCAATCGACCGTGGAGCGGATCGTCGCGTTGCTGCGCGACTTCGGCGTGTCGATCTCCAAGCGCCAGGTCGTGCGGATCCTGACCAGCAAGATCGACGCCTTTGTCGCCGAAGCGAAGCAGGTTCTGACGGCCGGTTGGGTCAGCGTCGACGATATCGGGGCCCGCCATGGCGCGGTCAATGGCGTGTGTACGCAAATCGGCAATGACCGGTTCGCCGTGTTCACGACCACCAAGTCGAAGAGCCGGCTGAACTTCCTGCGGCTCCTGCACGGCGGGTCGGCCCGGTGGGTCCTGAACGCCGCCTCACGCGCCTACATGCTGGAGCGCGGGCTGCCGGTGATCACGACGGATCTTCTGCATGTCGGGCGCGAGCCGTCCGGATTCGAGGACGCGGCGTCATGGGACGCCCATCTACTCGCCCATGGCCTGGAGCCCAAGGATGGCCCTCTGGACCCGTTCCGCATCGCCAGTGAAGGTGCCGTCGAGGGCCTTTGCCTCGGCCAGACCGCCCCACAACGCGCCACGGATCGAACAATGCGTCGATCAACTCCTGGCCGAGATGGTGCAGCGCGACGGCAGTCCCGATCTGATGCGCGAGTTCGCCGATCCGCTGCCCACCAACGTGATCGCTGAACTGTTCGGTTTGCCGGACGAACAGCGCGAGGAGATCGTCGCGCTCACCTACAGTCTGGCCAACACCTCCGCCACAGCCGCAGAGGCGCGACAGACACGGCAGCGCATCCCGGAGTTCTTCCGTCGCCTGATCGCGCTCAAGCGGGGCCACCTCGGCGACGATCTGGCTTCGGCCCTGATCGTCGCGCGCGATAACGGCGAGCTCGTTTCCGACACCGAGCTCATCGACATGTTGTTCATGGTGCTCTCTGCCGGCTTCGTGACCACCACCGGTGTCATCGGCAATGGCGTGCTGGCATTGCCGACGCATCCGCAGCAACTGCACCTGGCGCGCAGCGGCAAAGTTCCGTGGTCACAGGCGATCGAGGAGATCCTGCGCTGGGGCAGCGCAGTGGCCAATCTGCCGTTCCGCTATGCCGCCCAGGACCTGGAGATCGACGGATGCATGGTCCGCCGCAGCGACGCCGTCCTGATGGCATTCCATGCGGCGAACCGGGACGAAAAGGCCTTCGGTCTCGGCGCCGACAGGTTCGATGTTACCCGACGGCACAACCCGCACCTGTCTTTCGGCGAGGGGCCGCGTTTGTGCATGGGCGCGGCGCTGGCGCGCCTGGAAATGCGCTGCGCCTTCCCCGCGCTGTTCGGGCGGCTGGAGGATCTGGCGCTGGCCATCGCCGCCGAGGCTACATGCCGTCTTACGTCATTCGGTGCCCGCAGCGCCTGCCGGTCACCTTTGCCCTTCCATCGCTTAGAGAGTGCGGCATTGACCACGCATTCGGTGATGTCGGGCCGCCGGGGTGGCTGGTCTCGCACGAGGGGACGAGCATGCCCGGTTATTCGCCCGAAGCGCGGGGCCGGTCGGAACGGATGTTCTCGACACTCCAGCAGCGACTGCCAAGGGATCTGGCGCTGGCCGGCATTCGCGACAGCGCGGGCGCCAATCGCTTCATCGCGGACGTCCACCCGCCCGCCCATAATGTCCGCTTCGCCAGGCCGCCCGAGATCGCCGACAGCGCCTTCGTCGCCGCCGACGCGGACCAGTTGGCTGAGATCCTGTGCGTCGAGGAGGAGCGCATCGTCGGTCGCGACAACACCACCGTCTTCGGCCCCCTGAGGCTGCAACTGCCGCCAAGCCCGATCCGACACCATTTCGTCAAGGCCAATGCCCCCGGAGGTATTCGATCCGTCCATTTTGTATGGAATTCGACAAAACTAACGGCTACCCGCTCACCGCGAGACGGGAGGGAATTCAATAAGAAGCGACCGCTGCGCCTCTGGCACGGCTCTTGCTCCTCCAGCTGTGACATCAAAAAGCCAACGGAGCCGTTTGAAATCGACAGGCAACAATCTCACTTCGTTTAAAACGAAGTCCCATCCCTCCTAGACGGAGAACATCCATGACACGCGCCCTGTAGCAGCAGCTTTCTCCTTCTCGCAGCCTTGGCCTCGGCGGAAGCCTTTCCAATCAGTGCGACATCGAGTACCTGGAACAGTCAACGTCGATCAACGATGATGTAGCGTGCCCGGCCATCGGTCGATGGGCTTGTCAAAGCGACACGAGGAATTGACCCTCCTCTTGCCTCACCGATCAATGTTACCGAGGGCTGCGGCGGCGACAGTGCTTATTTCACCTGCCATCGCGGCGGCAGGTGGTACGAGCAAGCTCGTGATCCAGCCCCCGTCGAGGAAACGTCCGGTAATGGAAGTCTTGATGAGCGCGTGATTGAAGCTTTCTGAGGAGCTGGAGCGCATGGCGGCTACACGGGTGGAGATCGATGCAGGTCACGCGATCTATTCGCCGATGGTGCTGCGCACATACGACTGGGTTGTATTGGGTTTCTCAAACCATCTTCTGTGGCGTTGCCCGACGCAGGAGTTGCGCAAGCTTTACGACCGCAACGTCACTGCCCGTCACCTCGACGTCGGGGTTGGCACCGGCTACTTCCTTGACAAAGCCAAATGGCCCGTTTCCAATCCCGCCATCACGCTTCTCGATCTCAATCCCCACTGCCTCGGACTTGCGGCCAAGCGCATCCGAAGGTACGCGCCGCAAACCGTTCAAGCCAACATCCTTGCGCCGCTTCCCCCCATTGAGGAATTCAAGTCGGCTGCGCTTTGCTATCTCTTCCATTGTCTCCCGGGGACAATCCCGGAAAAGGCTATCGCCTTTGATCATCTGCGCCCGCTGTTGGCGCCAGGCGCACGTGTGTTCGGGGCGACGATCCTGCAGGGCAGCGTTCCGCGTTCGCGGCCTGCCCGGGCGCTGATGAACCTTTACAACAGGAAGGGCATTTTCTCGAACGCCGCGGATACAGTAGAAGACCTTGAAACCGCACTCGGCGAGCGCTTTTCCAACGTGAAAGTCGAGTTTAGGGGAGTTGTGGCCCTCTTCGAAGCTACCGCCGATTGAGTAAAGTGGTTGCGGCCGCCGGCCCGGACTTTCGCCTGCAATGCTCGCTTCGGAAGCTTGAGTCGGACTGGTGTGTCAGACCCGCCCCAAGGGGCCGAAGCTCGCCGCCGTCATGGACGAGCCGAGCACGACGTACTCGGGGCTGCGTGGGAGTTTCTTCAGCCCTATACGCTAGAGCCTTTCACGTTTCTGATGCCGCAGTGGACATTCACCACAATGAAGGCTGGTCTCCTGTCCGCTCGCAGCGGTCGCGCTGACCAACATTTGCCATTACGAACGAGGCGAAACCTGCCGCCAACCGAATGCACTTCTGCAACGCCGTCATTGCAGTCGGCAGCCAAACTCCGGTCGATCAACAGGAGCCCGGTAGTGCCTTGAAAAGTAGTCAAAATCTCCAAGCGCCTCAGCTGCAAATGCCAGGTCGCCAACCGGCGACGCAATCATTCTCAGTGAAACCACTTTTCTCCAGTCCTTCATTTGTCAGAGTTGCCTTTTCGGCCATCTCTTGAATGACGCCCTGCCCGCAGGGAGGAAGTACGCGA
Organism: Mesorhizobium sp. ArgA1; assembly: GCF_053714375.1. NCBI lineage: Bacteria > Pseudomonadati > Pseudomonadota > Alphaproteobacteria > Hyphomicrobiales > Phyllobacteriaceae > Mesorhizobium > Mesorhizobium sp. ArgA1. The sequence continues at coordinate 14,148 of NZ_JBSKBQ010000032.1, forward strand.
GCAGGGCGTGCCGCACAAAAGGCCGGTTGGATCGGGCAACAGCACAGCGGCGGCAGAAACTGATTAGGAGACCTTCCTGACGACAGCCTGACGTCAAGCGTCTGGGGCGTGAAAAAATGGTACCTCGCGGCTGGGCCACATTGGCTGGCGGACGCCCGCAGCCAGGCGTCACCGCCCACATTGCTTAAGTAGCGTCTGGTTGAGGCGCTAAGCCAATGCTTAACATGCTGAAATGGCGGCAATACTGTGGCGGCGATGTAGAAATGTCGCCGGCTCTGCAAAGTAGAAATGTCGCATTAGCCGTTCCAACGGGCAGGGTGCAGCAAGATAGAAATGCGACAGTGACGTGCTTCTTGGCACGGACCAGAGCGCCCGGTCGGGCGTAAGCTGGTCCGGGTTGCAGAGCCCGATCGGGTGCGTTCCAGTAGAGCTCCCTCGGCTTTAGCTTCGAGGGCCGGTTCACTCGGCCGCGGCCAACCTTGCCAATGCCCGTTGTCGCCGTGCGATGACAGCAGGATCGTTTATGAATTCCGTCCTGCGGCCCGGCTTTGTTCCGCGCTTCTTGTAGGCGCTCTGCTCGCTGTTGGTCTTGATCTTCGGAGGAGGTCGCGCCTCATCCTGCTGAGCTTTGATCCAGGTCAGCAACTCACCGAGCCGCTTGTTCTCGGTGACCGCCGTGTGCGTGACGCGCTGCTCCTTGTCGAAGACGGTGTAGGGCAGGGAACATGCTCTCCATCGAATGTCCAGCCGACCGTCGGCGAACTCGTAGATATCGACGTATTTGCCGACCAGTCCGCACGAAAGCTCGTTCTTCTCAAGCATGATTTGCCTGCGTTCGTAGGAGAACGACAATTGCTGGCCGACATAACGTTGCTCCCGCTTGCACAGCACGTTACGCAGCCGATCCGGCGCAACATTCAATGCGCGATGCAGGTTGTCCGGTCGGGTAGGGACCTTGGCGAACCTCTCGTTGAAATCAGCCGTAAACGCCAGCAGGAACGCATTGGCCGCTTCGATGTCCGATATGCCGGCGAGGCGCAGTTCCTTCACAAGCCTGTCCTGAAGAGTCCGATTGACCCTTTCTACCCGGCCTTTGGCCTGGCTCGAGTTGGCGCACAGGATCTCGATGTTGAGTTCCGCCAGCGCACGGCCGAACTGGGTCATGCCCCGGCCTGCGCGAGCCTCGGCCTTTGCGACACGAAACACCGTATGCTTGTCGGAATAGAATGCGACCGGGCAGCCGTGTGCCTTCAGATGGAGCTCAAGAGCCTCGAAGTAGCTGAAGGTGCTCTCCGACTTCACAAAGCGAAGCTGCTGAAGCTTGCTCGTGGCGTCGTCGATGAAGACGAGCAGGGTGCAAGGATCCTCGAACCAACGGTGATCGCTGCCGTCGATCTGCACCAGTTCACCGTAGCACTCTCGCCGCAGCCTCGGCTGATGGAATGTTCGGCGCTGCTTGCGCGACAGCCAGATTCCGGCGTCAGTCATCCATTTGCGCAGCGTCTCTCGCGACACGATCAGGCCGTGGTTCGCCGCCAACTTCTCGGCGGCCAAGGTTGGTCCGAAGTCGAGATAATGTTCCCGAACCAACTGAACCGCCAGTTCGCCGATGCCGGCGACATATCGATGGTTCGACGGTCGTCCTCGAGCCTTGTGCCGAAGTGCTGCGGCGCCTTCGGCTCTGAACGCCTTCAGCAGACGCTGGACTTGGCGGGTCGTCATATCCAGCACATGCGCCGCCGAGACGACCGTCATGCGCCGCTCCAAAACCTTCGACAGCACCTCGATGCGTTGCAGCTCGCGCTCGCTCATCAAAATCAGTCCCAACCCGCCGTCTCCCTCGCTCACCGACGAGCAGGGCGACATTCCTACTTTGCGGAATCAAGACATTTCTATCTTGCTACAATTTCTAGTTCCAATGTAGGCAGTTTCGTTAATTGTTGCGCTCCCCTGCCACGATAACTGCCGTATTTTCAATGCGTTAGAAGGTCAGTCTGCCCTTCTTGCCTGATGCGGCATTGCAGCGGCGTTTTCCGCGTAATCGTTGCAATCAAGGTGGTGCGTTGCTGTCGCTTTCAGGAGGGAGCGCGCCCATTTTGATCAGGCTGGCGGTGACCTCTTCATAGCTGTCGAAGAACCGTTTCCAAACCGGATATCCGCCCAACTCTGTCACTGCCAGAATGACGGCGCGATGGGATGCGACGAGGAGGTCGCGTTGCGCGATCAGTTCGTCGATTTGCTGCTGCTTCCTCGCCAACGCTTTTTCGAGGGCGCTCTTCGATTTCCGTGACGATGATTCGACCGCTTTCAGGATCAGGGTTTGTCGCGCCACGAACTCCACCAGAAGCGTCCGCCGACGGGGATGCCGTGTTACGTCGCTGGCATGCCGGAAGAGGCCGTCGCTCGCCCGCACGACGGCGCGCGCCGTGATAGGCTGGTTCTCGGTAAGCATCCTCTCCAGAATGCGGGCAAGTTCTTCGACGCGGTCAGTCATCGGAACCTCTCGGAAGACCGGCCGCGCTGAGGATAGTTGTGGGCGATCGGTAGGGCAGCGGTCGTGAGAGGTCAGCACCGGCAGGGAAGGGGCGTTCGCCCGGTGTTGTCATCAGCGTCCGTTCAATGTTTTCAAGGCGCGTACGGGCATGATTGAGCTGGTTTTGCCAGCCGATCGATCGCTCGGGTTCAGCCGTCGCCATGACCTGATCGACAGTGCGCTGCATCCGCTCGCGCAGGGTTTCCAGGGCACGGCGCTCGGCATCGATCTCGGTGCGCGTCAGATGCCTGCACCCGTTGAAGCACTCCAGATGCTTGGGGCAGGGATCGACGGTGAAGGAGTTGAGACAGAAGCCGTAGGGTGTGACGTGGAGCCCGTCCGCTTCGGCCTCGAGATAGGAGAACGCAGCCTCATCGCCGTCGCGTCTCTGGATTTGACGGAACTCTTCGACGATCGGGCCTTCGACCTTTCCGGCGAGGATCATTCCGAGCGTCTGGCGGGCGCTCGGCCCGAGTGCGTCGGTTGGAACATCGGGGAGGGCGATGCTGTCGAGATCCTCCAGCAAAGACCGATGATCGTACTCGTGGCTCTGCTTCACGCTGCGGCGGTTGAAGCGCTTGGTGATGATCGCGTCGGATACGCCGAGCCCGAACAATTCCGTGTTTTGCACATGGCGAAGATGATGTGGGTCGAGGCCAAGAGCGCGATCCTCCGCGGTCTCGCCATAGCGTTGGAAGACCGAGATTCCCTGGACGGCGCTGACGGCGCCGATGATGTCGCCCACAGATATCCGACCGGCAGCGAAGTACCGCGTGGTGTCGACGATGCCGGCATTGCGTCCTTCGACCAGTCCTCGCACCGGCATCAGGAACAGATGATCATGCGACTGTAGCAATTGTCCGGAAGCGAGCCTTTGTGGTGTGCCGTCGGGCACCTTCGTCGGCATGTGTTTGCGGATCAGCTGTTCGAGCTCACTCACGCGCACATAGACATCCGGCCATTTTGCGTTCCCATCGATCGGGATTCCATCGTGGTCACGCAGTATGATCAATCCCTTCGATCGATACCTGCTCCAGTACTGCACTGCCGGGATGAAGCGCAGATCGTCGAGCCGATCCATCTGATAGCGCCATATCTCCTCGACCACGACCGGATCGTAACATGCGCGATACCGCCCGAGGAGATCGGGCGGCAGCTCCAAGTTCGAGAACATGGCCGAACCCGATACCCGTACATACGCTTCGTGTGCGGGCACCAGATCGCCAGGGCGATATTCCGGCAGGAGACGATCGGTTGCAGCTTGTGCCCGCAGCCTTTCGCGCATCGGCATCGTTATCGATCGCACGCGCTCGACGGCTTCAACGACGACGTCCTCGAAGATCGGCGGGATATGCTGCGCTGTCTCGTAGAGAACCATTTCGCCTTGGCGGCGGCCCTCAGCCTGTTTCTCGGCGAAGTGCCGCAACATCAGGGATCGACCAATGCCGCCTTTACGATCCGCGCGTTGCCCATCGGCGTCGTGGTACTCGCGCCACCTCAGGCAATCGGCCGGAAGCGATGCAAGTTCGCCGGCGCGCAGGCCAGTCACCAACGCGATCTTCAGGACCTCGAAGCGGATCGCATCGGAGAAGGTCGTGGGCTCGACCGTGAACACGATACGCACCAGTTCCCAGAATGCCCTGTCTCCTGGCAACCGGTTTGATCCCTTGCGCTCCGACAGTTCCTGCCGGAGCTTCTCGACGCGGACATGGCCGTTTACGCGCTTGCGCTCGGCGTCCACCTTGGCTTGTGCCGCTTGCGCCTCGATCGTAGTCAGGGGCAGGCAACTGCGCGCCAGGCCCGGACGGTCAGCCAGATGATGCCCGTCGATGACGAGCCTGACGGCCATTTCATAATTCGAGGCCAGTTTTCCGGACTGACCGATCAGCAGTGCCGCGTTGTAGCCCATCCGGACCTGCTCGCCGTCGAGCTCCCAAGGATCGGCCGGGTAAGCGGCGGCTGCCAGGAGCTTGATCCACCGGGCGACATTTCCCAAGGCTCCGTGCGGCTTCCGCCCTTTGATGAAGACGTCGTTGACTATCGTTGCGACATAGAGGTCGCGCCAATGAGACGGCAGAGGACAAACCGGGACCGGAGCGAGGTTTTGCTGCCGGCGAAGATCGTTCAGGATCTTCAAGCCGCGCCGATCGTAACCGATATGCGAGAGCCAGAGTGTGGGGGGAGGCGACATACCGACGGCAGCCGTCAGATTCCATCTGTCGTGATAGTAAAGCCGCCCTTCTTCATCACACGCTTTGGGCCACTTCAGCTTGTGTTCGGCTGCAACCGCCATGGCGGTGCTGATGAAGGAGGCGAAGTAGCTATTCATGCCGCCGCCCTTCATCGGCCTCGATATCAGCAGCTACTCTTCTGGCCGCATCAAGGGTCCTGCGGAGTTGGGAGAAGGCCGGTGAGGTCGTGTTTCCGCTTGAAGCGCCCTCGAACTCCACAACGACAGGACGAAGGCTTTCCACGACACGATTGTGAACCCCTGGATCGCGCAGCGGCATAAAGCGACGGCACGCATAGCAGGAGAGGACGGGATTCCGGGAACACAAGCTCTGCCCAGACGAGCAGGCGCCAATCCCGGCGATCGGGATGCCGTGGGGTACGCCGCCGATCTGATGGTCTGATGGCATGCCGAGCAAGGCTTCGATATCGATCGTCTTCGTGCGCGCAACTTCGGCGACAGACGCATAGATCGGCGAGATCGCCAGCGCTTCGTTCACCCGCTGCGCCTGCGTGGGAGAGGTCTCGAAGTAGACGTTGGCGGTTTTCAGGCTGGCGTGGCCCATGAACTCCGACACGCCGATATGGGATGATCCGGCATCGACGAGGCGCTGCGCGGATGTGTGCCTCAGATCCGTCGCGGTCCAGGCTTTCCCGGCAATGTCCTCCATGAACTCCCGAACCATTGTGCTCATGGCATGAGGGTCGAGGCCGAGGAAGGAGTCCAGTGGGGCACCGCCTTTCAGTAGGCCGCGGCCGCCATCAGCAATGCGGCGATGATAATAGGAGGCAAAAAGTGGGCACCATTCGCGCTTGATCCGCCGCGTCACGCGATGCCGTGCAGCAACAGAGCGCTTGGCCAATGGCAGCGAGAGGTGGACAGCTCCGGTGAAGTGCAGCCGCACGTCAGCTACCCGCAGGCGTGCAATTTGCCCAGGCCGGAATCCATATTGGAAGTTGATGATGACGGCGCAGGCGTCGCGAAGTTCAACATCGCCGACGCTTTCCGCATGGTCGGCAAGTCTTGCAGTCAGGTCATCCAGATAGTCGACGATCAGCGCCTGCTGGTCGAGCGGCACGAAGCAGTCTCCAGTTCTGACCGCTCGGAACTTGTCCTGGGTCGGCCCCGCCAGGCGACGGACGAAGGGATGAAGATCTGCGGACCATGATCCTATACCCAGATCGCAGAGGGAATGGAGCATGGCGCGCAATGCGCCGACTTCCCAATACGGTGCAGTCGATGCAATCCTCTCGATCCAGAGGCGCCTGCAGGCATCCGGGTTCATCACGAGCATGGGGTAGATGGTTGTCGAGCCGGCGCGGCCGATGTGGGCCCTCAGACTCGCGAATCGAGTCATCACCGTTACGGGATCGCAAGAAGCCAGCCAAACGGCATACACATGCTTCAGCAGGGGCACGAAGTGCTTGCCCAGCACGCGACTGTCGAGATTTCGGCTGTTGCCATCCAGCACCAGCGTCCAGATGGAATGCCGCTCTGGCTCTTTGATCGAACGATACTTTTCGGTGTAGTCGTCGAAGTATCGAATGACCGAGGGGAGGGCTGGCAGCGACGCGCAGGCCGCTTGGATATCCGCCAACTCCAATTCTGGATCGCTGGCTGCTCCGCATCTCATTTGGGGCTAACTCCCTCTACCTGACGCAGGGTTTCGACAAAGCGATCGAAGCTGTCGTTCCAGACCTCCGCTAGAGTGGGCTCAAAGTAGGCGCGGGCATAGAGCCGTGGCATTTCCGAGCCGTGAGCCCAGCCAAAGAACACGCGCAGCTTCTCGATGGCCGTCGGCAGATCGTTTCCCGCTTCGACGTAACGATGAAGCCGCAACACCGCCGCGGTGTGGCGCAGATCATGGGCCGATACGCTATCCAGGCGCCGATTTTCCAGCGCACGCCGGGCAGGGGCGGACAAGTTCGCGGTGATGGCCTCGAAGATATAGCCGAACGCCCGAAGCGACAACGGACGTGCTTGCTGGGACGTGATCAGAAAGGGATGGCGACCTTTCGCTCGGTAATTGCGGACATAGATGTCATGAACTTTCAAGACCTCCTGAGAGACGGGCAATTGCCGGCGAGCGGTTTCCGTCTTCAGCCCCGGCGCTTCATAGCGGGGATCGAAGTCCGGACTCGACTCGACATTGATCCAATAGCGATCCTCACCGGTTGAGGGATCGAACTCGTCCTTGATGGCATTTGCAGGGAGAAGCCCAACTTCTCCGCGCCGTAAGCCCAGATGCAGGAGCAGCAGGAAGATCAGGAGATTGCGCCATCGAAGCGGGGCGCTACGGAATGGATTGCGCGGCGAGGTCGGATCGAACTGCGCCCAAAGATCCTCGATGACGAGGGCCGGAAGCGCTCTGAGCGGAGCCCTGGTCGAAGGAGGCGTGGGGCTCAGTTGCGCATACAGGCGCTCGAGGCGTCGCAAACCTGTTTCGAGTTCGGATACCTCTGCGTCCGTGGAACTGCGGCGGAATCGCAAAATGTCGCTGACGAATCTGACTGCTGTTCGCCACGCGCCCGATCGGTCTGCTCCGGAGATCAATCCATCATTGCGCAATTTGCCGAGGAAGCCCGCCAGCACGTCCTCAAGAGCATCGAGATCACCCGCCGCGAGGACGCTATCCAGTCCATCGGTTCCTATCTGCGTCTCGGCCGACGCGTACAGGCGGTCGAGAGCCCCGAGATGCACCTGCTGCGTTCGACCGGACGCGCGCGCATGGACCATTTCCACCCAGATCGTCGGCCAATAGCGCGGCCGGCCATGCTGGTCTGTCAGGATCCAGCCAGCCAAGGATCGAGGCAGCGATGAATGGCGCAGCTTCAGACACGGCATGTCTCGACGGTAACTTCAAACTGCAACGAATGACACAGGTTCGTTGCAGTTTCCCCAGCCAAGCGGTGTTTACGGGCCGCTACGCTCCTCTATTGAGGAGCTCCGCTTCGCGGCCCGTAAACACCTCATTCAACGCTGCGAATGGCATTGACGAAGCAGGTTTCTTCCGGAAGAAAGGAAGCCCTCCGTAAACGCACTGGCGACTTGACAATGCAACACTTCTGGAACTGCCTCTAAGTTCCATAAGATAGATTATGCGACTTTCATAAGTAAAAGTTAGTATTAATTAACCATTTACACTATGCATCAGACGTGTCCTGGTAACTGTCATGTTTTTTGATAGTAACTGCTACTGTTCGCCCTCTCGGTTCGGTAGATCAATGCTACATAAGGACTACCCAACGCCAGATGAGAATTGACAGGATACTCTAACTTTCTCTGAACGCGCGGGTCAGACGGCTCGCTGCCCTTCTCTGCGCACTCACTTGTGCGGCATGCAATAGACCCCTTCGGATTCCATCAGTCCGCGCCACCCTTCAACTCGCTCAGTGCGTCGCCGCGCGCGTCCAGATTTTTTTCGGCGCCCAAGATACCGACGATCTTCGTTATGTCTCGGAGCAAGTGGGTGAAAGTCGAAAGCGCAAGAAGATGTAACGCGCACCAAAGCGACCTTGTTCGACACCTATTACACGCGCTCGGTCCACTGTAAGGACGTGCGCCGGCCACCATGCGGCCAGATTGAATCCGCACGCTCGACTCCTGCCGCGCGGCGAGTTGCGGTACGCGCAATTCTTGGAAAACGCGCCTTCATGTCGCTGCCAGGATTTCCCGACAGCTCAAAGAAAACCAATCCCACCGTGCCGTCTACTTCGATCCCATCCCCTTCCACACGCGCGCATGGCAGCCGAAGAAGCGCTTCTTGACCAAGCCGTCATTGCAGCCAACCCGGAAGCCTATGCCGCATTCTTGGCTCGACTGGACATGCCGCCCGAACCCAACGAGCGTCTGCGCGAGACCATGCGCACGCCGGCTCCCTGGGAGAAAGCATGAGTGGCCCTCCCCTCGCCCGCCGTCCCAACGCCGCCCGGTGCCGGCGCCAGGCCCGAACGCCGCCCGGTCAGCTGCGGCCCTGCCTGCTCCATGCCGGCGTTGCTCTTCGTCCGCGAGACCACCCTTTGCCGGGCGAGATCTCATGCATCAGCGCCGCACGGCTGAAGCCGTCTATCAGGATATTGCGTCTCCGACGTCCTTCCGCAGACATTCACCGAGCGCCCACTTTGCCGACAATGATAACCTCGTGTGCCCCGAACCTGTCGTTTCTGAGCGTCGCCGCTCGTACTGCTTTGCCGTGCTCGACTTTTTGCCAATGGCCGGTAGGCGGGCGGGCAATGTCGTGGGCATCGCAAGCCTGCGCGATGTGCTGATCGCGAACCCCAAGTTCCCGGGCGATCTGCGTCATCGGCTTGGACCAGACCAAATCATAGAGCTGACCCCGGCTTAGCCTGAGCATTGGCGACTCCCGCATATTTGATGAATTTGACTGGGCGGCGGCGCTGCCCGTTGAACTGCTCCGAGTTTACGGAGTGAGCACTTCCCACCAACCAAGGGCGACTGTCCAGGCCTCATTCATGCATGGTCGAGCGCCACGAGAAAGAATATCGACATGATCAGGAAACCAACCAACAGCGCGAGCTGGTCGCAAGGTGCCGCTCGCCAGAATGGCTAAACGCCGGCGCCCTCCGGCAGCAGCGGCCACAGCAACGCCCGCAGCCCTGTGGAACAGGAGGAGCCTTCCTTGCGCCTGATCGAGCAGCTCTTGGCGCCGTAGGGAGTGTCAGAGTTCGAAGCGGTCGCTGCGCGAATCGTTGAGGCGATATTGCCAGACCAGGTTTGGATCTTTGGAATCGACGCCGGACGTGGACCAGTCCGAGTGACGGGGCTTTGCAGTGCCAAGCAAGGGAAGTTCGTCGTCAAGGCTCGATGGCTGTAGCGGCGCGCGAAGGCGACAGAGCCAGGTTCGGTGCATTAGAAATTCAATGACGCAGGCAGCGGCGAACGCCAGGATCAAGAAAGTCGTGGAAAAGCAGAGCACCCGAAGCCCGGCTTCCTGATCAGGCAGGGTGAAGTAGGCCAGCACGCCGCCGGTAAAAATTGCAAGCGCTAGCTTCATAAGCATGACACAGGGCACCTCCCGTTCCGAGGTTGATCATTATAATACTCCCGATCGAAAGTCATTATAATGATCGATGGAGGTAGGATGGTGCTGACATGGAATGGCGCCGTTTGGCGGCTGGAGGATAGCGCCGCTTTTGGCGACAGCGGCCGGAAGCGCGCGTCGTTTTGTCCAGATCGCCACGACCAACTTCAAAGGGCATATCGAGGTCGGGCTTTCACAGGCTCATTCACCTTGCGAGAGGCCAATCAGGCCCTCGAAACAGCCCCGCGCTGTGGCATCGAGGCTTCACCTCGGACCGATTTGAAGCCTCCGAAATGGCATACAGAAGATTGCGCGAAGGCATGCCGCAGGGGCAGAGATCCGTGTCGCCATCTGGATGAGAGTGCCGCAACAGATTGAGGCTTTCGGACGACTAAAATGGTTACCATTCTATTATTCAATTTTCGACAATGGGGGCATAAAAAATGCTATTGTGCTGTGGAATGAACCGCTGAGGTCACCCCATATTCGGCTCCGGCATTTGGGCTAGCCCACTAGACTTTTGACTGGAAATTGGGGTCATATCCCCGCCAAAATGGCAGGAGGGAACCTATGCCGATTTTCAAGAACAAGAACGAAGACAGCGACGGTTGGCTGTCGATTCTGCTGGCGCTGCGGCTACGGCAAATCGAGAATGAGTACCCAGATTATGCGAGCTTCGCGGACGCCACCGGTCTTTCGAGAGGCACACTCTACCAGTTGCGGACGGGCAAGGGGAATCCTACTTTTGTCACGCTCGAAAGGCTAGCACGGCATCTGAAGGTGCCGATATGGGCGCTCATCGGTCGAACGGGTGACGACGATAGCGTGAAGCGCGATATAGAGACGTACGGCTTCAGCTTTGACGAGATTGCGCACCACATCGAGGCCACGCGTGCAGTCAAACGTTCGATGACTGAGTTCAGTGGCGTGCCTTCTTTAAAAGAAAACGCTAATATTCCAGGGTCGCCTTCCGAGAAGAAGCAGGCGTCGCCTGCCAAAAGGGGGCGCAGAATAAACCGCTAGACCAAACGAGCAAGTAGAAGCTTTCTTATTGGATTCCTGTGCTTCATTGGCATCCAACTACAGAAAGATTTTACTTCACGATTCTTTGACAGCGCGTCGCAAATCGACCAATGTCCACCGGTAGCACCAATTACTGGAGGATTGTGGATGCTGGCGGATATCTGGCAAGGATCGGGGGATGGCGCGCTCTACAGGGCGACGGCCGAGTTCGTCAAAAGCGATCCGAAACCAGGGGTGGAAAAAGTTTCGGAATTTCTGCTGGAGGGGGCGCAGCCGGATATGATCATTTTAGTGATCGGGCAGTTTCTCGTTGCCTCCCTGTTCGAGCGACGGAACGCGGATCTGGTATTTTGGTCTTTGGTCGCCGCGGACGTCAACAAAGCTGGAATGGAGCAATGGTCCGAGCACGAAAGTGACGAGTTGGCAGGCCATCTCAAGAGGATCTCACGGAATCTCCCCGACTGAAGGCTTCGGGCTGAAAGAGTGGTGCCTTCCGGCGTGGGAGAAGATGGTCGTCAGACCTGTGGGGACGAGACATTAGGGCCGTTGCCGGAGGGACAGAAGCGACGGAAGCAAACTTTGGGTTGTCATCCGTATTGAAGTCACCAAGGCGATGTGGCTTTCAGCTCGCCACGCAGCGAGCGGATTGCGATGTGAAGCCGGACGCGTTCCAATCAAAAACCAGACGAATAGGTTTTCGGACAAATTCTGTGTATGCCGCGAAATGATCGTGCGGGCATTGAATGCGACTTTTCCCTTGTCGCCCCTCTCAAGGCTGCAGCCGCAGACGTCGCCTTCAATGTGGAAATTGTGGTCAGACCTGACCAGAGGCAACGTTGATATCACTGCCGACAGGGCCGGGAGCGGCGGAGGCGAGCTTTGTATCGTCACCCGTATTGAAATCCCCCGGCCCCAGGCACGCGGCGGTGTTACCTTCCTGGCAACTGGCATCGGCCATGGAGCGGGCGTTCTTCGCCATGTCGCATATCGTCGTTCCGTTGATGTCGGAAAAGCCGCTGCATCGGCCAGAACGGACCATCTGCTGGCAATTGCCAGTCCCCAATTGAATACAGGCAGCGATGAGAGAGGCATCGACCTTCTGGCCGTCGAAGGTCCCCATCTGCATGAGTTGCTTGACGGGCGTAGATTCATAGCCGTCGTTGGTGAGTTTGGCCCAGGTATCGGCCTGAAACTGAAGCGATTGGCAGCCAAACTCGGACCGCGACATGCCGGCATAATTTTTGATGTTGGTGTTGTTCAACTGGAAAATGCCAGTGCAGCAAGAGCCGTTGTAGATACCTTTGTTACCGCCGGATTCAAAGCGGCCGAGACCGCCGAGACTGCACGATGTCGCTTTGAGCTCGTCACGCAGGGATGAGCCTTTTACCGCATCGGTGATGTCCTGTGCGGAATAATTGGTGGCCTCGCAATATTGCTGTTTGGCGCCGGCGTCTGCGACCACGGTAGTGCAAACCAAGACGCCGGCTGCAAGGGTTCGGCTGAGTTTGGAAAAGAGACGAGACATAGGAATGCGCCTCATGGCAATCTGATGCTGGTAGCGCACCGGGACCATTCCTTGCCACCGACGAAGGAACGAAAACGGATCTCGTGGGAATTCGGATTGACGTCGATCTCAGTTCGATCGTTGCGATTGGCCTGAGGCCGATCATCATCGGATAGATCCACGTAGCAGGCTTCTGCGCGTGCAACGACTTTACCGTTGTCTGGATCGACGACGCGCGTCTCGCAGACCGCCGGCTCTATGGAAGAGCCGGCGCTGTTTGCGCCGGCCTCGCATTTGCGGGTCGAGGCGATCGAAACGATAAAGATATGCGATCCGACCTTGATGGGTTTCGACAGGATGTCGAGCGGCGGAATCTGTCCGGCGGGAACGGTCCTGTGCAGCTCGTCTCGCCAATAGGCGGTATTCGAGGCGATGATGTCGGACCATGCAGTCTGTACTGCCGGTTGCGCATCTGCGGATGTAAGTGACTCGTAGCTTAGAGGCTCCCATGCGTGTGCGGAAATGGCAGACGTCGGGATCATCGCGAGAGCGGCAAGCGTGGACATGGTGAACCTCCTGAGCTTCACACCGCCGCGGCCGCCGCCAGGAGCCGCGGTCAAGGCCGTGCATCGCCCGCCGCCAGGGAAGCCTTGATCCGCTGGCGATGGCCGGGGGCAGGCTGGTGTACGGAATAAGGTTAGGTTCTCCATCTGGATCATGATTGCACTCCTTCAGAATATAGAGGCTGCCGGAAACACAACGGCCATGGGGGGCTTCCTCTAGGGTTGCGGGACAGCGACCCGGAATTGGCATTCCTGAGCGATTTCGCCTTGGAATATGATGCCGGCGCGAATGGTTTTGGCCTGAACATCATACGCGCCCATAGCACCATTGCGAGCGAGGTCAGGCCGGGCATTGTTCGGTAGCGGGCCATATTCAATGAAACAGCCGGTTCCAGCGTCAGCGACCATGGATCGGCCATTCTGATAGACCGCCAAGCGCATGGGGCATCGTTTCAGCGTGGCATTTCCGACGGGATCCGTGCGGATCGGCGAGCAGCCGACGAGCGTGTGCAGGACCGAGAGGACGACGGTTTTCGTCGGACTGCGTACGACGATGTGGCTTTCGGAAGCCGGCGCGTTGGCGACCGCAAAGCGCGTGTCGCCTTTGGCCGCATAGGCGTCGTTGTTCTTTCTCAGCCGATCGGACCATAGCGAGGCGTAGGGCACAGCTTCCGAGTTCGGGAGCTGGAGATCGGCGTAGGCGACAGCGCGCCAGGCGTTGGGGTCAGGCGTGAGCGACTGAGCCGAAGCGTGGGGCGTCATCGTAAGGGCAGCGGCAACTGCGAGAAGTGTCAGGCGTTCGTGCATTCCTTGTCTCGCTTTTATGCCCTATGATTAAATCAATGTGCTAGTGACTGTCGAGCCCTGAAATTCCGGCGGACAGGGCAATCGGGTGAGTTAACACGTGACATATGGCGCCAGTGCTGAATCTGTGAGTCCCCAATTGATTCGATTGGG
>NZ_JBSKBQ010000033.1:0-23943 GCF_053714375.1 Mesorhizobium sp. ArgA1
GGCCGCGTTGCCCAGATCAAGCAGCAGATCGAAGAGACCACGTCGGACTACGACAAGGAGAAGCTGCAGGAACGTCTCGCCAAGTTGGCGGGCGGCGTTGCGGTGATCCGCGTCGGCGGCGCGACCGAAGTCGAAGTCAAGGAAAAGAAGGACCGTGTTGACGATGCGCTGAACGCGACCCGCGCGGCCGTCGAAGAAGGCATCGTTGCTGGCGGTGGCGTCGCGCTGCTGCGCGCTTCGGCCAACATCAAGGCCAACGGCGTCAATGCCGACCAGGCTGCTGGCATCAACATCGTTCGTCGTGCGCTGCAGGCTCCGGCCCGCCAGATCGCCTCGAACGCCGGTGCGGAAGCATCGATCGTTGCCGGCAAGATCCTTGACAACGCGAGTGCGACCTTTGGCTACAACGCCCAGACCGGCGAATATGGCGACATGATCGCCATGGGTATCGTCGACCCGGTCAAGGTCGTTCGCACGGCTCTCCAGGACGCGGCCTCGGTTGCCGGCCTGCTGGTCACCACCGAAGCCATGATTGCCGAAGCTCCGAAGAAGGAGTCGGCTGGCGGCGGCATGCCGACCGGCATGCCCGGCGGCGGCATGGGCGGCATGGGCGGCATGGGTTTCTAGGGACGCGCACCTCGTCAATCTCGGAAGGGCGGCAGCGATGCCGCCCTTTTGCTTTTGCGGTTTTGTCGATGACGGCTAATGTGTCGTGGCGCTTCACGCGGGGACGCATTTGCCTTTAGCCAGGACCCGGTCCACTCGCGGAAACAACAGTTTGGCGCTGGAAATCGCTTTGTGATCCGGATGACCCACTTCAGCTCGTCAACTACAGTCGGAGCCCGGATCGGCGAAAGCTCACCGCTGTTCGGCTACGGCCTCGATAGCTTTCCAGCTATGCGTACTTGCCCGGCAGGCAACCGCATCCAGTGCGCGATCCCAAGCGCCGGTCTACACCTGCACCTTTCCGCTGCCCGATTTGCAGGCAGCGATCCATTGCATCGCGGAGTTTGGGTCTTCCAGAATCCCGGCCCGTTTCGCAAAGCCAAGAAAGGCGTTGTGGGCCGCGGCTATAGGCTTGTACCCATCGTGCGCGTCAAAGCACGCCCGAAGGGCGGTCTGATGGATCAAGTCTCTGCGATCTTCCGGCCAGTCATCGAGAAAATCGATTGCGTCCGCAAGGCCGGCAATCTCCTGTACGATAACGGTGGCACGCCTCACGAAGATGGGGCTGCCGAAAACTTCAGCGTTCATTCATTTCCTCCGACCTGCTGAACGGCTTACCTGTGTAAGAGGCCCGCGGATCGACGCCCCGGCGACCATCGCAGAGTGTGTTGTCACGGCGATGATGGTTCGATCGGGAAAAAGCCGCGTTCCGCCCGAGAGGGAAATCATGGATCTCGTAGAGTGCCGCCTTTTGCTGGGGGGCATCGGCGGACCCGCTCTTCCATCGAAAGTTCGGGTCCGTGTTGAGCAGCTTATTTGGGCCAGGCGTCAACGTGATCTCTCACCCACCCCGCGCCTGCGGCCTGAAATGGTGATCGATGAGCGTAGCGGGAGGTGTCGATTCCTTTTGCGGGTATCTCCGGCGTCTGACCAATCAGGCGGCCTTGAGACCCCTCAGCGCCTTCTCGAAGGCGTCCTTGATCGGGTTGGAGGCGTCAGTCACCGCTCTTTGGGTGAGCTCCTGGAATTCCTTGGATTGCTCGATGCCGATTTCGACGCGTTTGCGGAGGAAGGCAGTCTGCAACTCAAAAACTTCTGAGGGCGACTTCGCACCGACCAAGGCCTCGAGGTGCGAGAAGGCGGCTTCCGCGTTGGCGCGCAGTGCGGCGATCGTCTTCAGCGACAGCTCGTTGCTGACCGATTTCGCGGTTTCGGCGGTTGACTCGAGCGCCCTATGAGCGTCTTCGGCGCCGGATTGTAATCTGGCAAGAGCTTCTTTCGACGGCTCGACGCTCTTTTCGGCAACGGCGCGAAATTGATCGGTGGCCTTGCCAGGAACGGTTGCCGGAGATTCAACTGTTTCGGTGTTTTCGCTGAACTTGTCGGTGGTGGTCTTGGACATTTCTTAGCCTCCTGCCTGAAGATGTTTTCTTCCCCCGCGCCCAGCATACTGCGCTCCATACGTGACAGCTGTATGTGCGTTGCAAAAATACCTGCCATCCATGCGTTGCGAGCTTCGCATGAGTGTTAGCGCTGCCCTTGGTATTGTGAGTTTTGCTCCGAGCCCGCGCCAGTTGGCCCCGCCTCTCAACCTCTCAAATGGCGCTCCATGAGCGCAGCGGGAGGTCGGTCCGTTCTATGGGCCGATTTGCACCTGTCTCCGGTCGTCTGACCCATCACCGGCCTTGAGATCCCGCAGCGCCTTCTCGAAGGCGTCCTTGACCGGCTTGGAAACGCCCGTCACCGTCTTTCGTGAGCTCCTGGACTAGAATTCCTTGGTTTGCTCGACACACCCCCATTTCGACGCGCTAGCGGAAATACCGGCGATACAAAGGATCCGATCGGAGTTCCGAACCTCCGTTCGATCCCCGCTTGAATTTTTCTAGACGAGCAGGCCTTCCTCTCTGGCGGCAGCCTTGAAGGCGATGCGGGCATCCTCAGGAGTCAGTTCTCCAGCCATGGCGGCCAGACAGACGCACACCGCCTTGTTCCACTTAGGGCCGTGACGGGTCCACTGGAGAAGCTGGTCGGCGGCATCTTCGACGCTGCTGCACTCGTGCCGGACGCCTGGGATGCTGGTTCTTATGGCGATGGAGGGTGAGAACTCGTGACGGGACATAATCGGCATCATTCATGGAGGTCGAAGATGACGAATGCACCGAGGAATATGGCCTCGAAGAGGATGAGTTCGGTAAGCTGACGATCCGTCTCGTCCAGGTCAGGGGCGTGTTCCCGAACTGTTGCGATGGTTGCCTTGATGGAGACCGTTTCGCCCGGCTGCACGGCTCGGAGCGCCCATCGGACGAGCTCCTTGGCGCTGCCAGTGGCCTTGTGGTCCCCGTCCATCAGCCCCACTCCAGGCCAGAATCTGCACAGCCAACGTTTGGAGCAGCGACGAAAAGCAACGTATCAATCCATCCTGAAATTAGGGCCCGTGAAGAATCTCTGCGGATCTCACCGCATCGGTGGTTGGCGGGCAGAATTCCATGCTCATGCGATCGTCACGTTCGCAACCATGGATTTGTCCATTTCGCATAGGTGCTGATCGTGCGTCAGATAGTTGATCCCCCACATGCCATCTCCCCAAACAGCATAAAACATCCTCGCTTCAACGGCTCGATCTGGCTTTGCCAATGCGAACCGTTGCTGCCAGGCAGGATGCGTGCCCCGGCACGTGAACGACCTTCTCGCCATCTTCCTTGACGAACTCCGCTACCGGATTGTCGAGCAGCGCCAGCACCGCTTCCGACGGCCGGCAAAGCCGTGTGCCCTTTGGCGTCTCGATGATCGGCCGGTTGATCAGAACCGGATGGGCGGGCATGAAATCGATCAGCTCGTCTTCGCTCCATTTCGGATCGGCGAGGCCAAGTTCCGCGTAAGGCGTTCCCTTCTCCCGCAAAAGCTCGCGCGGGGGTGATGCCCATCGCCGAGATCAGTTCCAGCAGCCGCTCGCGGCTCGGCGGGGTCTTCAGATACTCGATCACCACCGGGTCTTCGCCGCTGTCGCGGATCATGGCGAGCGCGTTGCGCGAGGTGCCGCAAGCGGGGTTGTGATAGATGGTGACCATCATGGCTTTGCTTTCAATGGCTGGGACTACTCAATGGTTTCGGGCCGCAGCAGCCAGCCCATCAGCGCCAGCGCGAGCAAGGCGCCGAGCAACTCGGCGACTATGAAACCCGGCAGATCGACCGGCCTGAGGCCGGAAAAGGTGTTGGTAAGCGAACGCGCTAGCGCGACGGCGGGATTGGCGAAGGAGGTGGAGGCTGTGAACCAGTAGGCGGCGGTAATGTAGAGGCCGATCAGCCATGGCACGGCTCAAGAATGACTGCGACCAGGCCGAATGTCGCGACCGTTTCGGAGAACCATTGCGCCGGTCCAGCACGCAGCTTCGTTGCGATCTGTAGAACCGCACGGCGAACATGAGATGCGCCGCGAACGTGCCGGCGATGCCGCCGACCCTCTGCGCGACCAGATAGGCCGAGAGATCGCGGGTCGGAAGAGCCCTGTTGAGGCAGAACACCAGCGAGACGGCCGGATTGAAATGGGCGCCGGAGATCGGCCCGAGGATGGTAACCAAAACCACCAGGATCGCGCCTGTTGCGAGTCTGTTGCCGAGCAGCGCTAGCGCCGCGTCGTGCGTCAGCGTCTCGGCCATGATGCCGGAGCCGACCACCGTCGCCACCAGCAGGCCAGTGCCCAGGCCGCACACCGGCACGGTAAATCGAAGGCTGTCATTTCACGCTGCCTGGATGGTACGCGCCATCAGCGCCGCTTTGGTCGATGGACAGAGCAACACCGCCTGCCGAGTCGCGAGAATGTCTGCCGGCGCATCCAGCCGTGCCACGACTTGGAACCCCATCTCCGCGAAGAACGGCACTGCATCGATCGTCAGTAGATAAGCACAGCTGGCACCGGCGGCCCGTGCCTGCTCAAGCAGCAGGCCAATCGCGCGCCGGCCAAGCCCCTTGCTGCGTGCCTCAGGCACGATGACGATCGAACGCAACAGAACATTCTCGCCGTAAGCCTCCAATCCGGCGAAGCCGATCGTCTGGCTCCCGTCGGCGAGGCGAAAGAACGGGCGGGCGGGTTCGCCCAGATCGCCAGTCGGTAAACCCGCCTCGCCAAGGATACCGCGCAGCTCCGCATGATCCGCGTAGATCGGCTCGATAATCATTGTGGCGCGCCCTCACCCGGTTGGCAGCAAGGGGCTGCAAGCGCCGGGGCGCAAATTTCCGGGCGGCCCGAGCAGCAATCCTCCATCAGGAACTGGATCAGGCCGGACATTGCATCATATTCAGCCCTGTAGACGATCGAGCGCGCGTCCCGCCGCGCGGTCACGAGACCGGCGCGCTCCAGCTCCTTGAGATGAAAGCTGACATTGGACGGCGAGACCTCGACCCGGCAACCACCAGCAATCGCAGCAGCCTGAGCCGGGTTTCCTGCGACAGTGCGCCAAAGGCGATTACG
This sequence comes from Mesorhizobium sp. ArgA1, assembly GCF_053714375.1. NCBI lineage: Bacteria > Pseudomonadati > Pseudomonadota > Alphaproteobacteria > Hyphomicrobiales > Phyllobacteriaceae > Mesorhizobium > Mesorhizobium sp. ArgA1. The sequence goes on from NZ_JBSKBQ010000033.1 coordinate 5,135, forward strand.
GCTTGAGCTTCATCCATGTTTCAATAATCCTTGAAATATTGAATAGCCGCCATGCTTTCTCCTGACAACCGGAAAAATCGCCCTGGCGATAGATCCGTCCGACCTGCCATTGGCAATCTGCTCGACGCGCTGGCCGACCACAGGACAAGCCGCTGGTGTTTCGCTATGACGGCCGACCGGCAAAAGCCGGGCTACCACCGTGACGGAGGTCAAGGCGGGGCAGTTCTCGGCGCTGGATTGCGGCGCCAACCCGAAAGTCTGGTCGGAAATCTTGTCCAGCTTGATACGTGGACGAAAGCCGCGCAACCAGGGCGAGACATGGACCGCGTTCTCGAACTTCTGCAAGCCGTCGGTCTCAGCAAGCATCATCAAGCGCTCTACTCGCAGCGCATGATCGAGGTCTTGTCGCAGCTCTATGTGGTGGCTGCCAGTGTCGCTTGACAGCCGTTAGGATCGCTTGCACGTATTGCCGGATTGTGCGCTTGTCGAAGCCGCCAAGGTGACGAGTAACCAATGAAACGGATGGGAAAGGCGCCTTTCGTGCCGACCGAAATTCATATCGGGACGGTCACGGACGAGAGCGGCGTTGTCGGCATCCTCACAATCCGGACGACAGAGGGCCGCTTAGATGTTGCGCTCGACCGTCAGGCCGCAGACGCCATCGTTAACGCCATCAATAAAATCCGGTCAAGACTGGGAACCGGACCGTAGGGTCCCGTTCGGCATTCCTGATCGGCGAGACGTTTCGATGCCAGCGTCCGTGACGCGGCTCTCCCCATCGTGCCGACTGGCACGATGATTCCTACCGTCGCGCGGCTGTCACACATCGCACCTAAACGAAAATCGAGGCGTCCCGTGACTGACAGTTCGGGACGCCTCGACAGTTCGTTGGGGGTGTCGAAATGCTAGACAGCAACCTGTCGGGTCGCTGTATCTGTTGCTGCTGCCATTTCCGCTTGTCGCTGTAGCCGTTCAACAATCGGCCGCAGCTAGGGAGGGGAGCGCAGGGCGCGCAAGACAGATACATGACCAGATTTCAAAATCCGACGGATGGGATTTCTCAGGAGGCCTTGGCAGGCCTTGTGGCGGAAGCCGTGCAGCAGGCTCTGATCCAGCACGGCATCGTTCTTGATACACAGACCCTGGTTTGAGCCAGCGCTATTGCCGGCAGCGTCGCCGCCGCCGTTCCCTTCCTTCCAAGGGCGAATGCACTGCGCTTGCCTCCGAGTTCTTCCGCGCAGTGGCGGACCTCGCGCACGGCGGCTTGGCAAGTGCCAACAGCGCGGATGAAAGCCTGATGCCGGCAACCGCAGCACCTTCACCGCTGCAGCCGGCCAACGATCAACGATCTGCAATCGGTGCTGATTGAGGATTGGGCGGGCGAGGTCGCCGGATCGACCTATCTGGAAGACAATTTTCGCATACCGCGCTCGACGCTGCATCGCTGGCAAAGGCGCAATGAGGTTGTCGCCCTGCGCAAGGGTGGCCGCAAGCATGTCTTCCCGCTCGCCCAGTTCGTTGACGGCAGGCCGGCATCGGGGATTAGCGAAGTGCTGGCCCTCGGTACATTATTGATGGGATGGACGCCCCCGGCCGCCACCGTGGCATAATCGCTTTGCCAATAATGTACCGGTGCCAGCATGCGGCTCGCCGGCCGGGCCGAGGACGAGGCCGCCTTGCGTGACGCCTGAGACCTGCCCCGGCCGGCGCCGACCCCGGCCCCGTCGGCGCCATCCTGGGTGCCTGGCGACAGTTGTCCATGCAGCCGCCCGCCCTGATCGGCTCGAAAAGATCGTCGAGCAGCTCGGGCTGCGCTGGGACGGCGCGGCGCTCGCCAATCTCTGCACGCAGATCAAAAATGTGCGGCATCGCGGCGCCCGGCGCCGTTCGCCGCCGCGGCGATTGCCGTTCACGTTGTCACTGTTCACCTCCCCGATGCCGAGCTTTTCGCGTGGTCTCGCCGACTTGGTGCTGGCGCAAAGCCTGCGCTGGCCGCGGCCCCTGCCGCTGCAAAGCGTCGCACAGCCACCTTACGAGTCCGCAACAGGGCCGAATTCGCCGCGGTCGCCGATACAATCGGCGAAGACCCAGGGCTCTTCGTCGGCGAGACTGAAGAACTTCTCGAACAAGCGGCCCGAGCCGTTGGTGAGGGTGTCGGGGAACTTCACTTTCTGCAAGATAGCGGCGAGGCAGGGCTCCGTCATTGGCGCCGGGATACCCAGAGCGATCCTGACCTGGAGGGGAACGAGGGCAAACAGGATCAGATCATGAACTTGCCGATCGAAAACGGCTTTGGCGAACCCGTCGATCGTGCCAGGTCTGTCGAAGTCCCGAAGGGTCATCGGCATGGAATGCTGCGCACGCCACTTCTCCCACCAGCGACTTTCCCTGGGAAAACCGGCGGTTACAAAAGTCGCCAGGGGATCGGCCTCAATCTTGCGGCGCGACGGGTAAGCGACAGCGTCGGGCACCCGTATCCTGGTGGCGCCGAGCGTCTTTCCGTGAATGTAGAGCCGGGACGTTTCAGCATGGATCTCGTCGCCATGCGCATCGAATTCGCGCCGGTGGCCGCCCCATTTCAGATAGCTGGCAAGCCCGAGTCCGGCGACCTTGTCGTCGACGATGACCTCGTCAATTTCATCCACAAACAGGCTCGCTACCGCATCGTCGGCCAGATCGCAGCAGGATTGGTAACCTGGGTACGTTTCCAAGAAGATCCTGGGCGCCCGAGCGACGCCTTCGACCAAACTTTGGGGAGCGTATTGGGCCGCGGCTTTCATCGCAGCGATGTAGCCGCTGCCATAGTCTGTATCGGCATCGGCTTGCAGGATCAAAAGTTGCTCATCGGGAATGCCATGCTCATCGGCGAAGGCTTTGGCCAGCATGACGCCATGGTGTCTGGGCGGAACGTAGCCACGATCATGCGTTTGACCCAGGATGATGGGTTGAACGCTGTTTTCTTGGATTTCCTTCATGACGGCGGTCGTGCTGTCGGTCGAGCCATTATCGACAAGTATCAAAATGGTGTCAGGAGGCGTGGCTCCGCCACTAAAGCCAAGGGAACGCGCGCTATCAGCCAAAGTGGCTTGTTCATTGAGGCAAGGGACGACGACAGCTGTGTACATGAAAGCCTCGGGTCAAAAGACTTTGCGCAGCATGCGCACGACTATGGTGCGATCGGTCAAGTACATCGGTGGCCAGGCGCAGCGATGCCGAACAATGAGGCGCGCACGGGATATGGCTTATAAGCGCGCGGCCCGAGGAATATCCTGCGATCGACGTGCAGGCAAAGAGTCCGATCTGCCGCCGCCGCGACAGCTGCTTTGACCATGCGTCGAGTTGGCTTTCGCCAGTCCGCCTGGCGGCTCGGATGCAACAGCGCGGGTAACCGAGCCATTGGCCAAGCCAAGCCGTGTGCGCGCCCGGCGATTGGTCGATTGACAGAATGCGTCGCACCAGCAGCGGTCGCTTCGAGAAGACGACGAAATTGTCTCGGTCGCGGCAGAAATACAGGCCCCTTTGCCGAGCCCATCGACCCAGTTCGGTATCGCTTAGCGAACTCTGGATTTCGGTTCTGAAGGCTTCTCGCAACCCAAGTGCTGCAAGGCGCAGGTCGACCATTGCAGACGGCTTCAGCCAACTGGGGCAAAGCCTGTTCAATGGCGTCGCCAGACCATCAGGAGCTGTATCATTGACGGTCTTGTGTCGTCCTTGAATCCCGCTTCCTCGGCCGCCCTGCGGGAGGCATGGTTCGACTTGCGAATATGCGCGTAGATCACATCATATTGGCTGGTTTCACAGGCTTTTCTGTAAGCAAATCTGCCGATGCGGCGTCCCTGGTTTTTGGCGTTGAGGTAAATCTGTATCGATGCGTGGCGGCCCACGGGATCCTCGTCAATGAAGTTGATGAAGATGACGCCGGCCCGTTTGCCCTCCACCTCAATCCTCCAGGCTTCGCCGCCTGGTCCTGCGCCGCGCCCGACTGTTCCCTCGGTCGGAACCAGGAAAACCTGGTCGGCGTGAACAAAGGCAGAGCTTGGCTGGACGCGCACCGGCTTGGGTTTTGGGGTTGGGCGTGTCGGCTTACGGCGACGAGGCCCGCTGGTGGATCTAGCGCTCATAGATGCGCTCCAGCCCGGCCAGCAATCGATCCGATGCCTGTTGCCAATATTCGGCCGGGAAAAACCCGGGTGAAAAGGCAATCACAGTATCGGCCAGATGCGCGCCGAGATCGGCGTTGGCAAGTGCGGCGGTGACGATGTCGATCTGTGCAAGGATGTGATCGAGCGAGGGATCGAGGCGGTTGACCCGGCTCTGCCAATCCGTATCGCCGTCGTAGCGGTTGTTGAAATAGTCCATGTCGATATGCAACAGCGTCGGCCGGGTTGGCATATCCTTCAGCCAATCGCCGATATCGCAGGAAATACGGTACCGGCCTGGCCCGGTGTGCCTCGTGGTTGGCGTCAGGGTTACCGCTGGCCGGACTTTGCTAGGGTCAAGAAGATCGTCTTTCTGCGTAACCAGATCGATGGAGTAGTCTTGCGTGGAACGGACTTTGGGGGGCTGACAGAGCTGTCTGACCTCGGCATTGCGAAACGCATGTAAAAACGGGGTCATGAAACTGCCCATGCCGATCGCGCCGCTTTCTATAGCGTCGCGCACGCCCCAGGGCTCGTGAAGTCGGCAAAAAGCGTTCGTTATTGGGTCTCTCCACCTGCCATTTTCCTCAAACAGGCGTGGGCTCGCCAAGTCCCGGTGGTCGTCAACATGAAGAATGAGAATATGATCATCCGGGCTGGCCGCGGATGAACGGGCCCATTCGCTCCAACTGTAGAGTGTCCAGGTGTCGTAGAGCACGCTTTCCACGTGGCCCTTGGATCTTCGGGCCGCTGCCATGTTTGGCAGGCTGACGCCGTTGCCCCACCAAGCCAGACCTTCGGGAAGCCGTGTGTCGACATGACGATCGAGGCCGTCTGGCCAAGCCAGCGTCAGTTGCCAGCCTGCCTCGCCAAGCGCAGCGGCAGCATCCTTGTCGCAAAAATAATCGCGCAAAACAGCGTGCCGCATCGACGGGGAGCCGGGCAGGCGGTCGACCGGGACGGTTAGGGCGTTCACGCAGCTTCCAGCGCTGATTCCGAGGCGCTTTTGAGAACCTCGGTCAGGCGGCGCCCGGTGTCGGTCAGCGGGCAGCTCAACAGCGTCGCAAAGGCTTCGGACAGGTGTTCGTCAGTATCCCTGATTTGATTGACAGCGCGATTGTGCAGACGCGACGGCCCGTTTGAGCGTACGAACTCCCAGAACCGGCGCAGCTCGACAAAGACAAACACGGCGTGGAGCAGCCCCGACGGCGGCCGCAGATCCTCACGCCACGGCGACACCACGCGCATATCGGTGGGTTCCACCGTCGGAGCGAGTCGTTCTAGGAGATAAAGCTTCTGATGGCGATGCTCGTGGATCAGGGAATCCGCCAGATCATAGGGGTCGATCAGCCGGTCGCCTTGCCAAACCGACACATAAAGCGCTCCGGGCACCGTATTGTCGCTGAACGACACAATCTTCTCGGGATGGGCAGAGGGATCACGCACGAACTGGATCGCGCGACACGCCAGTCGAATCTCGGCCGCCAAGGCCGGCCGCCAGCTCTCGACTATCCGCAACGCTTCCTCGACGACCGGCCGGGCGGCTGCAGCTGCGTCTTCCACCTCGAAGTAGATGGCCTCGCCGAACGGTTTTCGCAGCCATGGGTCTTCGCGGGCAACGGCCAAAGCAGCCAAATCTTCGTTTGACCGGCCAAGCAGGTCCGAGAGGTAATCCGCGTCCGCCGACAAGGGGTGGCCGTCGACCGTATGAATGAGGCGCCCGACGGATTGTGCCGCAACGGTCCGCTGCCAAGCGACAGCGCCCGGTTGCTGGCAAAGTTCGGCCGTCCGGTCTGGCGCCGTTTTGCTCAGCTTGGACATTGTCTCGAACTCGCCGCCCGCCAGCAAGCTTGTCGCGTCAAGGAATTCGCCCTGCAAGGCATCGCGCGATGCGCTGCACAGCAGCGCCATCTCCGTCGTCCCGAGTTCAGCCAATTCATAGTGCTCGAACCGGAAGTCGTCGGGTAAGGTCTGCGCGGGCCGGCCCGCATGGTCGAGCAACCGTTCAACGCGTCTGTGTATATGGGCGACAAGAGCCGTCATCTCGCCGCAGTAGACCGTCGGATTGCCGAACCCGTTGGTGTCGTAACGGTGCGGAAGCGAGCCGCCGCCACAAATATCGACGATGGCGCATTCCTGACAGGTTACACTGAGGCCAGGCTTGCTCAAAAGCTGACGGTGGACGTTGATGTGATGCGAGCCGGCGATCGTTGCAATATCGGTATCTGCGACAGTGCCGCCGATCTTTGTTGCGCCGTCGCGTGTCACTTTGAGGACGTCGAGGTCGTGATAGCTGCCGTCGGTCTCGATACTGATTAGACTGACATCCCCCAATCCAAAGGCGTCGGTGGTTGACGGCAGTCCGGCCACTGCGTCGAGCAGTGCTTCGAACGTTCTGAGTGACAAATGGGGGTAGTGGTCGAGCCAAGTATCGAAGGCGCGGCAAAGCCAGGTTTCATAAAGATCGGGTTGGTCGCTGCGCCCAGCGGGCTGGCGCAGATGGTGTGCATCGGGCAGGAGGAAATCGAGCTTGGGAACCGAATGCGCGGCAAAAAACTCCAGCAGATCTTCCGGAGGAGTCGTGGGATCGATGACGGCGATGACACCCGCAAAGATCTTGGGGTGCGATTTCAACCTTTCAAGCGCCTGCTCGACCCGCCCGAAGCTCGAGCGCCCTTTCTTGGAGTTGCGGTGCTTGTCGTGGGCGGATTTGGGACCATCGAGGCTGAGCGAAATGCTGATGTCAGCTTTCTCAAACGCAAGCAGCGCTGCTTCGTCCAACAGCAAGCCATTGGTCTGCAGGCCGATGTCGACCGCGGCCCGCGTTGCAGCCCTGATCCGATCGGCGAACGCTACCAACGTCTCCACCCCGGCAAGCAACGGTTCTCCGCCGTGAAAGATGACCGTACAGCGCTTTATTTGTTCCTGAGCCAAATATGTCGCCAGCCTTTGTGCAAAAGCATCACGATCACCCGCCGACAGCAATTTTGGCATAGATCGCCAAGATTGGTCGGCATGGTGATAGACGTAACAATAATCGCAATCGAGGTTGCAGCGCGAGGCGACCTTGACCAGGAAAGATGTAATCCGTGGGGGTGCCTCGCTGACTGTCATGAACGGCTGTGACGGTGGTGCATTCTGTCATAGCTCGTGATGACGTCGCTCGGCTCGACCTGCGACAGCACGCGACCCTGCAACCGCTGCAATGCCGGGTTGGCCAGCCGGCCCTTCAAAAGAGCGGCCCGCACGCCCTGATTCGCAACTGCGGAGGGGGCAGAAGCCCTCTGCTGATTTGAGTTTGACATATAAAGCTCCATTTTGTGACGCGCCGACTATAGCACGCCGGAACCCGGGCGCTACTAGATTTGAAAGCGCTGGCATTGACTGTTTACACGCATCGCTTTGCCGGCCGCGAGACGAACGACAGTTGAGTAATAATCTAAAAAACCTCTTGTCAGGAATGGTTATCGCCACGATGGAAAATGTGCCAAAAATCCTTATGCCCCAAAGCATGTCTGAAATTTAATACGGAAGAGCTACGGATAGATTTCTGATATAGAGGCGCTACGTCCTGCATCGGCAATTTAAACCTTATCGATTTCCGTAAAAAGCGATGTTATCTTCGGCTACTTCATCCCCAGAAAGCTATCCGCGCTTGCAAGACATTGCGAAAAAATTTTGTATAAGTCGTCGATAAATATCGCGCTAAGCCAAGGTGATGCCCAGGATGGATTTCTCGGTCGAGCATGCGGGTGGCCCTGTCCCCGTGGACATAAAGGATCTCACTTTCCAGCTAAAAGTCGCCAAGTCCGGCCACAAGAGCGGTTTGGACGAACGCGGGTCGGGCGCTGTGTTTTTGATCGGGGCCGACTGCTCGCAGTCGGCCGGCATCCCGATGGCCAGCCAGATTGCTCGTGAACTGACGCTGGAACTCGCATCGCTTAAAGGCGCACCCGCTCACGCCATGCAAGATAGTGAGGGCGCGCTTATTTGGACGAGCGGCAGCATCTGTCCAATCTCGCCACGCAGCTGCCAGGCTTCGACGTCAACAAGCCTGTTTGGGGCAGGCTGTACGCTTATCTTTTTGAGCAGTTCTTCCGATCGGACAATGAACAGCGCGCCATTATCAAGGACGCCATCGACAGGGGTCATGGCAAGATAAACTGGGCCATATCTGCATCGGTGAAATCGTCCGCCGCAACTACGCCCACACCGTGATGACCACCAATTTTGATCAGCTTGTGCTGCAGGGAATAATTCTCGCGGGCGTGATCCCGGTCGTGGCGGACGGCCTGTCGGCGCTCAGCCGGGTGGCCTCGCGTCCCGACTACCGGCAGTTCATCCATCTGCATGGCTCGATGCATACTTACGAGTTGCGCAACAGCGTCAGTGCGGTCAATGCCACGCAGGAGGCGTTGTCCATGCAAGGCACGATCTTCGGGCTGAAAGATGCAGGGCTGCTCGTCGTTGTGGGCTATTCCGGCAGCGAGGACGGCGGTGTCATCACCCTGTTGGAAAAGTCATTCGCGGCCTTCCCCAACCTTCAGGTTTTCTGGGTTCTCTATGAAGAGTCGACCGACGCGCTCAATACGCGTGTGCGCACGATGTTGACCGGCCGCAACAAGTTCGTGATCCTGAACCAGGATGCGGACAGGTTCTTCGCTCAGTTGTTGCGTGAACTGGGATTCGGGGCGCCCGAGTGGATGGAAAACCCTCTGTCGATTCTCGATGCCATCAACGAAAAGATTGTCGATCCCAAAGAGCCAATCATCTCCGATGCAACAAAGGACTTCCGTGCCAAGCTCGATCGGTATCGCAAAGCGCCCAGCGCCAGCGCGGACGACATTATCCTTGAACGCGCCAGGTTCGACAGCCCTCGGCGGCAGAGACAATATCGTTATCGAGGAGGTCTCGCAGGAGATGGCTGCGGCTGATCCTGCGGCAGCAAGATTGCGTGCAGTCAGTCTTGGCCGGTTGGGAAGCGTTGATAAGGCGGCCAATCTCCTGGAGGCCAGTGTGGAGGCTTGGGACGCATTCTTTCGAGCCGGCGGGACCGATGACGGCAAGGCACGACGCGCTCTCGCGCAAACCCTTCTCGACCTTGCCGAGGCGCCAGGCGTTCCGGCTGGCCATGGAGGCGTTCCGGACTGCGACAGACGAGATCAGCCCAAACATGGCGCGATACGACTGGATCGAGTCGGCGCTCGGCTTTGCGGAATCTGTCGCCGAACAGGGGGAAGAGGGGGCTGCCGAGCACGATCTGACAGCCGCAATCGAAATCCTGGACAAGGTGCTCACAGTGCTCACGGGCGGCCCTCAGTCGCGTCAAAGACTCTCGGCCGAGGAGCGCCTAGGCATTCTCCTGACCATGCGGGCGCGACGCTTGAGTTCGGAGGCCGATTACCGGAAGGCGATCGCCGATCTTGAGGAAGTGGCGCACCGGTCGGTCGTGGCCGAATCCTGGGCAGTAGGCGTCGTAAGGAATCTTGCTGTGGCGTGCTGTGCGCGGGCCTCGGTTGCGCATCTGCGCGTGCGGAAAGAAGGCATGCAGACGGCGCTGTATCGCTTTGCCTTCCCCCAAGGAGAGGCCGAGGTCGTCGAGACCCCCTCCATCTACAATCCGTTCGACGACTGCGATTTGCCGGCGTTGCGGAAGGCCATCGACCCCGACAAGCTCGACCCAGACGTTCATCCTTAGTTGCGTTGTCATCGAGTGCGCCTTCCAAAAAGCCCTCGATTACCCGAAAGTTCTTACCCCACCTTTTTCCCGCTCCCTCCGGCGACTTGCCGAAGTGGCGGGCGAACAACGCCACCTGTTGTAGATACGAGAGTTGGGTGTTGAGCGCGAGGTTGCGGCGCAGCACCTCATTGCCGCTCCGCGACCGCGGAGCGGGTTAGTCCAAATCGACTCATGTGCAGTGCGCAAAGATGTGGAGCCGCCCCACTACGAGCCTTATTTTGCGCGGCCTTTGGCGCGTTGAGCATCGGACAACTCCACATAATATTAGAGGCGGCGCAGCCAACCGGCGATATCCTCACGCCGACCGGTGATATCCTCACCCCGTGAGACGAAGGCTCCGCCCTTCGGTGGGGCCAGCATCTCTGGGAAGACCTGGGCGAGAGCCTGCCGCTTCAGATCAATGTCAGCGCGTGCATATCGCATGGTGGTGTTGAGGCTGGCATGCCCGAGCCATTGGCTGATCGTGGCGAAGTCGACACCTTGAGCAGATGGATTGCCGTGGTGTGCCGCCTATGTCGATGAAGACATAGGCGGCACACCTGTGCCATCCACACGCTTCAGGCGACCGGCGACATTAGGCGGGTGGCGCTTTGGCTCGGCCACAGCGGCATCGTCAGCACCGAAATCTATCTGCGGATCGATCCCCGGCCGAGAAGCTCGACATCCTCGATGCAGGCGCCGCGGGCCGGCTCGCCGTCGCAACATAATCTCCGGCTCGACATAGTCCGGACTTCCCGATCCCCTGTCCCCGGTCGATCGATCCGCTCTGCCAGAGCGTCGGCGCAAGACCGGGCGGCACAGTCGCAAATTCCCAACAAACGCATCTGACTTTCGTCAGCTGCGAGCTCGGGTTCGCCCGCGCCGAGCCGTACATGGACAATCAATGAGGCCATCACTCTCGATTCTTGTCAGTTGCTCGTAAGGTTGGCCTTGTAATCTAAGCAACCGCGAAATTCGCAGCCAGCTGCCGCGATTTGCGAGCCTGCATCCGACGTAGGGGAGGATAGTTAGAACCATGGTCCCGCCGGACGTCACACCGCATACATCAGCCGCACCAGATGGACCAAGCGGCCGTTTGACCGACGCAGCAAATCCGCGTGCCTTCACAAGCTGGTGCAGATCCTCCCGCCGTGTTGTCTCTGCCGAGCATGCAAGGCGGCTCGATAGGCCAGCCCAGCAGCCAGACATAGAGAGCCACCAAAAGGGAAAGGGAGCATGACTAAGGTCGCTATAAACCGCCGCCAGGCAATTGTTGGTCTGGGCATAGCGGGTGCTTTGAACGTCTCTGGCCGGCTCACCTATGCCGCCACTAAGATAAACCTTGGCGTAATGCGTCTCGCCAGCCATGCGCCCAGTTTCATCGCCTTCGAGCGGGGCTATTACAAGGACGAAGGGCAGGACGTCGAATTAGAGTTCTTCGAGGCCGCTCAGCCTATGGCCGTGGCGATTGCCTCGGGTGATGCCGATTATGCCGTCACCGCGATGAGCGGCGGACTCGTGAGCCTCGCCAAAAAACACGCAATCAAGGTGATCGGCGGCGCACTGACTGAGGAGAAGGGTCTCGTCGGCGCTATCATCCTGGCCTCCGAAACAGCCTACCAGGGCGGCCTAACCACGCCGAAGGACCTGAGCGGCAAGAGTTTTGGTATCACCACAGCCGGCTCCTCCTTTCACTACATGTGCCACAAGATCGCCGAAGCGAACGGCATCCCAATGTCGCACATCACGTTGCGCCGGCTTCAGAAGGTCGGCGCAATCATCGGTGCGCTGGGTACCGGGCAGATCGACGCCTGGGCCATCCAGGGCAGCATCGCCGATAAGATGCTCGCCCAAGGCAATGCCAAGCAGATCGGACTGGTGTCCGACTATGCGCCCAATTATCAGGTGACCACGGTGTTCACCTCAGCGAATAATGCCGCCAACGAGCGGCAGAAGACTGAAGCCTTTATTCGCGCCTATTCGATGGCGATCGACGACTACAACGCTGCCCTCGTCGACAAGACCGCCACACCGGAGGAAGTGGATGAGGTGGCCAAGATCATCCACAAATATGTGGATTCCGACCGTCCGTTCCAAGCCGCGAAGGAGACCTTCGTCAGCAGCGCCATGCGCATCAGGAAGGGCTGTGCGCTTGCACTCGATTCCGTGACGGATCAGCTTAACTGGTTGAAGGCGGAGAAGATGGTGAGCGAGACGATCACGCCAGAGATGCTCTTCGATACTTCCTACGTCAAGACGATCTGACCCCTGCGGTCCACAAACGGAACATGGGTCGCCCCCGGCCGGCGTGAGAGAAGATATGGAACTGCTGCTAAGGAATGTCCACCACCGCTATGGCCTCGTGGAGGTTCTGAGCGACGTCTCGCTTAGGATCCCACAGGGTGAGATCGTGTGCGTAATCGGCCCGTCGGGATGCGGCAAATCTACCCTGCTGCGCTTCCTAGGCGGGTTGGAGCGTCCGACAGGCGGGACCGTGCTGCAGGTCGGTGTCCCGCCAGCCGAATCGCTCAATCCTCTTACCTACGTCTTCCAACATTTCGCCCTGCTGCCGTGGCGGACCGTAGAAGGCAATGTGAAGCTGGTACTGGAGGGTCACAGGCTACGGACGAATGACGTCGAGCGGATCGTCGCCGATGTCCTTGCCCGCACGCGGCTTTCCGATTTCCGCGCCACTCTGCCGAAGCAACTATCGGCGGGCATGCGTCAGCGCGTTGCGATTGCCCGCGCTCTGGCGGTCAGTCCGGCGGTGATGCTCATGGACGAACCGATGTCGGCCCTCGACAGCCAGACGCGCGAGGTTCTGATGGATGATCTCGTCTCGCTCTGGACGAGTCAGCGTTTTACCGCGGTCTATGTTACGCACAATCTGGCCGAGGCTGTGCGACTGGGACATCGAATAGTCGTGCTTTCCCGCCGGCCCGGACGCATCCGCCATATCGTCAAAATCCAGCAGCCGCTGGCCGAGAGATGCGCCAGCGCTCCGGCTCTGGAGAAGATGCAGATGCATCTTTGGAACCTGATGAGAGACGAGGCAATGGCCGCAGATCAGGAACTGCTCCATGGTTGACATCAGCCCAGTCACACAACCCGTCAAATTCCGCGGCGGCGGCTTCGCGCCCACTCGCGTCCCTTTTGTCGGTCTTCTCGTTTTCATCGTCCTGATTGGACTGGCAGAGATCGGCACCCGTACCGGCTTCATCTCGGGCCTAACGCTGCCTCGTCCCTCGGCGGTCCTCGAGACCTTCGTCCAGCTTTGTCAGACCGGATTGCTATGGCAGCACTTGCTGCCATCGCTGCGGCGTCTTGCGATTGGCGCTTCGATCGGCATTGCTTTTGGCATCGCAATCGGCGTCTTAATCGGACTGTTCAGCCTCATTCGCGCCGGTCTCCTGCCACTAGTCGCGGCGCTCTTACCCATCCCCAAGATAGCATTGCTGCCGCTCTTCGTTATCTGGTTCGGTATCGACGAGGCATCAAAATATGCGCTGATCGCGTTGGGTACCTTCACCCCTACGGTGGTCGCCACGCAGGGAGCGGTTGACAATGTCGACCGCAACCTGATCCGGATGGGCCAGAGCTTCGGCCTCTCTCGGCGCTCGATTGTGCACAAGATCGTTCTGCCCGGCGCATTTCCCGGCATCCTGTCGGGCCTGCGCGTCTCCATCTCCATCGCCATCACTCTACTGGTCGCAGCCGAGATGCTCGGTGCCGAGCATGGCGTAGGCGCCTACATCTTGGATGCAGGAGCACTCTACAATCTGGAGCGCCTGTTCGCCGGGGTCACGATGCTTTCCCTGATTGGCCTGGCCGTCAATTGGTTTATCGGCCGCATTGAGGGGCACTTGCTGGCCTGGCGCACCTAACCCGCGGCCAGCGACCGCAAGCGTCTTGGGAGGCTGCGCCCGGTTGCTCAGACCTTCACGAACGCGAGAACGCGACAGGGTGGGTTGGGGATGGAGACAATATATGAGCGAGGCCCGCAAAATCAGGAGCGTCCTGTAGTCGATGATGTTCTCGCGCTTAATCTGACCACGGAAGAACACGTTCTGCGCAGCAATTTGTCGACCACTGCAGCGGGTCCGCATGCGGAAGCGTTAAAGATTTGCCAAAGGCTGAATGCCGACGTTGTCATTGCCAGTTTCGCTTTTGGCCAAGACGACCCTGGACGTGCGTGATCTCAGAGCTGGCTCCGCTTGTTTGGACAGCGCCCCGCGGAATTTAAGTGGCATCCTGCCGGGTTACGTTGAGCGCGGGGCTTTGCGATTTTGCTGCGGCGTCGGGAGAAGGGCGTAGCCCGACCAGAGCAGCAGCAAAATCGCGCGGCGACGATCATGCGGCCGTCGCCATCGCTTGCGGCCAAAATAAGCCTCGTCGGGCGTGCGCCCGCTGCAAGCGATTTGGGGTGTCGCAGGAAACGATCGCCTCGTGGTTGGTCTGGCTCCCGTCGATGACGACGCTTGAACATTGCACCCTCCGAAATGATCGAAGGCACCTTGCCACAGCGCAGGTAATCAAAAGGTTGCAACAGATCCGACGCTTGACGTCAGGCTGTCGTCAGGAAGGTCTCCTAATCAGTTTCTGCTGCCGCTGTGCTGTTGCCCGACCAACAGGCCTTTTGTGCGGCACGCTCTGCTCGCGTACTTCCTCCCTCCGGGCGGAGCGTCATTCATGAGATAGCCGAAAAGGCAGCTTTGACAAATGAAGGACTGGAGAAAGTGGTTTCACTGAGAATGAGTGCGTCGTCGGTTTGCGACCTGGCATTTGCAGCTGAGGCGCTTGGAGATTTTGACTACTTTTCAAGGCACTACCGGGGTTCTGTCGATCGACCGGAGTTTGGCTGCCGACTGCAATGACGGCGTTGCAGAAGTGCATTCGGTTGGCGGCGGGTTTCGTCCCGTTCGTAATGGCAATGTTGGTCAGCGCGACCGCTGCGAGCGGGCAGGAGACCAGCCTTGTTGGCATCCATCAGGGTTCGGAGCTCACCGAAGCCGCCCGCCGCCTAGGCCAGGGCGGTTACGAGCTGCGGGACGGAACATGGGTGTCTCTCGATAAGTGGTTTCATAGCAGCTGGATCGACATGCGATTTGAAATGTTGACGCAGCTGTCGGACGATTTCGGTCTGCTGTGGAGCGCGAGCACGGGTCAACGTGCCGAAAAGCTCCGCATCGAACCCAAGTGTGGAACTCGGCTTTGTTGGGTTCGACTTTGCCACTGCTTAAGTCGTCCGTGATCGCAATGGCAAGGCGTTGATAGATCGGCTCGTTGCCTGCGGCGAGCCTAGGTACCCAAGGCGACTTCAACAGCATGTGGCATCCAAAAGTGTCACGGTACACAATAACGATAGCACAAAAAGTGTTCCATGGTGTAGTTCTGGTTGAAAACAAGTTTGGCGGTTTATCACATGAGCAAATCCTGTGCACACGAGATTGAGAGTACCGTTTCTGACTGGAATGACATTGGTGAACGACTTCAGTATCTCAGTAATAAATTCTCCGATAGGCGAGCTAAGCACATCGGATATCCCTACAATTTGGACTTCGATGCAGGGCCGATATCTCAGTTCAACAAATTCCTGATAAATAACCTGGGCGATCCATATGCTGGGTCTCACTACGCGACAGAAGTCTGTGACCTGGAGCGGGAAGTGGTCGAATGGACCATGCGGGTCTGGGACTGCGCAGATCCGGAAGGATCCTGGGGAACAGTGGGCGCAAGTGGAACTGAAGGCAATCTATGGGCGATCTACCTTGCCCGCGAGACCCTTGATGATCCTGTTCTGATACACTCAGAAGAGGCGCACTACTCGCTTCCAAAGGCGGCAAGAATTCTCCGAATCGAGGCTTTTTCATGCGGGGCTGATGAGTCCGGCACGATCGCCTTAGATCCTCTGGCCGAGGTTGTTCACGCAAATCGGCATCGCAGCATCATTCTCGCATTGACCTGTGGAACGACCATGAAAGGGGCGCATGACGATATCGCCTCCTGCATCAGCGTTCTGAACCAGGCCGGTATCGATCCGAACCGCCGCTTCGTGCACGTCGACGGGGCCCTGAATGCAATGGTTCTTCCCTTCGCAGACGACGTACACGCCGGCATCCGCCCGTCTTTTCGACATGGTATCGACAGCATTTCGACCTCAGGTCACAAGATGATCGGTACGCCGATGCCCTGCGGCATTCTCGTCGCCCGTCGTGATCATGTCAGTCACGTTGCTTCCGTCGTCAGCTATCTGCGCTCTGACGATACAACCCTGATGGGATCGCGAAACGGCCACGCCGTTCTTGCGATCTGGTACCGGCTGATGCATCTCGGCGTTGCCGGTTTCCGCAAGAGCGCCCTGGCCTGCATCAAACGCGCCGAAGGTTTTGCGGAAGCACTTCGCTCTGCGGGCGTCCCGGTGCTGCTCAACCCATGGTCGTTGACAGTTGTGTTTCCGAAACCGTCCGAGAGGCTCGTGGCCGAATACCAGCTTGCATGCCATGGCGATCTGGCCCACGCGATCGTTATGCCAAACGTCAAAGCCGATCTTATCGAGCGTTTCGTCGAGGCCTATGCGGCGGAATAGCGCTTCAATATCAAGCAATAGGTATTTTCATGAACAGTCATGCTCAACCTCTCTACAATGGTATTGAAGCGCCTGATCGCTATACGCACCATCGCTTCGATCGATACATCACCCGTGACATCAAGGCTCTTGCGACTGACAATTGGCATGGCCCACTTTACATCGTGAAGGACTATGCGGTGATCGCTACCCTTGTGTGGCTGGTCGTTGATGTAAGCTGGTGGTTCTATCCTCTCGCGGTAATCATGATCGGCGCGCATCAGAGGGGCATTTCCACCATTTTGCACGATTCCGCGCACGGCGTTCTGACAAAGAATCGTTTTCTGAACTTCCTGCTCGGCACGTGGCCAACCGCCTGGCCGATCTTTCAGCGCCACTTTGCCTACAAGCAGTCTCATGTCCATAGTCATCACCCCTTCCTTGGCAGAGCCGACGCCGATCCCGACCTAGAGTTCTTTATAAATGAAGGTGTATTCACACCGCTGACGGATCGTTCTTTTGTCTATAAGATAATTATTCTTCCGTTACTCGGATCGAAAACCTACGCATATTTGAAGTATCTGGTACGTAACAGATACCAGGTGATTGTCGCTTCCCTTTCTGGCAAGGAGAGCGCCACGCGGGTTCCGCGTGGAGAAGGGTGGCGCTATGAATTCGATCGCTGGGGCTTCTACGCATTCTGGGCGTCTATTGCCGCGGCGGGTCTGGCCTCCGGCTACTTCCCGGAATTCCTTCTTCTCTGGGGCGTTCCCTATCTCACCTCGTTCCATATCATCGGATGGTTCATCGAGATGTCCGAGCATTGCAGCTCCATCGACAACCAGCACGTCAACCTGCATATGGCGCGAAACCGTCAAAGCCGGAACATCGAGAAGTGGCTGACGGGGATCAACAACGACAACTATCATCTCGATCATCACCTCGATCCAACCACCCCATTCTGGCGACTACCCGAGGCGCACGCCATCCGCATGCGCGATTCCGAATATGCGGCGCACTGCTCCGAGACGGGCGGGATATTTCAGTCTGGCCCAAATGGTGAACCTTCCATTCTGAAGCTGATCAGGGACCAGAATCGGAAGCGCTTCATCGAAAGCGCGCCGTTGCCGGCCTAAGCGCCAATTCTCGAGAAGAACAGATTCCGGAGACAATCAATTTTGACCAAGACCCAGAGAAATGCCGCCACAACACAACCCGTTTTGACGTCAGCGTTGCACGTCGAGACGGCGGTTCTTCACGGCAGCTACCGTTACGATCCGACAACGCTCGCGACGACGGTGCCGATCTATCTCTCGAACGCCTATGCTTTTGAATCTATTGACCACGCGTCAGACGTGTTTGATCTGCGCAGCGAGGGACGCACCTATTCGCGGTTGATGAACCCGACGACGGATATATTCGAGCAGCGCGTTGCTTCTCTGGAGGGCGGCGTCGCGGCTTTGGCGACGTCGTCGGGCCAGGCCGCGATTATGCTCGCCATTTTGAATATTGCGGCCGCGGGGGACAACATTGTGAGTTCCGCTCATCTGTATGGCGGGACAATCAATCTGCTTTCTAATACCTTTCAAAGGCTCGGGATCGAAACGCGTTTCGTCGATCCGAGCGATCCTAAACGTTTCCGCGAAGCCTCAGACGACCGTACGCGTTGTTGGTTTGCCGAAGCATTGCCCAATCCGAAACTCACGCCCTTCCCGATCGCGGAGGTCGGCGTGATCGCAGATGAAATAGGCATTGCGCTTATCATCGACAACACAATGACCCCTCTCATCACACGTCCGCTTGAGCTCGGCGCGCATGTGACCTTGCACTCCACGTCAAAATACATCTGCGGCCACGGCACCACCATTGGTGGCGTTGTTGTGGATGGCGGCACCTTTGATTGGGACGCCTATTCCGAACGATTTCCGTTGATGACGCGCCCTGATATTTCCCATGGCAATATCCGTTGGCTCGAGGCGGCGCGTGATCTGCCCGGTCCCTATGGAGCCAGCCCGTTCCTGCTCAAGATGCGCAATACGCTCATGCGTGACTTCGGCCCCTGTCCATCACCATTCGCATCGTTTCTCTGCATCCAGGGCCTGGAGACGCTGCCATTGCGAATGCCGCGACATTGCTCCAATGCCCGCCGCGTCGCTGAATATCTCAAGGAGCATCGGAACGTCCTCGACGTGACCTATCCGAGTTTTGGCGGAATGCTGGAACGGCGTCGCGCCGAGCAGAACATGGGCGACTATGGCGGCCCGATGATCGTTTTCGAGATCGTCGGCGGTATCGATGCCGGCCGCCGGTTTATCGAGCGCCTACAACTCGTCTACCACGTTGCAAACATCGGCGATGCTAGGACACTCGCCACGCATCCGGCCTC
>NZ_JBSKBQ010000034.1:0-23397 GCF_053714375.1 Mesorhizobium sp. ArgA1
GTCGACGGCTTTCGTCGAGTCAACGGTCAACCAGGTGATCGCCAAGCGTTTCGCCAAGAAACAACAGATGCAATGGACGCCGCGTGGCGTTCATCTGCTCATGCAATTGCGAACCCGCTTGCTCGACGGCACTCTCGACAACGATTTCAAGCGCCGGCGCACGGAACGGCGGTCTTCACCGAACAAGGCGAAAATGGCGGCGTGACTCCCCCAGCTTTTTCATGCTCCCGTCGATGGATGGCGTTTGTCGCACCGCGGAGCTTAAAGCTTCCGGTCTTCTGCCGGTGCTCCATTTTAAGGAAGACGTCGACGCCGCACCTGCTGGAAAGTCCTGCGGAGCAGACCAGATAGTTGTATCAAGGCTATGATATTCCTTACGATGCAAAGAACCTGGTTTTGCTCGCTCAGGAACTTTTGCGAAGGTGGAAATCCGGATGTTCGATATGAGATCCCACTATATCGAGCCGTACCGATAAGATTCGCTATGGATAAGGCCTTTGGCGCCCAAATTCCGCGTGAGCGTCCCTAATCATGCGGTCTCGCGGCTCGCCATTCGACTAAAAATAGGGGTGAACCGTTAGCGCCGAGATCATCGTATGAGCACATTTGCCAAACCTCTTCTGTCCAACGAAGAGCGTCACGCGGTCATCGAATTGCGCCATGCGATGCATCGCGAACCCGAACTGTCAAATCATGAGTGGAAGACGCAGGCCAGAATCCGCCAAGCCCTGGAGGTGTTTGGACTTACCAACGCCAAGCCATTCCACGAAACAGGCCTCTATATCGATATTCAGGGATTAGCCTTCGGTTCCTCCCGCTCTGTGGCATTGCGTGGAGACATTGATGCGCTTCCCATCCAGGAGCAGCGCGATGATTTGTCCTACCAGTCGGTGCTGCCCGGCCGCATGCATGCCTGTGGCCACGACATGCACACTTCGATCGCATTCGGAACTGCGCTTGCTCTCCATCGGACGAGGGAAGAGTTTTCAGGTAGGGTGCGGGTCTTCTTTCAACCCGCAGAAGAGATGGAACCGGTAGGGGGACTGACGGTATTAAAGGAAAAGCTTCTTGATGGGTTCGATGCAGCGGTTGGACTGCATATATTGCCGAGTATTCCCTCGGGAGTCTACGGCGCCCGCCTTGGCGCGGCCACGAAATCAGCGGACCAGTTTGACGTCGTTTTCAATGGGCTAATGGCTCACGGAGCCATGCCTTACGAGGGGGTGGATGCAATCGCTATTGCGGCGGCCTTCATTAACGAAGTTCAGAAGGTAGTTTCGCGCGAGTTTCCCAGTGAGGATGGGGCTGTGGTTACCATAGGGACCATTCGGGGAGGTGAGGCTCGCAATATCATTTGTCCGTCCGTTCTGCTGACAGGAACGATACGAACCGCTAGCCTTGTACGGCGTGACGATCTAGTGCGCCGCGTTCGCGAGGTCGCACAAGGCATTGCGGCAACCCATCGCGGTGAGGTGGCTTTTACCTCTCACCTGGGGGATCCACCCGTAATCAATGACGCAGGCATGGTTGCGCTGTTCAGGGATCTCGTTGTTGAAACAGTCGGAAAAACCAAATTCGTTGAACCACCGCCCCTGTCGGGGAGCGACGATTTCGGCTATTATTCCAGCTGCGTACCTTCGATTTACTTTTGGTTCGGCAGTCAAGAACCGGGTAATGAGACGGGCCTTCATACGCCAACCTTCGGAGCTTCCGACGATCTGCTCGTACCGACAACTGAATTGGCAATACGATACTGCAGGTTGCTGCTAAGCCAATAATCCGGCCGGCCGTAAGACTCGGTAGTTCAGGGTACCCCACTAGCATTTATAGGACCCTTTCCGCGGGCTGAATAATCGACCGCTTTGCGGGTGAAAATTAACGATGGTTCCTCCGGCACCGGCCTGACGCCTCCACTGCGTCGATAACACGTTGCCGTAGAAGCCCCTGCTAGTCCTAGTCACCAAGATGCTTGCCACGGCGGTGCCAGGCGGCGAGTTCGTTGGACGGGCCGAGCATTCTTTGCCCCTTGGGTGACCGGATGGACTTAAGCAACGTCCAGGCAAAGGTACTTCAGATCGGTGAAGGCTTCCAGCCCGTGGCGCGAGCCTTCGCGGCCGATGCCGGATTGCTTGACGCCGCCGAACGGGACCGGCGCGCCGGTGATTTTCACCCGGTTGATGGCGACCATGCCGTAGTCGAGGGCGCGGCCCATGCGCTGCTGGCGGGCGCCGTTCTCGGTCACGACATAGGCGACCAGGCCGTATTCGGTTGCATTGGCACGGGCCAGCACCTCCGCCTCGTCGTCGAACCTTGTCACTGCGGCCACCGGACCGAAAGTCTCTTCGCGCATGATCAGTGCGTCGTCGACAACATCGACCAGCAGGGTGGGCTGATAGAACAGAGATCCCGCAGCGTGAAGCTTGCCGCCAGCAAGGCAACGCGCGCCGCGGGCGAGCGCATCGGCGACCTGTTCCTCGACCTTCCTGATGGCGCGCTCATGCATCAGCGGTCCGATGTCAGTCTCTTCAGCCAGCCCGTTGCCGATCCGCAAGGCCTCTACGCGGCGAGCGAAGGCGGCACAGAACCGGTCATAGATCGGCCGCTGCACAAAGATGCGGTTGGCAGCTAGGCAATCCTGGCCGGAAGTGGCGAACTTGGCGTCGAGCGCAATAGTGACCGCCTTTTCGATATCGGCGTCGTCGAAGACGATCAGCGGCGCATGGCCGCCGAGCTCCATGACCAATCGCTTCATCGTCGGCCCACTCTGCGCCGCGATCAGCCTACCAATCTCGGTCGAACCGGTGAAGCTCATGGCGCGCACGCGCGGGTCCTCGCACATCCGGCCAACGATTGTGGCGGCCTTGCCGGCGATGATATTGAACACGCCGGCTGGCAGGCCGGCACGTTCGCCGAGCTCGGCCAGCGCCAGGGCCGACAGCGGCGTTTCCGAGGACGGGTGCGCGACGATGGTGCAGCCGGCGGCAAGCGCTGCAGCTGCCTTGCGGGTCAGCATTGCCGACGGAAAGTTCCATGGCGTGACGACGCCGACGACGCCAACCGGCTCGCGCCGCACCATCATCTCGGCGCCAGGCAAATGGCTGGTGATGCTTTCGGCGTTGAGGCGTTTGGCTTCCTCGGCGTACCACTCGACGAAGGACGCGGCGTAGTCGATTTCGCCGAGCGACTCCTTCAGCGGTTTGCCCTGCTCGAGCGTCATCAGCAGCGCTAGATCCTGTTTGGCGGCGATGATCAGCTCGAACCATTTTCGCAGAATTCTGGCACGCTCCTGCGGCAGCAGAGCCCTCCACGCCGGAAAGGCGCGCGAGGCGGCGTCAATTGCCTTTGTTGTCTGTCCGGCATCGAGCGCGGCGACGAAGCCGACAGTGGCACCGCTAGCCGGATCGGAAACTTCAAAACCTTCGGCAGCCTCGCTCGCCGTCCACTGGCCATCGACATAGGCGAGCTCGCGCAGCAGGCGGCGGTCGGCGAGGCAGTCGAGCGCGTCATGTCATGGCGGATCGTGCGGGCAAAGTGCGCAGGCCTCCCGGGTCGGACTGTCGGACTGATACGGGAAGACTATTCGTCATCGGCCACACAGAGGGGCTGTTTAGGTGCCTACCCGCAGAGACAGTCTCTATATTGTACGTCATCGTAGAAGGATATCTCTGTGGGCCGTTTACGATCGTGCGGGCAGCAAATCGGCCAATGGCAAGACGGTCTCATTCTTCACCGTCTTGGTGACGATGTAGGTGAAATAGCGGTCGATACCGATCTCGCGCTCCAGCAAGCCGTCGACCAGTCGCTGATAGGCCTCGATGTCGCGCGCCATCACCTTCAGCACATAGTCGACGCCGCCACCCACCGACCAGCAGGCGACGATCTCGGGGATATCGCGGACAACGCGCTCGAAGCGTTCGAAATCGGCCTGACGGTGGCTGGCCAGCGTCACTTCCATCAGCACGGTGGCGACAGGCGCCACGACACGCATGGCGATCCGGGCATGATAACCGGAGACGATGCCAGCCTTTTCCAGCTTGCGCAGCCGCATCCAGCACGGCGTCGGCGACAGCCCGACCTGCTCGGCCAGCGCCAGCTTGGAGATACGTCCGTCACGTTGGATGGCGTCGAGGATCTTCAGGTCAATCGAGTCGAGTTTCGCAGCAGTCATGGCGTCCACTTTTTCTCACTGCCGCGTGCGTATCGTAAGCTAGTCTGGTTGCCGCAATGCGGTGGTTAGACCCGCTTCAAGTCTGAGAGTATAAACCATTGGCGATCAAAAGATTTGGCCAACAGCGGCTTATGACAAACAATGCCTGATAGAAGGTGCACGTCCGACGGGACGGCACTCTAAAATCAGGCACTTTCGGTGTGTTTACTGAGGCGGCTGGCTTCATAGCCCCCGTGAGCAAAATGAACAGGTCGCGCGGCTGGCCCGCTTCGTCGGCGTTCGATGGCTTCCGAGCGAGCGTCACTTGGAGTCATTTCGTATTTCTCTCGATATGCCTTTGAAAAGTGCGAGGCCGAGACGAAACCACAGGCCATCGCGATCTCGACGATTGGGAGTTGCGAGTTCAGGATCAGCAAGTGCGCGCGCTCAAGTCTCATCTCAAGATAGTAGCGCGCAGGCGAACGTCCGATTTGTTTCGAAAAGATGCGTTCAACTTGGCGCCGAGACAAGCGACTCAAGGCAGCCATGTCTTCGAGCGCTACTGGCTCGTCGAGAGTCCTCTCCATCTGCTCGATGATCTTCAAGAGGCCGTCATGGTGAATTGCGGCACCTGCACGAAGAGGTAGTCTCTGACGATCTCCAGGTTGACGAACTCTCATAGCCGCGGCCTTCTCGCACACCCGGCTTGCAATAGCGGTATCATGATCTTCAATGACAAACTGCACGAACATGTCGAAAGCAGCATCGCCACCCGAGCAGGAGTACGTGTCTCCGTCGATCTCATAGGCAGATTGAACCGCAGTGACACTTGGAAATTGTTCCACGAACGAAGGGAACTGTTCCCAGTGCACTGCACATCGTCGTCCATCCGCCAGACCGGTCTGCGCGATGCTGAAGACCCCGCTCGCGATTCCAACCACACACAGTTTTCTAGCCCGGCATTCCCGCAACCAGCCATGTAGGGCCCGATTTTCGGCTAAGGGGTGGCTGCCACCACAAATTACAGCGACCGAGGGGAAAAGGCCCATTTTGCCAAGAAGGCCGCGTTCCTCGTTGAGTGACGTATCGACGGAGATCGTAAGGCCGCAACTCGATCTCACAGGGCGTCCATCGTCAGATACAATTCGCCAAGCGTAACTTTCTGATTCAAGCACTTCGTTGGCAAGCCTTAAGGCCTCTACTGCGGAAGAGAAAGCCTGTAGGGAGAATCCCGGCCCTAGATAAAGACTGAACAGACGCCTTGCTAGCTTCATCGTGAGCATCTCTACGCCTACCTGAGCCTTGAGACCTTCAGACCTTGGTCCTGAGGCCTTTGGGATCGAAAAAGGCTTGGAGCGAGACGTCGGCATCGTAAAGCTTGCCAGCAATTTCGATCTGCCAGCTTCCCGAGTCGATCCACTCCCGACTAACGCCATCAGCGTGGTTGACGTAGCCTAGCCCTATCGATGACCCTAAGGTAAAACTCCGCACCCCAGAGGAGATGTAGCCGACAATGCCACCATCGTATCGGATCAGCTCTTCGCGAACGAGCAGGGGGTTTGGATCCCTCAGCTTGAATGAGAGGAGCCGCTTGCGTGGCGTACCGGCCGCCTTCTGGGCCTCTGTGGCATCCTTGCCTTGAAAACCGCAGGGCTTGGACCAGTCAATCGTAAAGCCAAGTCCGGCCTCAAGCAGCGTGTCAACCGGAGTGAGGTCAAGCTCATACTCTCGGTATGCTCGTTCGGAGCGGAGATGCTCTAGCGCGTGGTAGCCGGCTGGTTTTAGCCCGTGCTCGCTTCCGGCCTCCCACAAGATGTCAAAAACGTGCTGGGCCATCTCTGTAGGGATATGGAGCTCCCAGCCCAGTTCTCCGATATAGGTCAGCCGGTTCGCGATAACTCGCGCGTAGCCGACGTCGATCTCCTGACTGGTGGCGAATGGAAATGCTTCATTCGAAAGGTCAGTGTCAGTGACTTTGGAGAGGATGTCGCGGGATTTTGGTCCCTGCAACGACAGCACCGCGTAGCCCGAGGTAACGTCCGTCAGTGTCACGTTCCAGTCGCTAGTAATATGCTTGCGGATCCAGGCGGTGTCACGTGGATGGACGGTGGCCGACGATATGATGAGGTATTCAGTTTCCGAGAGTCGATTGACGGTGACGTCGGTTTCGATACCACCCTTCTTGTTGAGCATGTGCGTATAGACCAGCTTGCCAACTGCAACGTCGACATTGCCGGCGCAGAGCCATTGGAGAAAGCGGCAGGCATCCCGGCCTTGGACAAGGTGCTTGCCGAAAGAACTCTGGTCGAACAGCACCGCATCGGCACGCGCGGCACGGCATTCTTCCGCTGTGTTTTGGAACCAGTTGGGTTCCTGATACGAATAGACATTCTCTGTGGGCTGGCCTTCTCCGGCAAACCACATTGGACGCTCCCAGCCCATGCCCTCACCAAAGCTCGCGCCGAGTTTCGCCCAACGATCGTGGAGGGCGCTCTTGCGGACCCCGCGCGAGGTTTCCCGCTGATGACTGGGCCAATGCATTTTGTAGTGCAGGCCGAGCACCTCGGCTGTGCGATCATGCAGGTAACGCTTATTGATCTGGAAGGGGTGGAACCGAGCCACGTCGACGAAGCTGATGTCCATCTGGGGGGATTTGGCGACAATCCATTCGGCCAACGCCCTGCCAGCCCCGGCACCATACTCGATACCTTCAGAGTTGTAGCCGGCCGAAATGTATAGATTGTTCAGTCCCGGGACTTCGCCGATCATGAACAGCAGGTCAGGCGTAAAGCTCTCCGGTCCATTGAAAAACTTCGCGATTCCGGCATTGGAGAGCTCAGGAATGATTTCGATGGCCTTGGTCATAGGCAGCTCGAAATGATCCCAATCCTCCCAAAGTTCAATAAAGGCAGTTTCCTTGGGCAGGCGTTCCATCGCGACAGGCTTGCCCCAAGGCTCGAAGGCGCCTATCAGAAGCTTGCCTGCGTCTTCCTTTAGGTACACGTGACCATCGGTATCGCGCAGAACTGGAAGGGTCGGCCGGATGAAGTCCATAGGTTCGGTGACCACGTAGAAATGCTCGGCCGCGTACAGGGGGACGCGTGCGCCCAACCTCGCTGCCAGGTCCCGTGTCCAGAGCCCGCAGGCCAGAACCAAGGTTTCCGCCTCGATAATCCCAAGGTCGGTCTGGAGCTGATAGAGACCTTCCGGCGTCCGCCAAAGGTCCTTTACCTCTTGGTTCTCAAAAATGCGGGCCCCGTTCTGTTTCGCTCCTGCGGCGAGCGCCATGCAAGTGTCGATCGGGTTTGTCTGCCCATCCCGGGGGATGAACACCGCCCCCTCGATGATTGAATCGTCAATTGCGGGATAAAGGGCCTTAGCCTCAGCCGGGGAAATCATGTGGGCCTCAAGGCCAAAGCTCTTGGCAACCGATGCGTTGCGGGCGGTCTCGTGGAGACGATCCTTTGTCCGAGCGACGCCTAGTGTGCCGTTGCGTTTTAATCCGGTGGCCTGGCCCGTTTCGGCTTCAAGGGCATCATAAAGCTCGGCATTGTATTTTGCGATTTCAGTTAGTGAATGTGTGCCACGCGTCTGCATAATCAGACCGGCAGCATGCCAAGTAGTGCCTGAAGTCAGCGTGTTCCGCTCCAAGACAGCGACATCCTTCTTGCCCAGCTTCGCGAGATGATACGCAACGCTCGCGCCCGCTATGCCGCCTCCTAAAATAACAATCTCGTGGTGACGGGATGCCAAAGCGCGGGGGCGCAGAAAGGGGAAATGTGTCATGGTACCCTACGATTGAATGAAGGAGCGGCTGCACTCGCGCACCTTCAGTATTTGCTGCGAGGAAATTAGCCGGTCCGTTGTGCCGATATTGCGCGTATTTCTTGTCGCCTGAAGGGTTTTGCGGCGATATCCGAGGCTTGTTTGCGGCTATCAGGCGTTGCCGAACGTTAAGATGACGCTACGCAGGGCGACGAAACGCGCTGCACCCGCGGAGCCTTTAGATGCCTTTGACTCACCGACAGCCCGACTTGGTCATCATGGTCGTACGCGGTGTATTCGACAGTCCTCGCGTTGAAGAGATCATGACAGGCGATGGTATGTCTCACCGAACAAGTGGCTGCATCAGTGGCGTCGAGGTGGCCCGATGATGATTCCAATTCTTCTGGACACCTCAACTGTTCCGCGCGCACCTATCGCTGCTCCGGTACTGGTAAAATGCCCGGCGGAACTAGAGTTGACGACGTCGCCCCCGGCGGTGAGCACGACTGCTTCGTCGCGCCAAAAGCTCGTATACATGTCGCCTTTTGACGCCACGCGCATCTTGATGAGAGAAAGGGGCGCCGGTGAGTGGCCTTATACGACAGCGGGGCTGGAATTCTGTCAAATCCTGTCCGGACATGGAAGCTTCGTGCCAGAAGGGGGAGAGCCTATACTGCTAAATAGCGGGGACGCCATCCTCTTTTACCCACGAACGGCTGGACTCTGGATCGTGGTCGACACGTTGAAAGAGCTTTCCCTTGCTTTACCCAATGCATCGTATTTGTAGTTTGGGAGAAGCCGCGAGCAGCCGGATAGGAGGGCGTGCTCTCAAGCCCGTTTTGCGTCCAGTAACCGGCCGAAACCGGAAATTGGTGCCGCATATTTTGAGAGCTTCAGGGCGTGCCAAGCCAGCGCTTGGGTGCTGGACATTACCGGAATTCCAAGTTCCTGCTCAAACCGTGCAAGATGGGGAACCACCGGCATTGCCGTGCATGACAGGAATAGCGCATCAGCAGCTGATTGTTTGACAAGAACCTTGGCGGCACTGAGGATTTCCTCGACGTCCAGCTCGCAAATCTCGACATCGGTCTTGCAGTCGAAGACGCCATCCGCCGCGAGATGGATGCCGGCTCCGGCCAGGAAGGGCAAGAACTTCTGGTGGAAGTCAAATCCGTATGGGGTGAGCAAAGCCACACGCTTCGCTTCCACGTGCCTCAGAGCTTCAATCATCGCGATTCCGGGAGACGTATATTTGACACCTGGACAGGCCTGCTCGAGTTCGCGCAACAGCGTCGGTATGCCGAGCGCCACCGTGCCGCTGGTGCAACTAAACGCCAACACGTCGAAACGGTCGCTGGGCGGAAGGGAACTGGCGATCTCTGTAAACGATGTTGGCGTTGTGAATCCGCCACCCGCATGGCTGTACGCTGTTCTAGTTGTGTAGACAGCGACATCGTCAGGCATCAGGCGTTGAAAGGCGCCTTCACCCACCTCATCGGAATTCAAAAGAATGAAACCAATCCGTGCATTAAACGCCGACGGGGCGGTTTTCGGCGAAAACACGATCGTCGCTGTCTGAGCGTCCATTTTCAAAGCTCCATCCTAAAAATCCGCCGCAGCTATTATAAGGCTTGAAACTCGACGGGTGACGGCGTTTCGGCTCATGAAATCGCGGCCAAGCGGCATCAGCGCCGCCAAAGGCGCGATCGGCCGTGGTCAGTCAGTGGGAATGACACTTCCGCGTTTATAGACCTGCAGGCAGACGCTCGTATTAATACGTTTGATGTTCGGATTCATCTCGACCATCATTTGCGTGATATGGTCGTACTCCTCGACATCTTTCGCGGTGATAATCACGGTCAGATCGGATGCCCCTGTGGTATAGAATGCCTGCTGGACGTAGCTTTCCCCGAGCAGCCATTTCTTAAGCTGACCGAGCAGGTCCTTACGTTCTCGCTCAACCTCGATCGCAGCCAGGAAGACCAGCGGACGACCAACTTTCTTCGCGTCGACTACGGCAACCGTCGCGACTATTACTCCCATGTCCTTTAAACGCTTAATGCGTCGCTGAACGGCCGAGGCTGACAAGTTCACCTCTTCGGCGATCGCCGATGCCGGACGCTCGGCATCCAACTGAATGATTTTGAGTATTTTCCTGTCGTAATCGTCGATGTCTTCAGTGCCCAAAGGATTCCCCCCGACAGGCCGGAAAAGTGGTCCGTACGATTTCTAACTGGTGATGGCGCGGCCCGCCAGTACGTTCCAACACACCTTTCTGAGCAAGAGTCTATCTGATGCGGAGAACGGGTCATTGCCGCCTCCTAACGATCATTGAATGGAGCCACCGCCTCCTTGAAAGTTCCGCACCACATTCGGCGGTGTGGCCAACGCCTTCAATCTCGGGAGTAAAGGCGATGTGGAACCTGAGCTAGGCGTTCGCCGCCGCTATCTGTAACGGCAAAGGTCTCCGAGAGCGCGATGCCCTGCTTTTCCAGCCAAAGGCCTGACTGGAAGTGAAAGCACATTCCCGGTTCCAAAACAGTTTTGTCGCCGTTTTGGATGTTGGCGGTTTTCTCACCCCAATCCGGAGGATAGGCGATCCCGACTGGATACCCAACGCGGCTGTCTTTCGACAGATTGTTCTTTCGAAGGATATTTTGCCAGATATTCTCGACCTCCCCGCAGGTTACACCTGGCTTGGCGGCCTCGAGCGCCCGATCGACGCCTTCGATAATGACATCCGCGAGCCGGCTTTGTTCCTCGGACGGCTTGCCCAGTAAGACCGTGCGAGCAAGCGGGCTGTGATAACGTTTCCGCACGCCAGCCAGTTCAAGAACCACCATTTCGTTCTTCGGCATCTCCCGGTCGGTCCAGTAGAGATGGCAGGCATGGGCATTCTCACCCACCATCACAAATGGAAACGCCGCAGGAGAGTCTCCATAGAGGCCGTCGATGCCGATGACTGACGTGCGCAGGATGTCGGCTGCCACCTCATAACTTTTTTTACCAGCAAGCAGGTTGTCGATGGCCTCCTGCATGGCGACCGTCGTGAGTTTGCCGGCCTCTCGCATATAACGGAGTTCCGCTGACGACTTAGCCAGACGGACCCAATTTACGAGACGACGGTTGTCGACGACCTTGGCGTTGGGCAAGCCCGCCAAAATGGTCTGGTGACAACGGGCGGTGTAGTAGTCGACGTCCATTTCAACGCCAATCGTCTGGTTGCCCCATCCCCGGGACTGAACATGCTCACAAAGTGCCTGGAACGGATGGACGTGCTGCTGGTGCAGCATCGTTTCCGGATAAGGGAGCAGGTTTTCCGAGGGAAGGCGGGTGGTGATCCTGAGCGCCGAAGTGTCCATCAGGCGCCCTAGCCAAAACGGTGCATCTTCGTCCCTGTGCACCAGGAGGACCTGCGGAACGTAGAATGAAAGCGCATCGAGGCCCGTTAGGTAATTAATGTTCGCCGGGTCGGTACAGAGCAAAAGGTCTATTCCAGCGCCCTCCATCCGCGTCTTGACCTTGCGAAGTCGCGCCTCGTACTCGTCCGCATCAAAAGGAATTACATATGACATGTGACTTCTCTACTTTTCGAATCTGAAACTTATTTGGCTTTGCCAGCCATCCAGCCGAGGATTTTTGCGTCGTTCTTTGCGACCCAGTCCTTCGCGAAGGTGTCGGGGTCGATCTTCTTGGTGCCAACCGCATCAATCCATTGGGCGATTTCAGCCGGATCAACCGTGATGTTGTTGAGGAGTGCGACCAGTTTCGGATCCTTCGCTTCCAGTTCCTTGGCGTAGGCGATGTTGACTGAGATCGGAGCCCAGGCGGTCGTGACCGATGACATCGCAAGCCAGTTCGGGTTCTGATCGGGCTGAACAACCTTCCACTTCGCCGGGTCATGCGGCGGTTCGTCGAGCATCACCACTTCCTTGCGAGAGAAGGTTGGGTGGGGAGTGTAGCAGATCCCGACCCACGGCGTGTCAGCTCGTATCGCCTCGTCCAGGTCTACAACAGCAAGGCTTTCCTCGACGGTCGTCAGCTCAAAAAGGTCGGCATATCCGTAGTCTCGAGCACGGATCAGCTCGGTCTTTGACGAGCTCCAGCCCGCAGGGCCGACCCAAAGTTTTGGTTTGCCGCCTGCCGCCGTTTTGAAAACGTCAGCGATCTCGGGACGTGAAAGATCATAGATCGACTTCACGCCGAATTTCTCTTGCGTATGGCGGGTGGTGCACATCCCGGAAAGCGTCTGGAAAGTCAAACTGCCCAGTTTGACAGTCTGCTTTTCTTTGACGTAGGCATTGATTAGGCTGTCATGGTTTGGCGACCAGATTTCTGGTAGAATGTCAATTTCACCTTTATCCATCGAGGCCAGGATAATTGGCAGCGTGCTGTTGACCACTTCGGCGGAAGCACCGAAGTATTTCTCTGAAATCTCTTTCAGGACACTCGACATGGCCTGAAGAGACGGCCAATTGGAGGATCCGATCTTGATTTTCTCTTGGGCCGAAGCCGGTGCGGAAAACCCCATTGCGACTGCGAGTGCAAGTATCGAAAGCTTGATTTTCATTGGTTTGTACTCCTTTTCCCCTGTATGAGCCGATCCAGGATGATGGCGCAGATCAGCACTGCCGCCCCCACCAAGAAACCTTGTCCGACGGATGCGTACTGAAGTGCCTGAAGAACATCCTCACCGAGACCTCCGGCCCCGATGAGTGAAGCAATCACCACCATCGACAAGCACATCAGGATCGTCTGGTTGACCCCTGCCATGATGGAAGGCATGGCGAGCGGTAGCTCGACCTTCATAAGACTCTGCCAGGGGGTCGCGCCGAACGCGACCGCAGCTTCCCGAGTGCTTATCGGTATTTGTTGAAGGCCCAGTGCGGTGAGGCGTGCTACCGGGGGCATACCGAAAATTATCGTTGCCAAGACGCCCGGCGTTTTGCCGATGCCGAAGAATGCGATGATCGGCACGAGATAGATGAACGCCGGCATTGTCTGCATTAGATCGAGGATAGGCCGGAATAGGCGGTAGGCTCGGGGGCTTTTGCCGCAAAGGATCCCCAAGGGAATGCCGATGCTTAGCGCCAACAACGCGGCTGTCCCCAATAGCGCGATTGTGACCATGCTTTTCTGCCAAAATCCGAAAAGTGCCAGGTAAACCAATCCTGCCCCGGTAAACGCTGCAGTCCCACTTCCCGAAAGCAGCCATGCGGCAAAGACTGCGACGAGGACTGTGCAAATCCAAGGAAGACCCTGAAGCAGGCTCTCCACTAGCGCGACCAGTGTCGAGATGCTCCCGGTAATTGCGTCAAAGACCGACCGCCCCGATTGCGTCAGAGTAGCGAAAAATTGGTCAAGGACCGTCGCCGTGACACCCGCCACAATCGAAGAGTTTGACTGAATGGCCAGCATGCCGGCGAGCTGCGGCGTACTGGCGCCAAAAAACGCGACGACATAGATGATGGCGAGCAACACCGCGCAGACAAGGACACGCAGGTAACTGCGTCCTGACGGCGTCACCCGGTGTCGCCGCCACCGCATATACTGGCGCGAGTAAAGCCTGTCGCCTACAATGGCGAGAATTGCTCGCAAACCAAGCAGAGCTGCCGCAGTTAGCGCGATAAGCGTCGTCGCAGCCCGAGCCCTGTCATTGGCAGCGGCTCGTTCTTTTGACGCCGACTGACCAAGAGATTTGGATAGCTCCAGCATCTGGTTAGCCGAGGCTTCGTTGCCCTTTTGACGTTCTTCATTCGCTTGGGTGAGGCGCGTTTCGGCCAGTTTTTCGAGCGAAACGGCGCGCGCGACGTTTTCGTCCGTGAGACCGCCGGTGCTTAGAAACACGATGCCAGTTACCAGGGCGATCTCGACTAACCCGATAAGAAGGAATGCTCCAAACAAACCGCGCGAGGCAGCCCACAATGGGCCAACTAAGCCAGCGGCAAGATTGGGACGGAGTCCGGCCCGGCCGCCTTTGAAAATATCGCTGAATTTTCCTTGATAATAGACACTATTAGGCCCCGTGAATTCAGCTATTGAACTTGACCAGTCCTGATTCGTGTATGACCTTGTCATGTCAGCGGACCTCCTTCATCGACGACAGCATCGTTTCAATAGTCACTTTGCCGACCGCACGGCCGGATTGATCCACAATCATAATGTCCAACCGTGTTCGGGCACCTATGGCGATCAGTTCAGCTAGTGGGGTATCAGGCGTGGCGACGGGGAGATCAGCTGCCGAGGGCAGGGGGTCAGCACCCGCCGGGGCCATCACATGGCGCGCAGTTAGTATCGGAACCCGTGAGATCCCGCGGACGAATTCGGCGACATATGCATCTGCAGGCGAGGTAATGATCTCTGCAGCCGTTCCTATTTGAACAATCGCGCCGTCCTTCATAATTGCTATGCGATCGCCGAGATGGAAGGCTTCCTCAAGGTCGTGGGTGATGAACAAGGTTGTTTTGCCAAGGTCCCGGGAAAGCGCAAGGAATTGATCCTGGAGGTCCCGGCGGATCAAAGGATCCAGCGCACCGAAGGGCTCATCCATCAGCAGGACGGACGGGTCGGCTGCCAACGCCCGGGCGATACCCACACGCTGCCGCATCCCCCCGGAAAGCTCCGATGGTACACGGTCCTCCCAGCCCTTGAGGTCCATTCTCTCAATCGCGGCCTGCGCCTTGGCCCAGCGCTCAAGTTTGGTTACGCCCTGCAGCTCCAGCCCGAAGGCCACGTTGTCCCGGACTGTCCAATGTGGAAGAAGGGCAAAATCCTGGAAAACCATGCCAACTTCCTTCGACCGGATCGACCGAAGTTGGGCGCTCGTAACCTTGGAGATATCGACGCCATTGAGGCGGATGACTCCGCTTGTGGCATCAATAAGCCGGTTCACATGGCGGACAAGAGTAGACTTGCCACTGCCGGAAAGTCCCATGATTGCGAGGATTTCGCCTCTCCTGATGGAAAAGCTGACATCTTTGACCGCTACCACGCATCCGAAGCGCGCAAGGACCTCGTCCTTGCTCAAACCTTCAGCATGGATGGCTGCCATGGCTTCTCGCGACCTGGTGCCGAAAATCTTCCAGACATTAGAACAAGATACAACCTCGTCGCGTTCAGCGACGATCTGATTGTCACCGGCCGGCCGCCCTCGCTGGTCTGACGGCAGGAGGGCTGATCTGCTGAGTTTAGCGTCAGCGATTGTGTTCATAGTCGCCTTTGTTCCCCTTATTGCGTTGAAGTATATTGGCGCAGCCGAGCGACTCCCCGCGTCTTTAGGCGGATTTGTGCCGCAACGCCGCGCCAGCACCGTGTTTGACGCGCTAAATCGCATCACGCCTCCTGTCTCGGAAGTCTCGCTCAAGCGAAAGGTATCCATGCGCCCCCCGCCCCGCGAGTTCGCCGGCGAGTGGCATGAACGTGCAATGGCCAGTTCACGTCATAGCGCCTTCGAGCTTGGCCGGATTCCGGACCGAGCTCCTTTGACCATCATTTTTTATAGGCTGTTGGCTCAGGCTGTGCCGCGAAGCCGACATCTACCCGGAATTTGCGGAAGCGAGCGACATCGCGGCTGAGCTTGTGAGGCTATTCCAAAAGCACACCGCCGGTGTCAGTCGCGACTGATCGACGTAAGTGTCGTCGAAACCAGGACCGTTTCGTCATCCTGGGACAAGTCCGCCAGACGCCTGATGACCGGGCAGGCGGCGACCGGAGGCGGGAAGCTAGACCATCGAAATTGCGGGCGAAATGTTCGAGGCGGATGCTGCACTTCAGGCGTTCTTCGATCCGAAAGGCCTACGGACCAAAGTGTAACGGGCCTGGCCCGATCTCTCTGGTCGCCCGCATCGTCGCTTGGAGCAGATGCTGGAGGCACGCGACGCGCGGGACAGGACGTCGAGCGCCGGAACATGTGCGCCTCCCATCGGCGCGCTCGCAGCCCAGCCATCGAAGGCGCAAATCCTGTGGCTGGCCTAACTCGCCCACGAAAAAAGACATCTCGCCGCCATGGTCCTGGTCACCATGGGCGAAAAACCCCTCGGCCGGAATGCCTCCTGATTTCAAGAAACGGACTCTCGGCGCGTCCGCAATGTGAACGTACTCGAAAGTATTTTCGACAGTTCATCCCGAGTTATCCAAACCAGCCAGTCGTCGTGACTAATTCCTAGAGCAGGCAAATGCAGAACAGAGCCGTACTCACGATGCTGATATCCGTAGCGGTCGACTACACCCTTTTCGATATTCCAGCCAGCAACTAGGGCGTAAATTAAATCTGGAGACCATTTAGCCCATGCTAGTCCAAATGCGAGGCGACCAACAAAGCTCGCAAGGCCGCGACCGCGAAAGTCCTCGCGTAACCACACGTCGCCATGATACGCTACCAGCCCCTTTAAGGTGCGAGCAGTCGGCGCGGAGCAGCTGCATGAGGAACCGGGACCGGCTTTGAGGTCAGGGGCCGCGAAGCTGGCTTTGAGTGACACAAGATGCTCAGAAAGGCTGGTGTGGGATAGATCATCTAAGCGCATTGCTTGGACATGCGCTATCCGTCCTTCCTGATCTCGACCGATGATCCAAAACGCCTTTTCAGGTAGCAGATCAGAACAGTCCGGTCGGAAGTGAGGAGTGATCGGCGGCTTTCCAGGAAGTATTCCGGTGTTTCTGACATACTCCTCAAAATTATTACCTATCGCAATTTGAAGACCGAATTTTCGCACTAGGTCATCTACGGCCAATATGCGCATTGCTAGCTCTTTAACGGTAATCTCATTTCGCATTTGATTACCTCGATTAGTAACCTTGAACTGAAAAGTCCGCTAAAAGAAGGCTATGTAACAAACTCGTTTGAATTTGCATACTCGTTTATATTTGCATAGAAATGGGTGATTTCCTCATCGATATCGATGTCTTTCAACGCTATGATAGATATCCAAGCTCCAGTCTCGTCATCATCCCATACGATTTCTGCATTAGGGGTGAATGAGTGATTCACTATTGAGATGGTGCCGAATACAACGTATCCTGCTATGAGGTGATTAATCGTATTTGTTTCCGGTCTAACAAAGTAGTACTCAAATAACCCTGTACGTCGTAATAGCGTTTCCTCTGACCGGCTAAACCCCCACGTGGTAGATCGTTCTATTACCTCGTTAGCTTTAAATGGAACATTCGCAAATACGCCGCGTCCTTTTCGAGGAACATTCTTTACGTACACGGCGCCGTGTCGGTCAACGACTGTTCTGGCCATCGGCTTATCCCTTTAGTACATGTAGTAGCGTTGTTTGCTGCTTAGATGGCATCTAGGGTTGTTCGACATATTGCATTCGTTAAACGCATGGGCGGCTCCTTGAGGAGCAACTGCACGCTTTGCCGGCCTCCTCGTCTCGATTCGCAAGGCTGTCAATTTCTTCTCGTTGACGTCCCTGACGATCATGCTTCACCTCTCAACCCGCCGTGCTCGTTGTGCTGCCAATCACGCTGTCGACCGCGTCTTCGAGGATGTCGAGCCCTTGGCTAAGCTGATCCTCCTCAACGACAAGAGGCGGCAGACACTTGACAATTTCGTCAAAGGGACCAGAGGTCTCGACAATGAGTCCCTTCCGGAAGGCGGCGCTGATGACCTGCCCGGCAATCTTTCCGGACTTGAGATCTATACCTCGCATCATACCTCGCCCTTTGACTGATACTCGACTCGCGTCGTACTTCTGGGCGATCTGATCGAGCCGGGTTTTCAGGAGATTGCCTTTTTCCCGAACCGACGCTGCAAAGTTCTCCGTTCGCCAGAAGTGCTCTAGGGCTGCACGCGCGGTGACGAAAGCAGGGCAGTTGCCGCGGAACGTTCCGTTGTGCTCGCCTGGCTCCCACCTGTCGAGTTTTCGTTCGATAAGGACCAGGGCCATCGGCATGCCGTAGCCCGATATCGATTTGGCCATTGTGACGATGTCCGGACGGAGCCCCGCCGCTTCGAAACTGAAGAATGCGTCGGTCCGGCCGACACCTGCCTGAATGTCGTCTGCGATCAGCAAAGCTCCGTGTCTCTGCGTGACGGCCGCTAGTTTGCGCAGCCAGGCCGCGCTGGCGACATTGAGGCCGCCTTCGCCCTGAACTGTCTCGACAATCACCGCAGCCGGGGCGTCCACGCCGCTGGAGGGATCCGAGAGCAAGTGATCAAGGTAATCTGCGGTGTCCACGGCGGGTCCAAGGTAGCCATCATATGGTAGCCGCGTAACCCCACCGAGCAACTGGCCGGCGACTGCGCGGTGGTACCGGTTGCCGGTGCAGGAGAGAGCGCCTAAGCTCACGCCATGAAAGCCGTTGGTGAAGGCTATAATATTGGTCCGACCAGTAATCTTGCGCGCAAGCTTGAGGGCAGCCTCGACCGCGTTGGCGCCGGTCGGGCCGGGAAACTGTACGACGTAGTCTAGTTGTCGGGGCTTGAGAATCGTCTCGTGGAATTCTCGTAGGAAAGACTCCTTAGCCTCGTTATAAAGGTCGAGGCCATGGGTGATGCCGTCACTCGCAATGTAGTCTGCGAGCGCTGACTTCAGCTCGGGAGGATTGTGCCCATAGTTTAGACTTGAGCAGCCCATGAGAAAATCGAGATAGGCTGTCCCATCTCGAGCAAACAGCTGAGCCCCGCGCGCCCTTGCGAAAACGACGGGAAAGCTGCGTGCATAGCTGCACACTTCTGACTCAAGATGGCGGAAAACCGCAAGTTCGTCAGCGCCATCTGGTGGACTTCGGTCATTCATCATAGCCTCCTTGTTTTAGGTATTCGCAGGCGGCCTGGCACGGCACACCGCAGAGCTGGTCGAGCGCCTGAGGGGGCGGCATGGCTATCGTGTACTCCCTGTCACGCTATCCCATACCGGACATCGCGGTCGCAGCACTGGCTCCCGCATTGCCGCGGGCAGCTCCCGGGCCGCATCTGCGAAGAACATCCTCGACGTCTTGCTGCTGAGCGTCACGGGACTTCGGAATGTCACTCGCGGCAACTGGACGCCGCGAAGCAACGAGAACAAGCCGTCCTGACCATTCGAATCCCCCAGGCAAAGCCAGTGCCGCCTCGCGTTGCGTTTCATGAGGAAGACTCCTCAAAAGTCATGCCAATTGCGTTGAGAGAGCCTCCGAAACTCTTTTCCGATTTTTGTTCAATGACTTGCTCGGGAGTGCAGCAAGGAGCCAAGCCGAAAACAATGTGTCGGGGATTCGACAGACCCGACAGTAGGTGTCGATTGCTTGCGTTTTCCAGGAATGACGACAACGATTTACACGGGGACAGCAGGTCAAATCGGACAGTTCACCGCCGATGGACGGCAACACATCCTTCAAATGAATTTACAAATCTTTGCGAACGTAACGCGCTGACAGTGATACCTTCGCCGCAAATCAGAGGTCAGCTTGGCCTAAAGGTTAAGGCTGTATCGCCGCAGAGCAAGCAACGTCGGAGTTAATAGCCATGGCAAAAAGAGCGCTCGTCCTGCTTGAGGGAAATAGTAGGGGTACCGGTCTGCTTTACATCCACG
The DNA here is from genome assembly GCF_053714375.1 of Mesorhizobium sp. ArgA1. NCBI lineage: Bacteria > Pseudomonadati > Pseudomonadota > Alphaproteobacteria > Hyphomicrobiales > Phyllobacteriaceae > Mesorhizobium > Mesorhizobium sp. ArgA1. The sequence goes on from NZ_JBSKBQ010000034.1 coordinate 19,432, forward strand.
CAGCTCATCGCCTTGGTCTTCATCCAATTACCCTATCGGCTGATCCAACTCAGTACGACTATTTTGCTGCCGAAGGCATCGAGGCTGTCCGCGTCGATACAGACAATCTCGATGCGCTGATCCGCGAATGTTCCCGGCTGTGTGGAAGCTATGACGTTGCTGGCATTACCGGCCCTCCCAACGAAGCCCTCTACGCGACAATTGGCAAGCTCTGCGCCCGTTTCGACCTACCAGGACCAAACCCCACGGCCATCGAACGATGCTGCGACAAATTCGCCCAACGCGAGCTCCTCGCGACGGTCGGTGTTCCGATACCTGCTTATCGTCTGGCCAAGAATGCGGAGGAGGTAGCAAGCATTGCCGCGGAGATTGGCCTGCCGGTAATTGTAAAGCCAGCCGAAGGAAGCGGCAGCAGCGGTGTTCGGTTGTGCCGCAATGTCGACGAGTTAACCGAACAAGCAACCTATCTATTGACGAGGAAGCACGAATGGCGGGGTTCGCCGAGGATACTCGTCGAAGAATTCGTACAAGGTCCTTATTATACCGTCGATATTATGGGAAGTGAGATCGTTGCGATTGGGACCGGCGATTTCGGCCGCCCACCGCATTTCGTGTATCATCAGTTCGCCTATCCAGCCCCGCTGACTGATGACGAGCATGAGCGTATTGCCGATGTTTCACTAAATTGTGTGCGAGCTCTCGGCCTTGGCTGGGGGCCAGCGAACATTGAACTCCGGTGGACGAAGCTTGGCCCGGTCGTCATTGAAGTCAATCCGCGTCTTGCTGGAACGCCCACCCCTCAATTGGTTCAGCTGGCTTACGGTGTCGATCTCATCAGCGAGCACATCAAGCTTGTGATCGGCGAGGAATGGGATTTGCGCAGAAAGCAATCGGACACTGCGGCCGCGCGGTTCCTGATTGCTGATGGCGACGGCACCCTCGATTGGATCGATGGCGACAGTCTGGCGGCTGCTGCATCAGGTGTCGCCGAAGTTAAGCTGTATGTTAAACCCAAGACGCCAATCGTCAGGAAAGGCGATTATCGAGACTGTATCGGGCATGTAATAGCTGCTTCGCCTAGTCTTACTGAGACCGAGGCGATGCTTGAGCGTGCGATCGACTCAATCGATTGGTCAATCGTACCATTTTCAGCCTTGGCGACACACGCTGGTTGAGAACGGACGCTTCCAGGCCTTGGTGGCCGAGCGCATAGGCATTTCCTCCCGAACGGCACCAGCAAAGCGGCGCGAGCGATGATCTCCGGGTAAGAGGATCCCTGGCAGCGAGCCACGCGCCGACGCTGCCATCGTCATTCCGCCACACCTCAACGCGGTTGAACCGAACGGCGAGAAACCCACACCTCGGCCATCAAAAGCTCACCTCAGCAATCGACGTGCCATGGTAGGTGATGAATTTCGGCGCAAAAGCGCCACTATACGCGGCATGGCATCGCTCAAGAGCCAAATTCGACGCCGCACACAAACCAGTAGTTGGCTATGATCGTCGTTCGTTGCCGTAGTTTCCTATCTGAGCACTCGACCCATTTGGTGCTTTAGGGTCCGGGCGCGACGCTATAATATACGATCACTTTCGATGGCTTTTGAGATGAGCGAATATCGAGATTTATACGGCACGGAAGAGTTTGTTGCTGCCGAGGCCCTGCAGCGGGCTGTCTGGGTAAACGCCAGTGCGCCCAGCGATCTGATGATGGTCGTTCAGGCAGAAGGCGGACTCGCGGCGGGTGCCTTTGTCGAGGGCAGGCTGGTCGGCTTTGCCTTCGGCTTTCCTAGCGCAACGCCGGGCGTGCTATATTGCCACGCGCTGGCGGTGCTGCCTGAAATGCGTGGACGCGGCATTGGTGCAGCGCTCAAATGGTATGAGCGGCGGTGGTGCCTAACTCGCGGCTTCCGGAAAGTGCGCTGGACTTTCGACCCAATGGAGGCAGTCAATGCCGCCCTCTATATCGACCGGCTAGGAGCCGGATCGAGGACATACTTGGTCAATTATTACGGCGGGATCGATGAAGAATTACCATCTGATCGTCTACTGGTCGACTGGCCTCTTGATGACGGCATCGTCGAGGCGAAATCGGAGCGTCGCTTCGTGAGTGAAGAGGTAGAGGACTGCCTGCGCATTCGCCTCCCTCGCAATGCGGAAGAGTTGATACCACCTGACAGGAGAATGATGTTGGCCGCAACGCTTGCGCTTCGTGACAATCTTCGAGGCGCCTTTTCAAACGGCTATCGGATAAGTGGTTTTGACTGCACTGAGCGTGCTTACATCCTGACCGCGCTAATCCAGCCCCGCTAAACACGAAGTGATCTTGGGCATCCCGAGGTGACACAATCAACAAGGAGACACCGTGACCTTACGGCCACTTAACGAGGAAAGCGTGGAAACGGATGGCGCCGGGTACGATATGTCCGGATCTGTCGCAACGAGTGTCAAGGATGGGTTCACCATGGTGGCGGTAGGCGATCTCATCGTCTCCCGCCCGTTGACGAAGGGTAGTCATGAAGGCTTCGACCGAATCGTTGAAATGCTGAGGGGCGGCGACGTGACTCTGGGGAACATGGAAACCAGCATCTTCGACAGCCGGTCATTTAAGGGGAGCCCACAGGCTGAGTTTGGAGGAGCCTACCACGCAAGCCTCCCCTCTCTCGCTGCCGATCTCAAAGCGATGGGGTTCAACATCGTCAGCTTTGCGAACAACCACACGTTTGACTGGGGTGTGGAAGGAATGCGGGCGACGTGCGATGCACTCGACGAGAACGACATTGTTCATGCCGGGGCGGGAGAGAATCTGTCCCAGGCTAGCGCCGCTCGCTTCCTTGAGACCTCCCGAGGCCGAGTGGCCCTCGTGTCCTGTGCGACGACCTTCACCCCGCAATCCAGGGCCGCCGACGCCGCTGCGGATGCGCCCGGCAGACCAGGCGTCAACGCTCTGCGCCTGACGCGGAACGTCATCGTTACGCCGGAGATGCTCGAGGACTTAAAGTGCATCCGGGACGCGCTTCCTGACTACAAGCTCCCCCAGAAAGATCCGACAAAAGCCATCATCGCCGAGATCACTTTCAGGGCCGGAAGCAAGCCGGGGTTCAGTTACGAACCCAACCCGAAGGATTTGGCGAACATCTTCCGGAGCGTGCGCCGCGGAAAGCAGTATTCCGATTTCTGTGTTCTCGCGAACCATGGGCATGAGCCAGGCAACTGGAGCCAGGAGCCCGCAGACTACGAACAGGCGTTTGCGCGAGCTGCCATCGACATAGGCGCAGACGCATACGTAGCCCACGGCCCCCACCAATTGCGCGGCATCGAGATATATAGAGGCCGTCCCATCTTCTACAGCCTCGCCAACTTCATAATCGATGATCTCCGCACTCCGATGGGCATCGATATGTTCGAAACCTACGGAAAAGATCCGAGAGTCGACACCGATGCCGAAGTGACGGTCTCAGAGATGGCACATGGCTACGACACGGCGCCTGGGTTTTCCGATCCGATCTTCTACGAGAGCGTCATCACAGCAAGCAGATTTGAAGGGAACAGGCTGGCCGAGCTCCGCCTCTTCCCTGTGGAGCTTAGGCATTCCAGTCGACTGGCGCGACGCGGCGTTCCAATGCTTGCGTCCTCGGCACAAGCGAGGGCGATCCTTCAACGCCTGCAAAGGTTCTCGGAGCCGTTTGGAACGGACATCGTTATCCAGGGTGATGTGGGCCTCGTCGAGGTGAAAGGCTCCTAACGCGAGGCCCTAGCAGACGGGCGCCGTGGTCATGATAAAGCGTCGGCGCTCGTTGGCGAGGTCACGCACCCTGCCGCGCAGCTCTGTCTCAGGCGGACGCCGGGACCGGTAGCCGGATTAACTGTAACCGGTACGAGCACCCCATCTGTAAGCGCGAATTTCCCTGCACCTTTTGCTGTTGCGTGGCCTGATGCATGAGGTGTCCACCAAAATAGGTGGACACC
>NZ_JBSKBQ010000035.1:0-23127 GCF_053714375.1 Mesorhizobium sp. ArgA1
ACGATTGAAGGCCGGATGGAACGAGGACTTTCTCGTCAGCCTCATCTCGTGAAAATTAACTCACCCGATTCCCCTGCGTACGGCGTCCGTTCCTCCTTGATCGAGCAGTTCCTCGTTCCGATCCGGAAACTGGATGGATTCGTTACCATAGACAATCTTGCCGACGCACAGGGACAGCCGGTTCAGGCCGCAAGACGTGCTTGCAGGTTGTTCAAATAGCCTTCTGCATAGGTTTGCGCCATGGAAATCGGCAGATTGACCCCAGCCGTGGCGGCCTCTTCCATCGCTTTCTTGACGAGCCCGTTGCGAATTGCCAGCTTGACCTCGGGCCCCGCGACAAGGCTAAGCGCTTGCGCTCCGATACTGATGCCAGCTTCTTGCAGCGCCTGTTTCATATTGCCTCCGGTAATGGCTGTGCGGAGAAGATTTGCCGCCTGCGCCTCGCACGAAAGCGCCATTGAAACGGCATCGGCCACTTGGCCCAGGCCTGGAACGAAGCTCAATAAACCCACTGCCGTCGCGGCCCAATCAAGCACTGGCGAGACCACCTTGAGTACGTCGCCGACGGCGTGGATGAAGGCCCCACCGTTTTTCTTCGGTGACTTGGTGTCAGGCTGGTCCGTCCGGCCCATCATCATGTCCGAGGCGGCGTCCTGTTCCGCTGCGGTTTTGGGGGCGTGGGTCTTTGACTGCTGAACGGTGCGGTTCGCAGACGACATGGTGTCGTAGAAGTGAGCAAAGTCTTTTTTGCTGACGTCACCGGAATCGACTGTGTGTCCGCCGCCGAAGTCGAAGAACTTATTGTGGGTCTTATAGCCCGTAATCGAATTGTTTAGCAGGCTGAATAATAGAGGATCTGAGAGCAGTTGAGAGGCTGCATTCTGTACGATGGGATTGAGGCTCTTGTCTTTTGCCATACTCGCGAGCTTGTCACGAGTCAGATCACCGCTTCCAAAGAAGGTGTCCTGATTGCTCTTGATCGTTTCAATTGTTTCCAGCTCGGTGCGCGTGAGGCCCATCGAGGAAGAAGCGACTTGAAGAAAGTCCTCTTTGTGGACCTTGTCGATCGCACCACCGTACAACTGCTTCCATTCATTCGGGCGACTGACGAAGTACTGTGCCGCCGCTATAACCTGAGGCGGACATTTGCCGGTTTTCGCTTCGCCTTCGACGATCTGCTTGAAATCAGCCACACTCAGGTTCTTGGGAAGGTTTTCGGAATACCGGTAAAGCTCGCGTAATGCATCGCTCCGGGTCATGACCGACGGCTGCGGATTTCCAGTGCTGTCGGATGGAATGTAGTTCTGCCCGTAGCTTTGGGCCTCCTTGTCCTGAAATGCGGCAACTTGTGAGTGATGGCCGGAGAATCCGGACAAATCCTTCGCCGTGATCTTGCCGCCGCAGCGACCATCGCCCTGCGAGCCGATCGCATAAAACAGCTCTGGATCCTGCTGCAATCTCTCGATCGCCGCTTTCAAATCCGGTGGCGTAGAGGTATCGTCGGCTTTGCCCGCCAACGATTCCCAACTAAGCGGGCATTGTTCCTTGTGGCGGTTCAGCACTGCTACGATCTGCAACTCGGCTGGGGTCAGCGAGCCGCCGTTCCACGTGATTCTCTCGCTTTTTATGGGCACCGGGGCAACCGAAGGGTTGGCGATCGCAGATGGCTGCGGGTCCTGATCCATCGATTCAATTGCTGCCCTCATATTTGGCGGCAGCAGGTCCAATGGGTGCCGGGCCAATTCCTCCAACGACGACCCGACATCCGACAGCGATTCCGAAGACTGCCGGGACAATGCTTCCATCGTCGATGCGAGATTCTGCGGCAGCGGGTCCCGGAGCCCTAAGGGACCGGTCCTATCTTCGAGCAGGTAAATGGGCAGCATCGCATCAAAGGGGGATACGTTTTGCTGAGTCTTGTCGAACGCGGATATCGGCCCCGACCAAGCCTGTGCGGACTGCGAGAAAACGTTGCTGGCGTTATTGATTGGCATTGTGTCTCCTCAGACGTGAAGTTGCATCCGCCACAGGGGCGACTCCAAATGTATTCATGGACGTTGACAATTATGAACGTCGGCAGGCCAATTCTGCCCCACCCATGGCTGCACCGTAACTTGCTGCGCTCGTTATTGGCTTCAAGGTCCGGCCGGCGATTGTTGGATCCTGAATCTCGTCATGACCGGTTCTGCTTTCGAGAACCTGACGAACTCAAAAAAGAATTCATTCAGGAGGACAGATCGATTTACCGCAGTTTTTGGACAGCAAGGCGGACAAACGGGCGCGGTTGGCCGAATCTGACACTATGATAAGGTTTTTGCCCCTTGCCTGGGTGGATGGCTGATTGATTTCGGCGTTGCGTCGGCGGTTTTCGCCGCACTCGCCGTTATGCGGACGCAGTTCGCCCCTCGTGCCAGACGAAGCGGGTGAGATTGTAGGCAAGGTTGGCCATGCCGATCTTCGTCCTGGCGCGGGCGATGCCGGTGGTGCGCACGACCAAGCCCATCCTGGATTTCTGCTGCGCGAAGACGTGTTCGACGAATGCGCGGGTTTTCGATCTCCGCCCATTGGCCCCCGACGTCGCCTCGCTCATCGGTCGACCCTTCGGTTTCTTCTGGTGGATGTCAGAGACGTAACCGTTCTTCTCCAGCCACTCCTCGTTCTTTTTCGAGCGATAGGCCGTGTCGGCCCAGACAGTCGAACCGGTGTTGGCGCGGTTAAGGACATTGCGAAGCTGCGCCGTCATAGGCCGCCGCGCTCGTGACGTTCCAGCCGCGGATGAAGCCGTGCCGGCGATCGGTCGAGGCATGGTTCTTTGTAGCCGAAGGCGGGAATGGCGATGTCGCGTTGCTGCGCCTTTCCCTCTTCGGCGACCTTGGCTTTCGAGAACTTCACCGTCCAGCGTGTTGCGCTGCTTGGGCGCCACGATGGTGGCATCGACGATCTGCCCGCCCATCGGCAGGTAGCCGGCCTTGCCGAGGTGCTTGTCGAAACGGGCGAACAGAGCCTTCGCCCGAAAGGGCGATGCCCGGATCGTTCCCTGGGGACGATGGGCGAGACGATCTCGTTGAGAGTTCCGAACCTGCCGGCCCAAGCGCGGCAAGGTCGTGAAACAGATTGAGACGCCTCGCTCTCCTGACCCTATCATGCGGCGGCCCAAGCGCCGACCGCGAAGAGAAGCGAGTGACCCACGGAACGGTCCAGAAAAAAGTGCAGGAGCATCTTGACCAAAACGACCCCAATCAGAGAGGACTCTCAGCGCCTTGCCGAGCGGCTTGCGGAAAACCTCCCACGGCACCACCGCATTCAGCTTCTCCAGCGGATCGCCGGCCTCGCTCAGTCGGACATATCGCTCGTCAATGTCCCAGAAACCAGCCTGTCCCCGCATCCACTGCCTCCGCGCAAATCACGCGTCGAGTGAATCAAAAACCGGTTCCAAACGCTAGGTATTACGAACTGTCCAGGAGGCGGCCGCCGGTAATACTTTTCCAGACGCTGGCGGGGTACCCAGTCATTTCTGACTCGGCTCAGGCTTTCCGCCATCCTGTGCCGGCACGTCGGAAACATAAGAGGCTTCCGGTCGTCCATCGCGCACGACCATGGTGGAGGAACCCCGAAACAATATCAGCACGGATTGCTTCGTCGGCGCCGCCGCGTGAGGCTGCGCCTGCGCCTCCGCCATGAGGCCGTTGAACGTCTGCTCCACGAGCGCGGTGAAGCGAGGTGGACCGGAAACCAAGACGAGGCCATTCCCCGGCGCGGGCCTTACGACATAGCGGTCATCGGAGATGTCAAGCTCATCGAGAGCTGCCTTAAACGCATCGAAGCGAATCGGGGCCAACGCAAGCATCCGGCTCTGTGCTTCCTTCGCAGCAGACACATAGAGCACAAGCCCATCAAAGTACCACTGGAGATCGTATAGCTCGGCTAAGCGGTCGAGGAACTCGCGCGGCGGCAAATCCGGCATACGCCCGCGAATCCGCCCTTTCACCTCGGCGCTTATATTGACACTGATTTTCAGGTTGTTTCCGAATTCCAGCAACGCGGCAGAGAGATCCTGATCCAGAACCGTATACCTATAAGGTGCCGAGGGAAGCGACAGCGGGACGGCGAGAGTTGAGTGGATTCCAGTGGAGAAAAAAAACCCGACACAGAGAAGTCTCTTCAGGTTGTGCAGAATGGGCAGGATCAGCGCTCTTGGCATCATGTCCTGATAAACCAAATGCTGAAACTATCACAAGCACAAAGTCACCAAGGCGACTCTTTAGATGGTTAACGCGCCCTCGTCAGCTTGTCGTCATCTCGCCTCTCTAAGATTGACCCAACAGCGGGTGATAACCGGCTGGACTCATTCGACGCAAAAGAGAAACCAATCGAGTCTTTGCATGATGGTGCCTGTCACGTTGATCTCTGCCAGTCCGACCGGCTTGCTTCCTACGGTCGCTTCACCGTCATTGGGCGAGCGGGCCCAGTTCGAGCGCGCACTTGCGCAGGCGGCCGCCTCTACGAAGAACAACACCGCGTCGGGGCCGGCAAGGATGATGCCGGTTCCTCCGCATTTGGATGTTCAGCGCACGACTGCGCAGGCAAGCCCCCGGGGCGACCGCGTGTTCCAGATGATTTCTTCCATTACTTCTGCCGCGCGGGACCATGAGGCAGGCCTTGAGAAGGGCGCTCTACCTGGACAGGCGCAGAAGCTCCCTGTCGAAGGTGGGGCAGCGGGAGCGCAGACAGGACTTGATTTCGGCTCGATGATTGCTGGTCTACGGGATCTCTACGACGGCGTCACGCAAGTTTCTCTAGTTTCCAAAGGTGTCAGCGGCTTCACCTCGTCTGTGAATACGTTAATAAAACAAGGATGAACGCCGCGCATGATTGGCTTGGCTCATGACAAAATCATGCATACCCGCCCCTTCGGTCGGCGATCGCTGCATCTCGTCGTGCTGCCGCTTCTGTTCGCTCTGAGTGGTTGCAAGGTGGACCTGTACACGCAATTGCAGGAGCGTGAGGCGAATGAGATGCTCGCGGTTCTGATGAACAGCGGAGTTGATGCGGTCCGAGTTGCCGCCAAAGATGGGACCAGCACCCTCCAGGTCGACGAAAAGCTGCTTGCGTTGTCAATCGACCTCCTGAATGCCAAGGGGCTGCCTCGCCAGTCTTTCAAGAACCTCGGCGAAATTTTCAGTGGATCAGGCCTGATTGCCTCACCGACCGAGGAGCGTGCTCGTTACGTGTATGCTCTGAGCGAAGAGTTGTCGCGGACCATCAACGATATTGATGGCGTCTTCTCAGTACGTGTCCATGTCGTCCTGCCGAATAACGACCTGTTGCGATCAGGCGGTACGCCATCCTCCGCGGCAGTTTTTATCCGGCATGACGCTAAAGCAAATCTCTCAATTCTGCTGCCGAAGATAAAGATGCTCGTCGCCGACAGCATCGAAGGCCTGTCCTACGATAAAGTCGAAGTGGTTTTGGTACCGGTGGAACCGTCCGCACATGAGCAACGATCCGTTCCGGCGACCGTTTCGGCCCAAGCATCTGGGTCCGTTCCGGCGCCACTTCTGGCAATCGTGATGGGTGTTGCGGCCGCTGTATTCGCAGCGGCCTGCTATTTCTTAGCCAGTATTTTAAGGACACGGCGCAGACAATCATCGGGCGCACTTTCCAAACTCGAGGGCCGCTCGGTGTTTCCGATGTCGCGCCCATTCGCAAAAAGTTCATCGGCGCTATTGCGTAGCTAATATTGCCAATGCCAATGCCAATGCCAATGCCGACTACCGGACGCGATCAGTCCTTCCGATTGCGTTCCGCGTGCCTGAGTGATCTTGCCGCTTTGGCCCATCCGACCCGTCTTGCCACATGTCTTGATCCGGCATTGTCTGTTACGACGTTGGTGCGGTTGCAGAAGCGTCCCAGGCTGCAGCCAAGACTGGCAGAACTGCTGCTTGACAATGAAATGCATTCGAACGGAAGCGGCTGGGAGCCGGATCTTCTGGGCGGACGTGATCCGCGTCGCGTTGCTCTCCTTGCCGGTAGTGTCTGGCATGCCCGTTCGCTGCTGAAGCTTGTTTCAAAGTCTCACCTCACTTCGCTTGTTGATCATATTGGCGCTGACGCCCATGCGTTCGGCATCCGACATCTGGCGCAAGCGATCGCAAACAGTTCGATCGCTGATCCGGAAAAACTAGCGCAGCAAATCGACCACGATGGACATGCCTGCCTTGGTGCTTGGCTCAACGACAGTACAGCGCTTGAGCGTACCCGCGTGCTTCTACGGTTGCCTGTGGGGACCGCCGCCGAGAATCCCGCGCCCGAACACAGTAAGGCCTCGGGCCAGCTGCTCTGGCTTGTCCTAGCCCATCTTGAGACGGAGAACCTGGCGATATGACAGCAGATGTTTCCGAAGCTCCCGTCGCGCCGCAGATGCTCCCATTGGGACCACTGATACCGGCGAGTGAGCTCGAGCTCTGGCACTGCGCCGCGAAGGCGCGTGACGCAGCAGAACGGCATCAGCAGCGGGTTCGCAGCTGGGCACGCTCCGCTTATCAGCGTGAGCGGGCGCGCGGCCATACCGACGGCTTGAACGCAGGCGCCGAGGAAATGGCGCGGCTGATTGCGCGGGCAGTTTCCGAAGTGGGGCGACGAAAGGCGGTTCTGGAGCAGGAATTGCCACAGCTGGTGATAGAGATTCTAAGCGATCTGCTAGGCGCCTTCGATCCGGGCGAGCTGTTGCTGAAGGCTGTGCGTCACGCAATTGAACGCAAATATAACGGCGCGGAAGTTTGCCTTCATGTGCATCCAACGCAAGTCGACATGCTCGCGCGCGCGTTTGCTGGATGCGACGGACGGGAGGGGCGGCCGAGGGTTCGGGTCGATCCGGATCCGACGTTGTCTCCGCACCAGTGCGTGCTTTGGAGCGAGTATGGCAATGTCGACCTTGGACTTGATGCACAGATGCGCGCGCTACGCCTCGGCTTTCGGTCCCATCCTGAAGAAGGCGAACTGTGATCACACCCGTACCACAGCATACCAATCTGGGTGGTAGCCGGGCTCCCGATCCGGCGATCTCGTCGTTGAGGTCTACAGCAAAGCGAATCGACACGCGTGTCGTGCGGGGCCGAATCACGCGCGCCGTCGGCACACTTGTCCATGCCGTCTTGCCAGATGCTCGGATTGGGGAACTTTGTCTGCTGCAGGATACGCGAACTGGCCTGTTGCTCGAAGCCGAGGTGATCGGCTTGTTGGATAATGGGGTGTTGCTCACGCCGATCGGTGACTTGGTGGGCCTGTCCAGCCGCGCAGAGGTCGTGTCCACCGGACGAATGCGTGAAGTGTCAGTCGGCCCCGATTTGCTTGGCCGTGTGATTGACAGCCGTTGCCGCCCGCTCGACGGCAAAGGCGAAGTCAAGACTGGCGAAACTCGTCCGCTGCACGGCAAGGCGCCCAATCCAATGAAAAGACGCATCGTTGAGCAGCCATTCCCGCTCGGGGTTCGTGCCCTTGATGGTCTGCTCACATGCGGTGAGGGTCAGCGGATCGGGATTTATGGCGAGCCTGGTTGTGGCAAATCGACGTTATTGTCGCAGATCGTAAAAGGTGCCGTCGCCGACGTGTTCATAGTCGCGCTCATAGGCGAGCGTGGACGTGAAGTTCGCGAGTTCATCGAGCGGCATCTTGGCGAGGAAGGCCTCCGCCGTACGGTCGTTGTCGTTGAAACCTCCGACCGTTCGGCCGTGGAGCGGGCGCAATGTGCTCCTATGGCAACCGCGCTGGCGGAATACTTTCGCGAACAAGGGCTACGCGTAGCGCTCATGTTGGACTCCCTGACGCGCTTCTGCCGTGCCATGCGCGAGATAGGCCTTGCTGCGGGTGAGCCACCGACCCGGCGGGGTTTTCCTCCTTCCGTCTTTGCCATGCTGCCAGGCCTGCTAGAGCGTGCCGGCATGGGTGAGCACGGCTCAATCACGGCGTTTTATACCGTGCTTGTCGAAGGTGATGGCACAGGCGATCCAATCGCTGAGGAATCGCGCGGCATTCTTGACGGCCATGTCGTCCTCTCACGCGCGATCGCGGCGCGATCGCATTTCCCCGCTATCGATGTGCTTCAGAGTCGCAGCCGCGTAATGGAAGCGGTCGTTTCCGGGACACATCGCAAGGCAGCATCCTTCTTCCGTGATCTGCTCTCGCGCTATGCCGAGTCCGAGTTCTTGATCAACGTCGGCGAATACAAGCAAGGCGGCGATCCGCTGACTGACCGGGCTGTCGCCTCGATTGGCGACCTGAGGGAATTTTTGCGCCAGAGCGAAGGCGAGGCATCGGATTTTGAGGAAACGGTTGCATGGATGTCGCGTCTGACCGCGTGAATCGCGTTCACGTTTCGAGGTTACGGCTTCTGAAGGATATGCAAGAGCGTCGTGCCCTTAGTGAGCTTTCCAAGAAGGAGGCCCAACGCCATTTGGCCACCTTAGCCGTTCAGAATGCCTCCCAAGGACTTGCAATCGCACGGCAACAGTGCGCGCGAGCCGAAGCGGGGCTCTACCAAGAGCTGATGTCGCTGGACACCTTGTCCAGCGCCGCCCTCGACCATCACCACCTTCGCATGGAACGGCTTTCGGCTGAGGTCACTTCCAGATGTCAGATGCTCGATGATGCGCATATTGCGCAAGAAAAGGCCGAGGCAGCGGCGTGTGAGATGAGGGACGTGTGGGCCAAACGTTCGACCGCAAGGCATAAATGGAAACAAATTGAGGACGACGTCCGACGCGCCGTCGATAGTCATGCGGAGGCCGCAGGCGAGATAGAGGCCGACGATGAGATATCGCTTCGGTCTGGAAGGTTTTGCTCACCCTGTTGTCGCGCGACCGGATCCGATAAGCCCAAGGTTCCCTGAATGATGCGATCGTGCAGCTTGGAGCCGCTTTGGTGAACGCTTCGGTCAGACCCGCTATCTTCGAACCGGTGCTAACACTGTCGCACGAGGTCGTCTCGTGGCTCAATGATATAGCCTCTTCCCGTCGGCCGTTTCAGAGCCGGATCAGCGACGAGCCGCTATCGGTGCGGATACAAGGGCTTGTTTGGCAGCAGAAACCTTCCGTCATTCCGATGCTTGACTGTGTTTGGCGCGTGGGAACTGAAACGATCGTCTTGTCACTGTCACGACGGCTTGTAGAGGCGCTCGTCTCGTCAGTGCAGAGCGGCCTTGCTTTACCTTCCGAGCCAACTGCTTCGCTCATTCTCGAACTTGCACTCGAGCCGCTTGTGGCTCGACTGGAGGATCAGATGCAGTTGAACGTGCAGCTTGTGGACGTGCGCGAAGCCGTGACACTGGCTCCTTGTCTAGAACTTGATATCGTCTTCGGCTCAGTCAGTGGCAGGGGCTGTCTGCTCCTGTTCTCTCCTCTTGATGGGTTAGTGCCGTCTGTCTTCCGCGCGTTAGGCGCCCTGCTTAGCCAGTTGCCGCGACAGCCGCGTGAGCTCTCCCCGGAGCTGCCGGCCATAGTTGCAGGAGTAATCGGCACGCTTTGCGTTCCGGCAGCGCTTCTTCGCAAAGCATGTGTCGGTGATGCTCTGTTGCCAGACATATCCCCGTTTGGTCGCGGCCAGATCATGCTGTCCATGGGTCGGTTATGGGCCGGGGCAGATATTGAAGGCGACGACCTCATCCTGCGGGGGCCCTTCCGCCCGCGATCAAGCCCCTTGGAGAATGTGCATATGACGACACAGCCTGAATCCCAGCAAGAACAATCGGAAGCCGATCTCGACGATGTCGAAATCGAGCTTGTCTTTGAATGCGGCCGCTGGCCTATGTCTCTAGGGGATTTAAGGAGCGCGGGCGAAGGGCATGTTTTCGAACTTGGCCGTTCGATTGATGGTCCGGTAGACATTCTGGCCAACGGTCGGCGTATCGGGCGTGGCGACATCGTGCGGATCGGAGAAGAGCTGGGAATCAGACTCCGTAGCAGGTTGGCATGCAGTGAGTGAGATTCAGCCGCCATTTCTGTCACTTCTTGCGGTTACAGCAGGACTCGGCCTGCTGGTTTTAGCAGTCGTCACAACCACGGCGTTTATAAAGGTGTCGGTTGTTCTGTTCCTCGTCCGCAATGCGCTTGGGACCCAGACGATACCACCGAACATAGTGCTGTACGCCGCTGCGCTCATCCTCACCATTTTCATTAGCGCACCTGTTATTGAACAGACCTACGATCGGATGAGCGACCCGAAGCTCCGCTACCAAACGTTGGGCGACTGGGTAAGCGCCGCCAAAGAGGGGCGCGAGCCAGTACAAAATTATCTCAAGAAATTTACAAATGAGGAGCAGCGCCGTTTTTTCTTATCGTCGACAGAAAAACTCTGGCCAGAGGAAATGCGCTCCAGAACAACACCTGATGATTTCGCCATTCTCGTGCCATCGTTTCTAATTTCAGAACTCAAGCGCGCATTTGAAATAGGGTTTCTTCTCTATCTTCCGTTTATCGTAATCGATCTTATTGTGACAACAATCTTGATGGCGATGGGCATGTCGATGGTATCTCCTACAGTGATATCTGTGCCTTTCAAGCTCTTTCTGTTTATCGCTATTGATGGCTGGTCGAGATTGATGCATGGACTTGTGTTGAGTTACGCCACACCGGGAGGTTGATTATTACTGAAGCCAGCATCGTCACTCTTATGAGCCAGTCGTTGATGGTTTTCATGATCTGGGTTCTGCCACCGCTCATTGGATCGGTGATTGTTGGGCTCGTCATTGGGATCATCCAGGCGGCAACGCAAATCCAAGATGAAAGCTTGCCGCTCACCGTTAAGCTTCTGGTTGTTGTGGCGGTGATTGGCCTGTTTGCCCCTGTGCTGAGCGCCCCGCTCATAGGGCTGGCCGAGCAGATCTTCACGGAGTTTCCCGCAATGACTCCCAGCTACCAGTCTCCCCCATGAATGCGTCGGCGGCGGAGATTCAGAACCTGATCCATGCGGCTATCGAACTCCTCGCCGCAGCCGGCCTTGGCGCGGCCCGAGCCATAGGGATTATGGTAGTGCTTCCTGTGTTTACAAGGGCTCAGATCGGCGGGCTGATCCGCGGCTCCCTTGCTGTCGCCTTCGGACTCCCATGCTTGTCACTCGTTAGTGACGGGTTGGAGGCGCTGGATCCCGAGACACGTCTGATCCAGGCAACTCTGTTCGGATTGAAGGAGGTTTTTGTCGGCTTGCTACTCGGCACTTTTCTGGGCATCCCATTATGGAGCCTTCAGGCGGCCGGTGAGTTTATCGACAACCAACGCGGTATCACCAGCCCGTCCGCTTCGTCCGACCCCGCGACCAACAGTCAGGCTTCCGCTATGGGGATTTTTCTTGGGATCACGGCAATAACAATCTTCGTCGCTTCGGGAGGCTTGGAGGCTGTGGTCAGCGCCCTTTATGGCAGCTTCCAGATCTGGCCCGTGTATCGGTTTCTCCCCACATTGACCGCACAAGGAGCAATGGAGCTGTTGGGACTCCTCGACCACATCATGCTCATGACCTTGTTGGTCTCCGGGCCTGTAGTGTCCTTCCTGATGCTGGTTGACATGTCAATGATGATACTGCGGCGCTTTGCGCCGCAATTCAAGTCGAGCCAACTGTCTCCAATGATCAAGAATATCGGCTTCCCGATTATTATGATTGGCTACACTGCCTATCTGGTCGAGGGGATGAGGCTGGAGACCAAACCAGCAAATGGCGCCCTTGAGTGGCTGGCCAAGCTGCTGAAATGAGCGAGACGAGTGAAGAGAGGACACACGCCGCCAGCCCGCAGAAGCTAAGCGAAGCGCGCAGAAAAGGGCAGATTGCGCACAGTTCCGATTTCGTCCGCGCAGTTGCCACATGCGCTGGGCTCGGCTACATCTGGCTAAGAGGCAGCGTGATCCAAGACAAATGCCACGAAGCGCTACTATTGGCAGACAATCTGCAGGGTCTGCCCTTCAATATAGCGGTCCGGCAGGCACTGGTCCTGCTGACCGAACTCACACTGAAAACTGTTGGTCCACTGCTTGGAACGCTCATCGCCGCGGTGATTTTGGCTGGATTAATAGCCAACGGTGGAGTTGTCTTCTCGCTGGAGTCGATGAAGCTCAACTTCGAGAAAATTAATCCGTTTCAAGGGTTGAAACGCATGACGTCTGCGCGTTCTGCAGTCGAGGTTGGCAAGACGTTGTTCAAAGTAATGGTCCTGAGCGCAACCTTTCTCCTCTTCCTTCTCGGCACGTGGAAGACGATGGTCTATCTTCCGATCTGCGGCATGGGCTGTATCGGCGTCGTCTTTGAGCAAGCGAAGTTGCTGAGCGAAATCGGCGCCGCCGCACTTCTGCTCGGCGGACTAATCGATCTCTTGGTGCAGCGTGCGTTGTTTCTGCGCGAAATGCGTATGACCAGGACCGAAGTGACGCGCGAGTTCAAGGATCAGGAAGGTACGCCGGAGTTGAAGAACGAACGACGTCGCCTACGCGAGGAGTCTGCCCACGAGCCTCCGCTTGGGGTGCACCGGGCGACATTGCTCGTGAGAGGGAAGACCGTACTCGTCGGCCTGCGTTACATTCGGGGCGAGATCGGGATACCGATCCTGGTTTGCCGCGCCGAGGGCGAGGCGGCTTCAAACATGTTAACTGAAGCACGGGCCCTACGTGTCCACATCCTCCGTGATGATGTGCTTGCGCATCAGCTCATCAGCGTAACGAAGCTGGGCGAGGCCGTTCCTTCGCAATATTTCGCACCCGTCGCGAAAGCGCTCTATGCGGCAGGCTTGGTATAGATGTGACCACGGCCTTGGCCGGCTCGATACGCCGCAGCCTTATTTCATTCATGGGTTGTACACTCAACGCAGTTCGGATGTCGTTTGTACATCCGTGACAACGCCTCCATCAGCTATTCGTCAGCCAAATAGTCTAAGCCTGCCGCCAACATAGGAGCGAATCGTCATGTATGGTCGAACCGGCGGCTCGCCCGATATCCACTACACGCGTAATGGGAGCGGGCAAACGGCAGGAGGCCAAGGGTTCGCGAACGCGTTTGTCCGAACGCACGTAGCCGGATTGAATTCCCAGGGGTCCCTTATCGGCGGCTGCTGTGGTGCAGATCGACAGAGGTCAGCGTTCAGGAGGAGCGCGAGGCAATTTCATGGCGATGCAATCACGCGCATCGCCGACAATCCGCAAGAGTATTCGATTCCTATCCGCACGAGCCAGACGCACTGCGGACGTTGCTAGTCAATACGGCGTGCGTCGAGATTCGGAGCATGCGCAATATTTCAGCTGCCAATTAGGAAACAAGGGCGTCGGACTGGTGAGAGCAGAAGCCGGATTCAGCATGACTGACTTCGAATCCGAAACGTGGCGGGAACAAATTCCGGGTCGAGCTGAGATCGCCTCCATAGTGGGTCTTCAGGTCACTCATCCGCTCGTCGAGAATGCAGGCGATATTCTGTGGGACCATCAACTTCGATCGACCGTTGCAGAATTGGCGTGCGGCGAATCCAGAAGCACAAGTCCGCGCAACAATGATGTGGTTTGTTGCAGTGGATGATGGCGACATGGTCCTTGACCCCAACTCAGCATCCCGAAAAGTGGGCAGCGGGCCAACCCCCGCAGGTATCTCTGCAAAACTAAGGAGCGCGAGAGCTTGGACCAAGTTCAGACTCGTATGAGGATAACTTTATGTGATCGGACACTCGTGGAGATAGTCGCGATGGCGGGCCGCTTCTGACGATGTGAGGTTTCCATCGCGGCGAACTGCGGCCTTGTCACAACCAATGTCGATAAACGCATCGGGGCGTCTGATTAGTCGTATGTTCTTCAGCGCATTCGCCGGAAAGTCCTGCAGATTGCACGTCGCGCTCCCTTCGACGTCCGCGGGCCAGTTGTGGTCATCGTGGTCGGGTAGAGTGAGGCCATCGGTTTAATGATGGAAGTATTCAACCCGCGCCGCCGGCAGAACAAAGTTCATGTGGCGTCGTGTGGCCCAAGGCCGCTCAGGTGGGATCGTGGGGAGTTTGGCGATGAGATTGCCGTGTGCCACTTTGGCAATTGCACATATCAGCCAAAGTCCCGCCGACTGAGCGAAATCAGCGCGAAACACGATGTGCACCGCATTTTTTGCTATATCGGAGATGGGATATGACGGAATTTGGCCGACCTGGAAACTCGCGCATTGTGAATGCTGGCGCCGGCGGCAGGCCGGGATCGAACAGATCGCGCTCGCAATCAAGCTCTGCCTTAGCGGGTAGCCAATCGTTCGTTTCGGTGCTGGAGGGTATGCACTCTGGGCCTCAGGACACAAGGACTTCCCGCACACGCTCGGGGACCTGTGAGGACGAGGCCCACGGCGAGAGGTCGTCCGGCCCTTTTGTGGGCGCTCGGCGAGTGCTGGACGCCGTTGTACGAGCAGCCGCGTCGAAACGAGCAGGCACCACGCGGCGGCTTCGTCTTCCCGCCGTCCCGGACGATGAAGCCACGGCCCCGGTCGCTGACCAGCCCCCAACTTCGGGAGCGGCAGTGCTTTATCTGACAGACGGACAAAGCAAGACAGCAGATCAACGTATGAAAGGCCTGCTCGACGAATTTGAATCTCACCGCCTTGATGCTTTCCTAGTGGCCACGCGAAGCACCACCCCGCGAGAGAAGCAAGAAGCCCTCGATCGGATCCTCGATGCGGGCTCAGCAGTCCTGGAATACCACGCGAGTCTGGCCCCAGGGGCGCCTGGCATTCTGTCCAATGATCAGGCTCGTCGAACCCGCGACCTGGTGCATGATGCGGCATCCGAGTGCATGGAACTGGCCGCAGATGGCATGGTATTGCTAGAGACGCGTAAAAAGGCCCGCGGCGTGCTCGACCTAATCCTCCGATCCAACCCCGACCCCGCCCGGCTGAGCCAAGCGGTGTCCAGTGTAGCAAGGCACTATGTGGCCTGCGTTGAATTTTGGGAACAGAAGACATGGCGCGGGGAGCGCCTCCAATTAGGCTGTGCCGTCACTGCGAACCTACCAAATACAAAGGTCGAGATTCAGCAAGCCGAAGAGGACGATTTGCGCCTGCAGACTGGCTCGGTTCTGCTTTCGAAGTTCATGGTTCTGCAATCGCGGATCGATCTGGCGCTGTTGATGATTGAGCCGCGGGCGAGCAGTTTCGAGCCAGCCGTGAGAGAAATGCTTATCGGTGAGAATGGGCGGTTGCGTATGCTACAAGCCCTCAGGACCGAAGTTTGGCCGGCACTGCACCAGACGCGCGATGCTCTTCATGCCAAAGCAGGGCGCCCCCTTGCCCCGGGGGACCGTTCCGTTCTGGAAGGAGTCATGGAGAGGCTCTTGGACTTCTCGTCGGCGTTGTCCGACTTCCGTGCCGGGCTAAGCGAGGACCGAACAGTTGCCGACCTCCCATTGGAGTTGTTCGGCCAGATAGCGGAAGGCGCGCGGACCACTACCGAAGAGGTGTCGCGCCTCTTGGAACTGCAGCCGAAGATGCCACCCATTAGCGAACGGCCGGCAGACGCTGCGATTGCGACCGACGCTACTGGAAAGGCTGTCCCCGAAACGACCGCAGCGGCCGCAACGCGAAAGAAAGGGAAAGGCAAGCGCAAGCCTGCGGCTGGCGCTGGTAGTTCGGCGGCTGGGGGGGCGGCGCCGCAAGTCGCTGCGGACGACGGCGACCCCTCGACAGCTGCCAAGGTTCTCTCCCTAGGCAACAGGCCTCCCGCTCCCTCCGTTGGTCCACATCAAACGCCGGACGCTGCCACACGAGGAGCCGCTGTGCGTGCAGAGATTGGGGGCCGGCGCGGTCTTCCCTCGATGTCGGCTGGTGGAACGCCAGCTCGAGAAGAAAGCTCTGTTAGTTCCGAGGCTGGGCTCCGGCCCGCTGACCAGAGAGCCAGTCTATCGCAATCAGACGCGCTCCCATCTTGTGAACAACCTGTCGGAATTGAGGATGCTGGATCGAGCAGTTCGCTCCCACAATCGAGTCATTCCGCTTGGAATGGCGGCCAACCGATCGAGTCCGGTGTGTGGCGGATGCACTTTGGGCCTGAAGATAGACAGATGTCCTCCGCTCGCATTTGGCCAGGTGCCGACGAAGCCCTAGGCGGCGCACCTGGCGGTCCCTCCAAAGGTCTCCCTCGAGGCCTCACGCCTTCGCGACGTGCGGCCAGTGGGCCGCGCCATGGCCAAGGTCGGCAGGGCGAAGCGATAGCTAGGGAAGAAAGCTCTTTGCGTTTTGATGAGAGGTCCTGGCTCGCCGATCAAGAACCGAGCAGCTCACAACCGGACATGCTGCGACCTCATGAGCAAGGCGAGTCCAGACCGAGTGCAGGACCGGGCAGGCGGCGTTTCGATCAGGTGGCTGTACAGAGCTTCAGCGACGTATCCCTTAATGACGCTTTACATGACATTTCTTTCGCTCACGGCATAACTGAATTCTCGTGCGCTGTGGTGGATCACGACAAGAGGCTGCAAGACCAGCTGGATCACGAAACATTCCTACAAAAGGCCGCTTCCCAGTTCACCCATCAATTTGTTCCGAGGTGGGCCCAAGATGTCCGCGCCCATAATACCTGGGGGTACGCCACCTCATGCAACGCGATGAGCCGGGAGCCTGGAGGTCAGGCAGGCATGGAAGCTTGCAGGGCCATGGCAGCTCAGGTATCGAGGCTCGGCAAGGCGCTGAATAATGTCGAAAGCAAAACGCTTTCGCTGTTGGTATTGGCGTTCAGTCGACATCGTCGAGTGGAGGAATGTCGCAATGGAATGATCCAAATCGCCAACGTTTTTCTTAAGCAACGCGAAGCGCTTTCAGAGCTCAATGCCCAAGGTCTGGGCCTGCTAGTGAACGGCTTAAGCAAGTTGCCGGGACAGGAGAACTCTCATCAGGCCGTAGTAGCAGTTGCCGACGAGATTGGCTGGCGCCTGGCCGAACTCTATGATTTTGATCCGCAGGCGTTGGCGAACCTGGTGAACGGGTTCAGCAAGTGGCCAGAGGACTGCCGAGACGCTACGATTGCGATCGCCGTTGAAGTCTGTCACCGCGCCGGCCGCCCCAAGGTCGGGCTTTCTAGTTTCAATCCGCAGAATCTGGCAACCTTGGTGAACGGCTTCAGCAAATTGCAGGCGCCGGAGTGCTCACGCGCTGCCGTTGTTATAGCCAATGAGGTCTCGAGCCTCCTCCATGAAAATGCCGACCTGTCTGGGCTTCATCCGCAGGCATTGCAGAACTTGGTGAACGGGTTCAGCAAGTGGCCGGAGGACTGCCGCAGAGGCATCTTTGCGATCGCGCGTCGGATCCCTGGGTGGGCCGACCAGCTGCCTGATTTTGATTCGCAGGCGTTGGCGAACCTGGTGAACGGGTTCAGCAAGTGGCCAGAGGACTGCCGCGACGCTACGATTGCGATCGCCGCTGAAGTCTATGACCGCGCCGGCCGCTCCAAGGTCGAGCTTTCTGGTTTCGATCCGCAACACCTGGCAAACCTGGTGAACGGCTTCAGCAAATTGGCGCCGGCGTGCTCACGCGCTGCCGTTGCAATCGCCGGTGAGGTCTGTCAACGCGCCAGCCGTCGCAACGTCTGGCTATCTGATTTTGACCCGCAGCACCTGGCGAACCTGGTGAACGGCTTCAGCAAATGGCCGCAAGAGGAGAGTTTGGGTCAGGCCGCCGACGTGGTTGCCGGCGAGGTGCTTCGCTGCGCCGACCAGCTGCCTAGGTTTGATCCGCAGCACCTGGCGTGCCTGGTGAACGGCTTCACTAGGTGGCCACAATGGGAAAAGTCACGTCAAGCCACGTTTGCGATTGCCGGTGAGGTACTTAGGCGCACCGGGCAACTCCACAGCTTTGAGCCGCAAGGGCTTGCCATTCTGGCGAACGGTTTCAGCAAATGGCCTCAGGACTGCCAAGGGGCTCTCGTTGCGCTCGCCGGCGCGGTCTCTCGCCGCGCCGGCGGGCTGTCGTTATTCAACGGGCAGGATCTGGCGAACCTGGTGAACGGCTTGAGCAAGTGTCCAGAGGATTGTCGCGACGGCATCGTTGCGATCGCGCAGGAGATCCCTCACCGCCACGGCGGGCTGTCGGAGCTAAATGGGCAGGACCTGGCGAACCTGACCAACGGTTTGAGCAAGTGTCTTGACGAAGAGGGTTGCGGCGAAGCCATCGTTGCCATCGCTGGGGAGGTGGTCGGTCGCCAGAACCCCAGCGAGCCGCTCGTTGGGTTCACTCCGCAGGCACTTGCCAACCTGGTGAACGGCCTCAGCAAGTGGCCGCAAGAGAAATCACGTCAGGCCACTGCTGTGATTGCTGATGAGGTGATCCGCAGCGCTAACCGGCTCCCTGATTTTGGATCGCAGCACCTGGCGTGCCTGGTGAACGGCTTCAGCAAGTGGTCGCAGGATGAGAAAACGCGTCAGGCTACCGCTGTGATCGCCGGCTCGGTGCTTCGCGATGCCGAGCGGCTTTCCGGGTTTAGTCCGCAAGACCTGGCAAATCTGATCAACGGGTTCGGCAAATGGCCGCAAGACGAGGCGTGCAGCCAGGCGGTTTTGGAGATCGCGCGCAGACTGGGCCCCGCGGGTCGCCCATTCCGTCATTTTACGACGCCCGGGCTTTCCAATATCGCCAACAGTTTGGCGCGGGGGTTCATGAGGAGAGAGGACGAGGGAGAGATTGCAGGGGCCGCTCTGCTGAAAGATCGGCTCCACAAACTCGCTCATTATCTTCATTATGCCAGCGAGCGCCTGGAGGCGGCCGACGCGATGGGCGTGACGAGCATCTTGAAGGCGTTGGCCAAGGCTCAATTGCACGACGATCTCAGTTTGCTCGCACCCGCTGGATTAAATCGGCTGGCGCAATTGCATAGTGTCCCTCGGTTTGCGCTTGAGAATAATCTCGAAACCATGGGCAATCTGTGCGCCGCTCTGCTGCCGCTGGCTCGCAGTCCGCGCAAGCAGCTGCTTTGGCACCGGCGGCAGGCTCTGAACTTGCTGAACGATATCCAACCGATTGTGGAGCACAAGATCGAGGCCCATCTCAAGGCAAGCGATGCTGAGCGGAGTCGAGGGCCGAACTCAACCCGCTGTCCGGCCCTGTCGATTTATCAAGTGCTCAAGACCCGTGCGAGCCTGGCGAGGTTGCTGCGGCGGCCGTATGTCGAGGGCAAGAAGTCCGATTTGCGGGCGAGGCGCGACGATCTGGAGGCCAAGACCAGGGAAATCCTGGACACCACGCGCGAGCTGATCGAGAGCGATCTTTCCAACATGAGCTGGAACCTGATTGCCCAGATCGAGGCAGAGAGTCCCACCGATGCGCTGGACACGTTTATGGCGCAGAACACCGCGACGGTCCAGGCGCAACATCCAGCGTCTGTCTTCGACGTCCATCAGGTTTTGCGGGCCATGGACCACGAGCCCAGACCTCCGCAGGGCGAGGCGGGACTGATGCGGTTGCCGGTGGTCGACATGCAGGGCCGGCAACTGGCAACGGAGCCCGAGACGCGCTATTCGATCTTTCATCGCCTGACCTCGGGGGCAGTGAAGATGGTCGCGGTGCAGCTGCCAGGAAAGCCGAGCCCGTTCCTGCTGGCGCGCACGTTGACCGTTGAGGGCGTGCCATACCGTATGGATCTGTTCGGCGGGAGCAAGTTAAAGCCGCCGCAAAAGACGCTTTCCCAGGTCGCCGCCCGCCTTCCAGGTCGAGTAGAGGCAGAGTCTTCCGGCGGGAAGCTGCTGGCGATTCCCTATGCCGAAACCGCACCAGGCACCGCCTTTGAAAAGCTATCGCGCGCCTGGGCACCTTTCAAAGAGGCATATTACTATACGCAGCGCCGGGGCTTTGCCGCGCCGCCGGCTGTCAAGGGCCTGGGCCCTCACGACTACGCGCTGGAAGGCGCCTTCAAACTGACGCTGCTGCCGGACCGCTCTGTTAGCGAGAAACATCCCTTCAGGATGGTTGGGCCGGAAGGCCCGATTGCATTGCGACCGCATGACGGATGCGGTTTCATCAAGGCTTCGCTGGCCAAACGTATGACAGCCGTTCGCAGGGCCGTCGGGCAGGAAGGTCCTGATCGGGTGCCTGCTTTTGGTGAGGGAAGGAGAACGTCCCTGCCTGCCACGGCGCTGCAACATTATCCCCGCAGCAAGGCGGTGGCGGATGAGGTGCGGGCGAAAGCCAAAAACTGGCTTGATAAGCGCCCGGAGCAAAGGCTGACTGCCGAGGAGCTATTTCGAACCGTGACTGGGGGACATATCGACGGTCCTGGCGCAGTCGCGGTACCTTCCGGTGATGAGTGTCTCCACGTGCCGACGCTCAAGAGCGAGACTTTGACGGGGATGAGCGGCGTGCTGATCGGCCGCTCGCCGTACGACAAGCCCAACCTGCGCCCATTCGCTGCCGACCTGGTGAGGTCAGCTGTTCGTGGGGACCCGACGGCAGCGTTCCTGGACACGTGTGTGGCTATCCAATACAGCTTTAATGTCGCCCAGAAGTCAGGGGAAGAACTCGCTGCCGACGATCCGACTTTCTTTGCCAAAGGCATTCTGATCGTCGTGCCCGATGAGATGTGGCCGGCCGCCTACGCCGACCGTGGGCTAGTTATGTCTGCCGAGGATGTGAAGTCGCATTCGCACTGGACGACAGGGAAGGACCGCGTCAAGAAGGACACGCCGCTCGACTGCCTGGGCATCCTGCAGGCCACCGAGGTGTTTGCCCCCGGCTCGTTGGTTGCCGTCCCCACCGGTGAACAGAAAAAGCTTGATGGTGACTTCGACGGCGACACCGTCATCATAATCGGCGACCGGCCGCAGCTTTATGAGCATGTGCGCGAATTCGATGAAAAGGAGCAAGCTCTCGGACTTCCGTCGCTGAAGCCGCCAAAGTCGCATACACCGGCCCTTGACGGTGACAACTACCAGTTTGGTCGCGCCAGCCAGATCCTGGCCGCGACGCAAGATGTCCTGGAGACCTATAGCGGTCTACAGCGAAACTTCCTGGCTCAATCCCATGAAGCACGACGCTGGTTTGCCGAGCGTGCCATCTTTGGCACCTACGAGGGCATTTCCCACGTGCTCCGGCGAGACATCGGTCAGTTGTTGGGCCTGGAAGAGGTGAGTGGACAGGATATCCAAAACATGTTTGCGAGAGCGAGGCACGAGATCGAGGTCGCCGAACATCCCGTTGCTCGCGAAATGGCCGAGTTACTCGCCGCCGACCTTGAGGCATGGGCAAAGAGGCCTGATGTGGAAGGCCAGCCCGAAACAGAAAACGCCAACGACGCAAAAAGCACGACCCTGAGCGCGGCAGTCTCAGAGCTTTTGCCGGATCTGGCGGAGGCCTATCCGGCAACTTCTCAGGCACGAGACCGCATCCGGGCTCTGATCGACAACTATCCTGCCCGGATCGATCCTCGCCCGGATGGTTACAATCCCGACGACCTCGTGCAGAGCGCAAACAACCTCCTGAGCCTCGGCATCAAGGTCGGCACCGATGCCTACAAATCCAACACTGGCGCTCGGCTCTTTTCGAGGAAGAGCCAGGACCTTCAGAGGCTGCTGCATACGACGCCTGGCCTGAAGTCAGTGCCTTACGTCAAGGGCCTGGCAGCGTCCCTCAACCATGGAACGTTTGATGTTGGTGCAGCCTTGAAGGACCTGGAGGACAACCCCACCCTGACGGCTTCAGTCATGCAAACCTCGATCAGTCTCGCTGTGGAGCAGCGCATTTTGCCTGAGCCCTCGCGCTTCCGGCCCCCCGCAGCGGATGGCGACGAGACGATCACGCTGACTCCCGAGCAGGCATCAGAGCGCGCCCAGATTGAGGTTGCCCGCGCTGCGAAAGAAGAAGAGAAAATCACCGCAGCGGCACTCAGCATTGCCGCAAGCCTCAGGAACATGGAGATCCAGGTGAAAATGCCTCACCTGGAGCGCCGGCTGAGATCGGAACGCTCCATAAGAGAGGATCTCACCGGCACGAGCATATCATCCGGCAGCACGCCACAGCTGATCAGCAGCGCCGTACGCCACGTCTTCGAAATTCCCGACAAAGATTTTACACGTGCCTTCAAGGCAGCCATCCTGGCCTTCGAGGAGCAGGACTACACCGAAATCGAGGTGACCAACTGGTTCAAATTCGAGCGTCCGAATTATCTCGGCATCCGCACTGTGCTCGCCACAGCGGGAGGCTATCGCTTCCTGGTGGAATTCCATACGCCAGCCAGCTACAGCGCCAAAGTTGACAATCACGACGCTTATAAAGAGCTGCAGAGGCTGCAGGGCCCCGATTCCCGGGAGAAGGTAGAGAAACTTGAGCAGAAGGTAAAAGAACGCTGCAAGGCCGTTGACAGACCCGACAACGTGCTCAGCATACCCCACTGGGGCGATGGCAACCGTAGCACCGCCCCGGCACCTGGATTGCGAGCTGTCGGACGATCGACACAGCCGGAGATCGCCAAGTCCCCGGTGGCAAAGGAGATTGTGGGTGCCCTCGGCGATCGCCCGATCGTGCTCGTCGGCATGCCGGGCGCTGGCAAATCCACCATCGGCCCGCCTCTCGCGCGTCGGCTGGGGCTGGCCTTCGTCGATACCGACAAAAAAATCGAGCAGAAAGTCGGCAAATCGATATCTCAGATTTTCAAAGATCACGGCGAAGATTATTTCAGGAGGCTCGAGGCGCGCGAGATCGCTCAATACCTCGAGACCGGGCCCAAGGTGGTCGCGACCGGCGGCGGCGCGGTATTGGACGAGCAGACTCGCCACCTCATTGGCAACAAAGGGGTCTCGATCTGGTTTGATACCGACCTGGACGTGATCCAAATTCGAACGAGGAACGACGCCAAACGCCCGCTGATGCAAGGCCCCGATCCGGATCGCAAAGTCGCCCAGCTGATGAGCGAGCGCCGTCCATTCTATCAACAAGCGAATGTCAGGTTTGTCCCACTCCATAAAAACGATCGAAAGAACGCAGATCCATGTTTGCAGGCGCTGCACGCGTACCTGTGCCCGGCCGATGCAGACCGCAGCCCGTCGGATGCCCCATCGCGCGGTTCTGCGCCGGCGTTTCCGACCAGCTCCTCCGATGCTCAGGTCGGGAGGGTCGCCTCGTCCAGGGTCCCGGCGGGGTCGGTGCTGGGAGCCACCGAGTGGC
>NZ_JBSKBQ010000036.1:0-18572 GCF_053714375.1 Mesorhizobium sp. ArgA1
CAAGCTACGGTCACTAAAAATCAATGACTTACGTGGCTATGTTCTTTTTGTGTTCTCGTCCAGGTGTTCAAGTCGGGCTTGACACAAGGCTGCATCCCCCGGCCGGCCACTAACCCGAGCCGTTGGGACACGGCTGGAGGATCCCCGGGGTTTTCTCATTCATAAGATACAAGTGTGCCTCGACTTCCGCACGAACCAAGCGGGTTGCGTGCATCCTTGGCACAGGTTCCTCGGTCGCTATGCCGGGTCGATAATCTCCGATCAGGTTCGTGATTGTGGACCTCGTTGGTCTGCGAACCGAAGGCATAGCCTTCCCCATTTCCGGCGCTTGGCCCTGTTCGTCAATCTCGTCTAGCGCCAGCTCCATCAATCTGGCGGGCCCGCGTGCTTTGAAACGACGGCAACTAATTGAGCTCGTGGATCGTGACACCTGGTACAACCGTCTTGGCGATCTCGCACAGGTGCTGGTGATGGGTGAGGTAGATCACCTGCCCCGCGGTCGCCATCTCCCCGAATAACCTGAAAACCTCCTCGGACCGGACGTGGTCGAAGGTTTCCATGATGTCGTCGGCGATGAAGGGCACGGAGGACCTAAGCCGCGCAAACTCGTAATACCCTGCAAGCCGCAGGGCCAGGTAGAGCTGGAACCGGGCGCCCTTCGACAGTGCGTCAGCGATCTTGGACTGCCCGTCGCCTTGCACGGCGATGAGGACTTCGCCGCCCTTCACCGGTTGGGTCGCCAATCCCGTGTACTGACCGCGTGTGATGAGCGCGAAGGCGTCAGACGCCCGCGCCATCATCCCTGAGCGATGACGCTCGCGGTAGACGCGCAGAGCGTTTCCAGCAGACAATATTCCCAGTTTCAGTTCGATGTAGCGGACAGCCTTTTCCTCGATGTCCAGCAAGACGGTGCGCCGTTCGGCATCGATGCGGGCAACAGCGCTGTCGCCGCCAATGGCGTCCAGCTTGTCGGCCGCGCGCGTCTGCCTAATGAGCTGTTGCTGCATCGCTTCGTCAAGATCCCGCAGCCGTTGCTCGCCTTCGGCCCTCTCGATGGCGAGGCCATTCCAATCGAGAGCATCTAACATCGAACGCGCCTGCTCGAAGCCTTCCATCGCAAGCTCGGCCGCCACCTGCTCCTCGAGTTCGGCGACAGCATTGCGCAGGCGATCCCTGTGGCGCAGCAGCTCGTCGCGTTCCACGACTTCGGAGAGCGTTGCTACGCCAAAGACGCCCAAAACCTCGTTCTTGCGGCGCTCATGTGTCGAAATCTCAGCATCGAGACTCTCACGAGCGTCCTGGAGGCGCTGCAAATCGGTGACGACGGTCGCCTTCGCCTCACGCGTGCGCTCGGCCCGCTCCAGACGCTCGGCAAGCCGGATCGCCAACTGTTCCGGTTCGTCGTCGTCCGCCGGCTCGCCCGCTTCGGCTGCAAGGGCGGTGACCTCGACCAGGAAACTGGCCCTGTCCGCCTCCATCTTTTCGACGCGGAGCTGCATAGCCTCCCGCTCCTGGAGACTCTTGGACAGTTCAGCCAATTGATCGAGGACGGTGCCGACGCCAGATGCCGAAAGCCCGTTCTCGAGCCAAGTGCCCTTGAGCGCATCGGAAATGCCGGCCAGCCATTCTTCCTCACGCCGTCCCGCCACATCCACGGCTCGTCGCCTGGCGGCGAGTTCCTCTTCCTTGGCGCTGACAGTTTTGAGCGCCTGGGCATGTTCGGCATCAACCTTGCGCTGCCGGTCGAGGAACAGCTCCGCGACGGCCATGATGGTCTCCAGGCTGTCGACGGCGTCCGACCCGATCCCGACGCTTTCCAGCGCCCCGCTGAGCTCCAGGCGTACTCGCTCGCCTTCATCGGCCGCCCGCCTCGCCTTCTTGCGGGCAAACTCGATCTCCTCCCAGGCTTCGAGCGCAGCGCTGTGGGCAGAGAGATGGCCCTCGATGAGTTCGGTCATGCGCTCCAGCGACGGTTCCAGGCATTCCCCGAGCAGATCTTTCGCTGCCGCGCGCATTTCCGACAGGAGGGTGCCCGCATCCACCTCGACCCGAGCAAGTTGCTCGCGTATGCGAGCAATGTCGGCCGCGGCTTGAGTAAATTCGCGCGTTGCTGTGCGGATTTCGGCAAGCTCGGACGCGCTGGACAGTCGGCCTGCGCCGACATTGTCGTCACGGGCTAACGCCGTGGCGAAATCATCCGCTGTCTCGCCGGTAAGCTCGCCTCGATGCCTCGCCCAGGCCTCGTCCCGGGCACGCCGGATGGTTGCGGCCGCTTCATCGTCGGCGCCACCGACAGAGGTACGAAGGGCGTCGAGACGCGAGGCGAGCAAATCGTGATTGCCGTGGTATTCGGCGAGACGTTCGGAAAGTACGGCTCTGTTCCTGCCAAGCTCCGCCGCCAGAGCTTTCCAGCCGCCAAGCTGCCTGGCGCTCGGGACGGAGATCCTGGCCAGCGCCCCGGCATCTCCGGACCAAGGGTGCAATCGGCCCAGTGCCGCCTCCCACCGGATGGCGGCCGCGTCCTCCGCCTCGCGTGCCGCCTTGATTTCGCCGAGGTGCCCGCTCACCCTCGCCTTCGACAGTATCGAGCTCAGCCTTGCCCTGGCAGGCTCCGGCACCGCCCGTTCCTCGCCAACCCGGTCCCGCGCCGCCTGAAGCGCATCCAGCGCCGCTGCTGCCTCATCGCGGGCGACGCGTAGGCGGGTCGCGATCCCCGATCGCTGCTCGAGCATGGCGCGGACCGCGCCAACAGTGGCGGCAAGCAAAAGTAGCGCGGCGGGATCTCGCTCGGAAGACCGTCCCAAGGCGGCAAGACAGGTCGTCACGGCGTTGTTGAGGATTTGCCAGTCCGTCCGGCGATTTGGCAGGTCCAGACCTGCCGCGACATGGCGTACCTTGCTTTCCGCCAAGCCACGAATGCGCTCGGAAATCGCCAGGATCACCTTGTCGACGTCGACCAAGTCGGTTTTCGCCGTCAGGCGCGCGACTTCGTTGACGTTTGTGGAAAGCCGCGTTCTCAGACTGGCGTCGTCATCGATCAGTCCGGCGATGCTGCCTGTCCAGGTCCGAGGCGGTGAAGTTATGTCGGGCAACTCTGCCAGTTGGGCTGACTTGCGCCGGATATCGGCCAGGATCGGGCGCGCGCGCAAGTACCTGGCAATGGCATCGAGCCGGGCTGACAGTATCGATCGTTCGGTGATGGTGCGGTCGTATTTTTCCATCGCGTCGCGACGTTCGACTTCAAGACTCTCGTAGGTCGACGCCAACGTGTCGATCGCATCCCTGCGCGACTTGAGTTCCGCCAGGCGCTTCTTGAGCAGCGCCAATTCGGTTCCGTGGGCCTGCTTGCGATACAGTCCGTCCGCTTCGGCCTCGAGCGCGCTCAATGTGTCACTTACATGGCCAAGACCGGCGCTGGCCGTAAAGAGAAGTTTGCCCAGGTCTCCACGCGACTCCAGGATCGATTTCCCGCCCGCTTCCAGTGTCTCGTCGTCCAGCGAAAACATGGTCTCGTATGCGTCGCGTGACAGACCGGCGAGATGTGCCGTTATCGCCACATCGCTCACCGGTTGGCCCTCAGCGTTCAACAGTGAGTTGCTGCGCTGTTTCGTGCGCGTGAAGGCATGCTCGGCATCACCGAGTTCGAGCACACCACCGATGCGCATCGCGCCATACTCGTGCAGGAAATTATAGCGGCTGCGTTCCTCGATGCCGAATAGCAAGTCCAGATAGCCAGAAAGCGCTGTCGATTTGCCGGCCTCGTTAAGGCCAAACACGATATGCAGGTCTGGCCCCGACACCGGGTTCGGTCCGAAGTCGATCGTCCTGTCGGTAAACTTTCCATAACGAATGAGGTCAAGGCGCCGAAGCCTCATTGCGATCCACCGGACTTGAGGCGGGCCGTGACCAGGTCGGCGCCGCTGGCAAGAACCTTGTCGAGGAACAGCTCCAGCGCAGTCTCGTCCTTGCCAGCGAATTCGCGCCCATCGGGCGGAAGATCGGCGATCGTTTTCAGGACCAATGCCCGCGCCTCAGCTCGGAAGGCTTCCGAGCTGGCATCGGCGCGCATGGATTGGGCGAGTTCGAAAATCGGATCGGCCTCACCGGGTGTTTCCATCCTGGGTGGAATGAGGCCAAGCTCAAGCTTCTCCACCCATGTGTCCCCCGCCTGTTCCGCTACCTGCTCGGCCTCGGCCAAGAGAAGGTCCCTGTCGCGGATAATTGCCCACGACAAAGGCGACATCCCAGTGAGACCGAGACGGACCACGGCATGACGCGACCGCACGGAAGCGCGGATCGCTTCGAGCGCGGATCGCACACGCGCGACGGCTTCGGACCATTCCACTGCCCCGGTCAGATCTGCGTTCACCCGTTCGAATTGCGCAACGCTGGTCAGCCTTTCCTCGATCCCGACCGAGTGGTCGTCTCGTATCGTCACCAGGGTAACGGATTTCTCGCCGGCCTCGTTGATGTCCCGGCCTTGCGGCATCCCTGGCATCACCACCGTGCTCGCTCCAGGATGGACTTGGCGGACATGGATGTGGCCGAGCGCCCAATAGTCAAAACCATGGCCGTGCAAGTCAGCGACGCTGCAGGGGGCGTAAACGTCGTGGCCGGGCGATCCGGCAAGGCTGGTGTGCATGATGCCCACATTGACAGCTCCTTCGCGAGCGGCCGGATATTTGGGCAGCAGGCTGTCTTGCGCCTTCGGGTTGGCAAAGCTCAAGCCGTGGAACATGACGTCCAGCCCGCCGGCCGTGTGCAGCACTGACTGGGGACGGCCGCCAAAGATCGTGACCGTGTCCGGAAACACCAGCTGTTTCGCTATCCGAGACAGGGCGTCGTGATTTCCGCGGATCTTGAAAACCCGGACACCGGCCTGGTGGAGGCGTGCCATCTGCGACGCCAGGAACCTCGCCGTTTTCATCGACGTCTGGTCGCCATCATAAAGATCGCCAGCAATGACGAGCGCATCGACACGTTCCGCCAGGCACAGATCCACTATCGAGACGAATGCCTGGCGACTTGCGTCTCCGACGAGTTCTGCAAGATCGGGATTTCGCATCGCCAGCGAACGGAGCGGCGAGTCGAGATGGATGTCGGCCGTATGTAGGAATCGAAATGCCATTGGCGGTCTCCGGCCTCTGAACACGAGGGCGCCTATGCCGGCGTTATTTTCGCCGCTGCCTTATCACGTTGGAGGATGCAGTTGTCAAAACTCATCCGGAGCTTGGCTTGTGCCTTGCTGGACTGATGGCAAGTGGGACCACAGATCAGCACTGCGCCCTGGACCAGGCACTCTTCGCCTCGAACCGACATCGTGCTGCGAACCCATTCCTCAATGGTACTTCTGGCCTCTGTTATCGAAGGCCATCTTTGTGCCCTCCAGCACGTCAACGACAGCTCTATTCATGATCCCGTCTTCGATCGAACCTGACTGGTAAGAGATTCGCGCGCCGTTCTTCCTGTCGAATGTTGCGTGTATGATCTGCTCGGCATCGCACACCACCGCCAAGTTTGGATTGTGCGTGACCATGATGATTTGTCTGGCCTTCTTCGCCTCGTTGAGAACTGGCACGAGCAGGCTTACGACCGTCTCATTGTCCAGATTCTCCTCGGGTTGATCGAGCACGATGGGATTTCGTCCCTTGTCAACCAGCAGATAGAAAATCAACAGCAAGGCGCCTCGCTGCCCGGGCGACAGCTGTTCTATCTGCGTATCCTGAAAGAGCAGGGTGTACTTCGGCTCCAGATACTGAAGACCGAAGAGATAATTGTAGACCTCTGCCGGCTCCTTGTCCTTGCGCATGAGAACCCTGATCCCTGGAACCTTGCTCGCTGCCTTCTCGGCGCTCTCCGTCAGCAGGGAAGCGACGTCCTCGGCAAAGCCTGTCGCATCGGCCGCACTCCCGAAACGATATCTCTCGAACCGGCTTCGGACCGCGATGAAGCTCTCGTCTTCCCCGCGAAGCTCACCGATATTCTGCTTGATGGCACTAAATAGGTTGGTAGCAATCGCGTCAGGTGAGCCCAGCAGCCTGGCCTGGAATTGAAGCTTGTACTCGTCCCGGATCAGAGAATTGCTCTGAATCAAACGTTGCAGTGGCGTGAACAGCTCCTCCCGCGCGGCTCGCTGTTCTTCCAGCACCGAAAATATCTGAGCGGTTACCTCTCGTCGTGATGCCCGTTCTTGCGCAAGCTTCGTCGGCAGTTGGTTTATTTGAACAACCCTTAGCTGCAATCCCTTGAGGCTTTCAGGCTCGGTTTCCGAACCCTCGATCGCCTCCAGTGCGGTTTGCCATTCCTTCAAGGCTTGTTTGTACGCCTGGTATTTCTGCTGCGGCTCGTTCAATTTTTCAGAAAGCCGATTCTGTTCGGCGACCAGTGCGATCTCGGTCGTAGCGGCGCTTTCCACGTTCTTTGCGATCGTTTCGTCGCTGCTGGCCAGCATCTGGTGGTGCTGTGTCAGGACGTCACGATTGACGGTCAGGGTGATCAGCTCTTCTGCTCTCAAACCGGCGGTGGCAAGGTCGTCGGCGATTTCGGACACGAAGGCTGCGAGTTGCTTCTCAAAAAGCCCAATGCGCTCCCGGATGTTACGAATCGACCGCTGCTTTCTGCCGATTATCTGCCTGTCATCGGCAGCCTTCCTGGCGTCATTCTTCAATTGCTCCAGCGCCGCTCCGATCTCCGCAAGTCTGGCGCTTGCCTGCCGCTGATCAGCAGTGAGTTGGTCCGTGGGTTGCTCGATTACGGGTGGTTTAATTGCGGTGTGTTCCTCAATCTGCGCCTCCTTGAGCCGGATCTGCTCCTCGAGGTTTTTTTGCACATTGGGGTGAAGCTGATCTTCGATACCCACAATATGCTCGTTGAGCGCCCGCAGCGATTTGCGAAGTTCATTCGCCCGAGCCCGGAAAACGTTTTCTTGCTTGTCGATGAGTTGATCGAAACTCAGAGCCTCGAGGCGCACGTTGTTCGAGACGTGAGAAAAGATCACCTCTCGGAGCTCCTTCTCGAACTCGTCAGTCTTGCCTGACACATGATCATTGCACAGAGCTTCGAACCGGCCTTGCGGAATGTACCGGACGAGTTCGACCCGTTCAGCCGACGGATCGTCGGCAAGGCTCATCACACACGGATCGCCAGCGAGCCAAGAGAGTTCGCCAACGAATTGGCGGGCCGGCTCTCCTGCTTTCCCGCGGAATCGATCGCGTTTCAGAAATGAGAAGTGGGCGCTTTGCTGGGAGTTGCCCAGCAAAGCCAGGATATCGGCGAGCGCGCTCTTGCCGCTCCCCTTGTTGCCGATGATCGCAATGAGGTCGGGGTTTAGAGGAATGTCTGTTCCATGCAGCCAGGTGTCCGCAAGTGTACTGTCAGACGCCTTGCCTACGCGAATCCGATCTATGTAGAACGTCTTATGCTGGTTGATACGCTCCAGCTTCGGAGGTCGTTCACCTAAAAATGAGCGCTTCGCGGGCTCTCTCAGCGCCTGCAACAAGCCCTTCCAGGTTGGATCAGTCTTGATCCAGGTGCGCTTGCCGGACGGAAAGTCGCCGTATCCGCGCTTATCGGTGGTTCCGTTTCCCCGGAAGCAATGAGCATCGCTGCCGGACACGGCAAGTCGGGGGATGCCTTTCAGTGCAGCCTGGAAGTTACCAAGCCATTTCTTGTTGGTCTCTGTCTCGACACCACAAAAGGCTGCCCAGAGATCCGGCCTTCTTGTTTCAAAGATTGGAGACGATTCGAACAGGCCAAGCGCATAGGCGTAATGGTCGGTCCAGTTGACGGTGTCGAGACCGTCGTTGGTCGAGAAGGGCATAAAGCCGACTGCACGAGCCCCGGGTACAAGACGGATCGCCTCCTTGTACGAATCGACATTCACTTCCGCGATTTTACAGCCGGCGATGAACGCCTCCGCGTCGTCCGACGCAATTTTGCTCTTCTCAAAACCATGTTTTGCCAGTTTGTCTGCGCCCGCATATCGCGCATACTCGATGAGCGCGTCGCGAGACAGGGGTTGATTGATCAATTCAAGCTTCAACCGAGAGAGAAAATCTCTGAGATGCTGATCACTGATCTCATTGGAGAAAAGAACGTGGGCATTCAGTCGTCCCTCCATCGGCGCCGCCAAGCGGAGTTCGATACCAGGGAAGACAGTTTTCATAAGCTCCGCCGCAGCCGGCTGGACCTGGCGCGCCTTGAGGGCAAACCAACCGTCGAATGTCCAGTAGTCCATGAGCCCAAACGCTATCGGAGCAGCGTCATTCAGGGCGCGGATCATCTCATCGATGAGCTGATCGTTTCTGGCTTTATCCGATCCGAGCCGTTCGCCGTCCCAATGGAATGATGCTGGCGAGTGTACGTGTAAGTCCCACTCACGCCATTCAGATCCTCTGGAGTACATATTCAGGAGCCCTCCGGACCAAGGCATTGACTGTGCCGTGATCCCCCCATTCTCGTTCAATACTATCGACTAGGCGCGCCCCATTTCTTCTTCTATGAGGGCGGACTAGATTCGGCAAGCGGGACGCTCGACCAATTCTGCTCTTCGCCATTGCAACTTCCAGACCGGCCCCTTCTCCAGGGTCTAGCCCTCAAACAGTATGGCGGCATAGTCCATCGCACCGTGCAGGACGTGGACGATAACAACCTGCTCGCCATTCACACGGTAGAAAATCAGGTAGTTTCCATGGACGCGGCGGCGGATTTCATGCCGTTCATAGCGGGGCACCAGAGGGAAAGCTTTTGGGGACGTTGCTATGGTTAGGCATGTCTGTTCCAGCTCATCGACGAATGACAAAGCTCTGGGCGGATTATCCTTCGCGATGTAGTCGGCTATCTGCCGCAAATCCGCCTTGGCTTCGGTCGTAAAGCGCACTTTCATTCGGCCGAGCCCGGCAGCATGGCTTTGTAGCGTTCCCGCAGTTCGCTGAAAACATCCTCGGCAGCATGGGTTCGCCCTGCGTCAGCATCGGCTATTCCACGCATGATTGATGCATCCAGTGCGGCCAGTTTCGTTTCTCGATCTTGAACCAGTCGCACGCCTTCCCGCAGAACCTCACTTTTCGAGCCGTAGCGGCCCGTTTCGACGAGTTGCTGGATGTAGCTTTCAAGTTGTTTGCCCAGATCAGCGCTGATCATATGAAACTCCCTCGGTCACGGCATACCTCAGATAAGGCTCTTATCAACTATTATCAACATTCCTTAGCCCCTTCAATCACACTTGGGTACACCAGAGTGACGAGCGAAACTGCCAGCTGACGAGCTGAGGCGAGCTGTTTTCCTGTGGCTTCAGGCTTTGCCATCTCGCACAGATGTTGATCGTGCGTCAGATAGACGACATCTCGGTTCGAGGGCGGTGCCTCTGGACCTTTTTTGCTGCCGTATAGGCCGAGGAATTGACGTGCGCAGATCGGCCGCACGAGCGCGCGACTGGCCACCGTAGGCTGTAGCCGAAATGCACGATCGTATCGGATCGAACCCGCAGCTGTGACCATTTGCGAGCCGTTGCAGCCAGGAAGGATGTTTGCATCGGCACGTGGACGGCCTTCTCACCATCTTCCTTGATAAATTCGGCCACGTTTAGAAGCGCCTGCACCGCTTCCGAGGGCCGGCAAAGCCTAGTGCCCTTTGGCGTCTCGACGATCGTCCAGTTGATGAGGGTCGGATGGCGAGCATGAAATCCATCACCTCTTCGTCGCTCCATTTCGGATCGGCAACCCAAGGTCCCCGTAAGGCGTTCCCCTCTCGCTCACAAGTTCGCGCGGGGTGATGCCCATCGCCGAGATGAGTTCCAGCAACCGCTCGCGGCTCGGTGTCTTTGAATAGTCGATTGAGTGATTGAGCGACCGGATAATCCCAGAGCAGCGAGCCCGCAAAGCGTCGCCTCTATCCTAGCGGCGAAAGCCGCGCCAAAGTATCCCGCTGCCTGTCGCTACGAAGCAGCTTCAGGCAGTGCTGCTTCAAACGCAAGAACTGGATTGACGCGATCATTTCGGCCGTCCTCGGTCTCTCGAAATCCACATTGATTTCCTCTTGGATGCGACCCGGCTGTGCCTGCATGACGATGATGCGATCCGAAAGCAGGATGGCTTCGTCGATATCATGGGTGACGAAGACAATCGTGGTCCTGAATTGCTCCCAAACCTCCAGCAGCAGTTCCTGCATCCTCAGTCTTGTAAGCGCATCCAGGGCTCCAAAGGGTTCATCCATCAAAAGTAGCCTGGGCCGGTTGATGAGGACACGGGCCATCTCCACGCGCTGTTGCATGCCGCCAGACAGCTGGCCGGGGTAGTGGTCTGCAAATCCGTCGAGGCCGACAAGGTTCAATATCCTGTCCGCTTCACGCCTCCGTTCGGCGCGCCCGACACCGCGCATCTTCGGTCCGAACGCAACATTGTCACGTGCGTTCTTCCATGGAAAAAGGGTGTGATGCTGGAAGACGATGCCTCGGTCCGGGTGCGGGCCTCGCACGGGCACGCCATCCACGGAAAGCCTCCCAGAAAGCGGCAAGATATGTCCAGCCAAAGCGCCAAGAAGGGTCGACTTCCCGCAGCCGGACGGCCCCAGAAGACATACGAATTCACCCGGCGTGACTTCGAAGCTTACATCGCTAACCGCTTCGAAGGCCGCGCTGCCCCGTCCAAGCCGAATCGAGACGCGTTCGGCCGCGATGCGGCCCATCGTTGCCCGGATTTTGCGCTCCTGCATGTTCATGATTTGCCGTCCTTGCTGTGCCACGGGAGGAGTGCCGCTCCCACAGCCTTCAGCACAGCACTGCTCGCCATGCCAAGCAGCCCAATGACAACCATGCCGACGATGATCTCGGGATAGTTCTGCAGCGTGTAGGATTCCCAGGTGTAGTAGCCGATGCCGAACTGGCCTGAGATCATTTCGGCGGTGACCAGACAGAACCACGATGTGCCCATGCCAATCACCAGCCCGGTGACAATGCTCGGTGCGGCGCCAGGGATGATCACTTCCAGGAGCATGGCCGAGCGGGTGCTGCCCAGGCTGCGTGCGGATGCGATCAGCCGCGGATCGATGTTTTCGACGCCGTGGACGGTGTTGATGAGGATTGGAAAGAGAGCGCCGGTGAAAGTGATGAAGATCATCGAAAGCTCCGAGGACGGGAACATCAGCACCGCCAGCGGGATCCATGCCACGGCAGGGATCGGGCGCAACAGTTCGAGAGGCGCCTGAAGGAAGTCCCCGGCATATCGGAGGCGGCCGATCAACAGACCCAACGAGACGCCCACCACCGCGGCGATTCCATAGCCCGCAAGGACCCGCTCAAGGCTGCTGGACACATGGGCAAAGAGCCGTGGGGATCGAAAGAACTCGAGCGCGGCCGACGCGACGTCTCCCGGCGGCGGCACATTGGCGAAAGTGATGATGCCGAAGTCCAGTTTCAGGGTGGACGCCATCTGCCAAACAGAGAGGCAGAAGGCGAGAGATCCCGCCCGCCGCAGCCAGCGACCGACTTGAAGGCCGATCATTGGTCGTCTTGATAGCTTGCCAGGAGGGCAGCTTTGACGCCGGCAAAATCCAGCACGCTTCCGCCATGGGTCTTGGCCCAGTTCTCGGCTTTTTCCTTCAGAAGGAACGCGCTGACCTCGCCGCTATCGGAACGCACGAACCAGGCTTGTTTGCCCAAAAGCTTGATGCCGCTGTCGCGGTCCTGGGCATAGAATACCCTTATTGCCTTGCCCTCGCCTTCTATCGCCTTGAAGGCCACAAGGGCGTTTTCCGGCGAGGCGTAGTGTCTCACCTGCGGCTCGCCATCGACCCAGATCTCGGCGACGCGCCTGGAATCCTTGATCTGCTCGCCCGTCGAAGCATCCTTGGCGTTCAATGGCAGCTGCTCGTAATCCTTGAGTGCCGCTTCATAATCCAGGCCCGACGCCTTGAACGCCGCTCGAATGAAACGATCGTCGACGAAGCTGTCGACATCAAGCGAGCTGTCCGCCTTCTTAAGGAGCTTAAGAGTTTCGATGGCGGTGGCCACGGCCTGTCGATACTCTGGCTTCCACGTTAGATCGCGGGTCTGTAACCCAAGCGGACCATGGAACAGATAGTCCACCTCGGCGTCGACGCCGGTGATCTTTCCGATCAGCTCGCTGTACTTCTCAGGCTCCTTGCCGATGAGCTGGTCTGCCTCGATGACAGCACGAAGATAGGCGACGACGATCTCGGGATATTTTTCGGCATAGGAAGCATCAACCAGGACGCCGTGAAAGGTTGGCACCTTTGCCTGCGAACCATCGTAGATCTTACGGGCAAAGCCACGCCACGGGAAGAGCTCGGCGAATGGAACGAAATCGGCATGGGCGTCGATTTGATCTGCTTTGAGAGATGGGCCGGCGACCTCGGGAGCCTGGGTAATGATCTTGACGTCACGGTCGGCGTCCCAGCCTTGCGCCTTCACGGCCCGCAACAACATCCCGTGCGAGGTGGAAGCAAACGGCACCGAGATCGTCTTGCCCTTGAGCTCCGCCAGGGATTGGATGGGCGAATTGGCTGGCACGACAATGCCATTGCCGCTGCCGTTGACGCTTCCCGAAAGCACGGCAATGAACAGACTCTTTCTCCCCGCCTTGAGGTGCGCAAGGCCGTTCAATGAACCTGGAAAATCTGCCATCACCCCAAAATCGAGCTTGC
The DNA here is from genome assembly GCF_053714375.1 of Mesorhizobium sp. ArgA1. Classification (NCBI taxonomy): domain Bacteria; kingdom Pseudomonadati; phylum Pseudomonadota; class Alphaproteobacteria; order Hyphomicrobiales; family Phyllobacteriaceae; genus Mesorhizobium; species Mesorhizobium sp. ArgA1. The sequence goes on from NZ_JBSKBQ010000036.1 coordinate 12,661, forward strand.
CGGCGAGCTGCTCGTTGGTGATTGGCGCGCCGCTCGTGAAATTCTTCCACTGAATGTCGTAGGTGGCGGCCTGGTACCTGCCGTCGTGCGGAAGATATTTTTCAAGGAGATTCAATTCGCGGATGAGAAGCCCGCCGGTCGCGGTATTGATCGTCGTGTCCTGGGTGCCGATAGCCACGCGAATGGTTTCTGCTTTGGCAGCCGAAACGAAGACGGCAGCCGCAAGGGCGATCGCAGCGAAGTGTGTGCGCATGTTCATGGTCCTGTTCCATTAGTCGTGTCCCGGACGGCCCGGTGGCTATTTGGTTCGGCGACCGGTGGACGGACGCCGACCGCTGCCTGACTGATTTATGAGGCGGTCTCGCAAGGGGGATAAGCAATTATTTGCCCGGGCAGCCGAAGGAACTGTTTCGACTCGCAGAGCAAATCTTGATGCCGGGCATGCTCTTAACGCTGGATATCAAACGCTTGGGCATCACCCGGCAACCGGGCAGCGGGCGCAAACAGAGACAATCGTTCCAGCAATGGCAAAAATGCGCAATGATATTTCTTTATACTCTATAGACTTTATATAGTTTTGCTCCGATCTATGGAGGAGCGACCATGACCTTGCCAACGCTCGCCCCGAGTGAGGCCAACGATCGGAGGCCGCAGCCGCGGCCAGTGCCGCCCAGCCAGGTCCTGCTCCCTGGTGACCAGGCACTCTTCCTGAGCGAAAGCGTCGAGGGCCTGGACGAAGGCGCGCATTTTCTAGACACGCTAAACCCGGACGAACTGACAAGGCTCAACAGTCACGGCCGGCGTCTGGCCTTCTCGACCGGTGAGGCGATCTTCAGCCAAGGCGATCGGCACGGAGGCATTTTCATAATCGAAAGCGGTCAGGTTCGTGTCTTCTATACCGCTCCGTCGGGACGGGAAATCACGCTCGCCTATTGGACAGCCGGGCATTTTATTGGCGGTCCCGAAATGACTGGCGAAGGCGCTCACATCTGGTCCGGCGAGGCGCTTAGCGACTGCCAGATCCTCTTCCTGCCTGCCTCCGCGCTCAAGAGGCTCGTCGCGGAGCTTCCGGGCTTCGCTCTCTGTCTTGTGCAGGGGCTGGCCGCAAAGGGCCGATGCTATTCGGCCATGGCGCAGATGCTGGGCACGCGGTCAGTGATCGAGCGCCTGGCGCAATTCCTGATGAATCTCTCGGAGCTTCACGGCGTTCGTGACGGGCATGCCGTGATCATAAACGCCAAGGTGACGCACGATCAGATCGCCGCGATGGTGGGGTCGACGCGCCAGTGGGTAACGATGATGATGAAACGCTTCCAGAAAGATGGGCTGGTCACCGTCACGCCGCGACAAATTCGCATCGAGCACCCGCACAAGCTAATGAACATGGTTTCGAAGGACGGCGCCATTCACCGCCCTTCGACAGTTCTAGCCGAGCCGGGCCAAGGCCCAGCGCACCGTCTTGCGGACGTCGGGGTCGGCATCGGAGATGTGGTCCATCAACGCCTCGCGTGAGGCTGGGGCAGCGATTTCGCCAAGCGCGGCGGCAGCCTCCTTGCGCACTGCTGCAATCTCGCTTCGAAGCGACTTTGAAATTGCCGGAACAGCCGCATGGGCCTTGAGCTTGCCAAGCGCATTCAGGCATCTCAGTTGGACCTGCCAGTACTCGTCATCCAAGGCAGCCGTCAGTCGATGGACCACCGAAGCCTGGCCGAGCTGACCGAGCGAATCCGCGGCGGCGGCGCGCACCTGCCAGCTGTCGTCGCCAAGCACAGCCGCGACCGCCTGAGCGGCCGCAGGCTGGCCGGAGAAGGAGAGCGCACTTGCAGCAACGGCCCTGACGCCAGCATTTGGGTCAAGTGTCGCGCCAATCAGGGAGGGCAATGTCTCCTCCAGTTTGAGGTAAGCGATTACGCCAAGCGCCTGAGCCCGTACCTCCGGATTGTCGTCGCGAATTGCAGCAAGCGCCGGACCGAGCGATGCCGGAGACCGCAGCGCCCTCAAGCCTCGAAGGGCGGCGGCGCGGACGAAAGCGCTCTCATGTTCGAGCAGTGGCCCTATCAGTTCCGCTGCCGCCGGAGCCTTGATTTCGGCAAGACCCTCAGCCGCCGCCTTCGCCACGGTGCTGTCTTCGTCCGTTACCAATTTGACGAGCCCGCTTGCGGCTTCGTTCGAGTCGAACTCGGCAAAGGCGAGCGCCACCTGCAATCGCACGGCATCATTTGGATCCTCGACCGCGGCCAGAAGATGAGGCAGCACGTCGCGGCGCGCGGTAGCGACGAGATCAATCACCGCCAGTTGCCGCACTCCGCCGTCGGCGTCGTTGAGGCGTTCGACTATGTCGTCGATGTCGCCAAAATCTTCGAACGGTTCGAAGGCACTCATCTCAGCGCAACAGGTAGGGAATGTTCACGGTGACCGCCCCCGTTGGGCAATCTGTCTCGCACGGCATGCAGTACCAGCATTCGTCGAATTTCATGTAGGCTTTTCCGGTTAAATCGCTGATGCGCAGCACGTCCAGTGGGCAGACGTCGACACAGACGGTGCAGCCCTTGTCAGCGATGCATTTGGCATCGTCGACGACCACGGGAACGGCAGTAGGCGAAAGCGCGAGTGGCATATATTCTCCTGGTCAAGCATTTTTGGAAACACGCAGACGATCGTAGGCTGTCCGCTCTTCGTCCTCGATGGGAACGACGTAAGATTGGACAGCTCGCTTCTCGGAAATCATTCGGCCGTCGATCTTGCGCAGCAGCGTGTGGCAGAACCAATTCGCGTCGTCCTTCTCGGGATGATCGACTCGGTTATGGTAGAGGCCCCAGCGACTTTCGGTGCGATAGAGCGAGGCATGGGCCGCCATTTCTGCGCAATCGAGGATTGAGGATACCTCCAGGGAACGCATAAGTTCGTGGGCGTCGCGGGCGACAAGTGCCGTCTCCAGATCGTCTCGCGCCTCGGCAAGTCGGGCTTGCCCGATCTGCATCTTGGCCGTGACCTTTGGCGGCTGGAGATAGTCGTTGACGAGGCGCCGGGTCTTGTATTCCAGCTGATTTGGCGGAATGCCGTCGTCGCGTCGGGTAGGCGCCAGCACCCGTTCGCGCTCCCGCCTGAGCAGATCGCTGTCGAATTCCGGCAGGTCGGTCTCACTTGCGATTTCGGCCGCGTGTTCCCCGGCTATCGCGCCATTGGTGAATGCGCCGAGCATATAGTTGTGTGGAACACTGGCCATGTCGCCTGCTGCGTAGAGACCCGGCACGGTCGTGCGAGCATATTCGTCCACGAACACGCCGGATGCGCTGTGACCTGAACAGAAGCCGATCTCAGAGATATGCATTTCGATCATCGCGTTGCGGTAGTCGGTGCCGCGGCCTTGATGGAATCTGCCGCGCGAGGGGCGCTCGACCTTATGCAGGATCTTTTCGATCTCGCTAACCGTGTCGGAATGCAGATGATTGAGCTTCAGGAAAACCGGTCCCTTGCCCGATTGCAGTTCGTTGTAAAACTCCTGCATCATCTGTCCCGACCAATAGTCGCTCTCGATGAAACGCCTGCCGTCGTTGTTGGCAGTGTAGGCCCCGAATGGCCCCGCAACGTAGGCGCAGGCGGGACCGTTGTAGTCCTTGATCAGCGGGTTGATCTGGTAACACTCGAGATTGGCGAGCGCGGCGCCGGCGTGATAGGCCATTGCATACCCGTCACCCGAATTGGTCGGGTTCTCATAGGTTCCAAACAGATAGCCTGAGTGAGGCAAGCCGAGCCGGCCCGCCGCTCCCATGCACAGGATCACGGTTTTGGCGCGAACCACGAGAAATTCGGCCGAGCGTGTATTCACCGCGATTGCTCCCGCGATCCGGCCGTTCTCCGTGGTCAACAGGCGGGTTGCCATGTAGCGATTGGAGATCAGAATCCGCTCGCGTCGGAGCTGGCGGTAAAGCGCCTTTTTTACCGTGTCGCCATTCGGCATCGGCAGGACGTATGTTCCGAGGTGATGAACCTTCTTCAGGTCGAAATCGCCATTGGCGGTCTTCTGGAAGCGTATGCCGAAGCGATCCAGCTCCTCGATGATTTCATGACAACGCGATGCATACTTGAAGACCGGGGCTTGGTCGACGATGCCGTCATTGGCGATCGTGATCTCCTTGGTGTATTGCTCAGGTGTGGAGTAGCCGGGCACAACGGCATTGTTGAGCCCGTCCATGCCCATCGAGATCGCGCCCGAACGCTTTACATTTGCCTTCTCGAGCAGCACGACCTTCAGATCGGGACTGCGCTGCTTGGCCTTCAACGCGGCCATCGGACCAGCTGTGCCGCCGCCAATGACCAGAACATCGCAAGCGACTTCGGCTTGCCCGTCGACAAAGTGGTCCATTGTGCTTCCTCAACCCTGTGTGTCGACGATTTCGCGCAGATAGCGCCAAGGATAGATGCCGCGGTCGTGACCATCGGAGAAAACCAGCCGCATGGCATACGAACCGACAGCCACGGCGCTGACGATGGTGATGTCGTCGAAAGAATGCTCCCTCCCGTCGATGGCGGACCGGACCTGATGGGCCGCTCGGCTGAGTGCGCGCAACCGTGAGGCACGGACAGCACGGAGAGAGCCGTCATTCCAAGTGATGGCTAAGGATCGGCGGTCGGCGCCGATTCTTATTTCCAAAGGTTTCATGTCGTTTCCTGATCGTTCGGCGCCATTGTACGAACGAGTCTCGGTTCGACACGCAATAAATTGCCTGCTTTTGCCGTTGAATTTCAGGACGATTGAGCTCTGGGATGAAATAAGCGCGCAGCGCCGTGCCTTTGACGGGAAGCCCCTCCCCCTTTCGTCTTCTGCCCAACCCAGGCGCCATCAGAGCGGAGCCTAAAGTCGGCCGGGTTGCAGGCCATCATTGAGCAGACCGCTGTTGCTGCGGCGCATGGCTATACGGTTGTGACGAACGAAAGTCAGTTTACAGGTGGCACCTATTCCGATGACGTGCCGAAAGCGCGAAATCGGAGTAATGTTCAAATGAGGTCCCCACTTTCTTATTGAGGCGGCATTGTCCAGGAAATCAAACCGGAGCACGGCACATGCCTTCTTCGGCACCGCCAGACCCTACGCATAAGCTGAAAGGCAACAGGGCCAGACCGAAGCATGAAACCTAAGGACAGGGCACGGCCTTTCGTGCCGACCGAAATCCACGTTGCCACGTTCGAGGATGCCGGCAGCACTATCGGCATCCTTTCGATAGCGACAACGGAAGGGCTTCTAGAGATCGCACTGGATCAGGAATCCGCCAACGCCATCATCAAGGCCATCTGCACTATTAAGTCCAAGCTAGACCCAAGCACGGCCCGTTGAAGCCTGGTTCGGCCATATCTGCTTTTCGCCCAGCATCAGCCTGTAGCTCTCATTCAATGATCGTCAAAGCCTCTTTGGCCGAATAGAAGGTCGCAATTGTTGTGACGTTGCCGTCTGCGACACGCTCCAGGCGATAGGCTTCACGATACGGGCTGTCTTCGTCCACCAAACATTCCCCCAAGCGGGGCTCATTAGCAAACGTTCATGAAGCTTTCGTGAGACAGCCACGATGGAGGATGTGATGCGACTCAGATTGTTGGCCCCGCTAGCCAAACTTTTTCGCATACAGTTTAGGTCGATGGAATGCCGTATGGAGCGGTTGTCGCCCAGCTCCGCCCTGGTTGTTCAACCAATCTGCACAGTAGTAGTTGTGAACCCCATTCCTGGGCGATGCAAGCCACAACGACCACATCGTCAGCGTCAACCAACGCTTTCAAGTCGTCGCGGATTTTGCGCGGCTTGACCGCTGTATCCAGCAGCCATACCCGACTTAAACACCGCCTGTAAGAATAAGTTATTAAGTCAGCATGTTAGGCGCGCGCCGGCGCGTGTTACCACTACATTTTGGGGGTGATCT
>NZ_JBSKBQ010000037.1:0-18215 GCF_053714375.1 Mesorhizobium sp. ArgA1
CCGCGTCACACCCACAGAGTGCTCACACTATTTCCAAAACTCAGGATATGACCAAAACTAATCTCATCAAGCTCTAGTGCTCATCTGGCTCGCCCCGCCCATCTGTCATGAACGATCATTCCGAGCACCATCGCCACGACGAAGACGATGACCTCAGCCTTCCCTAGCGCTAGCGCGGAGATCGCCGGGCCAGGACAAAATCCCGCAATACCCCAGCCGATACCGAACATGGCGGAGCCGACCACGAGACGTCGATCGATCCCCCGCGTCCCCGGTAGATGAAACTCTGCGTCGAATGCCGGCCGGGCACGACGGCGGGATACCACCACGCCTATTGCGGCGACGGTGACAGCTCCGCCGAGGACGAAGGCGAGGCTTGGGTCCCATGGGCCGAACACGTCGAGGAAGCCCTGCACGCGAACGGGGTCCAACATTCCGGAGAACGATAGACCTAGGCCGAATATCAGACCGGAGGCCATTGCAGTTGCGAGTCTGGGAACACTATGAGTCATGACAAGTGCCTTCCAATGACGCTCACGGTCACGACACCCGTTGTCAGGAAGGTGACAACGGCCACCAAAGACCGCGACGACAGCCGTGCAAGCCCGAGAACGCCATGGCCGCTGGTGCAGCCGGAGCCCATCCGAGAACCGAAGCCGACAAGCAGCCCCGCGATGATCAGCGACGGCCAGGAGGCTGTGATCGTTGATGCGGGGGGCCCGCCAGCCATGAGGCGATAAAGGATCGGCCCGAAGATCAGCCCGACGACGAAGAGGGCGTTGGTCCCGATCTTCGATCCCTGCGCAAGTCTCGCGACAATGCCGCTGATCCCGGCGATCCGGCCATTGAGGAGCAGGAGCATCGAGGCCGAAAGCCCGATCAGCATGCCGCCTGCCAATGATGGAAGATATTCGTTCATTCGCTGTCTCCGCTGGCGCAGAAGATATCGTAGAGCGCGCCGACGAGCCGCTCCGCCTTACGCGCCGTCAATCTGTAGTAAATCTGCTTGCCTTCCCGGCGGGTTTCGACGATTTCGGCCTCCCGCAGCACGGTCAGCTGCTGCGAGAGATTGGGTTGATGGATGTCGAGCTTTTCCTCGAGTTCACTGACGGAATACTCGCTCTTGATGAGGGTGCAGACGATCATCATCCGCATGGGATGCGCGAGCGTCTTCAGGAGTTCGGAGACCTCAGAAGCCTTGGCCTGCAAGTCGGTGAGGTCCACAATTCGCTTTTCGATTTTCGCGGAGTTCATGTCGTCACCATGCTGACCCTTCCAGGGCGTCCAGAGGTATCTTGAGGTATCGCTTTCCATTGTCCTCGGACTCCGGCAGCCGCCCGCCGCGGATATTGACCTGCAACGAATGCACCTTCGGCATGGGTAGAGTCTTGTCGCGCTCGGTCCTGATCTTGACGAAGCTGGCGACATCGCGACCGACAATGTGCGGGTTCTGCCGCTTCTGTTCCCCGACGGTGCTTTCCCACTTCGGCTGGCGTCCGTCCGGTTGATAGTCATGACCCGTGAACAGTCGAGTCTCCTCGGGAAGCGCCAGGATCGACTGGATCGAGCTCCAGAGAGTTGCGTTTCCGCCGGGGAAATCCGCGCGCGCCGTGCCGCTGTCGGGTTGGAAGATCGTGTCGTGAACGAAGGCGGCATCACCAATCACGTAAGTCACCGAAGCCAACGTATGGCCAGCAGTCGGCGCGGCTGTCTTGGATTTGATCTATTGCGCTGCCGAGAAATGGTCCGCATGGGGATGCGTGTCGAGAATCCACTCGACCTGAAGCCCTTTCGACGCGACGTATTCAAGGATGGCGTCGGCATTTTTCGTCGCCGTTGCTCCGGACTTCTCGTCGAAGTCCAACACGGGATCGACGATCGCGCACTTGCCCGTCGTGAGGTCGGAGACCACATATTGAACGCTCCAAGTGCGCCGATCGAAGAAGCCTTTCACCTCCGGTCGTATCGAATGATGACGTGAAAGCCACGTCTCTGCTGACGAAAGATCAAAACCGTGTTTCCGGCTGAACGCAAGGACATCACTACGCTCCATGCGGCCGTCGAGGACTTCGCCGATGACGTGGAGGAGCAGAGCTCGGGTCCCGGATTTGCAGTGGGCCAGCACCTTGCCTCCCGCATCGGAGCGAGCCTTCTGGAATGCACGTAGGTCCGCTTCGGTGATAGACGGACCTGTAACCGGAATGAAGGTGTACTCCATTCCTACGTGACGAGCCGCATGTTTCTCCTTGGCATTGCCGGGCTGATCGGCGTCCTCGCCATCGGATCGCACGTTGATGAGACTGGCGAAACCCTGGTCGCGGTAACGGCCGAAGTCATCGACCCGGCTGCGAAGTGACCCAAAGCCGTTCTGTTATCTGGGTGAGGGGCACTGTCTTCTCCTGACTCGATATATGTTTATATATAATGTATAATGAACCTATAGCAAGACCCTGATGCATAATTTTGTCGAGGTATGGCCAGGTTGCGGTCCGGATGACCGTGGCCTCCAGCATGAATGCCCTTAGTAGGGCTGGCCATCCTTGTGCGTGTACTGCCACTTCCCGTCCGCATCCAACGCGGCTTTGAGGTCGTCGTTCGGATAGGTCCCTTCGTCTTCTGGGGTGCGGTCGCCCACCTCGAGGCAGACGACGTCGTTCAAGGTTCGATTCACGAGTCGGTGGGCGATCCCGGGAAATCCGGCGCACATCCCCGGGCCAAGCAGGAACTCGCCTGAGTCCCTCACCAACGTCGGTTCACCTTCCAGGATGAAGATGAACTCGTCTTGCTTGCTGTGCCGATGCAAGAGCGAGGACTCTCCGCCGGGAGCGAGTTTGGCAAGGTTCACGCCAAAGTTCCTTAAACCGAACAAGTCGCCGAGTGGCCGTTTCTCCCGTTTTCCCATGCGGCTGAAGAATGGTTCCGTATACTGGACGGCTTGGTCTGTGGCCGACGCCATGATCCACGCGCAGATTACCGCTAATGGCGCTTTCCAGCCGAAAGGGCTACGTCACAGAGGAGGCAATCTCTGTCTGCGTCCGGCTCGTCTAGCGTCTGTCGCGGCCCGCGCTTCTCTTCGGGATCGGCGCTCGGCCCCTCCCATGATGGGGTCCAGTGGATGATGTGGCCCAATCTATGCTGCATCCTGATGACGGATCATCGGAATAAACGCCGCCACGAACTCACATCACCATCGTCCGCGATGGACGTCTTCCGCCGCTACGCGGAACCTTGAATTCGAACCTCTATACCCTGTTTACGGCTTACGGCTATGCCGCCGCGTTTGCGATATTCTTCAGCCAGCACCATTTCACTACGCGCGTCATCATCGACTGGGCAGCTTCGTAGAGCAGCCTGCGCATCATGGCATCCCCGCGTAGAGAGACGTGGCCGACGCGACTCATCTCGCCGGACTGTTTCAGTACGGGCGTAAGACCCAATATCGCTCCCACCGATCGAGAATGACGGAACCTGCTGGGAGTATCGATCGTCGAGACATAGGCGAGCGAGACAATCGGTCCAGCGCCAGGCACAGTCATCAGCCGCCTGCAAACATCCTCCTCCTTCGCCTCGGTTAGAACCCTCTTGTCGAGTTTGGCGAAACCTTCTCTCAACATGCGTCGTCCAGCGAGCAGTGGCTCCATGATTTCCGCCAGTTCAGCGTCGTGTTCGACGAGTTCGAGTATCCTTCGCTCGAACATGCCGCCCGAGGCATGGCCGACCTTCAGTCCGAAGTTGCGCAAGAGCCCGCGCACCTCGTTCTCCAGGTCGATCACCTTTTCCTGCAGCAACGATCGGGCCGTTAACAAGGCACGGCGCTTCTGGCTAGTGAGCGTCTTCACGTGCACGTCCTTGAACAGCCCGACCCGCCTCATATGGGGGATGCCACGTGCATCGTTCCGATCGCTTTTATTCTGTTGAAGGGCATCCAGGAAAGCTTTGGTGTGCCGCGTCTCGATGCAAAACACCGGGAGGCCAGCTTTTGCCAGTCTTCAAACAGCCATTGGGACAAGGGTCCAGCCTCAATGCCGACCCTGTCCAAACTGAATGCCGGATCACATAGGATGGCAACAAGGTCTCCGGGGTGAGAGACCACCTTCCGTTCACGGCATACTTTCCCGTTTTCATCGACGATACAGACGCTGGTTTCTTTGACCGAGACATGGAGGCCGGCATAATGTTTCATGGCTGCGCTCCTCTGCATGATGGTTGTGCCTGTTCCCACAAGCTACTTTATCATCGGTTTAACCCCCTCTCTCTGGACGGATAAGATGGGCACGAAGCCGATTAGCCCATCTATGCTGATGCTCCTACGGCCGCACCTTTTCGGCGGTTTCTGGCGGCCGAATGGCCGATCCAGCGCAGAACCTCGCCGGCCTTGACGCTGGAGCCACGTGTTCAGACAGAATCGTAGGCTGAGGCCAAAAGTTCGTTGAAAGTGCCCCCGATACCTTGCATCGGGACAGGAAGGCCACACCTGGGGTGCGACGCGAAGCCATTACAAATGAACCATTTTCGGATTGCCATCGGTAATCGGATCCCGATATCACATACCCGCGGTTCGGCCCGCTCTGTCCCATCAGGCGGTGCCCCCGGCGCGGATTGAGCAGGCCGGGCTATCCTACGTGCTCGCAGTACGTTTTTTAATCGAGAAAGTTCCGTCACGAAAGACGAAGGGCCTGGGCGAAAGCCGACCGTTCTGCTCCGCCGCGAGCTTTTCCACGAGCTGAGCCCGCGAAACAACGAGCTGGAATTTTGAATTCCAGCCGCATTCTATTTGAGCTTGGGCCTCGCGTTGATCGAAGCGCCAGAATGCGGTTCTCCATCGAAGCAGCATGACCTGGCGAGGCACAGTCAGATCCTATGAGAGAGGTGGATAGCGACGGCACTGTGGGAAAGTGAGTCGCTGAAATATCTCACTTTGTAGGCCGAACATGGCGACGCAATGGTGTTTGAACCATCACCACGCTGTCGAGGGCGCGACAAAGGCTGTCCAGCTCAAGGGTGCTCTCACGAAGCTTTCCGTTCGGCATGAATTGTGCGTGGACGTCGGCAAAGCCGGCATGTCTGATTACCTACGGAAAGGAACCGCCCGTGTACAAATCCGCCCTTCTGATTCTCAGTATGTAGCTCACCTGGGATCGGCAATAGCGTCCGCAGGGGAGGGCGGTTCAGGCACTGGCCAGCTGATTTCGAGCGCGCTCTCACCGTCAATGACCGCTACGCCAAGCTTACCGTGAACATCCCTAAAGAGGCCTTCTGGCTAAGCGCGGGCCACGCCTTCGTTTATAGCCGAATTACCCCATGGCAAGCGCGAGTTCATAAGGGTCGACGCCCTAACCGGCCAGAGCCGGCCGGCGTTCGATCAGGCCCGCCTCGCCGCGGCGCTGACGCACCTGAGCTGTCCCGTCGCGAAGTTCCTTCCGTCCCGAGACGGAAGACGTGGTTCTTATTCCCAGCCTTCGGTGCGGATAGCGGTAGGCGGCTTCACGTTGACGAGCTGCGACGGGCACGCTTTACCCTCGAAAGCATGATTCGCCTCGATCCCGCGACCGCCAGCTCCCCTGTTCCGCCCGCCGTCCCGGCCTGGGCGCTCGCAAGCGCCGGCGCGTCGAGCGACGCTGACGCCGCCTTCCAGGCCGGCGCCGCCTTGGGCGTGCTCGACACGCTTGCACAGGCACAGCCTGCCTGGGTCGGCGCCTGGCGCCAGCGGCAGGCGCTGAGATGCGCCGCTGGCGGCATGCGGCTGGCCGGGCGCGCCGAAGACGAACCCGCCCTGCGCGATGCCTGGCACTTGCGCCCAGCGGGCGCCGATCCCGGCCCCGCCGGCGCCATTTTTGGCGCCTGGCGGCAGCTGGCCGTGCAGCCACCCGCCGCCAGCGCCGACCGGCTCGAAAAGATCGTCGACCAGCTCGTGCTCCATTGGGATGGCGCGGCGCTCGCCGACCTCTGCACGGAGATCGAAAAGCCTGCGGGGTCGCAGCAGCCGGCGCCATCCGCCGTCGCCGCGACCACGGCTCACGTCGTTGCCATGCGGCCCGATGCTGAGCTTTTAGCTTGGTGGCTGGCGGACCTGGTGCTGGCGTAAAGCCTGCGCTGGCCGCTGCCGCTGCCGCTGCTGATGGCGCAGGCCTTTGGTCCGGCTTTTCGCGGCGAGGCCGGCGGCGGCAAGCGCATCCGACCCGGGCAAAAAGGTTTTGAGCGGACGGTCTGCGTCGCGCTGGTTCAAGCGGCGGCCGAGGCCTGTCGGTTGGCCGCCGAGCTGTCACGCCGCACCGAAAAACTCCTGGCCGTGGCGCCGAAAACTGCGCGCCAAGGGCGCCGGCGAGGTGATTTTTTTGCTGCTCAATGAGGATGCCGTCTCCGGATCGCTGACGACAAAAAACCTGTCGCGTTTTGCCGCGCGGCGGCTGTTCGAGCGGCTGCAACAACTCGAGGCCGTGCGCGAGCTCTCCGGCCGTTCCTCTTTCCGGCTTTTTGGGCTCTGCGATGAGCGAAGCGTCCGCCCGCCGCAAGACAAACGATCAACCCGCCTTGCTCGACACCGACCTCGAGCACCTGCCGCCGGAACTGCGCTGGCGCGAATGGATGGGCCGCGTTGAGGCGGTAATCTTTGCCGCCAGCGAACCGGTGACACGTAGTGTCCTCGCGCGGGTGGTGGGAAGAAGCTGCAATATCGAGCTGATCATCAACGACATCCGCGCCGAGCTTGCCGGCCGCCCCTACGAGCTGGTCGCGGTTGCCGGTGGCTGGCAGCACCGGACCAAAAAGGTTTTTGGCGACGTCATCCATGCCGCCTTCGGGACAGCCGCGGGGCAGGGGACAAAAGAACTGTCGCAGGCGGAGGCCCTTGTCCTCATGTGCATCGCCTATTTCCAGCCGATCACCCGTGGCGAGCTGTCTTCCTTCTTCGGCAAGGAGGTGTCGCGCGACCTGATCGGCGTGCTGCGGGCGCAGGACCTAATCGCCTCGGGCCGCGTAGTCCGCAGCCGGGCGCGCCTTACACCTATGTGACGACCAAGACTTTTCTCTCGCAGTTCGGGCTCGACACGCTGCGCCAGCTGCCGGATTTCGAGGCGCTCGAGGACGCCGGCCTGCTGTCGAAGGAGAAGCTGCTGGCCGGCGATATTCCAGCCGGGTTGGCCAACCGGGAGGGTGAGGATCATGTCGTTGAGGACCAGGTACCGTGACCGAGGCGTTGTTGCGTTGCGACCCAGAAAGAGCCGATGACTCACGACCAGGACGATTGATCGTGCGGCAGCCGGTGATCAGGGTCGTGAACCGCGACATGATCGCCGTCGACAAGATTGGCCGGAAAGATCACCAGATTGGTGCCGCCGGCGTGACGTAGCGACGGGAACAGGATGCCGCGATGTCCGGCCGTGATGACCATGTCCGCGAGCTTCCACGATGTCGGGATTTTCTTGTCGATGCGAGCGATCTTGCGCCAGGCACAATCCCATTCCTGCCAGACGCCGTCCCAGATGTTTGGGTCGAACCCTTGCGAAAGGTCGGCTACCTTGGTGAGTGTGATCTTGTAAGCCGCAAGGGTAGCCGGCGGGGTGATGCTGGCGCCCTGCTTGTATTCATCATGAGCCGTCTGCGTTGAACGGGACAGATAGAGCGCTTCCACGCCTGGCCGGTTGAAACGACCGCCGTCAATCGCCGCGCCTGCACCGCTGGTGGGCAGGAAGGCCCATTTGGGTGTCAGATAGCGATGGAAGATCTCCTTCGGCCCGACGCGGGCGACTTTCACCCACGCGCCCCGTTCTCAAGATCCCGGATGAAGGCCAGGACTGCTTCGACCTGGCCGTCGGCGACGAGCTCGGCAGCCGTGCGGTGGCCATAGTCGGCGATCGGTTCATTGCGATACCAGTAGATCGCCTTGTCGATGTCGCCGGAGAGTTCCGTTGCGGCCGAAATCACCTTGACCATCTCGCGCATCCGGCCCTGCAGGCGCTCCGATGACGGGTTACGGAGCGTGTTGCGGTGGACACCGGTCAACTGAGCGAGGTTGGCCACCTTCACGCCAAGCGCCTCCGACAGGCGCTTCGGCGAGATGTAGGGTGTGCGCGGCTCCTGAAGGCTATCGACAAAGCCTGAGACCATCCTGGAATGCGCGAGCTGTGCCTCGGTCACGACAAATCTCCGGCCTCTCATACGCACAATATATGCACATTTCGACGCATAGCAAGCGAACAGCGGCCTGTCACCTGCCATCCTCGCTCTTGGAATAAAGCAGCAGCAAGCGGTTCGATTTCATGTAGTTCAACATTTTCACCGCACCCATACTTCTGCCTTTCGGCGTGCGTTGGTTGACAATGGTCCTGCTGGTTGACAGACTCTAAGAAATGCCCGATTCGAGAAAGAGAGAGTGAAGATGCTGCCTTGGGACTATCACCCCGAGCTGACCGTAGAACGGCTTGTCAAGGTTGCACAACTGCTCGCCCTGGGCCGTGGCAGTGCGGTCGACCGCTTTGACCCCGCAATAGGAGACGACAACTGGACCTTGGGAGTCTGCGCCTACAACTACGGCTGCTTTCAGATCGCAAAGGCTGCCGGCACACTGGGTTTCGAATGGCTGAGAGTAATTGATCCCGGCAAACATTTCCAGTTCAGCATCGGAGGTGTTCCAATGCGCTTCTGGCGCGGAGATCCCGCAGAGCCTACCGCAAAGATTTCTATTGCCACTCCCTTCGAGCAACTGCTGCTTGACCTGGAGCCAGGCATTCCGACCGCCGGCATGCTGTTTCGAATCGGAGTAACGACCGACATGGATGGCGCGCTCCTCGGAGCTAGTTTCGTCGCGTTACGCAACGACCAAGCCGAACTCGTGTGGCCTTTGCCACTTGCTGAAGCGGAGCCGTTGATCGTGCTCCTGGACGAAGCGCGGCCTGAGGGTATTGAACTTTCATCGCCGTCTGTCAGCGATCACCGGTACGACGAGGACGAGCATGGCGACGATATCGCCTCTTCTTCCGACAAGGTGTAAGCGTGGCAACGAAAGGAAGTCCGCCGGGCCAAGTCCGGGAGGATCGGGCGCGTTTCTTTTACGGCGATAAGCTCCGATTGGCGCGACTGCTGGCTGGGCTATCGCTCGATGAGCTAGGCGGGCTTGTAGCGGCTAGCCGGCAGTTTGTTCATCAGCTTGAAACGGGCGCCAAGGAACCGACCGACGAGATGCGTGACGCTTTAGCAGCTGCGCTCGCGGTGACGTCTGCTTTCTTTGCAACGCCGGCGACAAACCCCGTCCGTGAAGAAGACTGTCACTTCCGTCGGCTGGCGAGCGCCCCACGAGCGCTGACTGCGCAGGCTGTGGCCCGAGGAACAGCTCTAGAAGCGCTAGTTGACGCGCTCGAGGGGCAGGTGCGCATGCCGATGGTCAACTTTCCAGAGGAGCCGCGCCCCGCTTCGCCAGACGCGATAGAGCGCATTGCCGAGAATGCTCGACAGCACTGGGGTCTGGGCCCTGATGGTCCAATCACCAGTATGATGCGGGTTGTGGAGAATGCTGGTGCAGTGGTGGTCCAATTCGATGATCTCACTGACCGCATCGATGCGCTGTCTATGGCTCGGCGCCGGCCTATCATCGTTCGCTCAACCGCGAAAGTTGCCGGCGCCCGCTTGCGCTTCGACCTTGCACACGAAGCCGCTCACCTGATCATGCATCAAGGCATCCAGACCGGCGACAGTGTCACTGAAGGGGAGGCGCACCGGTTCGCCGGGGCCTTTTTGATCCCGCGCACCGCGTTCGCGCGTGAATTTCCTCGAAGTCGGCGGACTCTCGATTGGAATGCACTGTTTTCAATGAAGCTTCGTTGGAAGGTTTCGGTACGCGCCATCGCCCGGCGCGCGTTTGATCTGGGTTTAATCAACGCTGCGCAATATCGCACCGCCAACATCCAACTGGTAAAGACCGGACAAGCTAAGGCGGAGCGCTACGACGAACGGGTTGCGATCGAGGAGCCAGAGTTGCTGCGCGCGGCCATCAGCTGGATTTCCAATCGTGACCCGATTGTCCTTTACCGCCTGCTTGCCAAACTTGGCATGGCCCCTGAGCTATTTACGCGACTTACCGGCGAGCGCCTGCCGACGTTACTCGATAATATTGTACCGTTCGGTACAGATAGGATACGGCGAGATACGGACTCGGAAGCCGGCGGCTCCCTCTAAAATCAGCCGATCTGCTCGATCCGCCAACTGGTCTTGGTTTTGACCGAGAGCGTCCGGTTGAGGTACGCAATGAGCATGCTGGCGTGCTGAGGCTTTGGAACGAAGAACATCACTGCCCCTCTGTCCAACTGGACCAGCTCATGATGAACTCTTGGGACTTGAACGCCGCCCTCAGTCATGAAGTCGCGGATCGAAAGGTCATGCCAAGGCATTGAGTCCAAGGCATAGTAAGCGCCGACCGACTTGAAATAGGCGAACAAGGTATCCCTGTCAGATCCGTATTGGTCAAAACGGGCGGCATATCGCAGATCGATCACCGACCTGGGTTTGCTAGACAGCACCGCCTTTTGAAGCGTCCGGCCGTGCACCGTATCCATGGCGACGACGAAAACGCGCAAATCGGGAACGGCAAGCGCGTCGAACAAATCGAGCTGATCGGCACGTGGTGAGTTCAGCACAGTATCACGAGTGGCGACCTCATGCGTTTGCGCGACAACGCGACCATCGACGCGGCTATGCCAGCTTCCGGTATTCTCGACGAGTGTGAGTTGCGGTTTCGCCACGCTATTTCGCCAAGGCTGCTTCGAGTTCGGGATAGCCTACCGTCAAGGTGGTCCATTCGCTACCCCATTCTGGTGCCCGCATCTCAAATTCACCGCTTGTCTTATTCTTGAGTTGCCACGTCTTCTCGAATGCACGGACGTACATCCGGGGTGCTACCCCCACGAAGGGTCTGAAAAGCACCTTAGGCTCATTGAGCTTAACGTCGTCCTTATCGACGTCCAAAGCGGTACGCAGTTGCGCCCGTGCGGCACCGATGCTCTTTGGGACCGGCGGTATCCACTCGGACGGGGTCACTTCGATGGAATCGCTATGCAGCTTTCTGGCCAGGCTCTTGGGGTATGGCTCGATGAACTGAACTTCGTACACGCCGGCACTGACGATGTGTCTGGCGCAATAGTGGCACGGATATGTCGTGACGAAGAGGCGGGTACCGACGGTCGAGACACCCTCGCGCCCGGCCGACAGCAGCGCATCCATTTCGGCATGGACCGCACGACTGAACTCTATAAGGCCTCCCAGCCGAGTCTTCCGGATGCGCGCAGCCAGGTCGATCTTGTCCGAAACCTGCTTCAGTTCCGGGATGACCTCGATCAAGTTGTCGATGATTTCGTTCTGCTCGCGGTTGCTGCTGCAGTACGCCTCGGCGCGGAAAGCGCAACGATGATCGTCAATGCCTCTGCTTGACGTCGCGAAGCGCTCACCATAGACGCCACCTCCAGCCGCCGGCACTTCGTTCGTTCCGGTCGCAACCACAGTTCCATCGGCGTCGACCAATGCTGCGCCCACCTGTCGGGATAAACAGGCGCTGCGCACGCGCGCGGAGTGGGCATGGTGCATCGCGGTCTCCTCTATGGTGGGCCGCTCCACCCGATCATGAGAGATGATGCTAACGAACCTGCTCAAATCGGTATCAAGCAGGTTCTTGGTGCCGTTCGGGTCGTCACGGGTATTGTCGATAAAGAAATCCGCCTCGTAGAACGCTTCGGTCACATGCTGGCCATGCTTGCGACTGGAGTCGTCCGAGTCACGATCCATGAAACGGTCGACGGCGTTCTGCGTTTCGGGCAGCCCTTTCTCCGGCCCGCGGAAGTATTTCTCAAGAATTCGTGCGCGACGCACGCCCTCCTCGCAAACGACTCCGATCAGCCCGAATGCATTGCCGTACGTTCTGCGCATCAGGTGAATTTCGGCCGGGTGCCTTATCGAATCGATAAGGTAGACGCGTTTGACGCTGTCGGGAATGACCTTCTCGCCCTTGACGTAAGTCTGACCGGTGCGATTGGCACGTCGCTGTGCGATTTCGCGCATTGCCGCTTTGGCGACTTCGGCCATGTCATGCTCGCGCATCGAGTCACCCAGGTTCTGCAACTCGGTAACCAGTTCCAAGGTCTTGGTCCCGACTCCAGGGAAGGCCAGGCCGTTCTCATTTGCCCAGGTTCGGATCAAGTCGCTTGCCTTGATCAGGTGAACTTCATAGCCCCCTGACTTGCAAACGCGTTGCAGAGCCTTGATCGCCTGCGACGCACCTGCCCCTACCGGACCGACAACGGCGAAGAAAAGTTCTTTCGAGTGATTCCCAGCCAAGACGGTCTTGCTATCCGGCCTCTGACCAGCCTTCTGTTCAATCTTCCTAACGGCCGTCGATCTCGCCATGCTAGCGCCTCCCCGATCCCCATTCGCCTTATTCTTTTTCCATATCGAAGAACTCGCAAAGTGCAAGCGTCTATAGCATTAGTATAATCACGAAACCCAGAAGAAACCCCCGATGTTGCACTACTTAGAGAAGCCCGGCACTTAAGGGAGAGAGCCCGATGATTTAGCGGACTGTAAGGATGGGAACTAAGAAACCTGACACCAATCGGCTGGGGATCGCAACGTTAGCCGAGGAGGCCTACAATCGTGACGCACTGCAAGGCTCGTAAAGCTTAACGTTGTGAGCTACTCCGCGGCCAGCTCTAGGCGGCGCTTCTCGGCCAGGAGGCTGCCGATGGTGGAGCCGTTGGCCCCGCCAACGTTCCTTGCATCCTCCAGCATACGGCGCATTCCAGCAAATTTCTCTGGCTGACTGCGGCGCGCTTGTGTGTGTTCTTGCAGCCAGGCTTCAACCTCCTCGGGCGTAGCATCATTTATCGCCTTACGGTCGTAGCGCAGTTTGCCGTCCGCTCCACGGCTTTTGACAGCAATGGTTTGCCAGATGCCGGAATAGCCACCAAAAAGCTCGCCCTGACCTGGCACCTCCCGGACTCGCCGGCGGGCAACTTCGTTGACAATCTTGGTCAACGCGATGGTTTCGAGTTCAGACCGCGCGGCCGAAATGAGCGCGGTATGACCTTTTCGCAAAGCGTCGATCAAAGCCTTTGTGCTGATGTCGCTGCCATTGGCGGCGGAATTGATCATCGTGTTTATGGCAGTTCGAACTTCCAACAAGGACATCAAGAACCCCCTTTGCTGAAATGGGTAAGAGCCCGTTCGACGGCACCAGCCGCGACTTCGTCGGCATTTTTTGATGTCATGCGAATGGCTTGGGGCCGGACCTGGTCGATCACAGCCGCTACATGCCGGCCTGCAGCTACTCGGAACGCCTCGTTCGTGTCGCGCTCTGGACCTAGTGGAATGGCATGGTCCAACTCAGTGATGATTAGCAGATCGTACCGTGTGGCATGGGCAGCGACTACAGTCTGCAATTCTGAAAGTCGTTCCCGACTGATCGTGCGGGATGAAACCTCCAAAGCTGCAGTGAGGTAGCCCAGGGCATCCGGGACCGGACGATCGACCAGAACAATGTCGCTCGTAAGCAGCGCCTCCGCCTCCTGCCGCATGCCTTCGGCGATGATCCACAACGTGCTTTCATAGGTATGATCGGTCAGGATAGGAAAGCCTGCATCGCGTGCCTTGGTGGCAAGATCACCGATCTGGCCCACGCTCAAACCGCGACCTTCGAGTTTTTCGGCCACGCTGCAGACAAAGGTAGATTTGCCGGTTGAATGTGTCCCAGCGATTCCGATCATGAAGGGAGGCTTTTTCACAGAAGCACCCCTTGGCGATTGTTGAGGATATCGGCACCCATCAAAGCTGTCATTCTTGAGTTGGCTGGCAAACTTGAGATAAGTTCGATGAACAGAAGCGCAGTGACCACGGTATCGAAGGCTGCTGAGTGATGGCGTCCTCCGGTTAGTCGCTCCGCTTCTTCCGAAATGTTCAGAGCCTGACTGAGATTCTCAAGCCCGTAGGATGTCAGCCCCGGACGAATTGCCTTCGCCAACCGAAGGGTGTCGATTGCCATCGAAGGCTTCCAGTCAGGGATCGATCTGGAAATGATTTCGAGCTCGACGCGGACATTGTGTCCAATGATTCTCTGTCCATCTGTCCAAGTCATTATCTCGCCGGCGATATCGTCAATCGAAGGCGCCTTTGCGACGTCGTCTTGCGTAATGCCATGAATGCGTGTTGCGGCGGCAGCTATTGGTCCATTCGGTTGCACGCGCCACTCCCACCGCCGCGCGCCGATTTTCAGATCGTTGACTGATGTGATCGCTAGCTCAACGATTTCAGGTGGAGTGGCGCCGCTCCCTTCTACGTCCATAACGAAAAAAGTCTCGTTCTCTATTCCCATCCGACTTCTGCTCTGCCGTGTCTGCCGTGGTGATGCGGCTGTGCCCGATCATGGACCTGATAGTTCAATGCGTGTTGCATAAAGTACCGCTGCTGCTCCCGGCTACCGAGAACTTCGATGTTCCGTTCGCTGATGCGAATATCGGCGGTGTCCAAACCGACAGAGGCCGCAAGGGCTGCGACAGTTCCGGGATCCGGCCTCACATGGTGTTGCGCGCATATCGCCAACTGACGGGCTGGACAAATGTCGCAAACTTCCCGAATGCCAAAATGGCCATTATAGTCTGCAATACCGTGGGCGAACGCAACTGCACATGAAGTTTTGCGGAACAATGGTTGTGCCCCGAAAGCGGCGATCACCTTAAGCTCCAATTCTCGCGGCAAGATCTTGCGGCGCGCAATGGTTCGATACATTTCGGGCACGCCTGTGGCCTCGAAGTGGGCCTTGATCTGCTC
Source organism: Mesorhizobium sp. ArgA1 (assembly GCF_053714375.1). Classification (NCBI taxonomy): domain Bacteria; kingdom Pseudomonadati; phylum Pseudomonadota; class Alphaproteobacteria; order Hyphomicrobiales; family Phyllobacteriaceae; genus Mesorhizobium; species Mesorhizobium sp. ArgA1. The sequence goes on from NZ_JBSKBQ010000037.1 coordinate 14,803, forward strand.
CCTATAGAAAAGGCCGGTGAAGGCGGTGGCGTCTGCCATTTTGGCAAGCTCACTTGCGCGGCGCAGATGCCAATCGGTATCGTTAACTCCTGCTATCAACGGTCTCCAATAGAGGACCGATTTAGTCCGTCCTTTGTGATCGGCAAGGATGGCTAGCGACCTCTCGGCGATGGCGCTGTCAACGGGTTCTATGCGTTGGTCATTGATGCCAGACCAAGTGATCAACACTGTAACGCGCAGGTTGGATAGGCGTTCAAGTCGAGTGACATCGTCTGCTTCGATATTCCAGCGCGTGATTATCAGCATTGGGTTCGAAAGGCCCTTTGCATCCAAAGCCTCGAGGCAGGCGAAAAGGTGATTTTTGACGCCGGGCAGGAAGGGATCGGTCGCTCTGTTGAAGATCTGAAGCGGTGTTGTGTTGGCTCGAAAGGCCCAGTGGGTCATCAAGGTTTCGACGGCATTGTCGTCCGACATGACCAGGTGTGGCTTTTTCATGTCATAATTGTCGAATAGATGGCGCACACAATAGCCGCAGTCGAGAGGGCACCCTACGACGTGATTTAGGCTCAAGCCTGATTTTCTGTAGTCGACGACATCCCTCAAGACTGCCGGTAAATTCTTGTCGGCCATACGAAGTTCAACCAATCACCCCTCCACCCGAAAGGTCGGCGAATCCGCCGAATAAAGAGAGCGTAGCTTGATCTGTCATCGAAAAGCAACATTCCACCCACTAAGAAGCAGCAATGTCTAGCATGGAGTGAGTACTTACGGCCTCTTCTGTCCTTTCCGTGCCGTCCGTCAGTTAAGATGCCCGCTGCAGGCGAACCGTCGGAGACGTGCAGGCCGATATCCCCGGTTGGGGCGCTATGGGTAGCCAGCTCTCTAGATCGGATCAACGCTGGCCGCGGCGGTAGCCGCTGCAGTGGTCCGCACTGACACGCTTCGCCCTCTACCAATCGAGGCAGCTGGTGCGGGTGCTCGATGCTGGGATTCTCGGGTAGCGCCCAACCACTCTTACCAGGCAGGCCGGCATCACGCCGGTGCGTATCCGGTTCGAACCTTGTAATTGACATTGATCGAGGCTGTCGGCAGTAGCTGCAATGTCAGTCTGGGTGAGAGGATTCGGGACGAACATGGGTGAAGCAAAGCAAAAGGCCGCCGCGATTTCAAAATGGCTGGATGGTCTTTCTGATGAAGCGAAAATCGTTAACGACGCTGCTCAAGCTTTGTTCGACAAATTCATCAAGCCGAGGCATGTCACAGGTATGTGCTATCACTCAGTATTTTTTCTGCACGAATTTTTAAAAGACAGGCACGGAATTATCACGGTTCCGGTCGTGGGCTACGTCAATGACGGAACCGACGACATAATGATTTCCCACGCCTGGTTGGAGTATGACTGTAAGAAGACTGATGTTAGCCTCGCCGTGACAGCACATCCAGATGTCTCGCCCGCAGGGGAACTCATAGTCCTCGATCGGGTGGTGAAGCGTGGACACAAGTATTCCTACCATCGCGAGATGACGACGGCCGGGCTGTTGCAGCTGCAGAAAATGCGTATGACTGGCCAGCAAGCGCTCGTTGATCATAAGATGGAAGAGCACTCGATCATGACGGCCCGGAGCACGCAAACTGATTTGATCCGCTCCTACCTTGACGGCGAGCCGAACGGTTTGACCTATGAGAAAATTGTTGCGTTGATCGAATCCTGATCGGTCAGCGATAAAGCCAAACCTCCGTCCGTCAACCTTCTTACAGGGCGACGCCTGGTTGTTCGTTCTATAACCGGTGGAGGCCTATGCTACGAGTCTTGCTGCGCCATGTCATGGCACAGCAAGAGCTGTGAAATGCTAGATAGTTTTAAGCCCCGCCGCCTACTTCGCCACCAACGAGATGCGTGAATGTCAAGGGGCGATGCCAAGCAGCGCGGGCAGTGAAAAAGGTTCGCGGCAACCTCAACCCCGGTAGAAGACTGGTCGCAATGCAAGCAAAACCAGATGTCGCCTACCTCATGACTTAGGGGGTGCTCGGCACGGCCGGCGCTGTCTGGCGCGGTTGAGCGCCGAGGCCAGTCCGAGGCGATTCGCGCGAGCTATGGCGGGAGATGGGTGATGACGGTTTGAGAGAGGCGGCGTATCGAGGCGGGTGACGAAGCCTGCCAGAACCTCCCGAAGGAGCGATACGCCATGACGACAGATAGCAGCATTCTTCACTTTCCACATCCCGCCGAGGCGGACGATCCGCTGACATCGATTCTGCGCGATGGAGCGCGGCGGTTGCTGGCACAGGCGATCGAGGCGGAAGCGGCGGCGTTTCTCGCCGCCATGCAGGGCGAACGCCTTGCCGATGGGCGTGCCCGCGTGGTGAGGCACGGTCACGGCCCGGAGCGCACGATCCAGACGGGGATCGGCCCGGTCCCGGTGCAGCGGACGAAGCTGCGCGACCGTGCCGCAGCGGCCGAGGATCGCATCACCTTCACCTCGGCGATCCTGCCGCAATGGGCACGGCGGACGAAGAGCCTCGATGCGCTGCTGCCGGTTCTCTACCTGCGCGGCATCTCGACCGGCGATTTCCAGGAGGCTCTGGCGGCGCTGTTCGGCAAGGACGCGCCAAACCTGTCGCCGTCGGTGATCGGGCGACTGAAGGAGGAGTGGACGCACGACTATGATCGCTGGCAGCGCCGCGATCTCGCCGCCAGGCACTACGTCTACATCTGGGCCGACGGTGTCTACCTTCAGGCGCATGGAGGAGGATGCTGCCTGCATGCTGGTCGTCATCGGCGCGACACCGGAAGGCAAGAAGGAACTGATCGGCTTTCAGGTCGGTGTGCGCGAGAGCGCCCAAAGCTGGCGCGAATTGCTCGTCGATCTGAAGGCCCGTGGCCTTTCCATTGCGCCACAGATCGCCGTCGGCGACGGTGCGCTCGGCTTCTGGAAGGCGCTCGACGAGATCTTTCCTTCAACGCGTCACCAGCGCTGCTGGCAGCACAAGCTCGTCAACATCCTCAACAAGGTGCCGAAGTCGGTGCAGCCGAACATGAAGGCCGACCTGCGCGAGATCCGCGACGCGCCGGATCGGGCGACAGCCGAGGTCGCCATCACCGTGTTCGCCGACAAATACAGCGCCAAATACCCCAAGGCCGTCGACTGCCTGACCAAGGACCGCGAGGCGCTGCTGAGCTTCTTCGACTTCCCGGCCGAGCATTGGGACCACTTGCGCACGTCGAATCCAATCGAAAGTGTCTTCGCCACCGTCCGCCACCGGACCGTGCGCGCCAAACCCGACTTCAACAGTTGTTTTTGAATAGATCTTTATAATCAATGAGATGTGCGGCCTCCAAGTTTCCTTAGCACCACACGATCCCCAGATCGTTGCGTATGAGACAGCTATTCGCGGATGTTTGCCGGCAGGGC
>NZ_JBSKBQ010000038.1:0-17670 GCF_053714375.1 Mesorhizobium sp. ArgA1
GGTGGCCGCGCGCGACTCTCTCAACGACAAACATGCCAGCGTTGTTAGCCAATAAATGCCATTAAATCCATACAAAGTAGGGATAACAGCGCAAATGTTGTTACCACAATTTTTCGCACCGGAAATTCAAGGCAAGGGAATTCAACAGCTTAACCGGCAGTGTTCGCCATCCGTTCACCTCCAACTGTTCAAGTTGGGCATGACGGCGTCATCGAGCTGATGCCGACAAACAATGGGCGCCTGTACGGCTTCAAATATGTCAGTGGTCATCCGAAGGACATGCGCCAGGGTTTGCAGAAGGTCACCGCCTTCGGCGTGCTCGCCAACGTCGGGAACGGCTACCCGATGCTGCTCGCCGAAATGACCATTCTGACCGCGCTGCGCACCGCCGCCACGTCCGCTGTCGCGGCCAAAGTACCTCGCCCCAAGCGGAACTCGCACCATGGCCATCATCGGCAACGGCGCGCAATCGGAGTTTCAGACGATCACTTTCAAGGCACTGACCGGCGTCGATCGGCCAAGGCTTTACGACCTCGACCGGTCCGCCTCGCGGCGGCTGCAGCCTGACAAGGAGCTTTCGATTCTCGATCAACTCCAGTTCCCGAGATGCGTCCTTGCCGGGACGCTGCGCGGATGATGTCGCTCCCCCGGCATCGGTCCTGCGGAACCGCGAACACCACTTCGACCCGCCCGTTCCAACGCAAACATGCGGCGATCTTCCCGATCGACCACGGAGGGAACCCTGAGCCCGGCAGGACGCTGCATCAAGAAGGAGAAAGGAGCTCATTGACAAAGGCGATTAGAGAACATCCCGGGACATGATCCTAACGCCACAACGGCCTTCAGCGTACTTCAGCGTTCTTCAGCGTATACGTACCATGAGCATGGGCGGTCGCCTTCACCACATCGTTTTGTCAGGTTCGCGACATGGTTGAACCAGTCTCTTGTTGGGCTTTAGACCCGTAAAAACCCTCGGCTGTGGCTCGATCAGCCTAGTTGGCACGGGGTTTGCGCATTTACATGCGGAGGCTGCGGAAGCCGCTGACTGGGGTGCTTGGCAGATTCGCGACCAATGGAGTGAAAACAATCTATCAGGTCAACGTAGAGTCTTCTCTCACCTGAAGAGAGCCTCTGCGGAACCCGCGCCTGGCCAACCTCCCGGAACACTCCGTCATGGGCCAGGATAACTAATTTTCAGTCATGATTACGATCCCGTCGAAATCCACTCCTCGACCTATCGCAATACTTCGGACAATCAAGAGGTGTCCACAGCCAAACAGGAAACCTGCCAATGAAAAAAATCGTTGCCGCCAAGCTTCATGGTATCAAAGTAACAGGTGCAGACATGAACTATCATGGATCAATTACTCTTGACCCAGATCACTGCGATGACGCAGGAATTCTTCCGCTGGAATTTGTAGAGGTCTGGAACAAGGCCTCGGGTGCTCGGCTCAGCACTTATGTCATTTATGGTGAGAGAGGGTCTCGTTGCTGTGTACTGAACGGAGCTGCTGCGCGTACTTGCCAGGTTGGAGATGAATTAATTATTTGCTCCTCATCGTATGTCCAGGAGGATAAGATCGCACAGCTCAAGCCGCGGGTGCTGACATTCAACCATGATAATTCTGTCCGCGATCGCATGTTCTACGATGGGGGCATTAAGGAGGACGGCACGATGACGTTCGCAGTTCGCGATGGCTCGCCCGGCTCAACATCTTGATATCCCAAGTTTGCCCGAACGGCTGATAAACTACCCAGCTAGGTGCCGGCGGCACGGCTGCTGGTAGGGAGCAACGTACTGTCCTAGACGGGAGACAAATCACAGTGGATACAATCATTGAGCTGCGAGATCACCCGAGCGATTCTGACCGGAAGATCATCTCAGATGCTCTAGAAGTTTATAGCGCCAGAAAGGCCATCCCCTACAATCCAGAGCCGGTTGCATTTATGATCAAAGATCCAGAGAGCGGTAACACGATAGGCGGTCTTTGGGGAAAGTTCTACTATGACTGGCTATACATCGAATTGATATTTGTACCGCAGCAATGCCGCGGTCGGGGATTTGGAGCGAAGCTGGTAAGCTCCGTAGAGGATTGGGCGCTTCGCCGAGGCTGTATCGGGGTGTGGTTAGACACTTACGAATTCCAAGCGCCGGGATTCTATCGATCTCTTGGATACGAAAGCTTTGGTTGCCTACCAGACTATCCGAGAGGATTTGGAAGATACTTCTTTCGTAAGCTATTTCCCCGCCCCGACTAGGGTCCGATGCCGGCCTGTGAAGTGGTTCAGAAGAATTGCGGTTCTTCAGTCATCCAGATGAAAATTGCGGAGGTTCGAATTAGATGACCTGAGTTCTGAACCCGCCGAAATGCCGTCGCAAACCGTCAACATTGGAGGTTGAAGTCTATGACAAGAAGGGCGCTTATCTTAATTGAAGGCCATTCCAGGGGAAACGGTCTACGATACATCGAAGGAGCCCAGCGTCTCGGCCTGCATCCGATTACGCTCTCGTCGGATCCAGATCAATACGACTATCTCGCGGCGACGAAGACTAAAGCGATTCGTGTGGATACAGACAGTCTTGATGCATTGATCAACGAATGTTCCCGGCTGCGTAAGGCCTATGAGATTGCCGGGATCACTGGCTTTGCGGGCACGGATGAGTCAGTGTATGCGACAGTCGGTAAACTCTGCAGGCATTTCGGTTTGCCGGGACCGAACCCGGCATCTCTCGAACGATGCTGCGACAAGCTTACTCAACGTCACATCCTGGCGGACGCCGGCGTTCCAATTCCTGCCTACCGCTTGGCGGCGAATCCGACAGAGATAGAAATCTCTGCTGCAGAGATCGGCCTGCCCGTAGTTGTCAAGCCCTGTGTGGGCAGCGGTAGCATCGGTGTCCGATTGTGCCGCAATGCCGACGAACTAGCCAAACACATACGCTCTCTGTGGGGCGGAAACCAAACGTCGCAGTCAGCACCGAGGACCCTGGTCGAAGAATTCGCGCAAGGCCCCTTTCTTAGCGCCGAGATAATGGGCAATGAGCTTATCGGGATAGTCGCCGTTGATTTCGGGCCCCCCCCCAATTTTGTCTTTCGTGAGACGACGTTTCCCGCCGCGCTGACCGACGAGCAGTTTGCTCGTATTGCCGATGTTTCGCTAAGCTGCTTGCGCGCTCTCGGCCTCGGTTGGGGGCCGACCAACATAGAATTCCGGTGGACGAAGCGTGGTCCAATCGTCATCGAGGTCAATCCGCGTCTGGCTGGCGCGCTCGAGCCCCAGCTGGTGCAATTGGCATCCGGTGTCGACCTCGTCACCGAGCATATCAAGCTTGTGATCGGGCAGGAATGGGATTTGCACAGAACGCACTCGCAGACTGCAGGCGCTCGCTTTCTACTGCCCGATTGCGATGGCACTCTCGATTGGATCAACGGCGAAAGTCGTGCGGCTGAGATACCAGGTGTCGCCGAGGTCAAACTGGATGTAAAATCCAAGACGTCGATCATCAGGAAAGGCGATTACAGAGACACGATCGGACACATCATCGCCGCCTCACCCAGTCGCGCTCGGACGAAGGAAATACTGCAGCACGCTGCAGACTTAATTGATTGGTCGATTACATCATTTCCGATTTCCGATACTCAACGAGGGCGATGAGAGACCTCCACCCTCAACACGCAACAAAGCCGGCCGCCAGAAGCCAGAAGCTAAGGGCTGATCTCGCTGAAGGGATGACAAGCTTGGGGTAAGGACCGTAGTCCGCCTCGCGCCGGGAGGTGACTGCGGCGAGGTAGGTGGCCGCATACCCGGTGGTGCGGGAGGGCCGGTCAGTCCCTCTCACGATTCGAGCCGAACATCCGACGCTCCAGCGATATCCACAGTCGGCTAACCCCAGCCTTTGCGCGCAAGGCGGTTCCCTGGACGCTTGCAGCCCTGACCTGATATGGCTCCATCTCTCCATCCACAAGTAGTCGCCGATACTTTCGTCGCGCTACCATTAGGATAAACGTTTTGGAGGTGAAAGACGCCCTAGGTGCGTTTCGATCGCATAAGCTGCAGAGAGAACTGTACGGTCGGCGAATTTTGGGCCGATTATTTGGAGCCCAACAGGAAGTCCGTTGTCATCGAGTCCCGACGGTAGCGAGGCTGCTGGCTGCTGGGTGAGGTTGAAAGGATAGGTGAAGGGCGTCCAGTCTACCCACCCCTTGTAGCGGCTGTCTGGTACGTTCCTTCCCACTGCGAAAGGTGCAATAGGCATTGTGGGAGTGACGAGGAGATCGTAGTCTTCATGAAACTTCGCCATCACCGCCGAAAGTTCGAAGCGAGCGGCCTCGGCATCCTGGTAGTCTGAAAGCCTGATCTTCAGGCCGCGTTCGCCGCTTTCCAGAAAGCCAGGATCCAGCAACGCTCTCTGGGTGGTGTGAAGACGGTCCAGAATTCGGGCGGCTCCGGCGAACCAGAATGTGGCGAATGCCTCAACCGGATTTGAAAAGCCCGGATTGACCTCGGTCACCACGGCCCCAAGTTCCCGGAGTTTGTCGACGGCCGCATCGGTCACACGTCTAATATCGCGCGACACTTCGACGTATCCTAGGTCCGGACTGTAGCCGATTCGTAGCCCCTCCAGGGAGCCGTCAGGAAGATCGAAGCCCATCGATAGCGGAACAGCGTAACCATCCCGGACGTCCATCTTGGCGATGACGCTCATCATGAGAATTGCGTCAGCGACCGTCCGCGTCATCGGCCCTAGATGAGAAAGAGCGCCCATGGCACTTGCAGGCCACTGGGGCACAATCCCGAACGTTGGCTTAAAACCAAATGTCCCGGTGAAACTCGCCGGAATTCGAATAGAGCCACCTCCATCACTTCCTAAATGCAGGAAGCCGAGGTTGAGAGCGGCAGCTACTGCGGCGCCGCCCGAAGATCCCCCCGGGGTAAGATCGGTATTCCATGGATTGCGAGTTATGCCGTAGAGCGGGCTGTCGGTGACACCTTTCCAGCCGAATTCTGGTGTCGTCGTCTTTCCGAGCAAAACAGCGCCGGCCTCACGCAGGTGGGCGGTGACAGGTGCGTCCTCCAGCCAAGGACCATTGGCGCTGCTTGAGCGCGATCCGCGTCTCGTCGGCCAGCCCTTAGCGAGGGTGAGGTCTTTGATGGTAGCTGGAACACCGTCGAGTACGCCAATCGGCTCTCCGTTCATCCACCGGGCTTCCGAAGCCCGCGCTGCCAACCTCGCGGCCTTATGATCAATAAGGCAAAACGCATTGAGTTCAGCATTCGCGGCCTCAATCCGATGGAGGCAGTCTTCCACCACGTCCACGGGCGATAACTGTCCGCTCCGAAAGTAGGAAATGCAGTCCCGCGCCGTCAGATTATCTAAAGATGAAGTAACCTTCAGGCTCGCAGGAGCAGGAGTTATGTCAGAACTACAAGTCAACTTGCTCGTCTCCATATGAACGCGCCTCATGATGATCGCATGCTAAAGCGTAGCGGGAAGGCTGCGGCAAGATCAGTCGAAACGCTGTTTAGAGCTGACGAGAGAGTTTTTCTCTCCATCCAGCAGATCAAAACAATACTTAATGGCTAGCTCAGTCGTGGGAATGAGGATCTCGTCGGAAACAGCGAAAGTCGGTGTATGCAGACCAGAATCTTTGCCTGGCTCGCCGGTGCCAAACAAAAAATAGATGGAAGGGACGCATTGCCCGTAGAAGCCGAAGTCATCGCTGCCGCTGAGCGAAATATTCTGCGAAAAAGCGTCGGGGCCCGCCACTTCCAGCACCGCACTGCGAAACAGGCTTACCATTCCGGCGTCGTTGACAACTGCAGGCTCGCCTGACCATACAATACACTCGGCCTTGCCACGGTGAATAGCCGCAACACCTTCCGCGATTTCTCGGACCCGCTGAGATAGGAGCGGACGGCGTTCCGGGCTGCTTGTCCTGATCGTGCCCTCTAACACAACAGAAGCACAAATGATATTGGTCGCTTGCCCCCCGTGGATCGTACCTATCGTAATGATTGACCTATCATCGATTGGCATTTCTCGCGAGACAACCTTCTGAACTTCATTGACGAATGCAGCAGCGATCGCAATGGCATCAATGCCAGCATGGGGGGCTGCTCCATGCGCGGAGCTACCAGTTACAGTTACGGTGAACTGGTCAGCCGACTGGGTGACCGCGCCAGCAAGAGCGCCATATTTTCCGCGGGGCATCGAGGGATCGACATGGAAGCCCACGGCCCGATCAATGCCGGCAAGCAAGTTCTCTTCCACAACAGAGCGTCCACCGAGTGGTTCCGCCTCCTCAGCCGGTTGGAACAGCACACGAACCCTTCCGGCGAAGTTGTCTCGCATTCTGTGAAAAGCCAGTGCAACGCCCATTGCAATAGACGCGTGCAAGTCGTGCCCGCATGCGTGCATTACCCCTTTGACCCGAGACTGATACGGCAGATCCTCCCGTGTCTCATTGATTGGAAGAGCATCGATATCGCCTCGAACGGCGATCGAGCGCTTCGGGCCTGAAGCAGTTCCTTCAATGTCAATATAGAGGCCTGTGCTGTGAAACATGTCGGCGCCTACGAGTCCGAATCGTTCTAATGTTTCCCGGATTCGCTGTTGGGTTTTCCACTCCTCGTTCGATAGTTCCGGCTCCCGATGCATCGCTTGACGCAGTTCGAGCACCGCCTGGCATTCGGAACCGGTGAGGAAACTGTTGATCCGGGAGTTCATAGAATTCGGCTCCTCTTGTTGCTCATTTGCTCAAAATCACTTCCAAAGCACGCTAGACGCCACTGTAGCGAGGTTGTCGCTCGTCGTGTGGCCCGTCTTACAAATCGCCGGCCAACTTTTGCCAGCTAGGGGCCTTCCGGACCCGAAACCGTCGCATTGCATTCCGTTCACGCTTATGTGGCCGCTCGTGGAAAACCAATCTCTGCCGTCATCTTGTCTCGGAGCCTGTGTTCGCCCAGCAGATCAAGAGCGTGCCAAGCCATCGAATTCACACTCGCGAGCACTGTGCAGCCCAGCGCGCCTCTGAGTCGGGCAAGGTCCGACCTCCCTATGGAGAAAGCCGCGCACGATACGAATAATGCGTCGACCGGACCCGCCACAGCTAAAAGCGCCTCTAGTTCGGTTTGGATGCGATCGAGGGGCACGCGGGCTATGTCATCATCAGTACTGAGATTCATGGGCTGTGATAGCGAATGCCCGGCGACCACCTGGATTCCATAGTCTGCGAAATATGGCGCAAATGCATCGTGTAGAGCAGGGCCATAAGGAGTAAGCAATGCAATCCGCTTGATTTCGAATCGCTGCATCATCGCAACCGCCGCTATTCCTGGCGACGTATAACGAAGGCCGCTTCGCGCAGAACTAAGATGATGCAGCAGCGCTTCATTTCCGAGCGCTATGGTTGCCGATGTGCAGGCAAACGCGATCAAGTCAACCAAATTCCCAGGCGGCAACGTGGCTAGCAGCGTGGGCCAATCAGGTATCGGGATAAAGCCTCCAGCTTTATGATCCGCCTCGTCATAGGAGGTGCGCGTCGTAAACACCCGCACGGGCGATCCTGCCATTTCTGCCTTAAAGGCGTCCTCTCCTACCGGATCGGTAGAGAGCGTTATCAAGCCTATGCCTTTCATCGCGTTCTCCTTTAATCACCTGGCAGTGTAGACCGCCGGGCTGTCTCTTATCGGCATTTAGGGCTGTCCTAGATCTGGAAGATTTCGCGCGGCGCGCTGGTCAAAACTTCGACCCCTGATTCTGTCACACGGAACGTCTCGCTGATCACGTAGCCGAAATCCTCATCAATCCAGTTTCCGAGCATTAGATGAAACGTCATGTTGGGCTTCAACTCCGTCATATCGCCATCCTTGAGACTGGCGGTTGGCTCCAGCCAACCGATCCCGTGAGCGTAGCCGCAACGTGATTCTTTCCTGAAACCCTGTTTCTCAATGGTTCGGTAAAATGCGTTGGCAACGTCGCTGCAGGTAGATCCGGGCCGGACTGTGCCAAGCGCAGCCTCAAGCCCTGCGACCTCAGCGTCGTGGATACGGCGCAACCGGTCGGAGGGCGCGCCAATCGAAAATGTCCGCATGATCCCGGCACAATAGCCATGGCGCACGCCGCCAAGTTCAAGGTTTATCTGGGACCCATCACGAAAGACATCCTCGCTCCACGGGATGTGACACGTGCCCGTCCGTGGCGAGGAACACAAGCCAATCTGCGCGATCATCGTTCCCCGCTTGCCATTGGCACCGCGCACCAGCGTGCCCATAATTTCAGCGACCGCGTCAGCCTCTCTCACGCCCGGCCGTATCACCTCGGCGGCACGCAGGATTGCCGCATCAGAAATAGCTGCGGCTTCCCGCATGACTTCAATCTCACGATCGGACTTGACCAGGCGTATCCAGGCAACGGCTTTGGTACAGTCTACGACCCTGGCTGTAGGTAACCGCCTCTTGAACTTCTCTGCCGTTTGCACCGAGAGGTTGCTGAGCTCGACACCTATCCCGCGGCTTCCAAGGCCCGACTCAATGAGGAAATCGATGGCCGCATCGTAGCCGTCCTTGTCAGAATTGCCGATGAGCGCTTCCGGATAGCCGACGATCCTGTTGCGGTCCATGAAAGTCTCATGGATCGCCGCAGGCGCGTCCATACGGCGCAGAATGAAGGTCGGTTCCTCCTCTGCAATCTGGACGACAAGGCCCTGCGGCACGTAATCTGACAGAGCGGTGTAGCCGGTTAAATACGTAATGTCACTTGCGGAGGAAACGAACAGCACATCGAGTTCACGCCGTGCCATCTCTTCCTTTACCCTGGCAAGCCTGCCCATGTACTCTGTTCGTGGGAATGCCTGTGGGCCTCTAACGATTGTCATGTTTTAACTCCATCGAACGTTGTGATCAGCTACTTGAGTTGCTCGCGATGCGGGAAAGTTTAGTTGGTCTGCGAGACGTCGGTTGTGCTGCCCCTATTGCAGACAGCAGCCGGCCCGGTAAGAGGCAGCCCTACAATCCAAAATTCCGGTGTGCACGTTGAGTATGGCATCTCGCGATGTCGAGAGTTCCGGTGCAGACAATCGACGAGGGGACAGGAGCAGTCCCGTAAATCAGATAAACAGCGCGCATTTTGTGGTGCATATCAACTCTTTCCGTGCGGGCGGAAGATGGACTTCGATGCAGACGGTGCCCACTTTTGTGCGTTTGCGCAAAGCCTGACTCATTTAGAACTTTAGACATCAGACAGCGGCCCATTCAAAATACGGACATGGTGCGATGGCGCTTCTGTTCCACCCCGTAGCGCTGCTCGAGGTAATGCAGGGCGATGACAGAAGGGATGCTAACGGCGAGAAAGAACATTCCCACCAAAGTCATCGGCTCAAGATACCGATAATGAATGTTGGCAACGATCCGCGCCTCTCCCATCAGCTCAATTACGGTGATCACGGAGAGCAACGGCGTCTCCTTGAACATCGCGACGATGTAGTTTCCAAGCGCGGGCAACATCGGCGGCACTGCCTGCGGGAGGATGATGTACCGCCAGGTCTGTAACCGCGTCAGGTTGAGAGCTTTCGCCGCTTCCCATAAGCCACGATCCACATTGTCGATACCGGCCCGATATACCTCCGAAGTATAGCTCGAATAGTGGATGCCTAGCGTAATCACACCGGCAGCCAGAGGGCTCAGATAAATACCGACGTCGGGCAACACGTAGAACGTGAAGTAGAGCTGCACCAGCAACGGGGTCCCTCTCACAAAGGCAACGCAAAAACGGACGACTGACCCCACAAGAGGGCCGGCCGAACGCCTTAGAATGGCAACCGCTAGACCCACCAGCATCGCAAGGGCGGACGCCAGGATGCTGGCATATATAGTGATCTTCACGCCCTGGGCGAGCAGCGGCATTATTTTCAGGGCAAAGGACCAATCCCATTCCATATTAGGTCCTTCCGCTTGAAGTAGGCTTGAGACGTTTCTCGGCCAAGCCCATGAGCGACGATAATACAGTTGCCAGGACAAAGTAGACGATCAGTATGGTGATGAAGGGTACAGATGCGTCGCCCGTCTGCGCGCGCACGGTCTGCGCACGGAAAGTCATGTCAGAAAGCGAGATCAGAGATACGACCGAAGTCGATTTCAGCAGTTCGACAGCGCTGTTTGAGAAAGGTGGGATCATCAGCCGCAAAGCTTGAGGCAAGAGCACATACCTAAGACGCTGCCAACGACCCAGATTCAGCGCGATACATGCCTCGAACTGCTCGCGTGGCAGAGCCAGCATGGCGCCGCGGACGATTTCGGACATATAGGCACCGGAATTGAGACCCAGGATAAGCACGCCTGCCTGAAAAGGGGTCAGCGACACACCAACCAGCGGCAGCACGAAGTAAGCCCAGAATAGCTGGACCAGCATCGAGCTCCCTCGGAAGAACTCCATAAATAGTCTGGCCGGAATACGAAGCCAGGCGGTGTTGGACAGACGAGCGAAACCTACCGCGAAAGCGACGATAGCGGCGACGAGGCCCCCAAGAAGGGTGAGCTTCACAGTTAAGACCGCGCCGGCAAGGATGATGGGAAGGAATTCTATAGATGTCGGCATCTAAAGGCTCAGTCCCGCAGCGACAATTTTGTGAAGAAACTGCTTGGTCCGTTCCTGCTGCGGATTCGAGAAGATCTCTTTGGGCGGCCCTTCCTCGACGATGCGACCCCCGTCCAAGAAGAGCACGCGGTCAGCAAAATCGCGGGCAAAACTCATCTCGTGGGTCACGAGTAGCATCGTCATATCGGTCTCGACCGCGAGCTTGCGCATGACGTTGAGAACTTCCTCGACAAGCTCGGGATCAAGCGCCGAGGTGACCTCGTCAAACAGCATGACCTTGGGTTTCAGCGCGAGCGCACGCGCAATCGCCACGCGTTGCTTTTGACCGCCGGAGAGCTCGGCCGGGAGCGCGTCAGCTTTGTGCGTCATGCCAACCATTTCGAGCAGCTCCAAGGCCAAATCCTTGGCGGCGGCCTGGGAGACCCCTTGAGTGAGGATCGGTGCCAGAGTGACATTGCGCAGGACCGTCATGTGCGGAAAAAGATTAAATTGCTGGAACACCATGCCTATGTTCCGTCGCATCTTGTGTAGCTGTGTTTCGCGCTGGCGCGTACTCAGGTTCGTCATGTCGGGACTCCAAAGTGGAGAGCCCCCTATGGTAACGCTGCCGCCTTCAATTTCTTCGAGCGTCATCAGGATACGAAGGATTGTGGTTTTACCCGAGCCCGATGCGCCGATCAGCGCCAGTTTCTCTCCCGGCGACACGCTAAAACTCAGACCACTTAGAACAGGATGGGTGCCATACAGTTTGCGTACGCCAGTGAATTCGACCATAGGGGCGGTCATGTAAGCTCCCGGAAAGAAATTGCCCAAAACGTCCAGGGTTAAGGCGACCCAACGGCGCAGCCAAAAACGCGATAGACAGCGTTGCGGCCTGTCACATCGATCGGGAAGCGCCCCTCTTAACGCACATCCCGATCTCAGTCACAGTGATGTCATTTAGCGCAAAGCTGCTCCGTGGTAACATTTTCGACGTGGGCGCCCTCTTCAAAGTTGTACTTCTTCAAAATCTCCATATATTTGCCATCTGCCCTGATCTTTCGAAGACCTTCATTATAGGCATCGCGCAGCTCCGCGCTGTCCTTATTGAAGCCGGCGGCCGCGCAGGATTTAAGGTCTTCGATGCGGACGTAGCTCATTTCCTTAGCGTCTAGTCTTTTGAACATCGCCGCAGCTGTGAAAGAGTCGTGAGCATAGACGTCGACACGTTTGTCAGTCAGCAGCTTGATACCGCTGGTAGCGTCAGGGAACACAACGATGTTGTCCTCCTTCACGCCTGCGGCCAGCGCCAGCTTCTGTTCATAACATCCACCGCATACGCCAATCTTTAAACCCTGGTCAGCAATGTCCTTATAGGTTTTCACCTTGTCAGCGAGGGCGGCCGGCACGATGAGGGCCTCGGCGTTACACGTTACCGGGTTCGAAAAAAGGATTGCTTCGCAACGCTCGGGTTTGATGTAGAGGGCACCGCTCGTAGACAGCGTGGCCCGTTTCGATTGCAACGCCGGGATCATCGCGCCATATTCCATGACCTGACCGGAAAACTTCGTGATACCAGCTTCCTCAAGAATGGCTGCATCCATCTCCGGCCCCATGCCGCCTGGCGAACCGTCTGCGTTCATTGTCATGAAGGGGGGCTCGTTGGCGAGAGCGACGGTGACGCCGCTCGCCTTCGCTTCATCCACCGTTTGAGCAGATGCGCTTTGATACGGAAGGGCGAATGTAGATCCTGCTATGAGTGCAGCCAGGATCGGGGCCGGGCCAAAAAACAGGCCACTACGTCGCTTGGTCATTGTCGTTCCCCTTTTTTCGAGCTGAGTTATCTCTTGCTCGGTTGTTGCAGAAATGAGCGCTGCAGGTGAAGCGCTGGCAAATATCTTAGGCCAGCTCTCACGCGGCTAATACGCTTTCCCTGCCAGTGTGACGCAGGATTTCCGCGTCCTGAAACCCTTTGATGCTTCCCCTTTGGCGTAGGGTGGCTACGCTCGGTGTGTGTGGTCTATAGCACCAGAGGACCGTCCTAGAAATCAATCTGGGGTTCCGCATGGAGTACTACAAAGCGGAGACGATGACCAAGGCGATTTCATTGTGGTTTGGAGTCTGCGAGGCATATCTCAACCTTCGTGAAACATTCGAGACGCTTCGCTCTCCCGCCTCGCATTGCGCGGCGGCCCGGCGCTGACCGCCATCAGGAGCGCGAGACAGTTAAACGAACGGCCGCAAGAGGAACATGAGTGGCTTCACCTCAATGGCTCCAATCTGAGTGGAGCTTAGCGCAACCTAACTGGGCAAGTATCGTCGATACTCCGAAGATCCGCTCGCAGCCTCCTCAACAGCGCTTATTGACCGCTCAATCGGGCCCGACTATGAAGGAATTCATCTCCAAGCGCCCGGTTGACGCGGAATTTTTCATGCCCGAACTTGATCGAATCGACGGAGCAATTCTCCAGATCCTGCAACGCAACAACCGTTTGACGTCAGAAGAGATCGCAAACAAGGTAAATTTGTCGCCATCTGCGTGCCAGCGTCGGCTCAAACGATTGCGGACTGAAGGAGTGATAGAGGCTGATGTCTCCATCGTGTCTCCCAAAGCAGGTGGGCGTCCGGTCACTATGGTCGCCCTTGTCTCTCTTGAGCGAGAAAGAGCGGACATTATCGATCGATTCAAGAACGCAATACGCGCCACCTCGGAAGTTATGATTGGCTACTACGTCACGGGAGATGCCGACTTTATTCTAGTAGTGACGGCCAAGAGCATGGAGGACTACGAGCAATTTACCCGACGTTTTTTCTACGAAAATCACGACATCAAGGGCTTTAAAACCATGGTCGTTATGGATCGGGTGAAGGCGAGTTTCGCCTTTCCGATCGAAATAGACGTTGATCACGAATGAGCACTAGAATTTAGAATCTTTCGTGGATGGACTGCAGCGAGTAACTCGCTGCCTTCTTCGCTGGCATCGCTCATGCTATTTCCGCTTCTGGGTTTTGAAGTCGCCCCATATTAAACGCAATACTCATGTACCGAGGACCATACTTACTCGGCATTCCCTAGACTTGTGAGCGGAGTTTTGTGCCCGAGCTCAGTCAGCTCGGCGGCAGAAGAGGTGATGCCCAACGGTTCCGCTGAAGCGTTTCGTCGTCCTTGTCCATCGAACACGAAAGGAATTTCCGCGAGGGATATCCAAATTCTGCGGGAATCGCGCGTGAGCTGCGGCAATTCCGCGGGTAATAAGTGGCGAGTCCGGGCTAAACTCGCTTCAACCAATCGGGAAGTACCTTGCTGAGCACATCCACCGTGCTTTTCTTTGTAGATGATCGGCCTGTACATGATCGGGCGGCGACACTCTGGCTCTGGATAAAGGACGCTGGTGCCGAAATTGCGCCGTTGAATGCGGAAGTGGCCTCTTCGGCTGCTACGGGCGAGCTTGCTAATCGTATCGAATGATCTCGAGAAAATCGCGCGGCTTGAAAGGAAGTATCTATGGCAATCAATATTGGGGACATTAGTCAGAAGGACCGCGACACGGTCCTGCATCCTTTCACGCAGCTCAAGGATTTCGCCACCGGCAAGCTCGGGGATCCGACAATCGTCGAAACGGGCAAAGGCATCCGCATTCAGGACGCCCATGGCAACCAGTTGATCGACGGGTTCGCCGGCCTTTATTGTGTGAACGTCGGCTATGGCCGCACCGAAGTGGCTGAGGCCATTTCGCGCCAGGCCTATCGTCTCGCCTACTACCATTCATATGCCGCCCACACGACGGACGAGCTTGCGACCCTCTCCCACCGCCTCGTCAAGATGGCACCGGGCAAGATGAGCAAGGTGTTCTACGGAATGTCGGGCTCCGACGCCAACGAGACCCAGGCCAAGCTCGTCTGGTACTACAACAACCTGCGCGGCAAGCCGAACAAGAAGAAGATCATCTCGCGCGATCGCGGCTATCACGGCTGCAGCGTCGTGTCGGGCTCGATGACCGGCATGAGCTTCTATCACGACCATATGGACCTGCCGCTTCCGCAGATTGTTCACACCGGCGTTCCACACCACTACTGGGGCGCAAATCCGGGCGAGACCGAGCGCGAATTCTCCACGAGGCGCGCCGAGGAACTTGATCAACTGATCGAACGCCTCGGTCCGGACAACGTGGGTGGGTTCATTGGCGAGCCCGTGCTCGGTACCGGCGGCATTACGCCTCCGCCGGAAGGCTACTGGGCAGCGATCCAAACCGTGCTCAAGAAGCACGATGTGCTGCTGATCGCAGATGAAGTCATAACCGGCTTCGGCCGTACAGGCTCCATGTTTGGCTGCCACCACTATGGGATCGAGCCGGACCTCATCACGATTGCGAAGGGTCTGACATCGGCCTATTTCCCGCTTTCGGCGGCAATCGTGGGTGAGAAGGTCTACAAGGTCCTGGAAGACGGGGCGGACGAGGTCGGTGCATTTTCGCACGGTTACACCTACTCAGGTCATCCGATCGGGGCGGCTGCGGCCAACGCAGTTCTCGACATCGTCGAGAAGGAAGACCTTCCGGGGAACGCTCGCGACGTCGGTGAATTCTTCCAGGCGCTGCTGAAGGAGAAATTTGCGCAATTGCCGATCGTTGGCGAAGTGCGCGGCGTTGGGCTTATGGGCGCGATCGAGTTTGTGGCCGATCGAGACAACAGGAAGCGTTTTGATCCGACACTCAAGGTTGGCGCGCGAATTTCAAAGGCAGCGCGCGAGCGCGGTCTCATCGCTCGCGCCATGCCGCACGGCGACATCCTCGGCTTTGCTCCGCCGTTGGTGACAACCAAAGCTGAAGCCGAAGAGATCGTCGGAATCGCTGAAAGTGCCGTACGGTCGGTCATAGATGATCTGGTACGTGACGGTCAGAAGATCTAATCCGCCGAACATTATGGCATGCGGCCGCAGTCGCTCCGCGACAAGTCGCTGAACAGAATAACGGTGGGGGGCGCTGACAGACATTCAGTCGGCGCACCTGTTGGCGCAATAGCAAGAGGACCGTAGCGAATGACGGCTGCCAAACTTGACGTTCCAGTAGGCTCGGCCTCCATATCCGTGTTCAGTCCCTACGACGGATCCCTCGTCGGGTCTGTCGACGCGACGGATGCGAGCGAAATCAATGAACTCCTCGCCCGCGCACGCCGCGGGGCCGAGCTTTCGCGGAACCTTCCAAGGCATCGACGCGCCAGCATTCTTGAGCGTGCCGCTCAGTTCATTGAAGATCGCCACGATCTCTTTGCCAAAACCATTGTCTTCGAAGCTGGCAAAACAATTGTTCAAGCGCGCAAGGAAGTCCACCGCTGCGTCAATACACTGAAGTTATCGGCAGAGGAGGCAAAGCGAAATGCTGGTGAGATCGTTCCCTTCGATGCCTACGCGGGATCAGAGCAGCGCCAGGGCTGGTTCACCCGGGAGCCGCTCGGGACCATAACTGCCATCACTCCGTATAATGATCCTTTGAACTTGGTAGCTCCTAAACTCGGACCCGCGATTGCGGGTGGCAATGCTATCTTGCTGAAGCCATCGGAGTTGACGCCACTGTCGGCGGTCAACCTTGTCGAGGTGCTGCGCGAGGCCGGTTTGCCGGAACAGGTGGTAACTGTTGCGATTGGCGGTTCCGATTTAGGCAAGGCCCTGGTCACCGCACGCGATGTCCGCATGGTATCATTCACCGGCGGGTTTGCGACCGGGGAGGCGATCAGCCGTTCTGCCGGGCTCAAGAGAATGGCAATGGAGCTCGGCGGCAATGCCCCCGTCATCGTGATGAATGATTGCATGTTTGATAAAGCGGTCGAAAGCTGCGTATCCGGGTCGTTCTGGGCCGCTGGCCAGAATTGCATCGGTGCCCAGCGCATTCTGGTTCAGGCCAATCTGTACGATCGCTTTCGCGATGCGTTTGTCGAGGCAACCAAAAAATTGAAGGCGGGCGATCCGTCGCGCGAGGACACGGATGTCGGACCGATGATTTCGAAACGGGCTGCGGAGCGGATCGAAGCAGCTGTCAGTGATGCGATCACGGCCGGCGCCAAGTTGCTTTGCGGACACCGCCGTCATGGATCTCTGTACCATCCGACGGTGCTTGAAGACACGCCGCTCACAAGCAGGCTCTGGCAAGAGGAAGTCTTTGCCCCGGTGGTCATGCTTGCTACCTTTGATTCGCTCGACGAAGCCATCGAGGTGGCCAACGAGCCGGAATACAGCCTCCAGGCGGGCATCTTCACCAACGATCTGGCTGCCGCGCTCGAAGCGGCAGGCAGGATCGAGGCCGGCGCGGTGATGATCAATGACTCATCGGACTACCGGTTCGACGCAATGCCTTTTGGCGGTTTCAAATACGGATCCATGGGCAGGGAGGGGGTTCGCTTCGCCTACGAAGAGATGACCCAGCCCAAGGTGATCTGCATCAATCGCGCGTGAGCTGGCACAGTGCAGTTCAAAATCTTGCTTATAAGGTAACGTGCCATTCGAACTTCGATCTGCGACGAGGAGCATTGTCGTCGCTTGGTGGAAAGCATCGTTTGGCGGGATGGCAGGAGAGACCGGTAACTTCTCTGGGGTTGGGGACCGAATTGTTGAGGCCATGCATTCCACATCCGTCGTTTCGTTCGGAGGCGCGACATGCTGTGGAGTGGTCGATCACGATCGAGGGGAAGAACGAGTTCGGCGACGTTTGTCGTCGCGACGTCCGGATCGACCAAGAGCTGGGAGCGCCTGTTTGGACATCGGCCTGTCGGTCGACGATGGCTAGAAGATCATGGCGGCGCTGCAGGGCGCGGTCGTCAGTCATGAGGCCGAGACCTACTCCCTCTTTCGCCGCGTCTGCCCGAATTGCCAGGGAGCATGAAAAAGCTGGGGGAGTCACGCCGCCATTTTCGCCTCGTTCGGTGAAGATCGCCGTTCCGTGCGCCAGCGCTTGAAATCGTTGTCGAGAGTGCCGTCGAGCACGCGGGTTCGCAATTGCATGAGCAGATGAACGCCATGCGGCATCCATTGCATCTGTTGTTTCTTGGCGAAACGCTTGGCGATCACCTGGTTGACCGTTGACTCGACGAAAGCCGTCGAC
>NZ_JBSKBQ010000039.1:0-14393 GCF_053714375.1 Mesorhizobium sp. ArgA1
ACTTCTCCGGCCGAAAGTGCCGCCAACAGCCTCGTCAATGCCCGCATGAACAAGAAGCGTCAGATGCGCTGGTCTCCGATGGGCGCTCACCGGGTCCTTCAGGTCCGGGCCGCGGTTGCCGACGGCCGCCTCAAACAAGCCAAGCTTGCCCTGGCGGCTTAACCCCCACCTTTTTCCCGCTCCCTCCGAAAAGATTGCCGGAATGAGCGATCGCGGCCTGCGCCGCCTGTTCGACCGTCTGGTCGAACTCGGCGCCGTGCGCGAACTCTCCGGCCGCCCGACCTTGCATCTACGGGATCTGAAAGCGATGGCGGAAGCAGTGCGCAGACGAGGGGGGAGCCGGTCAGATGACCGTCGATCAGCTGAACAGCTGGTTGACCGGGAACTGGATCACCTGCCGCCGGAGGCGCGCTGGCGCGAATGGATTCAGCGTATCGAGGCAACCATATCTGCGGCCAGCGAGCCGGTCGACCGCGAGGTGCTTGCTCGCATCGTCGGCAAAAGTTGCAGCATCGACCTTCTGATCGACGACATTCGCGAAGAGCTGCGCGGCCAGCCCTACGACCTGGTCGCCGTCGCCGGCGGTTGGAAGCACCTGACCCGGCCGGTCTATGCCGATGCCATCCGCGCCGCTGCCGCCAGCAACGAGACGGCGGCTGAGCTGACGCAATCCGAGGTGCTGGTGCTGATGTGCGTGGCGTATTTCCGCCGGTCACCCGCGCCGAACTCTCGTCCTTCTTCGGAAAGGAAGTTTCGCGCGACCTGATAGGTCATCTGCGCGGCGCAAACCTGATCGCGTCCGGTCCGCGCAGCCCGACGCCCGGCGCGCCCTACACCTACGTTACGACTAGACTAAAGAATTCCTGCTGGAGTTCGGTCTCGACACGTTGCGCGACCTGCCGGATTTCGAGGCGCTCGAGGATGCAGGATTGCTCAGTAAGGAAAAGCTGTTGGCCGGCGACATCATGCCAGGGCTATCGGCCGGCAACGAACAAGACAGCTTCGAGGTAGGTGACGAGTGACATGTGCTTGATCGGACATCGATGAAGGGGGACGTCCCGAACCGGGCCGTCTCTAACGCAGGACGGCGATATCACCATCCGTTGCGCTGACACGCCTGTCATAGCAGAGGGCAAGGCTACTCCTCGCCGAACTCCTCCATAAGGGCCTCCCGCGCAGAGGCGTAGCATCCGGGGGAAAGCGCCTCCTCGAGGACGTTCAACACCTCCTGGAGGAACTCGTCCCGCGCCTCCTGCTGGATCCTTTCCCGGTCGACGTTCGCTGCTGCTCCACCAACATGGGAGAGGGCTTCTTGCTTGATGTCTGTTAAGGCCGACCCAATGGCCTGAAGTTCGGCCGCTGTTTCCATCGGCGCCCCAAGCAGGCCTTTGGCCACTCGTGCCTGATACGTCGTCACGTTCTTGGAAAGCTTGATGACCCGGTCGGCGTCTGCGAAGTTCGTACGCTGAAGAGCCTTCAGCTCCTTCTTCACGGTTGCGAGATTGGTCTTCAGCGCATCGACCGAAAGCTGCCCCTGTTTCGATACGGTGTGGGCTTCCCGTCCAAGCTGCTTCACCACCGTCGCCAGCTCGTTTCGAACCTTCTTCCAGGTCGGGTCATCCTCAAAGCCGTCGCGTCGTGCATTTGGCACGAGAGCGCTTGGCTCGACAAAGATCTCACCCAGAAAATAGTCCTGAAAGCGAGCGTTCGATTTGGCGTGATCCCGAAAAATGTCCCTGACGATCTCGGTCCCGTCGATCTGGATGTTGCGAACACGGATCCTCAGTCCGCTTACCTTCTCGTCGGTATATGCGCCGGACTCGTCTTTCTTTCCGACCCAGGCCCACCAGCGATTGGTCGGGGACTTGTGTAACTCGCAAGCACTGAGGGCGACATCACCTGACTCGAATTCGTATTCGAGCCCATAGGGCTTTGTCACGCGCTTGGGCTTTGCACTCCCGTCCCTGATCGTGATTTTCACTTCCTCTATGTCGATGCCGGTTTCGCGCGCGGCGGTGGTCAGTTTTTCCCGATAAGGAAAAGCGTCCGGGTAGGGCACCGGTGCCACCTGGCTCACAAAATCATAGAGCTCCTTGGCGGAGCGGCATTCATCAGGCGCGTCGGTCAGGCCTTCGAGGCGAACTTCGAAGAAATGCTTCTGCACGTCTCTGTGCGGAGTCCGATGCGCTTTGACGGTGTCCTTGAGGAGCTCCTGCGCCGATTTGGTACTGCCTTTGCCGGGCGCCATCGCCGCCCGCATGGCCTTTCCGTCGAAGATGACGGTCGTTTGCTCGCGCTCGCCCTTCGCCTTGGTGATGAAGGTGACCGTGTTGCTAAACACGATGCCAGCCAGACGACCAATCCCGCGGAAGCCGGCATTGCGTCGATGGCTCTTGCCCGATGCACCGACGCGGGTGAGGACAGTCGCCGCCGACTTGGCGGATAGTCCAGCACCGTTGTCTCGGATGACCAGGCTCTTGCGATCGGCGGCCATTTCGATCTCGATCAACCCTTCACCGGGTTTGAGAATTTTGAGTTCCTCAATTGCGCGTTGCACCGAATCGAACCCGTTCTGGATGTATTCGCGAATTGCGTTCCTCGCCTCGCCGTACATGCCAATAGTGAGGGTTTCCAGAACGAAGCCTCCGAAGAACGGCTCGAACGCGACGGGGGTCTGGTCAGTCGCCAAGTGTCTTCTCCTTCGGGATGGAAACGTCGACCGGTCGCTTGAAACCGATGGTCTCGGTCAACGCGTAGGTGATGGCGAACGCCTCGGTCCGCTCGACCTGCTCAGACGGTATCGAAAACAGCTCACATGCCTTGCGCACGATTGCGTCCCCGTCGACTGGCTTGGTGGCGTCGAAGAGAGCGGCCAGCCGCAAGCGCTCGTCCGCTTGCGCGGCTGTGAGGAGTTCGACGCCGGCGACGCGCAATGAGCGAAGCTCGTCTAGCCCCGGCGTATTGACCTCTGTGTCGAGGCTGACCGCGACTGATGCGGGATCGGCGCTCGGAATGTAAAGCGGCGCTACGTCATTGTCGCTCAGCCTCCTTGCCACCGCATTGATGGCGTTGACGGCGAAGGCGGCGGACTGACAGGCGAATAGCTGCTGCGCCGACGGGCTGCTCGGCGGCACAAGGGAGGTGTTGGTTTCGCGCTCAAGATACATCGACGCCAGAAACCCGAGATAAAAACAGCCCGCGGTATTGGGCGGGAGGGAGTGCAAGATCGAGACAAGATCGGCCAGGGCCTCGCCATAGCCGGCCTCCTCACGCAGAACGCGATCATGCAGCTCCCGTGCAATCCGAACGAGTTCCTTGTGATCCAGACCATCCAGTTTAGCCTGGGTCAGGCTTTCCTTGATCGACTGTTTCGCCTCGGCGGTCGCGCGCCATTCGGCGAGCAGGGCCACGCCTCGCTCCGCGACTGCCCGCCGGCTCTCCAGCAATGCGCGCCGCAGCGCGGTCGCCGACGAGCCGACTTCTGGCGCGTCCGCAAAGAGATGACCATTTTCCGCGGCTTGCGCCGCTGCCTTGGCGAGGTCGGCGGCGTGTCGCACTTCGATCAGCTTGGCGCGGCGCTCGTCTTCGTCTTCCGGCTCCGGGCCATCAGGGATGATCGCGACGTCAGCAAAGGAACGGACGCCCTCCTCGGCGATATCGCGCAAAAGGGCAGCCAGATAGGGACTGTCGAGGAGCTCAAGCTCTTCGATTTCAGCGAGCAGCCGGGCTTCCATGACGAGCATAGGATGAGCCCGCGGGACCGGCTTCCAGGATTTTTTGAGGGCGAGAAGCGCTGGTTCTATCTGCACGGTGTCACTGCGGCCGAAATGCCAGTCGTTTTTTCGGTCGTTGGTCAAAACGATGATTGCCTGCGCATTAGCGCCCTTGGCGTGCTCCAGCAGCTCCTTCCAGAACACCAGGTCGCCGTAGCGATTGCTGTCGGCGGGCGCTTCGTCGTCCTCGCCCTTGGGTGAACTAGCACTGCCCTTCTTGCGTCGATCCTGAAATCCGGGTGGGATCGAGCCGACAAACCGGCCGGCGCCGAGACCGGGCAGGTCTTTGAAGTACTCGTAGAGCGATGTCTTCTCAGGCGTGTTCACGTTGATGAATGCGATCACCTCCGAGGCGTGCTTCTGGTAGGATTTGTGCCATTGGCGCGTGACGGTGGTGAGGTGATGTAGAGCTTTCAAGGCGCTTCGCGTGGCAGCCCGAAGCGTCGAGGGATCTTCGGCACCCTCACCATGGGCTTCATCCATGAAGGGGCGAAAATAATTGTATGTCTTGCCGACGATAGTTGAGACCTCGTCGGTCTTTTCGCTGAGTTCGGTTATGATCGTCCCGGCGACGTGATGCTTGACGTACTCATGTGCTGCCCAGATCGGCACGTGCACACGGCCCGCGCAGTGTGTGCCGAGCCAGTCGAGCAATTCGCGGCGCGAGACCGAACCTATCTTCGTCATCCACATCAGGAAGGATGTGTCGACATAGAGATGCGTGCCTGGACTGCCAATAAGTGTCGACAAACGGGTCTTGAAGGCGCCTGAATCTTCCGTTTCGCAAGGAATCGTCAGGACGGGTTTTCGGACGGGCTCGCTCATCGGCTTCCGTCCGCAACATTTGCCCCAGGCGCTTTGCCCACGTTAATGCTTCCCCCCAACTAACGTATATTCGAGTACGCTCTATTCGAGCTTAAGCAGGATCCGATCGATCAGTGATTTCGCAGCAATCCGGTTTGCTGAGCACTCATAGATTAATTCAAAGAATTGCTCAAAAGTCTTTCGTTTCTCCTCAGGCAAACGCTTCAGCGGTGAGGCGACCGGTTCGGCCTCCCGCATCAGCGTGCCCAAGCGCGTTCTCAGCTGGCTTATCTTTGTACCCAGGGCCTCGCGGTTCTCCGCAAGCAGATCCATCCCGGCGACCTTTTCCATCTTCAACAGCGACTGCTCCGCCAAAAGCGCCTTGCGGTCCCTTTCGCCCCGTCCGACACCGCCTTGAGCGACTATATCCAGCGTTTCGGACGCTGATTTCTCGTGGATTTCAAACTCCCGCACCCATTTGCGGCGTACCGAGCTAGTGCGGCAGCGTCGGGCAATGTCGCGTGAAGTGGGGGTCAGGTGGTTCAACAAATTGCTGTAATGCGCGTTCTGTTCAAAATGGTCGCGCCGGCCATTCGGCACCACCTTCCTGTCGAGCACGTGCACCTCGCCCACCGACCAGACGTTGAACCGCGGCTCGGGAAACAGATCTTCTAGAAGCGTGTTGTCACCAACCTGAACGTTGCCGGCGCGAAGCCGGAGACCTTTCACAAGCGTTCCGGTCGGCACTGCCCCTTCGTATTCGTGATGCAGCACCCAGCCGACCGCCGCGGCGTCGCCGTCGATGCCAGCGATCTCGATAAGGGTCACGTCATCGAACGTGATATCGGCCTTGTTGTCCAATACAAAGCGGTCGCGGTGCGGACGATAGAGCGGCTCTTCGGCACCGTCGATTCGAATGTCGAGCACACCGAGATCGAGATGATGCGAAAGTGCCTCGGTGATTTGCCCGCCGAACTGGAAATCTGGCGAGAACGGCACGGGAGCGACCTGGCTCAGATACTCGCCAATCGCGGTTGGGCTCATTAGACGGTCGTTCCGTAGCCGAACGATGCCCCTCATTTCAACCTCGAAAAAGCGCTGCGGTGCTTCGGAGATATCGACGCGTTCCAGGGTCGTCACTTGGCGGATCAGCTCCGCGATACCTTTGTCCTCGTCCAATGCGCGAAGCGCCTCCTTCAGTCGGCGGCAGTCCCAGCGCAGCTCGGAAATTTTGGCCTCACCCGGAACGCGCGAACGGAAGATCAGCTCCTGCGCGTATGCGAGCCCTGCGAGCCGGCCTACGCCGCGAAATCCACGGGCCGGTGTCCCACGCTTGGCACTACCACCAAGTGCGGTCAACTTGCGACCGAATTCCTGGAAAGGAACGCCGCAGCCGTTGTCTCGAATTCGGACCGTCCGGCTACCAGGCTCTACCGAAATCTCGACACGGCCAAGCTCGCTGGCAGCGAGCTGGCCAGCCGCGCGAGCCGCATCGACCGCGTCAGCTGCGTTCTGAATGTATTCGCGGTACACTGTCATAGGGTCGACGTACATCGCGCTCGAGACGAGCTCGAGAACATCCTTGCCGATCACGGTCTCCGGCAACTCGTGGCGTTCGGCCGTCCCGCGACTTGTTGACGCCGCCCGGGCGAGCTTGATTGCAGCCGTCGCGTTCATGCGGCGATCCCTTCATGCGTCTTCGATTTGCAGACCGGCGAGGGCTCCGGTTCTTCATGGTCAAGGCCTGCGTCCTCGACCCGTTCATCCTCCGCCAGACCTGTTTCGGCAGTTGGCTCGCCCCTGGTAAGCTCCTTCTGCTTCGCCCAAATTGCAAACAGTTCGTCTTTAGGCACTGGCACGTAGAAGCGAAGAACCCGCTTCAGTGCCCCCGTTGTGGCCTGCTCCGCCAGCCCCGCAAACTGTCGAGGATCGCACGACGACAGTAACTCCAGCAGCTCGCGTCGTTCATAGCCATCGAGCCTGTTGAACTCGGCCCGGTACGCAGCGAGCCGCTCCTCGGGATCGAAACGTTCGTACCAATCGCGATTGAAGATGAAGTCGTGCGGGAGAGCCAGGATACGCTCGTACTCCTCGAACGTGTTGCCGAAGGCCCGCTTAAAAAAGGTGGGTTCGCCGCTGACGATGCCGTGGGTCGCCTGCAGGATGAGCTGCATCGAGCGGAGCTGGTAACGGGTCCACTTGCTGCCGATGTGACCACGGTCGGGCCGGTCGGTCGGCTGGAAGCGCATTGGAAACGACCAGATGCGTACGCCTAACTCCTCGTTGAGAGTCACGTTGAGCCGCATCCGCTCAAACAAGTCCGCAGGGTTGTCATGGAAGTTATAGAGCATGTAATTCGAGAGCTCGGTGAGGCCGTATTCGGCGGCGTACCGCACCGCCTGTTCGTACGGCTTCCTCACACCGAGATGGTCAAACGCGATCCTCAGCGGCTTGAGGCAGATGGTCGCCAGTTCGCGCAGGTACATGGGATCCTTGCAGAGGATCCGGGCATCAACACCCTGATTAAAGTCGACCCGGCGCTGGACAGGCACCCGCATCCCTTCGCGCTGGAGCTTGGCGCCTGGCGTGAACCCGAGATCGCGGATTTCGGCAATGATCTCCTTGAAGCGCGGGCTTGCGACGACATTGTTGTCCATAAGGGTCAGGTCCTTCTTCGGACCGTAGAGCGCGTCGATGGCCTTGATGAGCGCCGTCAGTGACTCCGTGTCCCGCTGCGCGCCCTCGAGTTTTGGCACTCCGCAGAAGTGACATTTTCGAATACAGCCGCGGGAGGTGTACGCGAAGTAGGCATCACGAACCGGATACTTGTAGTCGATCTGATCGAGGATGCCGTAGTCGGGGACCAGATCCTCGATCGGGCGGCCACCGGTGTCCTCGGCGTAAAGCTCCTCTGAGAACTCATCCAACTGGAGCGCAACAGCCGGCGGATCCGAAAGCAGCCCCTTGATGATGCGGATGCCCTGCCAGCGTCTCTCCTCAATGAAGCGCTCGTGCATCAATGAGGCGGCAATCCCGCCGACGAAAACTTTGTCGGCTTGACCGTTGGCAACCTCCAGCGCGAAATCGATCGTCTGCGCAATCTTCGGGTACTCGAAAGAGAAAAGTGTCGTGATGTAAATTCGGTCCCACGCCTGGTTCAGAACTGAGCGATCTTCCCCTTTGATGAATCGGACGCGATCTCGTTTCCCTCGCGGTCCGTGATATTGGGCAATTTTCATAAGGCCGAGCGGTGGATACTTGTTCTTGTAGCCGGGCTCGATCAGGAGAATATTCTTGTTAGCCATTGACCACCTTATAACGAGCGCGCTTCCGAACTTCGCGAATAAATTCTACCGCCTGCTTGACGCCGCCTTGGCCGCCGAAGCCCTTGAGGGGGCCGGAGGTGGACCAATCGATCGTTCCGGCGAAATCAGAAAGTGCGGTGATGAACGCCCCCTTGTCACATGATCGTCCAGCGTCGCGGCATTCGTTGACAATATCCGCCGCGATGCGAAAAAGCGCATAGACCCCCACACCCTTTGTCAGCATATGCTTGCGTGGATTGGCCCACTCCTGCGGGAGCACCACGCCAACCGCACGCCAGAAATCCAGCACGATACGCAGCGCTTCCTCGACCGAGCCCTTCGAAGACAGTTTGGTCGCCTTCAGGAACGCGTGGATGGCTTGCTGCATCATTCGCAGCGAAACGATCCTTTTCAGTCCGGAGGTCGTCTTGCCGCCAAGGTTCAGGCGCCGATGCCACGGCGAGTCTTCTTGGTTGTTCAGCTTGAATGCAATGAAAAGCTCGGGACGTTCGAGGGCCAGATCCTCGGCAAGTTGTGCTTCGTGGTAGTCGAGCAGACTGGTGCTCAGTCCCTTGGCTTTGCTGTTGATGATGCTGAAGACCTCCATTTCCTCGCGCTCGGAAAGCTCGATAAAGCACATGAATGGGAGGGGAATCGGCAGGTCGCCCAGGTGCCCGAGGCGGTGCTGGCAGTCGACCTGTGCCATGATCTTCTGGGCGCCGGCCGAGATCTCCAGGCGAATGCGACCGTCCGGAAGCTCTTCGATCCGCCATTCGTCATTTAAGGCCGGCCGCAGGTTCAGCGTCAGCGGGATCGTCGAACTTTCGGGTTCCTTGATGTAGCGCCGAAAGTCCTGGCTGTGACGGTCGTTGAAAGGACGTTGATACCCGCGGCGGCTATCCTCATCGAGGATGTCGGCAAAGCTCAAGCGATAAAGAACGTCTGCCGGCGCGAAGCCGAGCAACACAGGCCTATGCGCCGATTGGCCTTTCAGGCAGTCGATAACAATAGCGGTTGTCACTGTTCGAATCCGACGACAAAATTGCAGTTCCAGACTGCACATTCTGCAGTCTGGAACTGCAGGTCAAGGCGGAATTTTGTCTGCACGGCAACTTTTGCGGGCAATCCAACAAGCCGTTTTGCTATTCTCCCTAAAAGTTCGCTCGCGCTCAGTGCGGAGCAATGTTTTTGGGTCGAGGCTAAGGCACGGATTCGATCAGAGAAAAGGTTCGGCGCGATGCTGCACGATTGCGACAATACGATCCCGAATAAGATCTCCGTTGGGAGCCGCCTTCAGAGGTATAGCAACATGGGGAGCCGAGTCGAAGGTCCGTCGAGCGCAGTTTGCCATCAGTTGCGCGGCACGGGAAACCGGCAGTTCGATCGTCCGCGCAAGCGCGAGAAAATCATCGGGGGTCAAACGGTCGTCCTTGCCATTGAGCTTTAACGCCATCCGGTCGTGTTGGAGGCCCGGGAAAAGGCGCGTGGTTACCGCATCGTAGACGGGGGCGAACCGGACTTGCGTGAAGCCATCGGCGCCGTCTTCGGCAATTTTGAGCAGTGCCAAGTTTTTCAGATGCATGTCGCCATCAGCGATCAGCCAGGCGAAGACAGCACGTTGGAACAGGATTTCTATGTCGGCAACGGGATCGGTGGACAAGGGGCGCAGGCCGCGCGCCATTCGCTCCATGGTGCTATCGTATTTGCGGGCCGCCGGGAGCTCGAGGATCGAGCAGAAATCCTCAAGTGCAAGTCGATGGATGTCGTTGTGGGAACGGCGAATGTCGAACCGTTCGATCAGTAGGGCAGGTGGCATCTGGTCGGGCATGCGCACGAGGACCGCCTCCGGAACATCGAACGCGGCCTCGCGCGCCAGCATCAGGCAGATCCATTCCACGATGGGCAGGTCGTCGAAACCGCTCGTCCCGGCAGGCTTCAGGATATGGGTGAAAGGCTCGGTGATTGCTGGAACCAGATCACCGTCCTGCCTGAGGCACATCGGCGCCTTGATCTGGACGCCGGACAGCCGCGGTGTGTTTGCGTCCGCGAAAAGGCGCGCCAGGTTATCCTGGAAGGTATCCTCGAGGGAACGTCGGGTCGGCCCTTTGTATTGGCCAGTGAAGAGTCCGCCAGCCTGGAAGTGAGCAAGACGCCCTTGCAGAACATCCTGCGGGACAGTTGCCAAGTCGACGGAACCGTCGACGATCGTTATGTTGGACATGTAGCGACGGCTCGTTCGGAGAGTTTCCCGTTCATCGCGATCATCGAGAACGTGTGCTAGCCAGCCTTCCGGAAGCAGCGATTCGATAAAAGGGGGTAGGCTGCCTGGGCGTGTCGGGCGGATCAATGGCGGCTGTCGACCCGCGGCCGCCGTCCAGCGCCATTCCACACCATCATGGATCAGTCGGCCGACAGGCTCACCGTGCCACGCTACGACGAGATCAATTTGCGCCCTGTTGACGGGTACCTGGGCCGGACGAGCCGCGTTGAGAAAGGCTTCTGCGGCTTCGGCCTCGCGAGTCCATCTGTTGGCCCGCGCCAGGGCCCAAATGGCATCGGCCGCAGAGCGTGCATTCCCATACTCTTCGATCAACCGGTCTGCCGTGCTTCGGCGCATAGCAGGGTCGATTGCACTTGCGTGTTCGCTTCGTAGACGGAAAGCTTCCAGAAAACGCTGGCCGGGTGATGAGGCCGTGATATGGAACTCGCCCATGTCGTCGCCAACGATGACCGGTACCGTCGAGGGGTTGTCAGGCGCCTGGTTTTGTATGATTTCGAGGCCCCGGATTCGGCTTCGCTGGTTACGACGCCCACTTAGGAAGAGACGGCCGTCCACTGTAGGCGCGAGCTGGAATGCACTCGGGCCCGACAAAAAGGCGTGAGGGTAAAGGTAGGCAGCGATGCGGACGGCGTGGTCCATCACCGTCTTGTTTACGTCGTCGTTGGCGTCCACATAGACGCCGCGCAGCAAGCTTACGAGCGAGCCGGCCTGCGCGGCCATATAGGCTCGGTGCCTGTCGAGATTTTCACCGACGAGATGGAGCGGCATGACTTTCCCGTTTTTCAGATACGCGAAAGTTATACCGCATTCGCCCGTCTGTCAGCGAGAATGTTCCTGAAAAGCCGTCAAAGGTCTATGATCGCGTAAAATCTCATTTCCTGATGGAACAGTTTGCGAATATTCGCGATTTGTGTCATCAAAGAGTGGAAAAGAGAAAGATCATGGTCCACTCTATCCCAGCCGACGTGCTCAAACATGTTAGAGACGCCAGTGGCATGAGTCAGGCGACTCTTGCACGCGCGATGAACACTGTTCCCAGCGTGCTCTCCAAATTGGAGAAGGCAGACGAGGTCGAGCCGGAAATCGCCGAACGTTACCTGGCTGCAATCGGCACCCAGACCGCAGCCGAGGTGAGCGAACACTATGCGCGAAACTGGTTGCGCGCAAAGCCACCGTCCTTCCTGCATCCCGACCGAGAGGCGCTTTGGACTATCGATAGGGCCGCCCGAGATCTCCTCGCCTTCCAGGGGGAAATGACGGACCCGATCCTGCGTGGACCGATCGATCTGCTTCGGAATGAACTTCAGATAACGGAAGCCTATCTAGACCGTCGTGACCACATTATGGCATGGGTAGGGGACATCGGCGTCGGAAAGACCATGGCGCTCACCTATGCTGTTGGGCTCCTGGTCGGCGATGGCCGCAGCGGACGCCGGCCTGCTTTCCCGGTGGGGCCTGGACGCACTACGGTCTGCGAAACAGCCATACGTGTCGCACCTACATTTGGGGTTCTCGTCGATACCGTCACGGAGGAGGAGGTTGTTCGGCTGACGAAACAATTCGTCGCCAGTCTCGCGCCTGGTGCGAGTGGCGGCGGGCTATCAGCCGAACTAGGCCGTCTGATCCGCACTATGGCTGGCATGAAACCGGTCAGTCACATGGAAAATGATGAGCCGATTACCAAGGACCCAATCGTTGACCTTCTGAAAGAGGGCCTTGGCATCGACGAGGTTACCGATCGAATTGTGGGCGGAATGAGTCTGGCCGCTCGAAAGGAACGCCAGATGATTCTTCCAGAGGGGCGAGAGGATGGCCTGCTTTGGGTGTCAAATCTGGTATCGGCGATCAATAGTGGTGCGGAACCGCGCTTCAGTATCCCTCGACGCATCACCGTCCTGATGCCTTCGGACAATCTTAGTGCTGATGGTCAGACCCTTTCCGTCATCGATACTCGCGGCGTGGAAGGCGTAACCCAGCGTCCTGATATCACCACGTACGCAGAGGACTCCCGGACTCTCCTAGTACTCTGCACCAAATTCGCAGATGCCCCGAACACGACCGTCCAACGTCATCTTCAGGAATCCCAGGACGCGGCATCCGACGCGGCTGAGCGCTATCGGCAATGCATCCTTGTCTTGCCGCGCGCCGACGAAGCCCTTGAAATGCCCGGCCTTGATGGTCCTGTTATCTCCCGTCAGCAGGGCTACAGCCTCCGGCGCAAGGAGATTGAACAGGCTCTGGCCAATGCGGGCTTACCACCGACACCGGTTTACTTCTTCGATGCAAAAAACGACGACGCCGGCAAGATCTGGACGGCTCTTCGCGGTCAAATCGCTCGCATGCGGGCTGCATATACCGCTCGCGGCGTGAATGCGGCAGACGGCGTTCGAAACTTGATCGAGAATGTCGATGTCGTTCGCACGAGCGAAGCACGTCGGGAAATCGAGCAGGATCTGGCGCGCGTCCTGCACGCGGTCGGCGACCTTCCAGAAACAGTACGCCCCGCCTACCAGAACCTCATCGACCAGCTTGCGGTGGGGCATCACAGTTCAATTGCCGCCTCGATCTATCGGCGTGGCGATTGGGAGAATTTCCAGGTTGATCACATCTTAGGTACGGGGGTACGGGTCGATGCCAATTTGCGTTCGCAAGCTCTCGTGCAACGTATCGAGCACAAGCTGATGGACCTCGAAAGCAAGTATGAGGATCTTGAAGCGATCGGCCAGACTCTGAGGGCACTTCGGGCGCGGCTAAGTGAGAGCCGACAGGAGTTTCTGGCGGCGGCGCGCACCATCGGCCGCGACGCCTATGGTGAACTGTTGTCGGACGCGGATATCTGGACACAGACGGCGGAACGTTACGGCCAAGGGGCCGGGTACAAACGCGACATCACGGCCGCGTGGCGCAATTGGTTCGAAACAACCGAGGGCGTGCGCCAGACGGCATCAAAGGTTAGCGAGCGCCTTCAAGATGCCTGGAGCGTCTGGGTACTCGAACCCCTGATGCGCGCAACGAGAGTTCAGCCTGACAGCGAGCCTGGCGGAGCCTAATTGCCCAACTCCATGCTGACAGCCAAATGCGAATATTGGTAAAACGCGTGACTGTTAGCCGGCGCTGTCACTTGAAGAATCGTCGAAGAGCAGCTGTTTGCGGCCGTCGACGGGCTCTCCCCCAAGGATGTGGCGCTTCACAAGTTCATGCACACGTCTCACATATTCGACCTTGTCCTTCGACAGCGGGCCTTTTTCTGCATGGTGCGTGACGGTGCGCGCCTTGTTGACCTTGCCGATCCACCGGACAAGCGTCGACTTGGCGCCTTTGCCGTAGAAATTGTAGCGATCCTTGAAAAGCTCCCAATTGCTGTCATGAAGCACAATGCCAAGATAGTCGATCAGATACAGATAGCGCCAACGCTCGTGCTCGCCATTGTCGTTGTTATAGTTCTTGTCGGCTTCAATCCGGATTGCCTTTGGCACGCCGGATAGCCACCACGCATCTTTCTCCTCACCAAACTTGGCCTTCAGCGTGGTCAGGACATCGTCGAAGAGAATTGGGTTGATCTCATCGATCATGATGCGAGCCTGTCGGGTTCCCTCGGCATCCTGGTTCTCCAGGTAACGTTTGACCTCGGGGAGATCGAATGAGGGATCAGCGGTATGGATGATTGCCATCATCTGCAGGGCGTTTTGATCGACGCTGGCAAGCGAGCTGCCGCGGTTGCGAAAGCGGGCGATGTCCGATGGCGACGCATCATGAAAATAGGTGACTACGTGTTGCGCCAGCGGTCTGACGAGCTCGACGATATCGTCGGCTTCAAGCGACACCACGCGCGTTCCGTCGCGCTCGATGAAGACGATGAGCTTGCGGAAAAACAAGCAGTGCCCGCAGACCCAGGTTTGTGCAGAGATAGCCGCCCTTGGCATCGCCCAGTGCCCAGTGTTCCGGCACGCCATCCGCAAAAATGGCGAAGTAGCCCGACAAGGTGGAAGTCGCCTTTTTCATCATGGCGGCCGAGTCATCTGACAACGTACCCAGCGGGCCCGGGATCAGCCTGAAACTACCCTTCTTGCCACCCGACTTGTGAACCGATCCGAGGAGACTGTTACCCTCGATGCCATCCGCGAGTGAGGTGAGGGTCAGACACTGGAAATTGGTAATTACTCACGCCCTTGTCAGGGGCAAGAATCCCTGAATCTATGGGGATATGGATCGCACTGATTTGCAGCGTCT
>NZ_JBSKBQ010000040.1:0-13872 GCF_053714375.1 Mesorhizobium sp. ArgA1
CTCGAGCTCCTCGTCGAAATATTCTTCATCTCGACGAAGCAGCGCATCGATGTCGCCGAAGCGGAACCGGTGGAGGACCACGTCATAGCCTCTTGGGCCACCAATATCTTCGGGCGGGCCGGCACGCGCGCCAGCGATGCGGATCGGGTAGACCTTGCCGGCCTCTCGCTCAAGCTTGGCCTCAACACGGATCTCGTGTTCCCACAGATCGCCGAAGTCATACTCGTATCGAATGCACTGGCGCACGCGCAGTTGAAGATCCGTGAGCGTGACCTCCTTACCTACCCCGTCACGGTGGCGCTCGCCTGATCCGCGTTGTGCCATAATGCCTGCCGTGCAGCCTGAAAGCGTGCAGATGATAATCCTCCCAGCCGAAGGCGATCTGGATTGTTCGGTGCACACCGAAGAGCGTCATTTCTTCCGATACCAGCAGCCTGCGCCAGATCATCGGCGAGATTCGTGGCAAGCTCACTTTCAACCGGTAAACACCAGATGCGCCATCGTCAGACATGGCGCCCACGCTAACCCATAGCAGACGGCACCCCCAACTTTTTCATGCTCCCCAACTTCGGCGACAGCTATGCCGTCAAGAACCCATCGGCCTCAGGGTCAAAGCAGTCGCCACGGCCGCCTGACCCAGGGCGATGCCGCCGTCATTGGCCGGGATCAGGTTATGGACCAGCATAGAGAGGCCGGCGGCCGAAAGGCGGTCATGCACACCTTCCAGCAGCAACCGGTTCTGGAATACGCCGCCCGTCAGAGCTACCGCTTCGAGCCGTTCGCTTGAGCAGAGGGCGATCGCCCTCTCGGTGATTGTGGCAATGAGCGTGGCGTGAAAGCACGCGGCAAGGCTGGCTGCGTCGGCACCGTCCAGAAGGTCGTCGAGAAGGCCGCGCCAAAGACCGTCCCAATGCAGAACGGCCCCGCACACCGTCACGCCGTAGGCACGCGCGCCCGCCATTGCCGGCGCGGCGAGGGCTTCCAGTTCCATGCCGGTCTGGCCCTCGTACCCCATCCTCTCCGGCGCCATGCCGATGACATGGGCCGCCGCATCGAACAGGCGGCCGGCCGAGGAGGAGAGCGGGCTGAGGCTGCGGGCCACCATCACGGATCGCGTGGTCGCCACGGGGCGCTGCGCGAGCCGCCGGATCACGTCGAGGCTGCTCCAGCGGCTCTGCCAAAGATCATCGCCGAAAGCGGCGTGGAGATGGGAAAAGGCATTGCGCCAGGGCTCCATCGCCGCCCGGTCGCCGCCGATCAGCGGCACCGGCAGGAAATGCGCCAGCCGGCGGACGTCTGAAAAGGTGCCGGCCAGAAACTCTCCGCCCCAGATGGTCCCGTCCGTCCCGAAGCCCGTGCCGTCGAGCACGACGCCGAGGACAGGACCGGCGGTCCATCCGTTCTCTGCCATGCAGGATGCCATGTGCGCGTGATGGTGTTGGACGGCAACTACGCGCGCACCGGTCTCCAACGCAAGCGCACGGCCGAGTGCGGCGGAAACGGATTGGGGATGGGCATCGACCGCAACGATCCCGGGCCTACGCTGGAACATATCCGCATAAAGCTGCACCGCATGCGCGTAAGCCGCGCGGGTTTCCGGCTCGTCCAGATCGCCCAGGTGTTGCGAGAGCAGCACTTCGCCGTTGCCGGCAAAGCCGAAGGCGGATTTGAGGTCCGCGCCGGCCGCAAAGACAGACACGCCGTTGTCCGGAAAGCCGCGGAGGCGCAGGGGCTGCGGGGCAAAACCGCGGGCCCGGCGCAGGATCGAAACACCGGTGCGGTCAAGCCGGATGACGCTGTCATCGACACGGCTGACAATGTCGCGGTCGTGCAGCAGCACGGCGTCTGCAATGCGAAGTTCATCGTCCCCACCGCCCAGCAGCCTGCGCGATTCCGTGTTGGTAACGCATTGGGGAATGCCGGATTCATTGGCCGAGGTCATCACCAGCGGCACCCGAACCGCATCCATCAGCAAGGCGTGAAGCGGTGTCGTCGGCAACATGATGCCGATGCTTGACTGGCCCGGCGCGACGGAGGGCGCCAGCGCCGCATCCGCAAGCGCCTCCAGAAGCACGATCGGTCCCGCCGAACTATCCAGCAGCGCGGCCTCGGGATCCGAACAGGTCGCCACAGACCGGATATCCTCGATGCTTCGGGCCATCAGCGCCAACGGTTTGGCCGGGCGCTGCTTGGCACGCCGCAGGCGCACCACCGCATCCTCGTTCGCGGCATCGCAGGCGAGATGGAAGCCGCCGAGCCCCTTGAGGGCGACGATATGGCCGGAGAGAATCAGCATTGCGGCCACGGCCAACGGGTCTCCCTCTCCCCCGTCCACATCCGGCGCTGTCTCCAGCCACAGGCGCGGACCGCAGCCGGCGCAGGCCACAGGCTGCGCATGGAACCGCCGGTCGCCGGGGTTGTCGTATTCCGCCCGGCAAGCCTCGCACATCGAAAACGCGGCCATCGCGGTGCTGGCGCGGTCATAGGGGATGCGCCTGACGATCGTGAACCGCGGGCCGCAATGGGTGCAGTTGGCAAAGGCATAGCCGAACCGGCGGTTCAGCGGGTCGCGAATATCGGCAAGGCAAGCCTGACAGATCTTGGCATCTGCGACCACGGCAGCACTGACAGCCGCTTCTTCGCTGGCGAGGATGGTAAAATCACCCGGAGGGGGGGCGAACAGGAAGGGTTCCCGGTGCAGCGCGTCGATCCGCGCGAGGGCCGGTAGATTGCTGTTGAGCGCGAGGATGAAAGCATCGCAATCGGACTGTGAACACGCGAGCGCAATGGTGACGCCCGCCGAGGTGTTGCAGACATGGCCGGCAAGGCCGAGCCCGGTTGCGACCTGCCAGACGGACGGGCGAAACCCCACGCCCTGCACCAGCCCGCGCACCCGGATAAGAAATCCGTCGGCTCCTGAGCCCGCCGTCATCAATGCACCGTGCAAACCATGCACGGATCGAAGGAGCGCACCACGTGCTGGACCAGCACCGAGTCCGGCCCCTCGACCGGCAGGCCATGCAGCGCCTGTTCCAGCGGGCCGGGCATGCCATCGCGGTCGCGCGGGGAGAAATTCCAGGTTGTCGGGGCGATGATCTGGTAGATTTCGATTCTGCCGTCGCGCACCTTCAGCCAGTGGCCAAGCGAACCCCGGGCGGCCTCGACAAGGCCGATGCCGGCGCCGTTGCGCGGATCGCGGTCCGGAATTGAGAACGGGTTCTGGGGATGCACGGCGCGCAACCACCGTTCGAGGGCGATGACGGTGAGTGCGATTTCCAGGAGCCGGGCCACCACCCGTGCATGAACGCTGCCGCCCTGCAAGCGCACCATGTCGCGGGCAAGCGGGTGGCTGTTGACCACCTGCCGCGCCAACGCGCCGAGGGCGCGCGCCGCCAGTTCCTTGCCCGTCCCCGATTCGCCGGTGAGCACCACGGGGATGTCGTAAGGGGCGACCATGCGCAATGCGTCGCACACGGCCGCCATCGGGCTTTCCGCACGGCGGATGATGCCATCGTCGACGTCATAGGCGGATTTGAGCCTGCGCTTGCGCTCGTCGACGATGCGCGCCGCGGTCGAAGGCGCCATCCGCATCTCCACCGCGAGAAGCTCCGCCTCGCGCTGGGTGCGGTAAAGCTGGACGGCTTTGTGCAGGATGACCGACAAGGCCTGCGGCTGCCAGGGCTTGGTGATGTACTGGTAGATGCCCGCATCGTTGACGCCGTCGATGATGTCGTGCGCGTCGGTATAGCCGGAAATGATCATCCGGACGGTCTCGGGCCAGCGCTCCCGCACTTTTTTCAGGAATTCAATGCCGGAAAGGCCCGGCATCCTTTGATCACAAAGAACGACTTCGATCTCGCCGTTTTCGAAATGCGCCATCGCGACATCGGTGTCGGGGGCAGTGAGCAAGTCGAATTCGTCGGAAAGGATGCGCTTGATCGATTCGAGCGACCGCACTTCGTCATCAACGACCAGTATCACCGGAAGATCCGTCATGCTGCCTCCCCTCCAGGCCCTGCACTTACCGCAGGCCCGCGCAAGCCCCGATGCGTCGCGATCGAGGACGGCGTGCGGGCCTTGACCACTTTGCGGACGAAATTGCTGCGCGCAATATGGTAGCTCGTATCGAAGCCGAAGAAATTGCGCTTCATGCGCGCCAGTTCCTGCTCACGATAGGCCGAAAGCGGTTTTGCCGCCTCGTCGCGGTTTCGGGCCGCCGCCTTTTCGGCGATTTTGAGATCAAGCGCCCCGCGATCATCCAGCAGGTCGACCACAGCGCCTTGGATCTCGCCCGCGAAACGGAAGACATCCCCGGCGAAAATGCGGTTCGCAAGACCGAGTGCCTGCGCCTCCCCTGCCCCAACCGGCCAGCGCGCCTGCGACAGCCGCGCGGCATTTTCCGCGCCGGCATGTTTCGGCAAAAGGTAAGTCCAGAATTCCGAGCCGTAGAGATTGCCCATGTCCTTGTAGTGGGGATTGAGGACGACGCCCTGCCGCAGCCAGACATGATCGGCGGCGCGGGCGAGAAACACGCCGCCCGCCCCGGCATTGGCGCCGACGGCGGCGATGGTCACGCGGTCCGTGGTGCGGATGATCGCCTCGGCCAGATCATCCATCGCCTCGATATTGGCCAGCGATTCGTCGGCCGGGCTCGAGGAAGCCTCGATGCGGTTGAGATCGAGGCCGTTCGACCAATGGTCGGTCCCTCCTGAGAGCACGAGCACGCGGGTCGGGCGTTCAAGCGCCGTCATCCAGGCGGTGAGCAAGCTCCGGCAGGCCACCGTCCCCATCGCCCCATTATAGAAATCGAAGCTCAGGAAACCCGCATCCCCCGCTTCGCGATAGGTTACGCCAGAATGGCCCTGCGCGATCTCCGGCAGGCTCGCCAGCGCGTCACCGAGAACGCGGCGTGCCGGCAGCTTGAAGGGAATCGGCGAACCCGGATCGATCATGTGGCCGATCTGCACCGCGCCGTCGCGGGTTGCCACCACGACGGCGTCGCCGCGGATGGCAACCGGCATCCCGGGCGCAGCATGCTCGATGGTCCCGGTTTCGCGAACGTCGAAAATCCGGATCTCCCGGCCGCAGAGAACGGCGGGCGCGCCGGGAGCGCCATCGGCGCTGCGAGCCTTGGCGAGGATCGAGGCCGTATCGTCCCGCGACCAGTCGATCTGCCGGGCGGCTTTCGCGACCGGACCGCGCCAGCTGGCTGAGAGCACGGCCGGACCGAGATGCCTGGGACGACCGCCGCCGGCAAACCGGTCGATCCCCTCGATCACCGCCTTCGTTGCCGCATCGGCGACCTCGTTGAGATAGATGGAGGACTTGCGCGCCGCGCGCATCGGAAACGTCGCGCTGGCCCAGACCGGCCCGGCATCATAGTTCTCCGTCGCCTGCAACACGGTGACGCCCCATTCGCTGCGCCGTTCAAGGATGGCGTGGTCGAGTGCTGCGGGACCGCGATCGCCCTCCGGTCCGGGGTGGATGATGAAACAGGGGAGACGCATCGTCAGCTCTGCCGGAAGCATGCGTTTCAGGAAGGGTGCCAGCACCAGATCCGGCCGATACAGGGCCGCCGCCTCCAGCGTCACCGCATCGTTGATGTCCAGTTCGACGGCGACCTCATGGCCGCGTGCGCGCAACTCGACGTGAAGGCGTTGCGCCAGTGAGTTGAATGCATGGGTGACAAACAGGACACGCATGATCAGCAAATCCGCGGCAATTGTTCGCCCGCGATCCAGTCGACCACGCGGCTGCCGCCGAACGCGGTTTTCATGCGGATGAGACAGGCAGGGTCCTGGGTCACGCTGCCGATGACGGCGGCATCGCGGCCCTTGGGATGGGCGCGCATCGCGGCAAGCAGTGCCGGCGCGTCTTCCGGCGCGCAAATGGCGACCAGCTTGCCCTCATTGGCAATGTTGACCGGGTCCAGGCCCAGCAGTTCGCAAGCCCCCTTCACGTCCGGCCGCACGGGAATGGCCTTTTCGGCCAGCGCCATGCCGACGCCGGATTGATGCGCGATTTCGTTGAGCGTTGCCGAAAGTCCGCCGCGTGTCGGGTCCCGCATCAGCCGCAATCCGGGTGCCGCGGCAATGATGGCCTCGGCGAGATCATGCAACGGCTGGCTGTCGGACAGGATCTCGGTGTCGAATTCCAAGTTCTCGCGCCGGGACAGGATGGCAACGCCATGGTCGCCCATGGTTCCCGAAACAAGGATGGAATCGCCCGGCCTGGCGTTCGAGCCTGAGAGATCGAGCCCATCTTCAATCACGCCGAGGCCCGCAAGCGTGATGTAGACGCCATCCCCCTGGCCGCGCCCGACCACCTTCGTATCGCCGGTGACAATGGGCACGCCGACATCGGCGGCCGCGCGCGCCATCGAGACGGCGATCGCCTCCAACTGTTCGATGCTGAAGCCCTCCTCGATGATGAACCCCGCGGTCAGCGCCACCGGTCGGGCGCCCATGACCGCTAGATCGTTCACCGTGCCGTGGACCGACAGGGAGCCGATCTCGCCGCCGGGGAAAAACAGCGGCGCGACCACATGGCCGTCCGTGGTCAGCACCGGCCGGCCGTTCAGCTTTGCAAGCACCGCGCCGTCATCGCCGCGGTCGAGCGCGGGGTTGGAAAAATGATGCTGGAAAATGGCGCTGACGAGCTGGACCCCGGCCTTGCCGCCGGCACCATGCGTCATGTCCACCGCCTTGGGCAGAATAACGTCGGAGACCCGCCGGTTGCTCATTGCGCTGCCTCCTGAGTGCGGAAGCGGCCATAGGAATAGTAGGCGGCACATGCCCCTTCAGAAGAGACCATGCAGGAGCCGATCGGATTTTCCGGGGTGCAGACGGTACCGAACAGCTTGCAGTCGGTGGGTTTCTTGACGCCGCGCAGGATCGACGGACATTCGCAGGATTTCACCTCGCGGGCGATTTTCGGTGTGAGCGCGTAGCGCTTCTCGGCATCGAATTCCGCATAGGCATCACGGATGCGCAACGCCGAATAGGGGACCATGCCGAGCCCGCGCCATTCAAAGGCGCTCCGCAGCTCCATGACGTCGCCGACAAGCCCCTGCGCCTTCAGGTTTCCCTCGCGCGTCACCACGCGGGCATATTCGTTCTCGACATCATGGCGGCCTTCGTTGACCTGCCTGACCAGCATCAGCGTCGATTGCATCACGTCGAGCGGCTCGAAACCGGCGATGACCACCGGGCGGCGGAATTCCTCGGCAAAATACTCGTAAGGCTCTGATCCGATGACGGAGGATACGTGCGAGGGCCCAAGGAATCCGTCGATCTTGACCAGTCCGAGCTCGTGGACTTCGGGAGAATCCAGAATATGGGTGATGGCCGCCGGCGTCAGCACATGGCTGCAGAACACCGAGAAGTTGGCGAGGCCTTCCGCCTTTGCCTGCAGGATGGCAACGGCGGTGGGCGGCGTCGTGGTCTCGAAGCCGATCGCGAAGAACACGACCTGCCGGCCCGGATTGTCCCGGGCGATCTTCAGCGCATCCAACGTCGAATAGACCATGCGGATGTCGGCGCCGTCCGCCTTGGCGCGGATCAGCGAGCGCTGCCTGGTGCCGGGCACGCGCATCATGTCGCCGTAGGAACAGAGGATCACGCCATGACGCTCGGCCAGTTCTACCGCGTCGTCCAGCCGGTTGACCGGCAACACGCAGAACGGACAGCCCGGACCATGGACGAAGTGGACGTTGTCAGGCATCAGATCCTGCACGCCATACCGGAAGATCGCGTGGGTGTGGCCACCGCAGAATTCCATGAAATGATAGGAGCGATCCGGATCGGCCTCACGGCGGATCGTTTCAGCCAGGGACGCCGCCAGTTCGCCATCGCGGTATTCATCGACATATTTCATGATGCAATCTCTGCGATCTCGTCTTCCAATATCCCGCTCTCAGCCATCATCTGGAGCGTGCGCGCCGCCTCCTCGGGACTAACCTTGTGTAGCGCGTAGCCGACATGGACCAGCACATAGTCGTCGATGCCGACGTCATCGACGAGTGCGAGCGAAATGGTCTTGCGGATACCCTCGAGCGAGACCACGGCCATGCCGGGCTCGGGCAGCGCAACGACTTTTGCCGGAAGGGCAAGGCACATCGGTCAGGCCCCCTTCTGCGCCGAGGAAGAAGCAAGCGCCGGAGACCCGATCAGCGCCACCTGCCGCGCAGCCTTCAGCCAGCCGATCCATTCGGCCATGCCCTCGCCCGTGGTCGAGGAAACTCTCAGCACACGGATGCGCGGATTGACCTTGCGGGCATTGGCGATGCAGGCCTCCACATCGAAGGTGAGATG
Source organism: Mesorhizobium sp. ArgA1 (assembly GCF_053714375.1). NCBI lineage: Bacteria > Pseudomonadati > Pseudomonadota > Alphaproteobacteria > Hyphomicrobiales > Phyllobacteriaceae > Mesorhizobium > Mesorhizobium sp. ArgA1. Next base: position 8,313 of record NZ_JBSKBQ010000040.1, read on the forward strand.
GGGCAGGAGATCGGTCTTGGTCAGCAGCATCAGGTCCGCGGCATGGAACATATCGGGGTATTTCAACGGCTTGTCCTCACCTTCGGTCACGGAGAGGATCACCACCTTGTGGGCCTCGCCGAGATCGAACGCGGCGGGACAGACGAGATTGCCGACATTCTCGATGAACAGGAAGCCGCCGGGCTGAAGCTCCAGCCGGTCGAGCGCCCTTGCCACCATCGAGGCGTCGAGATGACAGCCCTTGCCGGTGTTGACCTGGATTGCCGGGGCCCCGGCGGCACGGACGCGCTCGGCATCGTTGGACGTCTGCTGGTCTCCCTCGATCACGGCAACCGGTTCGGAGCCGCAGAGCGCCCGGATCGTCTCGACCAGAAGCGTGGTCTTTCCCGAACCCGGGCTGGAAACGAAATTCAGGGCAAACTGTCCGATATCGAACAGCCGCCTGCGGTTGACCTCGGCAAGCGCATCGTTCTTGGCGAGGATGCCGGCTTCCAGCTTGACGAGCCGCGCCCGCGACAGCCCTTCCACATGCACGTCGGCCGGCCCCGAACCGACGTCGAGCAGGTCATGGTCCGGGTGCGAATGGACATGATCGTGATGATGATGCACATGAGTGTGTTCATCATCATGGTGGTGGCCGTGGTCGTATGCATGACCGTGATCATGGCGGTGGCCATGCGCATGACTGTGCTGGTGCTTGCCATCCTCAACCCGTACTTCGCCGTCGCCGCAGCCGCAAACCGTGCACATCACAAAACCTCCAGTTCCAGTATTTTCATGTCCGTGCCACCCGTCACCTGCAACTGGTGGCTTCCGCACGCCGGACACGGGTCATAGCGCGCGGTAATTTCGACGGATGCTGAGCAAGGCATGCACCATGCCTCTCCCAGCGGCTCGTCGATCTCCAGCCTGGCGTGTTGCGCGATGGAACCGGCCATGGCGACATCGAAGCCGAAGCGCAAGGCATCCGCCTCGACGCCGGAGAGGACCCCGATTTCCAGATGCACCCGCTTGACGACGGAAAAACCCTGCTTGCGGGCTTCGCTTTCGATGACCGACCGGATGCTTTCGCAAAGCGCCAGCTCGTGCATCAGGAAACCCTCACATCATGGGTGACACAGGGATCGACCTCTAACACGATCAATCGCACGAGCCAATCGAAGCGCGCAAGGTCATCGGTGCGCAGCGCGGCGATGGCCGTTTCGGCCGCGCCGCCGCTTGCGAAATTGGCGCTGGTGGGCGCCCCGATCTGGATGGCAGCGATCTTTCCGTCGCGCATCTCGACCTCATGGACAAGGCGTCCGCGGGCGACCTCCGCCGAGACCCGCGCCGCCTGGGGACCTGTCTTTTCCGCGTGGAGGCACAGTGGATTTGCCCCTCTGCCATCGAGGAAGCGGCACAGCGCCTCCACCTCGACGAGCCGCGCAAGCACGCGACGCTTTGCTTCTGGGCCAGTTACACGCGGATCGTGGCGATGGCGGCCAAGCGCGGTTCCGTCGTCCTGCTCCGGCCTGCCCCAATCCACCGGGCCTTCGCCTGCCTGACGGATCATCGCTGCCGCGATGCTTTGGGACACCGAACCACCGGCACCGTTCAATCCCATGCCAGCAACGCCAGCGCCCTGTGGAAACACGGCTTGGGTGGCGGACACCGCAAGGGCAATCGCGCATCGCATCGCGGCATCCTCATCGAGCATCGCCGCATTTTGCGAAACAAGACGCGAACTCAACACGGCTTGCATGTGCCGAAAGACGTCGTTGACCCGACGCAGGGCCGCGACATCGGGTTCGCGCCCCTGCATCACGGCCCAGTCGTTGAGGATCCGCACGGAATGCTCCCGCAAGGCTTCACCGGCAATGAGCAGGCTGCGGATGCGATCGGTTTCGGCGCTGCACGGCCGGCCTTCGGCCATATTCGCCGCCGTCAGGAGAACGGCGGCATGGGCGTTCGAACAGAGGGGAAACAGCAGCGGCATCCGGTCCGCGGCCTCGCCCGGCGCCAAACCGGCAAACAGGCGGTCTGTCGGCACCTTGCGTGCCGGCGCGAAGTTCACACTTGCCCTGCCGTTCGGCACAAAGGTCACGTCGATGCCGAGCGTGCCGGTGAGGCTCATGGCTGGACCTCCTCAGCCACCGGTCCGGCTGGCAGCCCGAACAGCGCGCGGCGCGATATGGCCGGTTCCGGTTCGGCGCCGCGGCGGGCGCGGGCCTCCTCCGCCCGTTGGATGGCTTCGGCCTGCCGCTCACGCTCCGCCTGGGCGTCCGCATCGGCAAGGCGGCCTTCCCAGATGGCCACCATTCCCACGTCGGCATCGGCTTCGGGCTGCTCCTCCGGCGCCAGCAGTTCGGCAAGCACCGCCTCGGCCGTCAAGACCGCATCCTCCATCGCGGAGAATTCGAACGCCGGCGAAAACAGCGAGCACATGCGCAACGGGCCGAGCACCTCATCCTGCGACTGGATGAACTCGATCGTCCCGCCCGGCATGGCAACGCGGATCTTGGTTCCGGTCTGCACTGCGGCTTCCGTTTCAGGATCACTGGGCACCAGCACGAGGTTCATGAACCACGGCGTGATGAGAACGCCGAGCCAGCCGGCACCATAGGGCTGCAAGCCGACGCACTGCACCAGAAGGACGGGATTGTTCATCGGCATGTCGAGCATCGCCGTCGCGGCGATATGCGCGAAGCGGCGCTCCAGACGGCCGGCCTGTTCGACGGCGATGTCCCGGATATCAGACAACCATGAAATCCTTTTTCTTGCCTTCGCAGTTGGGACAGCTCCAATGCTCGGGAAGTTCGGAGAACGGCGTGCCCGCAGGGATCTGCCAGTAGGCATCGCCGACCTCGGGGTCATAGATCTCCCAGCAAATCTTGCATTCCATCCTGGAATCGTCCCGGATCAGCGTTGCATCGCCGCCATAGGAGCCTTTGAAGAAATGGTCTTCCATCAGTAAACCGCCATGATTTCGGTGAGACGATCGGCGCTGTCGGCGATATCCTCGGGCGAAGCCAGGACGACATCCGGCAACATGGTCACTTCGATGGTGTTGAGGATCAAAGTATCCTGCGAATTGAAGAACCGCACCCACCACACATAACGCAACCCCGTCGCCTCGACGCGACAGTTGCCGTAGCCGCGCGAAAGAACCGTCACGGGGCCCTTGCCGAGCAGCTCGTCGAGCAAGGCGAGATCATCTTCGGTGTGCGGCAGCAGCGACAGGTTGATGACATGGGCATGCGGATTGTCCGGCGAATACCTGGCGATGGCTTCGTTGATTTCGGCCAGGAGGGGCGGCGCATTGAAGACTCCGGGGCCGAAACTTGCCGGAATGTCGATGGAGCCGCGCGCATGGACGAATGTCCTGGCAAGGATAGACTGCGGGAACGGACCAAGCTCGATCCGGTCGGACACAGGCTTGCCGGAACCATCGCTTTCTCGCACCCGCCAGACGCCCGCCATGACGGATTCCTGCGCCTGGATGGTCGAGCCGCAGATGATCGACACTTCGCCATTGCCGAGCGCCTGGCTGACGAAATCGGTATCGGCCGGGGAGAGGTGCGAAAGGCCATGGGTGATGTGGCGGCCGGGCTTCCAGTCCAGCAGGCCTCTCGCTACGCCGCGCAACTCGGCGATGGCGGCGGAAGCATGCACTTCCTCCGGCTCCGGCAGGATCGGCGCCCGGAACACGGTCATGCCCTTCGGCATCTCCATGTATTCCAGGACGGTCCCATCCTCCTCGTTCGCTGCGATCCCGGCCCCGTGCCCAAGAAATCCACCATGCTATCCTCCCTCTAAACCTCAGTGAAAATGACCGTGACCATGGTCGTGATCGTCGTCCTTCGCGGCCGCCCGTGCGCCCGGCATCGGGAACGGCGGCGGCGTGCTGACGTCGAGCGACAAAATCCGTGCCGTCTCGCGCAGGTAATCGTCCCAGTCGAGCACGCGGGTGATGACGCCGAGATATTCGCCGTCGCGCAGGAAGACGAGCGCGGGGAATGCGCTGAAGCGGTAGATCGCCTGCAGCTTGCGCTCGCAGCCGCGGTCGACGACAAGCGGCTGGAACACACCCTGGAAGGCGGCGGCGAGTTCCGGCAGGATGACGGCGACGTCGTTGCTTTCGCCCAGGCGCTCCCAATCGCCGGAAAAGAACAAGACGCCGTGGCGGTGCGCACTCGCGATCTCGCGGTGGTCCTCCAGTCCGACGACAGGGTAGGTGTAGCGGCTGATAACGCCGTCAAGAAGCGGTGAGTACACTGGATGTCATCCTTTTATCGAGGCTGGCCGGCTCCTGCGTCCGCAGGTGCTCCGGCAATGTCGGCTCGCGGCTGGAAAGGTCCGCGAACAAATGGTCGATTTCCGTCTGCCCGGACATGACCAGGCGAACCGCCTCCAGCGCATCGCCGATCTGGCGCGCCAGGTCTGCCGAGATCACCTCGCGCGCAGCGCCGAGAAACACCAGCACATGCGTTCCCGGCGGCTGGTCGCCGACAAGGCTCATGTCGATGATCGTCTCCTCATGGCGGCTGCGGGCCCGCGCCGACAGGAAGCCGGCTTCGACGATCTCATAGGGAACACCCATGCACATCAGCCCGGTCCTCCGTCCGCGCGTTCGGCACGGCTGCCGGAGACGTCGCCGATTAGGCCGGCGATCTCGCCAGCCGGATCGGCGGGCGGCGAAAAGCGGCCCGAGGCCAGCACGCGCTCGTCGCCATGGCGCGGCGCGACGGCTTCATGCGGGCGTCCCGTCTCATAGGCCTTGAGCGCCATTTCCATGGAAGCGATCGTTTCTTCCTCGGACAGGGGCTGCGCGCGTTCACGCAGATCGATGCCGAGTGCGCGCAACCAGGCCGCTGCGTGATCGAGCGCAGGCTCGATGCAGGCCTTGACCTGCGGCCGCAGGCTGCCGCCGAAATCCTCGAGTTCCACGGGCTGCACGCCGACGAGCAGCAGATGCCCGGGGTAATCGCCCATCATCTGCGCCATCGCCAGCACTTCCTGAAAACCGGTCTGGTGGAGGGACATTTTCTTGATGCCGAGAAAATTCGGCACGTCGTCGCCTTCGACGAATTTCATCGTGCCCGGGGCAAGCTGGTAGTCCACGGCATCGAAGACGACGAGAATGTCGGTCTCGCGTATGTTCTGGACCAGATAGATGCCCTGCGTTCCGCCATCGACGACCGAGATTGCGGGGTCGTCTTCAAACCGCCGGTGAAACGCCTCGACGGCGCGGATACCGAACCCCTCGTCGGCCCACAGCAAATTGCCAATGCCGAGCACAAGCACGCGCGGTGCATTGCCCATGTTCACTCCTCCATGCTCCCGGAGTTAGAGGAGCAAGCCCCGTGCCAATCGACTGAGCCTTGCCCCGCCGCTGGAATCCTTGGTGAAATTCATCGGCGCGCCGCCTTGTGGAAGGTTTGTGTCCGGTAATTGCTTTCCAGCCGGCTGAACACTTTCCATTCGCCGATTGAATTCACCCTTCTGCACTAGAGCTTGATGAGATTAGTTTTGGTCATATCCTGAGTTTTGGAAATAGTGTGAGCACTCTGTGGGTGTGACG
>NZ_JBSKBQ010000041.1:0-12878 GCF_053714375.1 Mesorhizobium sp. ArgA1
CGGATCCAAGCGGCGGCAGAAGGGACTGGCGAAGGCCGGCAACGCCCGCGTACGCCGCGGCCTGATCCAACTTGCCTAGCGCTCTCTGCGGTTCCAGAAGGATAGCGTACTGGCCCTATGGTATCGGGCGCGAACGGAAGGCCCGACCGCCGCACGCAAAACGAAGACTATCGTGGCGCTCGCCCGTAAGTTGCTCATCGCCTTGTGGCGTCTGAGCACGATCGGCGAGATACCGGACGGGATCATGCTTCGGCAACCTGCGGCGTGAATAGAGCGAAAAACGAACGACCCAGCAAACCCGGGGTAGGCACTGTCGTGAAGGTCCACATTCCAATCGGCAAATATAGATTGGGCTCATAGACGGCCTGGCGCTTACCTTCATGCGCAATTGCCCGCGTATCAGCTTGCGCGCTCTGGCGCGCGCGACGGCAGGAAGATCGGGGTGATGTTGTCCGGTATGCTCATCCTGAGATTGTCGCGCGCTTCTCATCCAGATCGTCGCGCTACAGGGATGTTCATTTTGACAGAAGTGAGATGCGTGCGAGTCCGGGAGGGATTGTTCAGATGAGCGCGATAGCCCCCGTGTTGGCGATGGCCGTGCGCACACGGTCGCTGTCTTGGGCTGTATCGACATTTCCGGAACTGGCGCTGAGGAGGCAAGTTGGACCGAGACAGGACGGTATCCCCTGCGAATCGGTTTGTTGGGGAAAGCTCGTTCGTCGCCTGTGACTTGGTGACAGGCTCGGGCTGCCGGCTTTTTGAACTCGCGGTAAAGGCGTTGTAGAGAGCCGGTCGCGGAGGCAAACGGCGGCTGGCAATCAACCCATCACCAAACTCATGCGATCACGGCGCTGGCCGGGGTGTCGTGGCGACGCTCGGCGGCAGTGTCGGGTAAGTCACCTGCGGCTGGTCTCCGGTCAGTGCCCGCAAGAAGGCGATGATATTTAAGACTTCCTCAGGGCCCAGTTGGATGCCAAGCTGGGTCTTGCCCATCACCGCCACGGCCTGCTCCAGGTCCCACGCACGGCCGCTGTGGAAATATGGGGCGGTGAGTGCGACGTTTCTCAAGGTCGGGACCTTGAAGACATACTCGTCATCCACGTTACGTGTCACCTGGATGCGACCTTTATCGTCGGGCGGCAGGAAGTCCCAGCTGGGCTTCTCGACCACGCCAAAAGGAGCGTACGTGCCGCCGCCGACATTGATGCCGTTGTGGCAGGAGGAGCACCCCTTATCGATGAAAAGCCTGAGGCCTTTCTTCTCTTCAACGGTGAGCGCGCTTTCGTCACCCTCGAGATATCGATCGAACGGCGCATTGGGTGTGGTCAGCGTCGCCTCGAACACGGCAATCGCCTTCCCGATGTTGTGGTAGTCGAGAGGATCGATTTCATCTGGGAAGGCTTTGCGGAATGCCTCCACATAGCCCGGAATGCCCTTGAGCTGGTCGACGGCGTGCTCAGGGGTGCTTCCCATCTCGATCGGGTTGGCGATGGGCCCGCCGGCCTGCTCCGTCAGGTCGACCGCCCTACCGTCCCAAAACTGAGCGGTGTTGAATACTGAATTGAGCACAGTTGGCGCGTTGCGGCCGCCGCGCTGCCAATTAAAGCCAATTGAGGTGGGGCGGCCATCGGCGCCGGCGCGCCCGATTTGATGACAGGTGTTGCAGCTGATGTTGTGCGCCTCCGAAAGTCGCGGCTCGAAATACAGCATCTTGCCCAGTTCGACCTTCTCTGCAGTCGCCGGATTGCCCTCAAGGGCAGGCGGGTCCTTGGGAACGGGGCTAAACAGCGATTTCGCTTTGTCGAGCAGATTGTCCTGACCCATCGCCATGGAGGTGAGCAGACAAGATCCGAGTGCAGCAAACCGAAAGTTCCACCCAGTTGCCAAAGAAGCCTCTCCTTTTAAATCCGAGACTGCGCGCCAAATGAGCGGTTCCCGTTACCAGCGGGGCGCGTCCTCGGCAGCATCCGCAGCGTGGCGAGGGAGAGGAGCAAAAATCGAGCCAGAGGCGGGGAAGAACTCGGACAAGTGTTTCAAACGGGCTTCCGGCCCGAGCTGGGTGCAAACCGGCGGCGGCAGCGTCGAGGCCTGACAAACCCGACAATGGGTGTTGCCCGGCGCATGCAGACACCGGTCCACACGATCTATGTCCGCGGCTGCCACGACGGCCACGCGTGCTAGCATCAGATGAGGCTTACGATCGGGGCGCCGCCGCGGAAGAGCTACTCGGTGGCTGTCGCCCGCAACGCCGGCCACGGCAACCGGCCAGCCAGACAACAGAGTCGCGCGTCCCCCGACAATCCTCCTTGACTGCACCACACACGCTGAGTGGTTGATATTACGTGATAGACTACAAAGGAAGGGCGACCGCCTTAGCGTCCACGGCGCGCTCTCGAAAACGTACCCGGCGCCGCGCTCGGTGCGTATATACTGCAGGGTCGAGCGGTGTGCCAGCTTACGGCGAAGGCGCAGGATCAGCACGTCGATACTCGATTGCTCGAAGGGTATCGAGAACTGCATCGTCGCCTTTCGCGATTTTCTGCGGCGCTACCAGTCACGTGTAAACAAGACGTTGCTGCTGCAAATCAGCCCGAAGTCCCGGAAATTATACCGGCATACAGGCTGCGGTTGAACTGTCGACCAGGAAGGGGGCGCCTTCGCCGAATATGCCCAGCGGGCCGGAGCGCGGGCCAATAAAGCCGACGCGGATCCCGCCTCGCCCTGGGCAAAGGCCGAGCGCTCGCTGGCCGGCAGGGTCAGTGTTGCGGCAACGCCGCCGGCTGCGGCCCCCACCGCCTTGATGAAGCTGCGTCAGGTGATACCCCTGCTACTGATGGTCTTGTAGATGCTCATATGTTCCTCCCTGAATTTCGGCCTCCCAACCGAGCTGCGTCAGTCGAAACGTCAGGTGGCGTGCCGCCGGACGAAGGCGCCCGCCTCTTCGATCGAGGCCATGCCTTCCTCCAGCATGGGCGCGAAGAGCTGCCAGGAGTGGCACATGCCCTCCCAGACTTTGAGTTCGGCTTTGCCTCCGGCGGCATTGATGCGTGCGGCGATGGTGATGCTGTCGTCGCGCAGTAGCTCCCACGAACCAACATGCACCTGCACCGGCGGCAGCCCCGAGACATCCCCGTAAAATGGCATGACCTTGGGCGAACGCCGATCGCCGGTGCCGACATAGACCTGGTTGAAGAAGTCCATCAGGTCGCGATTGAGCAACGGTGCGTCGGCCAGTGTGCGGTGGGACTCGCCTTCGCTCGCCAGATCCAGCGCTGGCGACATCAGCACCAGGCAGGCCGGCACCGGGGCGCCGCTGTCACGGGCCTCCACCGCAGCGGCCAGCGCCAGATTGCCGCCCGCCGAGTCCCCGCTCAGGACGACAGAGGCGGGCGCGTGGCCATGGTTGAGCGCCCAGAGATAGGCGGCATAGGCGTCTTCGTGCGCGGTTGGCGCGGGGTATTCTGGTGCCAGCCGATAGTCGACGCTGACCACCGTGGCGCCGCTCGCCTTGGCCAGATGCGTTGCGATCGTGCGATGCGAACGGGGCGAGCCGAACAGGAAACCGCCGCCGTGATAGTAGATAACCACCCGGGTCTCATCACCGCCCGGCAGGCAGATCAGTTCGGCCGAACAAGGGCCAACCGAGATGGTTTCGATCATGGCGCCTTCGGCAATCGGGGTCTGGGCGTTGATCGCCTCGAACCATTCCCGCAACTGCGGGGGCGGGGGGTTGGCAGGTGGCGGACGTTCGGCGCTTGGCTTGAGGATCAAATCGAGCTGTTCCTTGGACATGGTGGTCCTCCTCAGATGTAGGTTGATGCCAGCCCGCCATCGATCGGCAGGTTGACCCCGTTGATCCAGCGGGCGGCATCGGAGAGCAGGAAGGTCACCGGCGAGGCGATCTCGTCCCCAAAGGCGGGGCGCTTCATGCGCGGCGCATCGTTGGCCACGCGCTCGTCGCCCAGCATGGTGACGAAGTCGCCCAGGATCGGGGTAAAAACCGGGCCCGGCGCGACGCAGTTCATACGCAAGTCGAACCTGAGGAACCACTCCTGGGCCCGTGCAAAGGTCCAGACGATCAGCGCTTCCTTGAAATACTGGTAGCAGGTGTCCTGCGGGACCGGATTGGCCGCGAGCCAGGCTTCGCCTTCTGCAAAGCCGCCGACCGTCGACAGCGCCTTGTGCAGGGCTAGCCGCTGCTGCCACTCGCCGCCAAGGACCGAGGCAAAGTTGACGATCGATGCTCCGGGCTTCAGCCGGTCGATCGCCCCCTCCGTCAGGTGGCGCAGGCCAAGATAGTTGACCCTTCCGACTAGTCCCCGGGGGGCGGTGCCGGGAACGCCGGCCGCATTGACCAGCCCGTCGAATTTTTCCGGCAGCGCTGCGATCGCGGCGTCGATGCCGGCGGGATCACCCAGATCGGCCTTTACGAAACCGTCCAGGGTGATGAGTGGATCGTTGCGGTCGAGGCCGATGACGCGGGCGCCCAAGAAGCGGGCGAGCCGGGCAACTTCCCCGCCAATGCCTGACGAAGCACCCGTTATGATGATGGTCTTGCCTAAAAGATTCATGGCAGCATTCCTTTGCGTTGCGGATCACAACGGGTAGGCGGTGGCCTGGTCCTTGACCGATATCCACATCCACTGCGTGAATTCCTCGATATCGGCCGGGCCGCCGATGCGGCTGCCATTGCCCGATTTGCTGCGTCCACCGAAGGGGGCGAAGGGGCCACCATTGACGGTCTGATCGTTGATATGAAGTTGGCCGACATTGAGCTGTTCGCCCAGCGCCATGGCCCGCCCGACGGCGGCCGAAATCACCCCGGCGGCAAGGCCATAGTCCGACATATTGGCGATCTCGATCGCTTCCGCGTCCGAGCGGAACCGTACGATGCAAGCGACCGGCCCGAAGATTTCCTCCTCGAAGGCGCGCATGCCGGGCGCGACGCCATCGAGTACGGTAGCGGCATAGAACCGCCCGTCATGGGTGCCGCCGGCGAGGAGCTTGGCACCCCTGGCGACTGCGTCGTCCACAATGGCCTGGATGGTCGCAACCTGACCATCGGAGATAATCGGGCCAAGGGCGACGCGACCCGAGGAAGGATCGCCCGCCGGCAGGTGGCTCGCCTTAGTCACGAGCTTGTCGGTCAGCTCTGCGGCAATCGATTCATGAGCGAGGATTAGCCCGGTCGCCATGCAGATTTGGCCCTGATGCAGGAAGGCGCCCCAAGCTGCGTTGGAGGCGGCGATGTCGAGATCGGCATCGTCGAGCACGATCAGCGCATTCTTGCCGCCCAGTTCGAGCTGCACCTTCTTGAGGTGCTTGCCACAGAGTTCGCCCACTTTGGAGCCGCCGCGCGCCGAGCCGGTAAAGGAGACCATGGCGATATTGGGATCGGTGCAGAGCGCCTCGCCGGCATCGGCCCCGCCGGGCACGATCTGCAGCACGCCATTGGGCAGGCCGGCTTCTTCGAAGACGCGCGCGATGATGATTCCGCCGCTGATGGCCGTGCGCGGATCGGGCTTGTGGACGACGGCATTGCCCAGAGCCAGGGCCGCGGCAATGGCCCGGACCGACAGCACCAGGGGGAAGTTGAATGGCGAGATGACGCCGACCACGCCATGCGGCACCCGCTTGGCATAGTTGGCGCGGTCGTCGAACCCAGACAGGATTAGACCCGTTGGCTGCGTCGCTAGGCCCGCCGCATGGCGGATGAACAATGCGCTATGTTCGATCTCGATGCTGGCCTTGGGCTGGATCGAGCCACTTTCGCGAATGATCCAGCCGATCAATTCCTCGCCATTGGCGACGAGCAGGTCGGCCGCCTTGTTGAGGATGGCTGCGCGCAGGGTGGGCAAGGTCTTGGCCCAGGCACGCTGGGGCTGACGCGCCTCAGCAGCGGCACGGGCGATATCGGCGGGACCACCAAGGCCGATGCAGGCCAGCAGCACATCGGTTGCCGGATCGCGAACATCCAGCACACCTGCGGAGGTCGACTGCCAATCACCGAACAGGGCCTTGCCGGTCCACTTCTCGACAGCAATGAAATTGGGGCTCTGGATATTCATGACTTCGTCTTCCTCACGCCGTTAATGCGGCCATGTTCCTGGTGCCGGCCTGTGCCGGATTGCCGCGTCTGACGGAGAGGCATGGAAGGGGGCACGCCCGGTTGCTGGGCAACCTATGACGTCGGCGAACTAGCTTTTTTCGCGCGTCGCATTGGCCGTCACGAAGACCTGAAAGGTCAATGTGCTTCCACGCCCTCTTACTCAAACGGGCCTGCCAACTCAACTGCAAAGGCCGTGCCAGAAGCAGTCGATGCCGGCGCTGCGACGTGCTACTTCCGGGTCGAAGTCGAGTGGCGCCAAGCGGTTGGTCCCCAGGCCGGGAGTGCCATCGGCTCGCCAGAACCGAAGAGCCCTGCCGTGACCACCCGAACCGGTTCATTTCAGTAAATGCGCTAGTGGCTCTGCACAGGGATTATGACTCTTTGCCGGTGGGCTTTGGATAGGCTTTGGCCATTTTGAGGCGGGCCTGTTCGGTTGAGAACATCCAATTGATGCGGGCGCCGCTGTTATTTCGCTGGTTTTCCCACGCAGCGACCTCGGCAATGAGGCTGTTCCGACTTTCGATGCGGCGGTCGAGGCACTGACTGCGCAGGACGCCGATCTCGATCTCGACCATGTTGAGCCAGCTGGCGTGCTTGGGCGTGTAATGGAACTCCAACCGTCGCAGGATGCGTCGCGCCTCTGATGGCGGCAGGGCCTGATAGAGCGCGGCGGGCGTGTGGGTCGACAGGTTGTCGAGCACCACCCGGATGCGCACGGCGTGAGGGTAATGGAGATCGACGAGATCGCGCATGCAGTGGGCGAAGTCGTCGGCCGCGCGCCGCTCGGTGACCTTCACCTTGCGCCAGGAGCGGTGCGCATCGAGGAAGACGAACAGGTTGGCAGTGCCATTGCGTTTGTATTCGCAGTCGTAGCGCTCCAGCCGGCCCGGCGCGGGCGCGATCGGCTGGCGCACCTCGCCGATGAGCTGGGTCGGGCTTTCGTCGAAGCACACCACCGGCTGCTGCGGATCGGAGGCTTCGGTGTAGAGATCGAGCACATCCTCCATGCGCGCAACATACTCCGCGTCGACCTTGGGAAGGCACCACATGTCCTTGCGCCAAGGCTTGAGATCGTTCTCGGCCAGGCGACGGCGCACCGTCTCGCGCGACAGATGTTCGTGCTCGGTCAACTTGACGAACTCATCGGCCAGCAGCTCCAGCGTCCAGCGGGCACGGCCCGGTGGCGGGTTCGAGCAGGCCGTGGCGACCAGCAGAGCTTCCTCCCTGCCAGTCAGCTTGCGCTCCGCGCCGGGGCGCGGCTCTTCGCTGAGCGCCGCCTCCAGACCGATGTCCACGAAACGGCGCTTGGTGCGATAGACGGTGGAGCCGCCGACCACCACTGTCGCAGCAATGGCCCCATCACCCAGGCGGCATCGGCGGCGAGCAGGATTTGCGCCCGCTTGAGCTTGCGCGCCGGATGCCTGCCGCTTCGCAGCATCGCTGTGAGTTCGTCGCGTTCGGGTTGGTCGAGATCGACACGATAGCGTACATTCATCCAGAAGGCCTCCTTCGGTTGCGGAGGTTCCGGAAGAATCGGAAAATGAATCAATTACTTGACGGAAAGCCGCCAACCCGACCGCGCTTCACCGAAAAGCAGGGCCAGTATCTCGCCTTCATCTGGACCTACGGCCTGCTCAACGGTCGCTCGCCGGCCGAACGCGATATGCAGCGCTTCTTCGGCGTCACCGCGCCTTCCGTCCATCAGATGGTGCTCACCCTCGAGCGCACTGGATTGATCCGCAGGCAACCGGGCCTCGCGCGCAGTATTGAACTGCTCGTCGAACCCGACAGCCTACCCAGGTTACAACCCATCGAAACCGTCAAATCCTCTGTGCAGAGGTACTAGACGCTTTCATCAAATCTGAATTGTTGAGAGCCGGGGGAGCGCTCGTGAACAAAGCAGACCGGTTGATTTCGCTGACCGAGGCATCGCGCCAGGCGCAAGGCATTCTCAGTCGTGGCGCCAGTGGCGAGCTTGGCACAGGCGCCGCTCGGACTTGACCGAGGTGGTGCATTTCGCCCTCGGCAATGGCCGGATCTGGCTCAGCGACCAGCGCGTGGTGCTGACGCGTGCTGGGCTGCATGCGTGTACGATACAGGCTTGGACGGTCGTCGACGGAAAGACGGCGCCGATCGCCTCGGGGTAGCCCTTGAGGCCGTCGACGACAGCGATCAGGATGTCGGCTACGCCACGGTTCTTCAACTCGTTCATGACGCGCAGCCAGAACTTGGCGCCTTCGGTCTGCTCGATCCAGATGCCGAGGATCTCCTTGGCGCCATCGGGCAGGATGCCGAGGGCGATGTAGATCGCCTTGTTGCGAACGAGGCCCGTCTTCTTCGACGCGGTCCGGGTCAAGATCTAGAGACGAAGGCATAGCAGATCTCCAGCGGCCGGTTTTGTCAGTCGGCCACTTCTCCAGGACCGCGTCGGTGACGGCCGAGATCAGATCCGGCGCGTCTGCGCTCGCATCGAGGCAACCGCGATGGGCCTCGACATCCGCTTCGTCGTCACCAATCTCGACAAAGGCTCCGCCGAGCACATCTATGACGCGATCTACTGCGCCCGCGGCCAGGCCGAAAACCTGATCAAGATGCACAAGAGCCAGCTCGCCTCCGACCGCACCTCCTGCCGCTCACCGATTGCCAACCAGGTCCGTCTTGTCCTGCACATCGCCGCAAACTGGTTGATGCTCACCTTGCGCGAGGCGGTGCCCACGGCCCATCATCTGCGCAACGCCGAGTTCGCTACGCTGCGGCTCAGGCTGCTCAAGCTCGGCGCTCGCGTCATCGAAACCGTCTCGCGCATCCGTCTGGCCTTCGCCGCCGCCTGTCCGAGGCAAGTCTGTTCCCGGCGCTCGCCAGCAATCTGCTACTGGCAGGACCATGACCGCCGGGCAGCAAAAAGACGCCGCACCGACACCTGTCCACCATTCAGCGGCAAACTAACCCAGAGGCGTCAGTAGAGTCGAGTAAGGGCGAGGTGGCTTGGGCCGTGTTGGCATCGCTCCGTTTCCCTTCCCCGCTCATCAAACCGGTCGAGCGGATTTCCCGCACCAAATGTGCTCAAACACATTTTATGCGGGAATTCTGCACGTACGGATCTGTGCGGGGGGGCGCTCAGCAATGAGCGTCCCCACCGCGATCGCCTGCGGCGGCGCTTGCTGATGCTCCTACGGCCGCCCTATCAACCCGGTCTCAGGGCCACGAACTTTCTCCAGCACCGAACTGGCTTGGTCCCGATAGCGGGCATTTCGGTGCTTTCGCCTTGTACACCCTTCTTTGTTGGGGCCGCTTCGCGGCACGGCTGCGCCGACATGGATGTGCCTGGCGGCACATTTCTTGTGTGACTGGGGAGAGAGGCGCGCGGCCCTCTCTCCCAGCAAGCCGCCGCAGGCGGTTTCCCCCATCTTCCTCCGCTTCGCTCCGTGCAGACCGGGGAGACCCCTCCGCCCCCGGGACTTGCCCCCCGCTCCCCGCTGCTCGCCGCGTGGGCAGGGGTCAGGTGGCCTGACCCGTAGGGGCAGGGACGCCTGAAACCAAATCAAAGGAGCAAGTCATGAATACCGCTGAAATCACCATTCCGCTCGGCAAGCTTGTGCCGAGGAAAGGCCAACGTCCGCGTCAATTCCGAGGCAGGCAGGGCGGAAGTATCCCGATGAGCCTGGAGACGAGCTGGAAAGATACGTCTCTATAAGCGGATATGATGAAGCTTTGAGTATAATCCTTTCCGACCTAATAAAGGAGAGATACTTCCTTCAGGTGTCGCGTTGGGACAGACTAAAGTGTCTCGATCGCGTATTAGAGGATTTTCGGCGGTTTGTTGAGAACGAATCTTTAGTGGCCGACGGAACTAGATTGGTTATTGCTGGTCCCGATCCTGCTGGTGTATCGGATGATCCCGAAGCGGCTGAATATCTCTCGGAGTGCGAGGCTCATGCTGCGCGTCTGCCCCGGAAAGTCCGCCAGTACATCCGATTTGTCTGCGTGTCTATGAAAGATCACCAAAAAAACGCTGAGATCATCAGCAGACTTCAAGCTCGCGCTTTTGCGGTTTTTCAGCTTTCAAAAGAGGAGGGTTTCGGGCTTGCACTTACCAAAGCGCTCTTTAAATGTCGGCCGTAGTGGTCTCAGACGCGTTCGGGTTAAAACGGCAAATTCTCGATGGGGTCAATGGAATTGTTGTACAGAGTGAAGCCGCTAATGTCACCTGAAGTTCAGCGTGCAAGCCTGCATATTTGCCCGGTCAGAACAAAATAGTTCCTCCATTGCAGCCAACATCAACGAGTTCTCCGGCGCGCCTTTATGCTTGCGAAGCCGGAATGCCGAAAAATGTTATACTACGCGTCGCTAAATCGCGCGGATACCGCAAGAAATCCGCCTTCAAATTGCCGATAAATTCCTCCTATAATTCGACTTCCAAAAAACGCTGGTTTGTTTGCGTTGATAATCTTAGCCTCGAACGACCCGTCCGCATCGTCCGTCCCGACTATTACATCTTGAAAATCCAAGAACTCACCAGTCGCAGGCGCGTATGACTTGTATACGGCCTCCTTGATCACGAAGATCAATTTCGGGCAGAAGCGACCGCTTGACCACTCTTTACGCTCCATTTCCACAGGGGTGCATATGATTGGCAGGAGCTCCGCTTCAAGCGGCTCTTGATCTTCAATGTCTAGTCCCAGAGCGAGTACATTGCTGGAGCGTCCAGCAACTGCTCCGCAATCAGACGAAGAGTGGGAAATGCTCCCGACAACTCCCGAGGGCCAAAGGGGGGCCCGATCTCTCGACAAAATTGGAACAGGAGCAAAGCCTAGATGACGCAATGCCTCACGAGCGTGATGACGTCCCCAGCTGAACTCACGCCGACGGCGAATGGACACGTTCCCCAACATTTCAGCTTCATCGGGAAATGGCAGGGGAACCGGGTCACGTATCTGCCCGCCCGAAAAGCTAATGTCATCCCCCAAGGCTGCGCCGATAGCGCTCCCTAACGTAGCAAGCGTTTTCATAGCTGGGGCGCGCCCTTGTTCAGGTGATTGTGAAGGTGCGAATTTGCGGTATTATGGCGGCATCCTTATACTACATTGACGCTGAGGTCCGGCAACGAGGTGCAACTCTCACGTATCGCAGCTCGAGCCGTTCCCCTTATTCGTAGCATGCTGAGTGGGAAATTCCATCCATCGGGCGCAAACGCCAGCTTAAGGTCACAAGTGACTGAGGGTCCATAGCATCCGGAACGACGTCATGCTCTCCAAGCTCAATTGACGTCAGATCGGTATGAAAGCGCGATCCCTATACCATTGAGTGCCAGGGCACCACTCCGACAGACGCCAGTGAGGAGCGGTACGTTCAAGGCGCTTTTGCGGGCTGATCAGTTCAGACATTGCAGAGGCGGGCGCGCTCAGATCGCATCGCCCCCGAGTAGATAGCTCTCGTCGTGGTCGCTGCGCTGGTGGCGACGTGGTGTTGCTGATGGCGCTACTGACGGTCATGATCGCGCATTAGCCACCGAATGACGATGACATCCGTGGCGCCGGGTGCGCTCTTTTTAGCCGCTTTAGGAACTCCAGATCGAGCGCCTGTTTGCCGGCGAGGCGATCCAGGGTGGCAATTCGTGCGAGGTATTGCTGGACCAGAGGTTGGCGGTCTCAACTTCGTCGTCTCGCACGCTTGATGCTTCTGGACCTCCGGATTTCGACAGTGCGTGGCGCTTACCTCATTGATGTGGACTGCAACGAAGTACGCTCTTCTGTTCCAGGCGGGGAGGGACGACACCTTGGAGTCCGTAAGCAAGCGTCGTCCGCCACGGCGCCGCCAGCAAAGTTGGAGGTGGCCGCCGAGCCCTCGGTCGTGACGTCGCTTCGGCGACTTCATCGTTGCGTGGACGCTAGAGTCAGCACGGGAGGCGAGAGGCGTCTTGATGTCCATGTTGTTCTTCAAGCTGTGTCCGGTTCAAGACGTCCATGTCCAAACCCCGACATCAAGACCGAAGTATTCCCGCCGTCGTGGCGCGAAGCACATGGTTCCTTGGGGCAAGGCTCGCAGAATGTCTTTGGCATGCTGATTGCTAGACATTGCTGAGACCAGGAACCCGACCATTTGGCGGTCTCGCGGACGTGGCCCCAAGATTTCCGTGGATAGGAGATCATCATGAGAACGATCGGTTGCGAGCTGAATGACATTCAGACGTCTGCGAGTTCGCTGTCGCAATTCCGTAGGGTCGACCACATTGCGATCGCCGTGCTCGATCTTGAGGCCTCAATTAAGTTTTTTCGAGACGTACTTGGATTTGAATTGAAACGTCGGTTTCACATCAAAGGCCGAGGGACCGGTATGCGGTCTGCCGAACTCGAGAGCCGAGGCATTAGATTTGTTTTGTGTCAGGGCACTGAACCGGCTTCTCAAGTCTCGGAATTCGTGCGGCACCACGGCCTTGGAGTTGCTCATATCGCACTTGAGGTGGACGACGTGGATGCCACGGTAAAGACACTAAAGTCTCGCGGTCTGGGATTTGATACGGATGTTATTCGTGGTCCTGGACTGACACAGGCCTTCTCGAGTCGCTCCATTGAGACAGGCCTAAGCTTCGAAATCATTCACCGAGATGGAGAGAGTGGTTTCCTCGAATCGAATGTTCAGCAGCTCTTCGATCAACTTGAACGGTCTGGCAAATATTGAGCAAAAGCGCCTAGCACTACTTTGGCAGTTTAGGTTTGATGGCGTCTGCGAGCAGCTTCTCACAGTGAGGACATCTGCGGGGTGGCGGCCG
>NZ_JBSKBQ010000042.1:0-12396 GCF_053714375.1 Mesorhizobium sp. ArgA1
GCCACCATCTGCAGGAGCGTCGTCAGGCTGGTCGCACCGTAGCTGGCCATCGCCACCGGACGCACGCTGCCGCACAGCGCGAGTGCCTGTTCGCGCAGGCAATGGCCTTCCTCCAGAAGCATCAGCCGCTCCAGCGCCGGACTTTCCGGCGGCACCGGAGGCGATGCGAAGGCCGGGTCGCCTGGCGGCACGGCGAGGAAGAAGCGGTCGGCGAACAGTACTTCGGTGACCAGGCCCGGCTGGTCGAGCGGCAGCGCGGCGATGAAGGCGTCGAGACGTCCCGTCGCCGTGTCCTCGACCAAAGATGCAGTCACCGCTTCGCGCAGTTCGAGCTGCAAAGCGGGAAAATGCCGCTTCAGCTCCGGCAGCACGTGCGGCAACAGATAGGGCGCCACTGTCGGAATGATGCCCAGCCGGAAGCGCCCCTCCATGGCCGGGCGGCCGCGCCGCGCCGTCGTCTCGACCTCGCTGATGTCGCGCAGAATGCGTTCGATGCGCGGCAGCAGGGCCTGCGCCTCATGCGTCATCCGCACCGTCTTGCCGCCACGCTCGAACAGCCGGCAGCTCAGCCTTTGTTCCATCTCGGCGATCTGTGCGGACAGCGCTGGTTGGCTGACGCCGGCGAGTTTTGCGGCACGGCCGAAATGCAGCGTTTGCGCCAAAGCCTCGAAATATTGCATCTGCCGGACGGTGAGACCAATCATAAGAAAAACCTATCGCAACAAACAGGAAAGGCAATTTGTTTTTATCGAAGAGACGGCCTAGTCTGGAACAATTCCAGAGTGGCGCGGCTCCCGGCCGGCCCGGAAAATCAACAAAGAAAATCAGCAATTCGGAGGCTAAGATGGACGCGAACACCGACGACAACAGCGCCGGCAAATGCCCGGTCGCGCATGGAACGTCCGGCAGGACCAATCGTGACTGGTGGCCGAACCAGCTCGACATCAGCGTTCTCCACCAGCAGTCGAACCTTTCCGACCCGATGGGTGAGGCGTTCGACTATGCCGAGGAATTCAAAAGCCTCGATCTCGATGCGGTGATCGAGGATCTGCACAAGGTGATGACGGATTCGCAGGATTGGTGGCCGGCCGATTTCGGCCATTACGGCCCGCTTTTTATCCGCATGGCATGGCACAGCGCCGGCACCTATCGCATCGGCGATGGCCGCGGTGGGGCCGGTGCCGGCCAGCAGCGTTTCGCGCCGCTGAACAGCTGGCCGGACAATGCCAATCTCGACAAGGCGCGCCGGCTGCTGTGGCCGATCAAGCAGAAATACGGCCGCAAGATTTCCTGGGCCGACCTGTTGATCCTCACCGGCAATGTCGCGCTGGAATCGATGGGCTTCAAGACCTTCGGCTTTGGCGGCGGCCGTGCCGATGTCTGGGAGCCGGAGCAGGACGTCAATTGGGGTTCGGAAACCAAATGGCTCGACGACAAGCGCTATTCCGGCGATCGCGAACTTCACGGCCATCTCGGCGCCGTGCAGATGGGCCTGATCTACGTCAACCCCGAAGGGCCGAACGGCACGCCCGATCCGCTGGCCTCGGCACGCGATATCAGAGAGACGTTCGGGCGCATGGCGATGAACGACGAAGAGACTGTGGCGCTGATCGCCGGCGGTCACACCTTCGGCAAGACCCATGGCGCGGGTGATGCAGCCCTTGTCGGGGCCGAGCCGGAAGGCGCCGGCATCGAGGCGCAAGGCCTTGGCTGGTCGAGCAAGCACGCCACCGGTATCGCCGGCGACGCCATCACGTCGGGCCTCGAAGTCACCTGGACGACGACGCCGACCAAGTGGAGCAACAACTTCTTCGACAATCTGTTCAACTTCGAATGGGAGCTGACCAAGAGCCCGGCCGGCGCACATCAGTGGACGCCGAAGGGCGGTGCCGGTGCGGCCACGGTGCCGGATGCGCACGACCCGTCCAAGCGTCGCGCGCCGGCGATGCTGACCACCGATCTCGCGTTGCGGGCCGACCCGGCCTACGAGAAGATCTCGCGGCGCTTCCACCAGCATCCGGAGCAGTTCGCCGATGCCTTCGCCCGCGCCTGGTACAAGCTCACCCACCGCGACATGGGCCCGGTCGTGCGCTATCTCGGCCCGTTGGTGCCGAAGGAAGAGCTGATTTGGCAGGATCCGGTACCGGCAGTCGACCATGAACTGGTCAGCGATCAGGACATCGCCGCGCTGAAGGCCAAGATCCTCGCCTCGGGCCTCACTGTTTCGCAGCTGGTTTCGACCGCTTGGGCCTCGGCCTCGACCTTCCGCAACTCCGACAAGCGCGGCGGCGCCAATGGCGCGCGCATTCGCTTGGCGCCGCAGAAGGACTGGGAGGTCAACCGGCCGGCCGAACTGGCCAAGGTGCTGGCGAAGCTCGAAGCTGTCCAGAAGGAGTTCAACGCGGGCGGCAAGAAGGTGTCGCTGGCCGACCTCATCGTGCTCGGCGGTGTCGCTGCTGTCGAGAAGGCGGCGACGGACGGCGGCAACGCGGTGAAAGTGCCGTTCACGCCCGGCCGCACCGACGCCTCGCAGGAGCAGACAGATGTCCATTCCTTCGCCGCGCTCGAGCCGAAAGTCGATGGCTTCCGCAACTATGTCGGGGGTAAGTTGCCGATGTCGGTCGAAGCGTTGCTGGTCGACCGCGCGCAACTGCTCAACCTGACGGCGCCGGAGATGACGGTGCTGGTCGCCGGCCTGCGCGTGCTCGGCGCCAATGCCGGCGGTTCGAAGCATGGCGTGTTGACCGACAGGCCGGGCACGCTGACAAACGACTTCTTCGTCAACCTGCTCTCGATGGCGACCGTCTGGGACCCGGCCTCCGAGCCGGGCTCGCATGAGGTCTACGAAGCGCGCGACCGCAAGACCAAGGTAGTCAAGTGGACCGCCACTCGCGCCGATCTGATCTTCGGCTCGCACGCGCAGCTGCGCGCGCTGGCCGAGGTCTACGGGTCGGCGGATGCCGGGCCGAAATTCGTCGGCGATTTCGTCAGGGCGTGGACCAAGGTGATGAACGCCGACCGCTTCGACATCGTCGGCTGATCGCAGCCCTCCCAACAAAAAAGGCGCGGGCCGCGGCCCGCGCCTTTTTCATGCCTTCGAAAATCAGTCCTTTTCGAAGATGCGCGCCTTGGCAACGAGGCCGGCAACAGCACCGCCGATCAGTGGGGCCACGATGAACAGCCAGAGTTGGCTGAGCGCCGCGCCGCCGGTAAACAGCGCCGGGCCGATCGAGCGGGCCGGATTGACCGAGGTGCCGGTCACCGGGATCATGGCGAAGTGCAGCCCGGCCAGGGTCAGGCCGATCACCAGGCCGGCGAACGCCGTCGAGTGCTTCTCGGCGGTGACACCGAGGATGACGGTGACGAAGGTGAAGGTGCCAATCAGCTCCCATAGGAAGGCCGAGCTCATCCCCCATTTTGCCACGTCCCAGCCATTGGCGCCGAAGCCGGTGGTGTGTCCCCCCGTCTGGCTCGAAACGATGATCCACAGCGCCAGCGAGGCCAGGATGGCGCCGATGATCTGCGCGATCCAGTAAGGAATGACATCCTTTGCCGGCAGCCGGCCGGCAAGGAAGACGCCGAGCGTGACGGCCGGATTGAGATGTGCGCCGGAAATCGGGCCGACCGCATAGGCCGCCGCAATCAGGCCGATGCCGAACGCCAGGCCGATGGCTTCCTGGCCGAGCGGCAGGTCGGCAAGGAAGCCGCCCGTCGCCACCGACGCCGTGCCGATGAACACCAACAGAAATGTTCCCAAAACTTCCGCAAGATACGGTTTCATTGCCCTCTCCTCGTATCGATCCGCCGGCTCGCGTTTTCTGCGCCGCGAATCATGGCGCAAAGAGTATTCCCAACGCAAAAGCTTGGAAAGCAGAGCAGTTGCGCCACAGGCCATGCTTGCGGCGGCCAGTTCAGAACATTAGGTGCCCTGCATATATTTGGAATTATTGTCGACGGCGGGTGGACATTTACCGATTGGGGAAACTCGCCGACCGCGATCGGAAAAGCTTGTCGCCGCGAAACGCAGCGGGGTTCAATCTCGACGTGAAAGGCTCTAAGAGCTGGCCGGAAGATGCTCGATTGATGGAATGACGAATGCGACTGGGCGGACGGCTGGCGGCAGCCATCGAAGTGCTGGAAGACATTGGCCGTCGCCACCGGCCGGTGGCCGATGCGCTGAAGGATTGGGGTCTGTCGCATCGTTTTGCCGGCGGCGGCGACCGCGCGGCGATCGGCAACATCGTCTACGACGCGCTGCGCCACAAGCGTTCCGCCGGCTGGCTGCTGGGCGAGGACACGCCGCGCGCCATCGGCTTCGGCGCGCTTCTCATCGAATGGGGCCAGACGGCGCAATCGCTCAACGACGCGCTCGATGGCGACAAGTTCGCGCCGCCGCTGCTCAGCGCGGCCGAGTTGCGGGCACTGGCCGAGCGCCGCCCTGAAGACGCGCCCAAGGCGGTGCGGGCCGACATTCCCGACTGGTGCGCGCCGCTGTTCGAACGGGCCTTCGGCACAGAATGGGTCGAGGAGGGGGCCGCCCTGGCTACCCGTCCGCCGCTCGACATCAGGGTCAACACGCTTCAGTCCGACCGCGCCAAGGTGCTTGCGGAATTGGCCGATACTGACGCGAAGGCGGCCCATATCGCGCCAAACGGCATTCGTATCCCGCCGATCGACGGCGATGGCCGGCACCCGAATGTGCAGGCGGAGCCCGCCTTCCAGAAAGGCTGGTTCGAGGTTCAGGACGAGGGCTCGCAGATCGTCGCCGCACTCGCCGGTGCGCAAGCCGGCATGCAGGTGCTGGACTTCTGCGCCGGCGCCGGCGGCAAAACGCTGGCGCTGTCGGCTGCAATGACCAACAAAGGCCAGGTCTTCGCTCACGACGCCGAAAAGGCGCGGCTGGCGCCGATCTTCGACCGCATCCGCCGTTCTGAAAACCGCAACGTGCAGGTAGTCACCAAGCCGGCCGAACTGGCGCCGCTCGTGGGCCACATGGACATTGTGCTCGTTGATGCGCCCTGCACCGGCAGCGGCACCTGGCGGCGCCGTCCCGACGCCAAATGGCGGCTGACGCAAAGGCAGCTCGACGCCCGCAAGGGCGAGCAGTCGGCCATTCTCGATGCAGCCAAGGCCTATGTCAAACCCGGTGGCCTCTTGGTCTACATTACCTGTTCGGTGTTCGACGAGGAGAATGGCGAGCAGGTCGCCGCCTTCCGCGAGCGCCACAAAGGCTTTGTCCGGATCGATCATCGCGCTCTCTGGGACGACCATTTCCCCGGCCACGCGGCGGCCGCGCGGATCGGCAAGGCCGGCGACATCTCGCTGTCGCCGGCGCTTAGCGGCACAGACGGGTTTTACTTCTGCGCGCTGCGCCGGACGAATTGACGCTGCCGTTGACATGGGTGGCATTCGCCACCTTGCTCAACGCTTCGCTGCTCCTGTTGAACTGAGCATTTGCTGCAGTGCAGCAAAAGCATTTGCTTGCCGCCCGTGCCTCTGCGATAAGCTTTTCCGGCAAAATTGAAGGCGATGGCCATGGCAGCAAAGATCGTACCCGCTCCCGATTATGAGGATCGCGTCAGGGCGTCCTTTGCCCGCCAGCAGGCGATGGCGACCATCGGAGCCGAACTGACACTGGTGACGCCGGGCATCATCGAGATCGAAATGCCCTATTCGGCCGAGCTCACCCAGCAGCACGGTTTCCTGCATGCCGGCGTCATCTCGACGGCGCTGGATTCAGCCTGCGGCTACGCCGCTTTTTCCCTGATGCCGGAAAATTCCGGCGTGCTTACCATCGAGTTCAAGGTCAATCTGCTGGCGCCGGGCAGGGGCGAGCGCTTCCTGTTCCGTGGCTCGGTGACCAAACCCGGCCGCACCATCATCGTCGCCGACGGCCAGGCCTATGCCTTTGCCGCCGACGGCGAGGCAAAGCTGATCGCCACCATGACCGGCACGATGATGACGGTGGTCGGCCGTGACGGGATCGCCGGCTGATGGCCAGCGTTGTGCGCATTGGCGGCAAGCATGTCCTCTTCGTCATGGCGGCGCAGGCCGAATACGGCCCGCATCTGCAAAAGCTGTTCACGCCGTTGATGACGGGCGTCGGCCCGGTCGAGGCGGGCGTGCGGCTGGGCGCCGGGCTTGCAACGCTGAAGGCTGAGACCGCGCTGCCCGATCTCGTCGTCTCGCTCGGCTCCGCCGGCAGCCGCACGCTTGAGCAGACCGAAATCTACCAGGCGGTCTCGGTCAGCTACCGCGACATCGACGCGTCTCCCTTGGGCTTCGAGAAGGGTGCGACGCCGTTCCTCGAGCTGCCGGTGACCGTGCCGCTGCCGTTCAGGATTCCGGACATCAGGCAAGCCAGCCTGTCGACCGGCGGCGCCATCATCACCGGCGCCGCCTACGACGCTGTTGCCGCGGACATGGTCGACATGGAGACCTTCGCCTGCCTGCGCGCCTGCCAGCTGTTCGATGTCCCGCTGATCGGCCTGCGCGGCATTTCCGACGGCGCGGCCGATCTGCGGCATGTCGGCGACTGGACCGAATATCTCCATGTCATCGACGAAAAGCTGGCGGATGCAGTCGGACGGCTCGAACAGGCGATAGGCGGCGGCCTGCTCGACGCCTGAGCGTAGCGATCAGGCCGCAAGACGGTTCGGGTCGCCAAAGTCGATGCGCGAAATGCGCCCGCGCACGGCGCCGGTTGCATCGATATAGTCGATCGCGCCGGTCGTGTGGTCGAGTTTCCACGAGCCGGCCGGGCCATCGGTCCATTCGACCTTGTAGCCGTCGTCGAGCAGGTCCCATTTTCCATGAAAGCGGGTGCCGTCCGGCAGCAGCATGTGCGCCCGATCTACGGTTTCGTAGTGGATGAACGCACTCTTGCCGCCCATGTCGATGACATGCGTGGTGCCGATCATGATAATGGCCAGCGTATCCCTGTTCAGAATTGTCATGGTCCCAGTTCCCAGGTTTTGAGTTTGAAAGCGCTCGACGCAATCGAAGTCGTCAAGTATCTTGACTATATGGAGTGCTGGCAAAATGGTCAAGAAGCTTGACGAAAAAACCGAAGCGCTACCCGATCACGTCGGCTGGCGGCTGTGGCAAGCGAGCCGGGCCTGGCAGGCTGAGTTCGCCGCCGCGATGCGCTCCTCCGGCCACGGCTGGTTCACAGAGGCGCGCGCCGGGTTGCTCGGGCATATCTCCCGCAACGGCATTCGCCAGTCTGCGCTGATCGACCGCTCGGCGATTTCCAAGCAGGCGGTCCAGCAATTGCTCGACGGGCTGGAGGCGGAAGGCGTGGTGCAGCGCCTGCCCGATCCGCGGGACGGGCGTGGCAAGCTTGTCGGCTATACGCGCAAGGGTCTGGACGCCCTGCGCGATGGTGACCGCATCAAATTGCAGATCGAACGCCGCTACGTCGAGCGTATCGGCCAGCAGCGCTTCGCAGCACTGATGGACGCTTTGCGGACCCTCGATGCGGCGCCGGATGCCACCGGCAAAGACACCGAAGTTCAGTGACGGCGTGGCTTCGCAACCCATTGCGCCGACTCGTTTCTTTCTCTAAAGGCTCGCCATGACGACAGCCAATCACCCCGACACCGTTCTGCCCGACACTGTGCTGATCATCGACTTCGGCAGCCAGTTTACGCAGCTCATCGCCCGCCGCATCCGTGAGGCCGGCGTGTTTTCCGAGATCGTGCCGTTCCAATCGGCCGAAGCTGCCTTCAAGCGCATCCAGCCAAAAGCCGTGATCCTGTCCGGCGGTCCTGCCTCGACATCAGATATCGGCAGCCCGCGCGCGCCGCAGATCGTTTTCGACGCCGGCGTGCCGGTGCTGGGCATCTGCTACGGCCAGATGGCGCTCTGCGTGCAGATGGGCGGCGTCGCCGAAAGCTCCAACCATCGCGAATTCGGCCGCGCCTTCGTCGAGATCGAGAAGGACAGCCCGCTGTTCGAGGGCCTGTGGGCTCCGGGCCAGCGCCACCAGGTGTGGATGAGCCATGGCGACCGTGTCATCTCGCTGCCTAAGGGTTTTGAGGTCTTCGGCAAGTCGGAGGGCTCGCCCTTCGCCATCTTCGGCAATGTCGCGCGCAAGATGTACGGCATCATGTTCCACCCTGAAGTGGTGCATACGCCCGATGGCGCCAGGCTGCTCCGCAACTTCGTCCACAACATTGCCGGCATCGAGGGCGACTGGACGATGCGCGCCTATCGCGAGCACGCCGTCGAGACCATCCGCAAGCAGGTCGGCAAGGGCAAGGTCATCTGCGCGCTGTCGGGCGGCGTCGATTCCTCGGTCGCCGCACTTCTGATCCACGAAGCGGTCGGCGACCAGCTGACCTGCATCCTCGTCGACCATGGCCTGATGCGCAAGGACGAGGCGGCCGGCGTGGTCGAGATGTTCCGCCAGCACTACAACCTGCCGCTGATCCTGGTCGACGCGTCGGAAAAATTCATCTCGGCGCTGGAAGGCGAGTCCGATCCCGAGAAGAAGCGCAAGACCATCGGCCGTCTGTTCATCGAGGTGTTCGAGGAAGAGGCCAAAAAGCTCGGCGGCGCCGATTTCCTGGCCCAGGGCACGCTCTATCCCGACGTTATCGAGAGCGTCTCCTTCACCGGCGGCCCTTCGGTGACCATTAAGTCGCACCACAATGTCGGCGGCCTGCCAGAGCGCATGAACATGCAGCTGGTCGAGCCGCTGCGCGAACTGTTCAAGGATGAGGTGAGGGCGCTCGGCAAGGAGCTCGGCCTGCCCGAAAGTTTTATTGGCCGCCACCCCTTCCCAGGCCCTGGCCTGGCCATCCGCTGTCCGGGCGGCATCACCCGCGACAAGCTGGAAATCCTGCGCGAGGCCGACGCCATCTATCTCGACGAAATCCGCAAGGCCGGCCTTTACGACGCCATCTGGCAGGCCTTCGCCGTGCTACTTCCCGTGCAGACCGTCGGCGTGATGGGCGACGGTCGCACCTACGAATTCGTCTGCGCGTTGCGCGCCGTCACCTCGGTCGACGGCATGACTGCGGATTTCTATCACTACGATATGGCCTTCCTCGGCGCCGCCGCCACCCGCATCATCAACGAGGTCAAGGGCATCAACCGCGTCGTCTACGACGTGACCTCGAAGCCGCCCGGCACAATCGAGTGGGAATGATTCGGGCCTACCCAAACGCCGCCGGAAACAGGCCGCAATACGACACAAGCCGTTGAAACTAAAAATAAATCATCTCTAAGACATTCAGTACCTATCGGCAGGTAGGTTTTGGCTCTGACGGTCCTCCTGACGGACCTCGGCCATATTGCTCCGACCAATTTTTCAAAGTACCGTCACGATCAATGAGGCTCGTGACGGTACTTTTTTGGTTTAACCTATTGAAGATAATAGGAAATTTCTGCCAAGAGCCCCCATAGTAGCGCTGACGGTACTTTTCAGGAGGCAGCAGGGATGCTGACAGACACTGCCCTCAAGGCGTTGAAACCAAAAGACAAAATCTACAAAATTGCGGACCGCGACGGGATGTATGTTCGCGTCATGCCGAGCGGCGCGATGTCGTTTGGGCTGGATTACAGGCTCAACGGCCGCCGGGAGACTGTCTATCTGGGCAAGTATGGACGCGATGGTATCTCGCTTGCCTTGGCACGAGAGAGGTGCCTCGACGCAAGACGAGACATTCGCGACGGGCGATCTCCCGCGATCGAGAAGCAGCGGGAGAAGCGCCGTATCAAGGAGGCAAAGAGCTTCGGCGAATTCGGCGAGAAGTGGTTGAATGCCGGTCCTATGGCCGACAGCACGCGCGCGATGCGGCGTTCCATCTTTGATCGTGAACTGCTCCCGGTCTGGAGAAACCGCCTCCTGACGGAAATCACGCCTGACGATCTTAGGGTACTTTGCGGCAAGATCGTCGATCGCGGCGCACCTGCGACGGCGATCCACGTGCGCGATATCCTCAAGCAGATTTACAGCTTCGCGGTTCTTCACGGTGAAAAAGTCGGCAATCCCGCTGACGACGTAGGGCCGGCCTCCATCGCCAATTTCGTTCCACGGGATCGCTCACTCACCCCGTCAGAAATTCGAGTGATGCTGAAGCAACTCGAGCATGTCGCAACGCTTCCCACGATCCGTCTGGGAATGCGCCTCTACCTCCTTACCATGGTCCGCAAGAGCGAGCTGCAGGACGCCGTTTGGGAGGAAGTCGATTTCGAGAATGCGGTCTGGACGATCCCGAAAGAGAGGATGAAGCGCTCAAAGGCGCACAATGTCTACCTGTCACGCCAGGTGCTCGACATCATGATCGCCTTGAAGACCTGTGCAGGCAATTCAAGATATCTGCTGCCGTCTCGTTATGACGCCGATGCGCCGATGTCGCGCGCGACATTCAACCGGGTGACTTATGCTGTGGTCGAACGGGCGAAGATGGAAGGGCTGCCCCTGGAGCCGTTTACGGTGCACGACCTGCGGCGAACAGGTTCGACGCTGCTGAACGAACTTGGTTTCAACAGCGACTGGATAGAAAAATGTTTGGCCCACGAAGACGGGCGCTCTTCGCGGGGTGTCTACAACAAAGCCGAGTATGAGGTGCAGCGTCGTCACATGATGCAGGAATGGTCGGACACTGTGCATGCCTGGGTCGATGGCAACAGGTATGTGCCGACGCTCATTCCGCCGGCGATGCCGATCCTGGAGCCTGATCCGGCTCTCTGACCGGCCGGGCTTGGCGTTGCTTTACGTCCGGTTTGGGCGCTCGCAGAATTGGTTTTGACCGGCGTGCTGCGAGCCAGGCTTGTACTTCGCTCAGATCCCACACCACGCATCTCGGGGTCAAAGCGAAGCGTCGCGGAAACTCGCCCCGCTGCTCCATTTCGTAGATCGTGCTGTCTGCAAGAGGCACCATTTCGCGCAACTGGTGTCTCCGGATTGTGCGCCGCAGTGCTTCTTCATTCGATCGGCCCATCTCGGACTCCCAGCAGTGATCAGAAATTGAAGGCGATTGTCTCAATTGGAAAGGAGCCACAGACGCTGCATTGTATGAAGGCGTGTCGACCTAAGGCTTCACGGTTCTATCGCAACCGCAGGCACCTGTGTGTGTGCCCCATGGTCATTCCTTAATAAGAATCTCGCCAAGATCGGAGAGGCGTTCGATCACGTGGTCGGGTCTAAATGGAAACCGCTCCATGTCGGCCCTTGTGCTCACCCCGGTAAGCACAAGGGCCGTCTTCAGACCCGACTCCAAGCCCGCCACAACGTCGGTATCCATTCTGTCTCCGACGAGGATTGTATCGGCTGCACCGATCCCCAGGCGTTCGAGCGCGCTTCGCATCATGAACGGGTTCGGCTTGCCGACGAAATAGGGCTGACGGCCGGTGGCCTTTTCGATCAGGGCGGCGACCGAGCCGCAGGCCGGATGGAAGCCGCGCTCGGTCGGCCCAGTGGCATCCGGATTGGTGGCAAGAAACCACGCGCCCTTTACGACAAGCTCGGCGCCGGCGGCGATCTGCTCATAGTGGTAGGAAGTTGTGTCGCCGAGGACGACGAAATCTGGGGCAAACTGCGTGATCCTGCAGCCTGCCTGCCGCAGGGCTTCGACCAGGCCATTGTCGCCGATGACATACGCGGAGGATCCGGGCTTTTGTAGCTCCACGAACCGTGCAGTGGCCAGCGCTGATGTGTAGATGTGCCCTGGCTGAACGAGGAAACCGACCGCTCTCAAACGTTCAGCATGATCTTCCGGCGTGAAGCGGGAGTTATTGGTGAAGATCTGAAACGGCTTGCCGGCGGAAACCAGCCCAGCGACATAGTCGATCGAGCCAGCAATCGGCTGGCCGCCGCGGACCAGAACTCCGTCCATGTCGAGTAGGTGCGCTACGATCATTGGACTTCACCTTCCGATGTCTTCGAAAGGCCGTCTGCCATAAATCCGTTCTGGGTCACACGCGTTGTTCCCTTGCTAAGGTGTTGCGCGGGCAATTTACGCACCGACAGCAATGTGGGAACGGTATCCGATCACCAGTGCGGCAATTCGGACATTGCGGCCTACAAAAGGGTCGACTGAAGTTCAGTCGAAGGCTAGCAGATTGCTTTGCCTATGCGTCCTGAGTGGCATGCCTTGGTCACCGAGAACGGAGTTCTGTTGACGATCAAATGCCGGAATGCTGAGAATCGAAACTGCATACGATCTCGCCGGATCGGCTCCATTCCTGACGCAAACATGTGGACCACCGCAGACGGGGACAGTCGGTCCCGCGTCCCGTCCTGCGGCCGGCGCTATGCTGACGCTCCTACGGCTGTCCTGTTAACCGCCCGCGGCGGGGCGAATTTCCTCCGTCCAGATCCCATGGGTGGATGGCGACCGGCGTTTTTGCAAAATTAGAGGTCGTCCAACCAACCACCTATTCTGA
>NZ_JBSKBQ010000043.1:0-12295 GCF_053714375.1 Mesorhizobium sp. ArgA1
GAGGCGCTGCCGGAGCGCGATGCCTGCCGTCTGACGGTAGAACTGCTGAGCCTGGCCCATGAGCGCAATGTCGAGGCTCTCGAGGCCGCACTCGCTCACGCCATCCAGGGCGACCTCAATGTGGGAACTCTGCCATCGCTTGACGGCATGCGCGCCCGCTTTGCGCCGAACCCGGCCAGTGTTCCGCAGGTCAGCGTCAATCTGGGCAAGCTGGTCGATTACCGACAGGCTGATCGGCACTCGCGGGGAGGTCATGGCATGAGGCCCAATGATCCTGTCGATGCCGCGCGCCTATCCCTGATGTTGACCGATCTGCGGTTGCCGGGCAAAAGCGTCCACGGCGGCTGCGCTGATAACGCCGCCCCGCCTCGCGCACACTCTCGCGGCGGGCAGCACGGGCGCAGACCTCCCCGCAGTAGCGCTGTCCCCGGTCGCAGCTGCGGCAGATCGTTACCTGCGAACGGCAGCGGCCGCACAGAAAGAAGCGGCCCGTGAACATCCGCGACGGTCGTTTCGGAGCGCCGCTGGGAGTTTGGGGAAAAGGTCGACGGAATGCGCTGACAATGCAATAATGCAGGTCGCGCACCGTCAGTGGAGCGTGACACCGAGCCCGGACTTGCCAGTTGAGATCGGTGATACGCCGGATGTTTCTGCGGCGCTGATTACCCGCAGATCTACCACAAGGCAGGCGCATGGCGGGGTACGTCGAAAGCCGCCTCAGGGCGACTGGAGACGTGCTCCACGTCTATCGCCTTCTCAACCTCAGCGAGCACGTAGGATAGCCCGGTCTGCTCAATCCGCGCCGGGGGCACCGCCTGATGGGACAGAGCGGGCCGAACCGCGGGTATGTGATATCGGGATCCGATTAACGATGGCAATCCGAAAATGGTTTCATTTGTAATGGCTGCGCGTCGCACCCCAGGTGTGGCCTTCGTGACCCGATGCAAGGCACAGTCAAGCGTCGAAATGATCGGGAAGCAGTGAGGCCTTTCCCAAACAAGCCCGGTGAACCATCGGCCCAGGCTTCCGAGTAGCGGTCGCGCATTTTGCACCGTGCGCGTTCGCGCGTTGTTGTGGAAAGGGCAGCCACGCAGGGCGCTTTTCGGGGGGTGCTGCCCAAGGTCGTTCTGAGTGAAAAAACGCCTTTTCCGACGAGAAATTGTCATCGACATATGGACGCCTAAGGGCGATCCGGAGCAACGCTTCCCGCACAGACAGATTTCGCGCATTGCAATATGCTGTGCGATCCCTATGTTCGGGCTGTCGACCATCTACTCCTCCCAGAAACGATGTCGGCATTGGAGGCAGCGTAATCCCCCTTGCGCTGTTTTCATAACGGCCCGCTGCCAACCCCCCGGCAGCGGGCTTGATCGTGGAAGACTGGCTTAGCCCCTAATGCGTTTGAACCCGTCGGGCAGGACGTGGGCCAGGAAGCGCCGGATGAACTCTCGGCCTCCAGCGTCATCACCTTTTGCCGATCGCCGTCACGATAGTCTTTCCACCGAAAACGGACCTTGCCATCTTCGATGTCGACGATGCGACTGTTGGCGATCGCTACACGGTGCGTGTAGCGTCCGACATAGTTCAGCACCTGCTCGGCGCCGGCAAAGGGGGCCTTGGCGAAGACCATCCAGTTGATGTGGCGCACCCGATCCAGATGACGCCGGAATGCAGCGGCGTCGCTTAGCCCTGCCAGCGACGAGAAGAAGCGTAGCTTGCCGGCTGTGAAGGCTTTCTGCAGGTCTTCCAGGAACAGCCGGCGAAACAGCCGCGAGAGCACAGCCACCGGAAGGAAGAAGCGGGGACGGCATTCTATCCACCGGCTCCCGTCCGGCGACAGCCCGCCACCCGGAACGACGCAGTGGAGGTGGGGTTATTGGAGGGGTTTTGTCCCCAGGTGTGAAGCACCGCGAAGATTCCGATCTGAGCACCGAGATGCTGGGGATCCGCAGCGATGGTGCGCAGCGTCTCGGCGGTCGCGCGGAACAGGATGTCGTAGACCGTAGCGGGATTCTGGAAGGCGATCGTTGCGATCTCGTCGGGCACGGTGAAGACGACATGGAAGTATTGCGTGTCGAGAAGCTCCGAGTGCCGTGCTTCAATCCAATCCGCGCGCGCCAGGGACTGGCATTTAGGGCAGTTGCGCGAACGGCAGCTGTTGTAGGCGATCCGCCGCTCACCGCATCGGTCGCATTGTTCGACATGGCCATCGAGCGCCGCCGTGCGGCAGCGCTCGATGGCCGTCATGGCTGCACGCCGTTCGGTCGACAGCGACGCGCCGTGCGGCTCACGCCAATCAGCACCATAGCGGCGGAATACATCCGCCACCTCCGGACCAGATCGCCCCATGGGACGGCCGTCAGAAATGTTCAGGTGGTAGCGGTGGCGCCGCCTTCGGCACGGCCGTGGCAACAGCTCCAGCGGACTCGTCGCCGCGCAGGTTGCGATCCGCAGATATTGCGCGGTCGTCGACAGGCTGCGATGGCCGAGCAGGAGCTGGATGGTACGAAGGTCGGTGCCGGCCTCAAGCAGGTGGCAGGCAAAGGCGTGCCGCAACGAATGCGGTGTCACGGCCTTGCCCAGGCCCGACAGCCGGTGCGCCTTGCCGCAGGCGTTCTGCACCGCGTTGGTCGATATCGGTTCGTTGGGGATGGCGCCGGGAAACATCCACGTCTTCGGCCGGACGGCACGCCAATAGTCGGTCAGCGTCTCAAGCAACCGCGCCGAGAGCATGACGTAACGGTCCTTCTGCCCCTTGCCCTGCTCGACGCGCAGCACCATCCGCTGTCGGTCGATGGCCTCCGGTCTCAGGTGCACCGCTTCGGAAATGCGCAGACCGGCGGCGTAGCATGTCGTCAGGATCGTCTGATGCTTCAGGCTTTCCACACAGCCGAGGAAGTGCAGCACCTCTTCGGGGCTGGGGATTACGGCGAGTGTCTTGAGCACCCTGGGGCACGGAATGATGAGATCGTAATCCCATTCGAAACCGAGTGTGACGCGGTACAGGAAACGCAGCGCCGAAACGGCCACGTGTACCCACTTTCGGCGCGAGCTTCTTCTCATTCGTCAGATAGATCTGATAGGTGCGGACATCTTCCGGCCCAATCAAGGCCGGCGACTTCGCGAAATGGCGGGCAAACTGCGAAACCTGCAGCAGATACGAGTCCTGCGTATGCGGCGACAGATTGCGGACCTGCATGTCGTTTATCATGCGTAACCGAAGCGGGGTCATTAAAGGGCTCCTTGGCATTGAGGTGACGCTGCGCGTGGGCAGCAGCGTCACCTTGCCTGAAGCAAGCCCCTATGAACCCGGCCGATTACGTCCGGCCAATCATGCCAGGATGCTTCGCCTCCGCCCGATCAACGACCTCCGTGCAGAAGCTCTCCCGCGGAGCGTGTTCGTCCAATTCGGATTATGTTGAGCACAACATAAACCAAAGGCGATATCCGGGTCATCCGGGTCGATTTCAGTAAGGAGCCAAGTCGCGCCAGCGTCCGGCGTGAACAGTTTGACGACGGGGACGAAGTCGATTTCGCCGGTCGTGCCGCGGAGAGGCTGCTGCTGGCGACCATTCGCCAGCAGCTGTTCCCGCAGGTCTCTGGTTAAGAGCTGCATGGTCACCTCCTACTCGTCGGTTTTCGGGGTGCGAAGGACGATGCGGCCATCGATCGGCAGCGCCTCGAGGAGAAGGGTGCCGCCTTCACCGTCTTCGTGGGCGAAGAAGGCGCCTATGCGCGTCCAGAAGCCTTTCTGGCCTTCTGCCTTGGCTTCCCGCACCGTGTAGGCGTGGTAGGTCGGGCCGTTCGCCTCGGTTTTCTTCGGCTTGGTGTAGCGATTGTCTTTCATGGTGTTTTCCTTTGGTTGATGGTTTCTGTCCCGGAGGACGGTTCCAAAGGAGGTCGACGCCTATGGCTGGCTTGTCCCCAACTCGGGAGCGCGGCGAAGGAGCGGGCAGGAACGGGACAAGCCGGCAGCGCCGGCCATAACGAACCAGTCATTCACTCCGGACAGCCCATCAGCGGGAAAGCAATGACTGACCGCTCGCCAGCCGATCGACCGTGAACCCAGATGGACCACGCAACGGGGGGAAGGCTATGAAGGCCAAGGCAGCTGTGAAGCAACCGCGCTCCTGGCAAGGTCACCCTGAACCAACAGTGCGATTCGGCCCGGGACGCCAACCGGGTAGCACTGTCAGGAATGTGTATGACAGTGTAATTAACGCATGCTATAAGGGGAATGAACGAGAGGCTCAATCTTGCGAACAAGCAAACCCATCACCGTGTCCCTCGGTAAGCAGCAGCAAAGCGTTGACGCGCGGTTGGCCTCAGGTGCCTACGAATCCGCCAGTGAAGTCATGCGGGCGGCGTTGCGCGCCCTCGACCGCGAAGAGGAAGCGATCAATGCGGTTCTCCGCGCACGGATCAAGGCGTCGATCGAGGATCCACGGCCGAGCCTGACTGCGGACGAGGCCGAAGCGGAAATGACACGCTTCATGGAAAGCGAAAGCAAAGCCGCGCGCCATGCGGCGCGTTAAGGTCACCTACCGACCACAGGCCATTTCCGACTTACAGGACATTTACCGAATTATCGCCGAGGCCAGCCAGAGCGACGTGGTGGCGTCGGGATTTGTGCAACGGATCATGGCACGGTGCCGAAAGATCGGTAATGTTCCCAATGGCGGCCGCCCGCGCGACGATCTGGAGCCAGGTTTGCGCACGGTCCCCTTCGAACGAACGGCGCTCATCGCCTACCGGGTAGGAGATACTGCCGAAGTCACCAATATCTTCTACGGCGGCAGGGACTACGAATCCCTCTATCGAAGCGATGAATCCGAATAGTCGTATCGGATTCACGACGGCATAGAGACGTCGCAGTTGCGGCTCGGCTGCAAGGGATGCCGCATTGGCCCTTTCCCCGCCAACGACGATCGTTAGATAGGAAAATGCTCCAGCCGCTGCTCGACCCAGATGTCGCCGACGAGGCGCCAACTTCTCCGGTCCTTACCGGCTATGACGAAGAGCGTCTGCTAACCTACATTCGCCTACTCGATGCAGCCGCCGAGGACGCCGATTGGCGGGAAGTTGCCAAGATCGTTCTGCACGCGCTTTCCGGGCCTGGAAGACGCATCTCGCGGTGGATGACGACGAACGGCTTCAAATATTTGCTCGCCGGCGGGGCACCGCATTGAAGCCTTGCGCAAGCTTTCAAGCTATTTTGTCTACATCACCAACTCAGCACCGCGACTGCAGACATCCCAGCCTGGCTCGGGCTCTCCGGATCTTCGAATTGGCGCGTGGCAGGACCTGCAGCACGCTTGAAGTACCTCTCGAAACGACCAAGCGAGCTTTAGCCGCTTTCTTCGCGATCTCGGCACGCCGCACCGGCGTCATATTGACGGTGCTGGGTGCGGGCATTGCGCCAATGCCGGTCGAGATTGTGCTCGGCAAGCGTCGAGCGCGTGCCCGCCAGCTCGAAGAGCTTGTTCGTGGCGGCGATGGCGATCTCGGTCGACAGGATTTTCGATTCCGCGGTGACGATCTGGGCATGCACAACCGTCTCGGCGGTCGGCTCGGCAACGGCCCGGTCGATCGCATGGCCGGCCTTTGCCAGCAGCGCCTGCGCGGCCGCATCTTTCCGCCCTTCGAACCAGGCTCTTTGGCGGCGCCGCTCTTACGGTCGTCCTGTACGTGCCGGTTTCCTCGCCGCGATGCTGATGACGCGGGCCGCCGCTTGGCGAAACTTGGTCGACGCCGACCGGCCTCGACGGAACGGCGCGATCAGCTCCAGGCGTGCAGCGGGATTTGCCGAGGATCGCGTATTTCCAGCGTACCGGATCGTGCAGCGCGCCGTCGGCGGTCGGCTTGTCGTAGCCTTTGAAGCCGGGCACCAGATGCGTCTTCGGCACTTTCACGTTGTCGATGATGACGGTGCCCGACAGCGTCGTGCGCTGGCCGAAGCTCGACCAGTCGTCGATCACGGTGAGGCCCGGCGCGGCACGGTCGGCGATGGCGGTGCAGGCGCGGCTCTTGGTCCGCACGAAGTTCACAGTCTCGTCGATCGCCGCCTGCGCGATGCCGGTGTCGACCGCCACCTGGATGATCTGGAAGATGGCGTCCTCTTCCTCGGTCTCGCGCACGATGGCGAAGGCGTTGACGCCGACCTTGACCGAATGATCGTTGGATTTGGCCTTGGCCTGGATATCGTCGACCTGCTTGGTGATCTCGGCCGGTGTGTTGCCGTTGGTGAAATACCAGTCCGAAACGCGCGAAGCCATGTCGCGCGCGGCGCCTCCGCCAGTTGCCTCCAGGCCCGGAATCCAGTGCTCGACCATCAGTCACCTCTCTCGGAGGCGTCGATGAGATCAACGCCGTAAAAAGAAGCCAGTCGATTCATGGCGCCTGCGATTTGCTCCGGTTGGACGCTCAATCGAAAGCCTGGTGCGAGGTGGAACCTCTCCCACATGCAATTCGAGAAGCCGCTGATCCAGCTCCTTGTCCGCCGCTGTGAGGCGATGGTTGAGGCGAAGGTAGTCCATCCAGGTCGGGGTGCGGAATGTCTCTGTCCAATACAACGGCTCCTGCAGATCGCGCTGCAGGTTCCAGTGCCGGGCGCCGACGCCGCTTTGCACCCGGCGGCGTTCCCGCATCAGGTCCAGGAAGGCTTCGATATTCGCCTCCGGTATCGAGTACTCGATCTTGACGACGATGGGGCCGCTTCTTAACTTCAGGTCCAGCGCGAGCTGCGGCGCCTCAAACCCAAAAGGATCCTGGTCGGTTTCTTTCCATTGACGGATTGGCAGCAGGAAACCGGTGGCGGCAACCAATAGGAGAGCGCCAGCGGAGCTTTCGAGCGCCAACGTGAGCGAATAGTTCTCGGCCACCATGCCCCACAGCCAGCTGCCGGCCGCGATGCCACCCGATGATAGGGCAGAGTAGATCGACAGCGCGCGACCAACGACCCAGCGTGGGCTCGACAATTGCACGCTGACGTCAAGCCCCGTCCAGGTGACGACCCAGCCAGCACCGCCGAACGCCAAGGCAATAGCCGCCACCGCCAGCGAGGGCGTGAATGCAAGCGCCAGGCAGCACGCCGCGCAGGAGATGCACGCCAGTGTCGTCAGCCGCTCTTGCGACAGCGACCGTCGAAGAACGTTGTTGGAGATGCCGGCGCACAAGGCGCCCGCCCCAAACCCGGCCATCAGGATGCCATAAGCAATTGGACCTCCTCCCAGCTGATCGCGGGCAACCAGGGGCAAGAGCGCCAGTATCGAGATGCTCGTCAGGCCGAAAAGCGTTCCGCGCGCGATTGCCGCCTTGATCTCTGACGACAGCGCCGTGAAGCGCGCACCGTCATGAATGGCCGTGGTCAAGGGCTCCCGCGGAAGAGGCGAAGAGCGGCCATTCCATCTGCAGCGCCCAATGGCCCACAGCATCGCCAGATAGGTCAGCGTCGCCACGGCGAAAGCCGTCAGTGGTCCGAACGAGGCAACGACGATGCCGCCGAGCGCGGGACCGATGCTTCGCACGGCATTGTACCCGACCGAGATCAGCGTGACCGCGGCCGGAACTTCGCGTTTTCGCAGGATGTCGCCGACCGAGGCGTGCCAGGCGGGGTCGGTAAAAGCGGCACCGCAACCGGCCAGGCAGCTGAAGGCGAGGATCATCCACGGATTGTAAAAGCCGAGCCCCACGAGAGCAGTGAGCATCGTCGATGACAACGCAATCAGGCACCAGCCGAGCGCCATCACATTGCGACGGCTGAAATTGTCGGCGATGGCCCCGGCGAAGATCGACAGGATGAATACAGGCAGCGTCGTGGAAGTCTGCACCAGAGCGACCATCACGTCAGAGGTGGAGATGGTTGCCATCAGCCAGCTGATCGCAACGGTCTGCATCAGCCAGCCTAAGCTGGACACCTGTGCGGCAAGCCATATCGCACGAAAGGTGGGGTTCTCCAGCGGAGCAAAGGTCGCCGACGAAACTGAATCCGCGTCCGCGTGCGCCACCCTGCTCATTGGGCGAGCCCTTTCTGTTCGTGAACACGTTTAGTTGGAGATTTCTCCTTCGCGCACTTGCCTGTGGAGAGTGGCAGGATCAGGGCATTACAAGTGCCGAGCCGAAGTAATTTTCGATGGCTGCTTCAAAGCCAAAACTGAACCGTTCTGGTGGAAATACCTGTTCATCCATCACCAAAGCGCCTTAAGCGGCCAATCGATCATACTACTGGAAGTTTTGGGCGGTGGCCATTGTATCTATCACGCGCGTAATGCGCGCGTCGCTTTGAGAGACGTATG
This sequence comes from Mesorhizobium sp. ArgA1, assembly GCF_053714375.1. NCBI lineage: Bacteria > Pseudomonadati > Pseudomonadota > Alphaproteobacteria > Hyphomicrobiales > Phyllobacteriaceae > Mesorhizobium > Mesorhizobium sp. ArgA1. Next base: position 8,295 of record NZ_JBSKBQ010000043.1, read on the forward strand.
GAGGGGGCTCGAATGCTACTTTCATTGCGTTCTGTGGCTGGCTTCATTCCCTCATGAAGGGCGCCCATGGTTGGCACAACGGCAATCCGTAGGCCCTCGCGGCGCCACGCGGCAACGATGCTGCGCAATTCTGAGACGATCCGGACGATCGCGGTGCTCATGCGCCTTCTCCTCCACTGACTGGGTCCGGCTCACGGCCGAAGACGTGATCGGCGGCCGGAAAGCAGCGCTCGCGCACCTCGTGTGCGTATGCCGCGATCGCTGCCTCGGCGTCCTTTCCGAGCTCTGCATAGCGTTTGACAAATCTTGGCCGAAAAGCGCCAAACAAGCCCAGCATGTCATCGACAACCAAGATTTGACCGTCGCAGGCCGGCGATGCACCGATACCGATTGTGGGTATCGCAATTTCCTGTGTAATCAGCCGAGCAAGAGCTTCCGGTATCTTCTCCAGTACGACGGCGAATGCGCCAGCCTCGGCCACCGCCGTTGCATCGCGCAGGATCCGTTCGGCATCCTCGCCTCGTCCCTGAATGTGATACCCGCCAAAAGCATTGACTGCCTGCGGCGTCAGGCCGACATGGCCCATCACGGGTATGCCACGCGCGGTCAAAAACCGTATTGTCTCAGCGACGCTTTCGCCGCCTTCGAGCTTTACTCCCGCAGCGCCGGTTTCGGCCATTACATGGGCCGCGTTGCGGAAGGCCTGCGCGGGGCTTTCCTCGTAAGAGCCAAAGGGCATGTCGACGACCATCAGGGCGCTATGAAGTCCGCGCCGCACCGCCTTACCGTGCAGGATCATCATTTCGAGCGTGACGCCAACAGTGGACGACATGCCGTGCAACACCATGCCGACGCTGTCGCCGACCAGCACCACGTCGCAATGACCGTCGACAAGCTTGGCGCCAGGCGTAGTATAGGCCGTCAAGCAAACAAGGGGCGACTTGCCCTTCCGCGCCGCGATTTCCGGGACGGTCAATGCCTTCGAACCTGCGGTTGCGCTCACCAGGTTTCTCCTTCCCCTGCGTCAGAGGATGGAAGCATGTGCCACATTTTTGTGCAGTTGCGAAGCGAGAATTTGCAGCGCACAATCATTTGCCGACGCCATTCTTGGAGTTTGGCGGGACAGCAATTCTCAGTTCCGCAAGCGTCTCCCTGGCCGCTGACCCCTCAGTCGCTGCATCCGTCCAGTCAGCAACGGTCAAGCGGGCCACCAAGACATTCGCCCGCGCACTTCTCATTGACATTGGCACAACACTGTTTATTCGTTGCGCCTCGAAGCGGACGGCGCTTTCTGTCCGCTTGGTGGATGGCGCTCATTCGTGCGTGATTTGCAAAGCGTCTATCGGCACGTGAGCCGATCCGGTCGCAGCCTACCCGGTAAAAACAAGGAAGCTTGGTGAAAACTATCGTTGTCTGTTCCGGCGGATTGGATTCCGTCACGCTCGCCTACAAGGTCGCAGCCGAAAGAGCCCTCACCCGCCTCGTGTCGTTTGACTACGGTCAGCGCCATAAAAAGGAGCTGGACTTCGCGCGCAGCTGCGCCGTGCGCCTCGGCGTGCCGCACGACGTCGTCGATATCACCGCGGTCGGCCGCCTGCTAACCGGGTCGGCGCTGACCAGCGGCGGCCCGGTCCCCGAGGGGCACTATGCCGAAGACAGCATGCGCGTCACCGTCGTACCCAATCGCAACGCAGTCATGCTGGCGGTCGCCTTTGGTGTAGCCGCGGCGGAACAGGCCGATGCCGTGGCGGCAGCGGTCCACGGCGGGGATCATTTCATCTACCCGGACTGCCGCCCGGCTTTTGTCGAAGCCTTCGAGGCCATGCAGCGCCACGCGCTGGACGGACTGGCGAGGATCGCCCTTTACGCGCCGTTCTTGCAAGTGAGCAAAGCCGACATTGTCAGTGAAGGCGCACGACTAGGCGTGCCTTTTGCGGAAACCTGGTCGTGTTACCAGGGCGGCGCTCATCATTGCGGTCGTTGCGGCACCTGCGTCGAGCGGCGCGAGGCCTTTCACCTCGCTGCTCAAAACGATCCAACATCTTACGAAGACCCCGATTACTGGATCGAAGCTTGCCAGGAATACCAGGCAACGCAACGGCAATAGAACGCGCAGTCATGTATACCATCGCCAAACGGTTTGCCTTTTCGGCCTCACATGTGATCGGCGGACTGCCGGCGGAGCATCCTTGCGCGCGGCTGCACGGCCACAACTACGAAGTCGAGGTCGTGTTGCAGTCGGCCGAGCTTGATCCGGTCGGCTTTGTCCGCGATTACCGCGAACTTTCGGAGCTCAAGGCGCTCATCGACAACACCTTGGATCATCGCCACCTCAACGAAGCCCTCGGACATGACCGGACGACTAGCGAGGTCATTGCCAAGTGGCTCTTCGACTGGTGCAGTGAGCGCTGGCCAGAAGTCGCGGCCGTGCGCATCAGCGAGACCCCGAAAACGTGGGCGGAATACCGTCCATGAAGGGGAGTATCCGCATCAGCGAGATCTTCGGCCCGACGGTCCAGGGAGAAGGTCCGTTGATCGGCCGCCCAACTGTATTCGTCCGCACCGGCGGTTGCGATTACCGCTGCAGCTGGTGCGATACCCTTTATGCGGTGCTGCCCGAGTTCCGCGAAGACTGGACGCTGATGACCCCGACCGCGATCCTGAGGGAGGTGGAGCGGCTGTCCAACTCCGCGCGGGTGCTTGTTTCGCTGTCGGGGGGCAATCCTGCACTGCAGCCTCTGGCTCCGCTCGTCGAACAGGGTCACCAGAAAGGTCATACCTTCGCCCTCGAGACCCAAGGCAGTGTTTCGCAGCCTTGGTTTGCCGCGCTCGACTGGCTCGTTCTTAGCCCGAAGCCGCCGTCTTCGGGAATGGCGACCGACTGGCAGCCGCTCGACGATTGTGTCGCGGCGGCAAAGAGCGGAACGCGATGCGTCGTCAAGGTGACTGTGTTTGACGACGACGACTACAGCTACGCGCGGCTAATGGCGAGCCGCTATCCGGTTCTGCCGGTTTATCTGCAGGTCGGCAACCCTGCTCCGCTGATCTCCCATGCGGGCCTTGGCAGCGAACAGGCCGACATCGACGATCTGATGCGGCGCTTCCGCTGGCTTGTCGACAAGGTCACGGCGGATGGTTGGTTCACGGCAACGGTCCTGCCGCAGTTGCATGTGCTGGCCTGGGGTAACAGACGCGGCGTCTGACGGTTTCGTCTTGATTCCCCGGCAGCACGCTTGTCGATTTAGACGGGCCCTTGTTACCCATGTTCACTTGGTCCTTGAGGTGGCGCGGCCAAATCGGGAAAACATTTTCCAGCCCGAAGCCGCAAGGCTTGCAGCAGGACAGACAGAGCCATAACTTTTCCGACGGTGGGATTCGACTTATCACGCAGGCCGTCGTGTGATTTCCGCTTTCCTGTCGGCACGGTCTCTCGATTGTCAAGGACACGTTCGTTGTCGAGCGGAAGCTTTTCGAAAAAGCCTAGCAGCTCGGCTCGACGCAGTTTGCGATTGAAAATCGGCGCGCCCTCGGCGTCGGCGCCATGAATTTGAAAAACGTTCTTGGCCAAATCCACGTCGATGGTGCTAACCTACTTCACGGAACGGCTCCCTTCCTTGTGGCGTTGCTTGCAACGACCACGTTCTAGCACTTAGATGCTGTCGGTAGCGGGCCGTTCCACACCATCAATCTGGGAGAGCGCGCGCTCTCACGTTGATTGCCGCGCCGCACCGAGCGGGCGTGTTAGAAAATGGAGGCCTGTGGACGCGGGTTTTCCTGACCGGTCAGCTTCTCGACAGCTGATTGCGATAGCGTGTCGTTGGCGTCTGACTCAACCATTCGCCGCTGAGGCTTTGATCTGACCCTGTCTGCGCAGACTTGCGAGCAATCAATATTTTCGATGGAGAGCAGTATGGATGGTTCTCAGTTCAATCCTCGGCAATTGAACCCGTCTGCGCCAGGCTTCGCACGGCAGAATACCGGCATGCACGTAGGGCAACAGG
>NZ_JBSKBQ010000044.1:0-11856 GCF_053714375.1 Mesorhizobium sp. ArgA1
GCCTGTTCGCGCCGGTGTTCAATGAGAGCCATAAGCCCTTCGGTGTCACCTCCTTGCAGGCGATGCAGGCTAATCTTGTCGGCCGCTGGCGAGTGCAGGGCTACAAGCCAGGCCGACTTGCTCAATTCCAGTGCAACGAAAATCGTGGCAGTCTTCTCGCCGACGGGCGGCAGAGCAACGGATGAGAGATTCATGAGACGTCTCCAAGGTTAGGATGTCGGACCCCGAAACCTTACCTGAGTTCCGCCGCCCGTCGCCTCATGGGATCTTTTACGCCGGGCCCCCGCAGCTTGGGCCTGAGCGCGGATAACGGTCGCGTCGATCATCAGCCATTCCAGATCTGGAGCACTGCTGATGGCTTCGAACAACCGGTCGAACACGCCAGCTTCGATCCAACGATAGTAACGTCGCTTTGCCCTCTGATGCGGGCCAAACCGCTCCGGCAGATCCCGCCAGCGGGCGCCAGAGCGAGCGATCCATAAAAGCGCATCGAAGAAGCGCCGGCCATCGCTACGGGGACCGCGCTTACCCTTGCGCCCGCCCGGCACAAACGGCTTGATCTGTTCCCACTGATCGTCGCGTAGAACTTCACCTTCCAAAGCTAACCTCCAAAAGTCAGCCTTGAATCTGGAGGGTTCTGTGTAGTCGCGGGCGCGATTGGGCGGGTACGCACGGGTCGCGACTACATTGAAGCCTGATTGAACTGAACCGCGGGATGGCGGCGGGGCTATGGGGATTTAGGGCTCGACAGTGTGTCCGAGGCACCGGAGCGGGCTCGCCGATCGCTCTTGGGCGGTCGCCCGTCGTCGCGATGCAGGACCATCTGCGACGCGAGAGACGGCGCCATTGGGTCGTTGACGTTGAGGTGCAGCGTTGCTGGCGACAGCCAGGCTGCGACTTTGACTAGCGGCGCGCAAAGGCCCTTCGGCGACTGTAGCAGACGCCGGGATGGACGGTGCGAGCGTGTCGGTGCGCAGCGTATCATGAGGTGTCTGGCCAGGTCGGGGCCTTGCGCGGGATCGGGCCGAGCGAGGCCATGGCGCCGCCGCAGCCCGGACAGATGTCCAGGGATCGTCCTGTGAGACAGCGGTAACGCTGGCGATAGTCGGCGGTCGGGTCCGGCGTCGGCGGCGTGGGCGCCGCCAGAAGAAGACGGCACTGGGCGAGCTTGGCGACGCGGTGGCCGTTGGCGAAGAGGCCGTAATGGCGGATGCGATGGAATCCGTCTGGAAGAGCGTGCAGCAGGAAGCGCCGGATGAACTCGTCGGCGCTTAAGGTCATGAGCTTGTGCTTGGACTTGTCGTGGTGGCGATAGTCCTTCCAGCGGAAGCTGACCTTTCCCTGGTCCAGGCTCACGAGGCGGCTGTTGGCGATGCGATGGGTGTAGCGGCCCAGATAGGCGAGGACCTGTTCGGGACCGCCGAACGGGGGCTTGGCGTAGACGACCCATTCGATCCGCTTCAGTCCAGCCAGTTGGGCGCAGAAAGTGGCAGGGTCGGCCAGGCTGGCGAGATCGCTGAAGAAGCGAAGCTGGCCGGCGTCGAAGGCGTCCTGCAGGCGCTCCAGGAATAGCCGCCTGAACAGGCGCGACAGAACCCGCACGGGCAGGAAAAATCCCGGCCGACAGGCGATCCATCGCTGGTCCCCGGCCTTCGCCGTGGCAGGCTCGAGCGACAGGCCGCCGCCCGGCACGACGCAGTGGACATGGGGATGATGGTGGAGATTTTGACCCCAAGTATGAAGCACGGCGACCACGCCGGTCTCGGCGCCCAGATGCCTGGGATCGGCCGCCGCCACCCTCAAGGCTTCGGATGCGGCCTTGAACAGGATCGCATAGACCGCCGCCTTGTTCTGGAAGGCGATCTCAGCGATCTGGGCCGGGACGGTGAAGACCACGTGGAAGTATGGGACCGGCAGCAGCTCAGCCTGCCGCTCGGCCAGCCACTGGGCGCGGGCTAGGCCCTGGCACTTAGGGCAGTGGCGGTTGCGGCAGGAGTTATAGGCTTGCCGCACGAGGCCGCAGTCGGTGCAGTGTTCGGCGTGACCGCCCAGGGCCGCGGTCCGGCACGCCTCCACCGCGGCCATGACCCGGCTCTCGACTCGCCCGAGATGGCCGGCATGGTCGCGGCGATAATCAGCCCCGTGACGGTGGAATACATCCGCCACTTCCAGATCCGGGCGCATGGCGCGCGGCTCAGCCGGGCGGCGTGATCTCCATGTGGAGTTGGTCAAAAGGACTGGCGGTCCGGCCGATCACAGCCGTTGAGACCTGGGCGTATAGTGTCGTCGTCGCCAGGCTGCAGGCCCAGCAGCACCTGAATGATCCTTATGTCCGTGCCGGCTTCCAAAAGGTGGGTGGCGAAGCTGTGGCGAAGGGTGTGCACCGTCACCCGCTTCTCAACGCCCAGGAACTCGCAGGCTGCTCGACAGGCGATCCCCAAGGTCTGCGGGTGGATCGGGCCGCGGCCATCGCGCCGGGGAAACAGCCATCGCCCCGGCTTGGTCAACCGCCAATAGACGCGCAAAATCTCCAGCAGCTGCGGCGACAGCATCACATAGCGGTCCTTGCCGCCCTTGCCCTGCTCGATGCGAATTACCATCCGGCTGCTATCGATGTCCGTCACCTGCAGACGCGCCGCCTCCGCGGCGCGTAAGCCCACCGCATAGGTGGTCATCAGAGCGACCCGGTTCCTCGTCCCCTTCACGGCCTGCAGAAAACCGACCACCTCATCGGCGCTCGGCACGACCGGCAACTTGCGCGGCGTCCGGGCGTAAGCGATCCGCTCAGGCAGATCAGATCGACCCAGCGTCACGCCGTAGAAGAAACGCAAGGCGCAAACGGTCTGGTTCAACGCGCCCCACGAGACCCTTCGGCCCACCAAGTGGGCCTGATAGGCGCGCACCTCTTCGTATCCCAGTTGATCGGGTGATCGTCCAAAAAATCGACTGAACTTCGCCACGTGATGCACGTAGGATCGCTGGGTCTCCGGTGACAAATTGCGGATCGTCAGATCTTCAATCATCCGCTGACGCAGAGGGCTTATCTGGGCCATCTGGGGTTCTCCTGTCTGGAAGGTTGGCTCGACACCAAATCTTCTCAGACAGGGGCCTCCTCAGGCCAGACCCGCGCATCAGCTACCGCGGCAGCGGTTTAGTTCAATCTGATTTGCCTCTTGATGGGAATCCCAAGGCGTTAAATTGTCACCACAGCCTAGCTTTCGACGTCCGCGAGGCGCTGTCGACGACCTCTCCTCGTGGCCAAGTGCAAAGCATTTTACCTCCTGGCTGGGACTGGCGCCGAGCAACAAGGTCTCCGGCGGCAAAAGGCTTTCGTCCCGAACGCGCCGATCCGGCGGCCGGGCGGCGGCACTTCTGCGCCTTGCTGCCGTCACCGTCGGGCGCACCGACACCGCGCTCGGCGCCTTTTACAGGCGACTTTCATCGCGCACCGGCAAGGCCAAGGCAGTGACCGCCACGGCCCGCAAGATCGCAGTTCTGTTCTACAATGCTGTGCGATACGGAATGGACTATGTCGATCCCGGGGCCTCGTCCTACGAGACGCGTTACCGGACGCGAGTGGTCAACAATTTGCATCGGCGTGCCAAGGCATTCGGCTTTGTTCTCCAGCCCTTGGAGCCCGAAGTCGGTGCTGCCGTTTCTTAGGAATCGTTGGCCAGCGTCAGTTCGCCGATCTTGGCATGCAGGGCCTTCAAATCGACCGGCGCTTCCGTCGCCCCCGCCGTGTCCGGCCCGAACACCCCGGCCGCGCTTTCCAGCAGATGGTTCTTCCAGGTCGTGATCTGGTTCGGGTGAACGTCGAACTGTTGCGCCAGCTCGGCCAGCGTCTTCTCCCCCTTCACGGCGGCCAAAGCCACCTTCGCCTTGAAAGCCGGTGAATGCGTCCGGCGGCTTCTCTTCGTCATGTCTGCTCCTGATTCGCAGCGAGAAACCTCGCCGCCGTCAGGCAGGAAATCCACTTATGCCACCGTCCGAATTTGCGGAGCCAGCTCTCTTTGACGGGAGTGCCTCAGTCAGAGGGGTATTATGCCGCGTCCGTTTCACAATTGATGCAAATGGGATGCGGAATTACTCCGGTACGCATCTATGTTGAATCCAACACACACCGACAGAAGTCGGGAAATCTGGGAGGATCAAATGGACAGTGTTCACTCAGCCGCCGTTCCGTTGTGACGGCGATACTTTTGGGATCTTTGCGCCCTGACCCTTGAATTCAACGACCTCTCCGGGTCGCGCGATGATCGGCCAACGTTTCACCAATTAGAGCAACTTGGCGTAAAATCGCTACTCACCAGTGTTGTGTAGTCAAAACCCCCGACCGGATGCTGTCGGGGGCGGACGCGAAGCACTTACTTCGCGTGTGTCGGCAGATGGCCGACATATATAACCGTACAAATAACCAAAAGGGGAACCGAAAATGCCGATTTCTCGACGCAATCTCTTTAAGGCGGGCATCGCCGCCGGAACTGCGCTATCGATCCCTTCAATTCTGCGGGCGCAGACCTCGCCCGCAGACGAACAGACAGTGCGCATGGCTATAGGTGGACTGACTGTCTTCGATCCCATCTTTACCACGACAGACATAACGGCCTACCACGGGCTGGCAATTTACGACACGCTGTTTTCTCTCGACTCGAAGCTTATGCCGCAGCCGCAAATGGTTGGAAAGTGGAGTGTATCCAAAGACAAAAAGACATACACTTTTGAGCTCCGAAACGGCTTGGGTTGGCATGACGCTACGTCTGTCACCGCCAGGGACTGCGTGGAATCAATTCGCCGCTGGGCGCAGGTTGATGCTGGCGGCCAGATGATCACGGAGCGCGCTCGCGACATATCGAGCAAGGATGAGAAGACCTTTACGATCTCGCTTAAGGAACCGCTTGGAACCCTGATCGATTTGTTGGCCAAAGTGTCGGAGCCGGTGCCGTTCATCATGCGGGAGAAGGACGCTGAGCGCCCCGCAACCGAGCAGGTCACCACCAACATCGGGTCGGGCCCATTCAAATTCAATCAAAAGCTCGCCAAGCCCGGCTCGAGCTTCACATACGAACGCAATGTGCAGTATGCTCCGCGGATCGAGCCATCCGACGGCTTCGCTGGCAGCAAGGTAGTCAAAGTTGATCGCGTTATTTGGGAAAATATAGCCGATCAGCAAACGGCGTTCGCTGCTTTGCAGGCAGGTGAAGTCGATTTCACGTTGGCGCCGTCCGCCGACTTGTACCCCGCGATCGAGAGTGATCCGAATCTTGCATTGCAGGTCGTGAATAAGCCTGGCAATGACTATTGCCTACGCATGAACCACCTGCAGAAGCCGTTTGACAACGTCAAGGCGCGCCAAGCAATGCTTTACCTGATTGATCAAGAAGCCTTTTTGCGCGTCATCGCCCCCGATCTAAATTATGCGCGCACCCTGACTTCGATCTTTGGAAACAATACTCAGTACTCTAACGACGAAAACACCGACTGGTTTAAGAAGGGCGGCGATCCGGAAAAGGCCAAGCAGCTCTTCAAGGAAGCGGGGTACGCGGGGGAGAAGGTCGCCATTCTTGATCCCACAGACTGGGTACAAGCGCACGACGCTGCGCAACTCCTCGCTGCCACGCTGCAGAAAATTGGCATCAATGCCGAGCTTGCGACGAGCGACTGGGGCGGAATTGTCGCGCGCCGCGCCAACCGAGGGCCCGTTGAGAGCGGTGGCTGGAGCATCTTTATCACAAACGATCCCGACTTCGTCCAGGGCGACCCCATCAGTGCGCCTTTCCTGGCAGCTAACGGAGACAAGGCTTGGTATGGCTGGCCGAAGAACGACGAATACGAGGCGCTTCGATCTAGATGGGCAGATGTCGCAACTCTGGAGGAGCGCCAGGCCCTAGCCCGCAAAATGCAATCAATCTGGTGGGATTTTGTCGGTGATGTGAGGCTTGGGCAGACCGTCGAGCCGATTGCGCGTAGCAAAACGCTTACAGGGCTAATTGAGATGCCCGCGCTCCTAGCGATGTGGAATATGAAGAAGGGCTAAGGATAATGCTGACATACATCCTTCGCAGGTTGGTCTCAGCGATCGCCGTAATGGCGATGGTCGGGATGTTCGTTTTCCTGCTTTTAAGGCTCGCCCCAGGCGACCCGGCGGCCATTATTGCCGGCAAGTCGGCTACGGCAGAAATGATTGCCGGCATCCGTCAGCAAATGGGTTTAAACGATCCTATGCCCATTCAGTTCTTGCGTTGGGTACGGAGCATGCTCGGCGGTGATTTTGGCACGTCGATCTTTGCCGGGCGGCCGGTTCTCGAGCTCATCTCGCAGCGGCTGGAACCGACTGTTTCCCTCTCCATCCTGACGATGTTTCTTTCGGTAACGGTAGGGGTTACCTTGGGTACCCTCGCCGCGTGGCGAACCGGAGGTCTTGTCGATCGCCTCCTGATCGCATTCGCGACACTCGGTTTTTCCGTCCCGGTGTTTGTGATCGGCTTTTTTCTCATCTACTTCTTCGCAATCACCACTCATTGGCTACCGGTCCAGGGATACAAGCCGATCGACCAAGGCTTGGCGCTATGGTTTACACACCTGATCCTACCGACCGTGACTTTGAGCATTCCCTACCTTGCTTTCATTGCCCGCATCACGCGGGCGAGCATGCTCGAAGTTTTGTCGGAAGACTATATGCGGACAGCCGCCGCCAAGGGCGCGTCCTCCTTTGCCATGCTTTTCCACCATGCACTGAAGAATGCGGGTGTCCCAATCCTGACCGTCACCGGTTTAAGTTTTGCTGGCCTGATCGGCGGCGTCGTGATCACCGAAACCGTGTTCAACATACCGGGTATCGGCCGTTTGGTGGTCGATGCGATCAACAACCGTGATTATCCCATCATTCAAGGCGTGCTCATTCTCGTTTCGGGGCTGTACGTCATTATCAATCTCGCGGTCGACCTCTCTTATACCCTCGTCGACCCTCGGATCCGGTACTAATATGACGATTCTCTCCGCACCAGTCGAAACAATCCCAACGGGACGCTTGCGCCTGTCTGACTTCCCCCGTCTGGCGAGACGGCACCCGCTGGTCGTGACAGGCGGCGGCCTATTGACGCTGCTACTCATCGTAGCACTCGCGGCCCCTTTTTACGCTGGCGATCCACTGAATATGGACCCATTCAAAAGGCTTCAGCCGCCTTCCGCTGAGGCATGGTTTGGCACGGACAACCTCGGCCGTGATGTATTCGCACGCACCATGTACGGCGCGCAGGTTTCGTTGCTGGTAGGTTTAATATCGGCAGCGTGCGCAGCTTTGGGCGGTCTTCTTATTGGTCTCATCGCCGGCTACATCCGCGCTTTTGACAACATCGTCATGCGGGTTATGGACGGGCTGATGTCAATCCCGACGATTCTGTTGGCCATCGCCCTTATCTCTCTGACGGGCCCCGGAATCGGCATCCTCATTGTCGCCATTACGATTCCTCAGCTGCCTAGCGTCACGCGGTTGGTTCGTTCTGTGGTTCTGAGTGTTCGAGATCGTCCCTATGTCGAAGCCGCCATTTGCGGCGGTGCGCGCGTGCCGAAGGTGCTTTGGCGGCATATCCTCCCGAGCACAATTCCACCGTTGATGGTCCAGAGCGCCATTGTCTGCGCAGATGCAATTCTGACCGAGGCGGGACTGAGCTTTCTGGGCGTGGGCGTGCCGCCCGAGATTCCGAGTTGGGGCAACATGATCTCAAGCTCTCGCTTGTACCTCGCCATTGCCCCCCTAACAGTTTTCGCACCCGGTATCGGTCTTGCAATTATAGTCCTTGCCGTCAATCTCCTAGGGGACGGTCTGCGCGACCTGTTCGATCCCCGAGCGAAGCGGAGGCGCTGATATGCTGATGCATCAAACCGCGGCGAACAACGTGTTGCTTGATGTCAAAGAACTGGAGACGCACTTCTATGGGGAGGAAAGCGTTACACGTGCACTTGGCGGCATTAGCTTCCAGGTTAACAAGGGGGAAACTCTGGGCGTCGTCGGTGAATCGGGATGCGGAAAAAGTGTTACGGCCCTTTCCATACTTCGCCTGCTTCCAAAGCTGACGGCAAAGACGGTCGGCGGTGAAGTCCGCTTTCACGGCCGCGACCTGCTCGGACTTTCCGATCGGCAGATGCGGGAGATCCGCGGCCATCAAATTGCAATGATCTTCCAGGATCCGATGACCAGCCTCAACCCGGTCTACACGGTTGGCCGTCAGATTGCCGAAGCAGTGCGGATCCATACAAACGCGTCGCGCTCGGCAGCCATGGCAAGGGCCGAAGAAATGCTTCGCTTGGTACGAATTGCCGATGCCGGTCGACGAGTTTACAACTATCCCCATGAGATGTCCGGTGGCATGCGTCAGAGGGCGATGATCGCCATGGCCCTTGCTTGCTCGCCGGAATTGTTGATTGCAGACGAGCCAACCACTGCGCTTGACGTCACGATCCAGGCGCAGATTTTGCGGCTCATTGTCGATTTGAAAGAGCGCATGGGAACGGCCGTGATGTTCATCACCCACGATTTGGGCGTTGTGGCCGAGACCTGCCAACGGGTGATTGTCATGTACGCTGGCCGAATCGTCGAGCAGGCATCGGTCACTGAACTATTCGCGCGCCCGGCTCACCCATACACCAAGGCTCTGATGCGCTCGGTTCCGGATCGGCGGCGGGGTCGACAGCGTCGTCTTCCGGAAATCCCCGGCATCGTGCCAAGCCTGCGCGAGCCAATCGTCGGCTGCAGCTTTGCACCCCGATGCCCGTTTGCAATCGACATCTGCCGCGAGAAGACGCCAATCCTGCGTGACGTCGTCCCGGGTCACACAGCGGCCTGCTGGCGTTCTGAGGAGGTAATCAAGGCATGAGTGGTCCGTTGCTGAAAGTCGAGAATCTGACCAAGCATTATCCACTCGGCGCGGGGTTGCTGAAGAAGACCAAGCCGGTCGTGCGGGCCGTGGAGGATGTGTCCTTTTCTGTCGAAGCTGGCGAAACGCTTTGCATCGTCGGCGAATCCGGCTGTGGCAAGTCGACCGTCGCGCGGCTATTGATGCGCCTCGTCGAGCCAACAAAGGGTCGCGTTCTGATCGACGGGATCGATATAGCGAGCCTCAAGAAGGAGGCGCTTCGGACGTGTCGCCGTCGCATGCAGATGATCTTTCAAGATCCGTATTCGTCGCTGAACCCACGCCTCACCGCCGGACAGATCATCACCGAGCCGGTCGAAAATTTCGAGCGCCTGAGTCGCAAGCAGCGCAACGCACTAGCCGCAGACCTTCTAAAGAAGGTGGGAATGTCACCCGAGATGATGCACAGGCTGCCCTCCGAAATGTCGGGCGGCCAGCGGCAGCGTCTCGGCATCGCGCGGGCTCTCTCTCTTCAGCCCTCGCTCATCATTGCAGACGAAGCAGTCTCAGCGCTTGACGTGTCTGTGCAGGCGCAGATCCTGAACCTGCTCCTCGACCTCCAGCAGCAGATGGGTATCGCCTTCGTGTTCATCTCGCACGACCTTGGTGTCGTCGAGCATATCGGCCATCGCGTGGCGGTCATGTATCTAGGACGGATTGTGGAACTCGCGCCGTGTGAGGCTCTGTTTGCCAAGCCGGTCCACCCCTACACCGAGGCGCTGATCGCCGCAGCGCCTGTGCCTGACCCAACCCGGGTTCGGCTGGAGACGCCCGTGGAAGGGGAAGTGCCAAGCCCGATCAACCCGCCAAGCGGCTGTGCGTTCCACCCTCGGTGTCCGCTAGCGGTCGAGCCTTGCCGCATCGATGTCCCGCCTTTGGTTCCAATGGCAGATGGGCGCCTTGTAGCCTGCCATGTGCGCGCGCCGGCAACACGCGTCATGGCTCAAGCAATTGATCCCTTACAGCCTAACAGCATTGCCTCGTTTGCTCGGAAGAGACCAAGGCATAATGTTTTCGCTGCGACCAGCGAGGAGAAATAATGAATAGGCATTCCAACGAAGACCAGGCGGAAAACATCACCCAGGATGGCAGCTTCGATACCGTCGGTTCAATAGAAACCAACGTTGAAGATGGTTTTACGGTGGCTGCAGTGGGCGATCTTCTTTATGCGCGGCCAGTTACAAAAGGCTACCATCCTGGCCTCGTCGATGTCCTCCGAATTTTCGAGGGAGCTGACGTGAAATTCGGTAATTTGGAAACCAACATCCTGGATTTTCGGTCTAAGGGACAGCCGGAAGCGGAGTACGGCGGAGCCTATTGCATCAGCGCGCCAGAGCTTGGACCCGATTTGAAAGCAATGGGCTTCAATCTGCTGAGTCGCGCAAATAATCATACGCTTGACTGGGGGGTCGAAGGTATGCGCGAGACTAGCCGGTCCCTTGAGATGAATGGGATCGTTCACGCAGGAGCGGGAGAGACCCTCGGACAGGCCGGTGCGGCGCGGTTTCTAGAAACTCCGCGAGGGCGAGTGGCTCTCGTTTCCTTCGCTACGACTATCACACCGATGTCCCGCGCCTGCGATCCGACCGGCGAGGCCCCAGGAAGACCAGGCCTCAACGCCCTTCGGTTGACAATGAGCGTGACGGTTCCGAACAACATGCTTGAAAACCTGAGGGAAGTTCGCGAGGCATTGCCAGGATATACCTCATCAGAGAAAGAGTTGAGCAGAGTTGTCCTAGGTGAAGTGATCTTCAAGGCAGGCGATCGCGCCGGCTACAGCTTCGAGGTGAACTCGCGCGACGCCGCGAATATATTTCGCAATGTTCGTCACGGTAAGCAGGTTTCTGACTTCTGCATAGCGACCAACCACGGGCACGAGCCGGGCGAATGGTGCGAAGAACCAGCGGACTATGAACAATCGTTTGCTCGTGGGCTAATTGATGCGGGAGCCGACGCATATATTGTACACGGACCGCATATACTGCGAGGTATCGAACTCTATAAAGGGCGGCCAATCTTTTATAGCCTTGGTAACTTTTTCTGCCAGGACATCCGAACACCGGTGGGCATCGATATGTATGAGGTCTACGGTAAGGATCCGCGGATTGATACGGATGCCGAAGTTACGGCCGACGAGGTGGCGAAGGGATATCCGACCGCCGAAGGATTTATCGGCCCCCAATCCGGAGTGGAGTTCTACGAGAGTGTCGTCACGACGAGTCGCTTTGAAGGGAATCAGCTTGCCGAGCTGCAGCTTTATCCGATCGAGTTACGTCGCACGAACAGGTTTGCGAACAGAGGCGTTCCTCGGCTCGCCAAAGGGGAGCAGGCCAGATCTATTCTGGAGCGGCTACAGAAGCTCTCCAAGCCATTTGGCACCGCGATCGCCATCGAGAACAACATCGGATTGATCCGACTGCAATCTAAGGCTTGTTGATATTCAGGATTGATCGGGATAGGGGGACGCCTCGCGGCGCCGCCCCTCCCACACCACCGGGCATACGGGTCACGTACCACGGCGATTCGACCGGATTAAGCTTGGACAGAGACATAGAGTCGGGGAAGACCGAGCAACTCGAAGTAATGGTTGCGCAGGGCCTGTTGGACCGCCGGGTGTCCTGACATGCGGTAAGCGTTGCACCAAGGCGCCTTTCCCGAATCGTCTTGGTGGTTGATTACGAGGACGGGCCGCCCCTTTTTGTCGACGCAGTAGATCAGGATGGGCAGCAGCAGGCCATGGTTGGGGTTCTTGAGGTCGAGGAGCCGTTTCCAGCGTTTGATGTTGAGAGTCATGGCCGCGTAGAACCCCTGGCACCACGGCCGCGGGTCGATGCCGCCGCTGGGCTTGGTGGTTGAAGCGGGGCGCGCCTTTTCGCCGAGTTCCTCGCCCAGCCACGCCATTGCCCGGTAAAAGTGATGGAGCGCCAGACCCTCGGCGCCC
>NZ_JBSKBQ010000045.1:0-11167 GCF_053714375.1 Mesorhizobium sp. ArgA1
GGCAAGCGGATGGTCAAAAAGCAGCAGATGCGGTGGTCGCTCCACGGCGCGCATATGCTCATGCAGGTCCGGACGGCGCAGAGATCAACGGCGAACTTCGCAGTCGGCTGCGGGCACCGTTTCGGCAACCAGCCCCGAGCGTGCCTTCTATATTCAAGCCGAAACCGCCCCTTCTGCGTGCCGCCTGACCCCAGACAAATTACCGGTCTCTATCTCAATCATCCACCAGGAAGGTCCCAAACTGGTTTCCGAACTCCAGCACCAAACGCTTGGCGCCCACTATACGCGGTTCGCCTCAATCGGCGCTGGCATGTCGGTTGCGAGAAGCTCCCCACTGCAGTTGAATTGAGACTCAGGGGCATCGAATCTCATCATTAGGTGCAGCGATTGCAAGAAGCAGGCGCAATCTCACATTTTAGGGCCAACGAAAGTTCAGCGGACGGCGTGCTGCGACAGCTGCGACGCAGCTGAAATCACGAAACGTGGCCAGTCGGCCTACATAGCGAAGATCGTCGGCCACTAGTCACTCGAACGGAGTCTTGGATGTCACGTGTGTATCTACCCAGTTTAGGCCCGGATAGTTGGCAGGCGATCTTGGCTGATCCCGTCAAGCATTGGCGCATGGGCTATTCCGCACGAACGCTCGCGCACTGCTGGGAGAAGGCGAACGGTCTACCCTCGGAGGTCGCAGCGATGTTTGATCAGCCAACCGAACTCCTGGTTGCGCTTCCCGAGCACAAGGTGCCATTGGCCGGGGGCAATCGCGACAGTCAGAGCGATGTTTTCGCCTTGATACGCTTCGGCGCAGATACATGTGCCGCCACAGTCGAAGGGAAAGTCAACGAAACATTTGGTCCGACCGTCGGGGAATGGTTCGCGAACCCATCAGAGGGCAAGCGCCTTCGCATGCGTCAAATCTGCGATCTGCTGGGTTTAGACACCGTTCCACCGTTAGAGGTGCGCTATCAACTGCTGCACCGGACGGCGTCAGCGTTGTTGGAAGCCAAACGTTTCAAGACCGACGAAGCGGCGATGATCGTACATTCGTTCTCGCCAACGCGGATGTGGTTCGCTGATTTCGAGCGGTTTGCGGAGCTTTTCAGCGCTGCGGTGCAACCCGATCAACCCGTGGTACTCGTTCTGAATAACGGTCAGCGGCTTCGGCTAGGCTGGGCGACGGGATGCCCGGAATTTCTCTCGCTTTAAACTCGATCGATTGGACACTATCCACGCGATTTCTGCGGCGTCAGATGATGCCGCAAGAGGAACGCTTTTAGCCATGTGATAACGGCGCTTATAGTGTTTTGGGGCGTCTGCTTAGGATACTGTAGAAGGGATAAGCATCAGGAAATAAACGGGCATTTCGGAGGCTAACTATTATTAACCAATAATCAGAATTTGCCTGTCAACCTCTTCTATTGGGCCGACGCCTGTGTCGGAGGGGCAGCGTAATGAGTACGGGTAGCACAGGGCTCGAGCCCATCACACCCACCGCTTTTATCAAGAAATGGCGCAAGTCTGACCTTGGCGAGCGACAGACGGCCTAAGAACACTTCCTCGATATCTGCTCAAGATGCTCGCTGCCACGATCAAAGCCAGATGGGTCTGTGAGCAGGCGCATCAGCAGCTTGAGGAGGAACTCGGCCTCGACCACTTCGAAGGCAGATCCTGGACCGGGTTACACCGACACGCCCTGATGTCCATGGCCGGCATGCTCGGTTGTGGCGGCGGTCCTCCGACTCTTTTTTTCCGTCCCGCTGCTGGGTCGACCGGCGCTCGCCGACGAGCCAGACCTCGTCGAGCGATACTTCAACAAACTTAAGCACTTCAGAGGTATCGCAACTCGATATGACCGCGATCCGCTCAATTTCCTCGCTGCCATCAAGGCAGGACAGAAGTGGATTTGTAGTTTGACTTTGTTTCCCGAGCAACACCGCCTCGGCTAATGCATTTCAAAATGCAGCATTTTGGTATGTGGACATTTCATCCGAGAGCGTATTTTGCGGTAAATGGCGGCAAACTCGGTGCTACGCTCTTGGTGTCTCTCCTTTTTCACGGGGTGACGTTTGGCGGCTTCGGACGTCTCAATAGGCGCGGGTTAACCGTGCCAACAGCTAAAAGGGGAAGGAACATGAGAGTTACTCGACGGGAACTGGTTAAATTAGGACTGGCTGCCGGCACGGTGTTGTCGGTACCATCGGTCTTGCGAGCGCAGACATCGCAAAACTCTGACCGAACGGTCCGCATGGTGCTCGGAGCCTTCCAAGTCTTCGATCCGGTTGTTTCGGCCACTGACGATACAGTAAATCACGCCACCGCGATCTACGACACGCTATTCGCGCGCGACTCGAAGCTTGTGCCACAGCCGCAGATGGTGGGCGAGTGGAACGTTTCCGACGACCGAAAGACCTATACATTCCAGCTTCGAGATGGCCTGACTTGGCATGACGGCACCTCCGTCACCGCGGCGGATTGTGTCGCTTCGATCCGTCGCTGGAGCGAAGTGGCTCCCGGCGGTAAATTGCTTAAGGTGCGGGCTAAAGAGATCTCCAAGAAGGATGACAAGACTTTCACCATCGTCCTAAACGCGCCAATAGGTACTCTGCTCGAGATCCTGGCAGGCCCTTTCATGATGCGCGAGAAGGACGCGAGTCTTCCTGCAACCGAGCAGGTGACTGCGAATATCGGATCAGGGCCGTTCAGGTTTAACCATGCGCTTGCTAAACCGGGCTCAAGCTTCACCTACGACCGCAATGAAAAATATGTGTCACGTAAAGAAGCTTCTGATGGACTGGCCGGCGGGAAGGTCGTGAAGGTCGATCGTGTGGTAGCTGAAATGGGCCTAGCCGGCAATCAGCAAACAGCACTTGCAGCCCTGCAGGCTGGCGAGGTTGATTTTCTTTCCACGACATCTAGCGATCTTTTGCCGCTGATAGAGAGCGATCCCAATTTGGAACTCCAGATTATGGACAGATTGGGCCAAGACATGTTCGCACGCATGAATTGTCTGCAGAAGCCGTTTGACAACGTGAAAGCGCGTCAAGCGATGCTTCACCTGATCGATCAGGAAGCGTTTTTGAAAGTCACGGCTCCTGATCCGAGATTTGGTCGCACCGTCACGTCAATGTTTGGAAACGAGACGCCTGTGTCAAATGATGAAAATACCGGCTGGTTCAAGAAGGGTGGCGATCCGGAGAAAGCCAAGCAACTTTTCAAGGAAGCCGGATATGCCGGTGAGAAGATTGTCATTCTCCAGAGCTCCGACTGGGCGGAGGCCAGCAACGCCGCACTGCTTTTGGCGGCCGAGTTGCGCAAGATTGGGGTCAATGCTGAGCTTGCGCCGAGCGACTGGGCCGGAGTTGTCGCTCGTCGTGGTAATAAGGGACCAGTTGAGGACGGCGGCTGGAGCATTTTTATTACGAGCACAACTGAGTCAACTCTCAGCACTGTCATCACCGAGGTCACCCTCCCAATGAATGGCGACCAAGCGTGGTTCGGCTGGCCGAAACACGATGAATATGAGGCCCTTCGAACCCAATGGTCGGATGTCGAAACGCTCGAGGAGCGCAAAGCCCTGGCCCGCAAGATGCAGCAAATTTGGTGGGATTACGTCCCCGAGATTTTGTTAGGCCAGATTGTCTCGCCAAGCGTGCGTCGCAAGACGCTCATTGGGCTCGTCGAGGCGCCATCGGTGTTCCCGATGTGGAACATGCACAAGGCCTAAGGCTGACCCCATGTTTCGAGGATATTCTCGACCATCGCCTTCATGGTGATGGTCTGAGATCTTCAGTCATGCTCTGATCCGGGCCAGGTGCCCTGTCCGCACTTGCAGTGAACTCCCGATCTCTGCAGTCGGCATATAAGTGATTGCGGAAATAGTCAGGCTTTGGTGTATTTATTTCTTCTTCTCTGGAGACTTTCCATGAATTACCGCATCCTCACTGGCGAGATTGAACACGAAGCAAATACTTTCAGCAAGGTTCCGACCACGCTCGAACATTTCCGGGCCCGTGGCTTACTGCTGGGCGACGAGATCCCGCCGGCGCGACGGGGTACGCGCACCGCGCTAGGTGCGGCATTCGAGGCGGCCGAAAAATTCGGCTGGACGCTGTCTCATCCGCTCGCAGCTAGCGCCACTCCTGGCGGCACAGTGACGAACGAAACTTTCGAGCAGCTCTGCGCCTGGTTTCTTGCAGGCGCCGAGGGCTGCGATGGCGCGCTCATCAACCTGCACGGTGCCATGGTCGCTGAAGGTTTCGAGGATCCGGAAGGCGAGATGCTCGCTCGATTGCGCGCCATCCTCGGGCCCGACGCGCCGATCGTCGCCACGCTCGACCTCCACGCCAACGTCACGGAGAAGATGGCGGCGAACGCCTCGGCGCTCATCGCCGTGCGCACTTACCCCCATATCGACTACTATGAACGCACCTGGCAGGGGGCCGAGCTGGTGAATCGAGTCCTGCGCGGCGAGATCCGACCCCGCACCGTCATCGCAAAGCGTCCGATGCTAGATGGACTCGACGGCGGACGCACTCAGGCTGGCCCGATGCGTGATCTGATCGACCGCGGCGAGGCGCTGGAAGTCTCTGGCAAGGCGCTCGTGGTTAGCATCTGCGCAGGGTTCTCATGGAGCGACATCTACGACGTCGGGCCCAGTGTCACCGTCACCGCCGATGGCGACACCACCGAGGCGCGGCGCATAGCAGAGGAATTTATGGATTACGCGTGGGAGACACGGGCGTTCGTTTCCATCACAGACACAGGGGTCAGCGTCGCAGAGGCCCTTGAACGTGCCAAAGCCGGGGAGGCTGGCGCCAACAAGCCTCTTGTGATAGCGGATATCGGCGACAATCCCGGCGGCGGAGCTTATGGCGATACAACTGATCTGCTGCGCGCGATGATCGCCGCCGACCTCCAGAACGCGGCCTTTCATGCCATTTACGATCCAGAGGCCGTACAGGCCGGGATCGCCATCGGCGTAGGCAACAAGGGCCGCATTCTGCTTGGCGGCAAGCGAGCCCCCGAGATGGGTGGGGGGCCGCTCGAGATCGAGGCGCAGATTGTCTCAATTACCGACGGCCGCTTTCGCTGTTACGGACCGTCGTTTCTTGGCGGAGGCGCATGGCGCAGCTTCGGGCCGAGCCTGATGCTGCGCGTAGGCGGCATCGAAATCGGGGTGATCTCGCGGCCAGAACAAACAATCGACCTCGCCCAGCTTAGCTCTCTCGGCATCGATCCGTTGCACTGCGCCACGATCGCGCTGAAGTCGTACCATCATTTCCGCGCGGCATTCGAACCGATCGCTCGCGAGGTGATCAAGGTCGATGCAGGCGGGCTGGGATCCGCCGGGCCGAGGACGTACCGCCATATCCGCCGCCCGATTTGGCCGCTCGATCAAATCCAACTTTAGGCCTTGCCGAATATGCGCTAACCGACAGACGGAACGCCGGTGTGCGCTTGAACAAAGTTACGAAGGTATCCATGGTTGCGGGGCGTGGAAGTCGGAGGGCCGTTTCGCCCAGATGCGCGCCGCCCACGCCAGGTTAGCCCGGGCGTCATCGCCTTCATGAGCATATCGGTTGCCATTGTTCAGTCCAGTTTTCCAATGGGGCCAGAGCAATCGCCGGTGCCGGTCCGCGCGCGGGGGCTTCAGGCAGCGTCGTTAAATTTGTGAATCGAGCAGTGGGAATTTAGGGGGGCCCAAATCGGGGGGTGGTTTGTAGACAGGAGCGTCGGTCGACATTACCGCCATCAAGCTCCGGTAGTTTGGCTGTCCATCCGCTCGGGACGAGCGTTGTCGGCGACGCTTCGCAGAGGGCCAAGCTTTGGCTGCGGGCCGAGGGGTAACGCCGCAGTGAGCGCGGCGGCCGCGATCGCATACTGCACCGTTACGGACGGACTACGTCAACTGCGTGGTATGGCAGCGGGTTCAGCACTTGGCGACACTTGGCGACATTCGTCGCAAGGGGGCCAGCCGCAACATTGAGGGAGACCGATCCAACCTTCGACGATCCGGAAGGATTTGTCGATCTCGCCGCGGGCGATCCGATGAAGCGAATAGCTACGAACAGCTTCCCCACCACGTCATGGTCGACGCGATGGCCGATGACGCGCAGCGCCGCCGCTCCAGGAGCCAACACCCCATCCGGGCTGATCGGCTATCTGTTCTTCCCACTCTTGAAAATTGTCGGCGACCTTGCGGGGCTACCCTCAGCGCGACGTCGCCATGTTGCGCCAGAAACCGCCCAGATGGGAACCTGCGACCGAGGCGGCGACGTGAAATGTAGATTTCACCCTGTAGGCTTAGATTGAAATAAATCCACTGTTCCATTGGTGAAAGCGTTAGAATTTGATATCGTCGTTCGCGTAAAATGATCTTAAGGGAATCCTTGTCCAAAGGGAGCTGCAGATATAAATGTTGGACGACCTCGATCGGCGCCTCGTCGCCGCACTGCAGGTAAACAATCGACTCTCGTTTGCTGAACTGGCGGATCTTGTTGGCTCGTCCGCCGCGTCCTGTATGCGGCGAGTCAATAAGCTGCGTGCGGATGGAGTGATCGTTGCTGACGTCGCCCTGGTAAATCCAAAGGCTCTCGGAAAGTCACTTACGGTAATTGTGAACGTAGAGCTCGACCGGGAGCGGCTGGATCTCGTCGATGACTTCAAGCGCGCCATGCGGGCCGCAAAGGAGGTAACGCAGTGTTATATGGTGACCGGAGATGCGGATTTCGTTCTGATTGTTGCAGTGGAAGATGTGGAAGCATTCGACGTATTTGTGAAGACAAAGCTATATACCAATGCGAACGTACGCAAATTTAAAAGCATGATAACGCTTGATCGTGTGAAGTTCGAGCCCCGCGTCTTGGTCTGACCCTTTTTCACCTGACTGTTTTAGCCACCCAAGCACTTTTTATGAAGCGTTCGTTGCGTTCGTCCTACGAGTTTGATCGTTCCTGCCCAAAATTTCCTGCGATCAATCATACGCAGTCGGCGTTGTCCGAACTGCCGCTGGCAACCCAAAGAACCGCCGAGCTTGCCATCGGATAGGATCCGGGAGTTTCGAGTAGGCGACATTTAGAGGCCACTATGAGTCAGGGGTAGCGCGGGCACACGAGTGGGCATCGATCGACAATGCGGGCGGGTACACAATACCGTTGGCGCAGCAGGAGAAAGACAACATGACAATTGCAACGTTTGGGTCGCAAGGAGACCTTCCAGAAGTCAAAGCGCGCCATCAGGATGCTCGCAATTA
This sequence comes from Mesorhizobium sp. ArgA1, assembly GCF_053714375.1. NCBI lineage: Bacteria > Pseudomonadati > Pseudomonadota > Alphaproteobacteria > Hyphomicrobiales > Phyllobacteriaceae > Mesorhizobium > Mesorhizobium sp. ArgA1. The sequence continues at coordinate 7,253 of NZ_JBSKBQ010000045.1, forward strand.
CCCTCACGGCGTTGCCTTCATGGACGGACAGTATCTGCCCATGTCGGAAGCAAAGATTTCGGTCCTTGATTGGGGCTTCCTTCACTCCGATGCGACCTATGATACTGTGCACGTGTGGGAAGGTCGTTTCTTCAGGCTAAATCTCCATCTGGATCGCTTCTTCAGGGGTATGGAACGTCTGCGGATGAAACTGCCGTATAGCCGTGAAGAAATTCAAGCAATTTTGACTAATTGCGTTGCTTTGTCTGGACACAAGTCAGCGTACGTCGAAATGATATGCACCCGCGGGGGATCCCCGACTTTCAGTCGGGACCCGAGGGAGGCTGAGAATCGCTTCCTTGCGTTCGCAGTTCCATATGGTTCGGTCGCCAATAGCGAACAGCTGAAGCGTGGTCTCCATATAGCTGTTAGCGAAACAGTCCGTATTCCGCCTAAATCCGTGGATCCGGCGATCAAGAATTATCACTGGCTCGACCTGGTCAAGGGGCTTTTTGACGCCTATGACTTCGGTGCCGAAACCGCCCTGATTATGGACACCAACGGCAACATCGCCGAAGGCCCTGGCTTCAATGTGTTTGCAGTGAAGGGAGGGCAGTTGAAAACTCCCGCGTTCGGTGTACTGCCAGGCATTACGCGTCAGACCGTTTTTGAGCTGTGCGAAGAATCCGGATTGACAGTGGCAGCGGCAGACCTGGCTCGCGACGAACTGCTTCAAGCAGACGAGGTGTTCATCACCTCGACAGCGGGAGGTATTATGCCGGTGACGCGCATCGATCATACCGTCATCGGCGATGGCAAGGTCGGCAGTGTAACTACTCAATTGATGGATTTGTACTGGCAGAAGCACTCGGATCCGGCATGGTCTTCCGCCGTGGCCTACCCGTGACTTAGTCGGCAGGTGGCTCATCCTTCAAACAAGGACCGGCCACCTGTTCCCTCTTCGGCCTCTCCACCAATCCTCGGACAACTATGACCGACCGTTTTATTGCATTTCTAAATGAAGAACTGATGAGACTTAAATCGTCAGGGCTCTACAAATCCGAACGCACTATCATTTCTAGTCAATCGGCAAAAGTCCGGGTGGCAGATGGGAGCGAGGTGCTAAACTTCTGTGCCAATAACTATCTTGGTCTTGCTGATAACGGCGACGTCTGCGCTGCCGCAAAAGCTGCACTCGACCGTTACGGATACGGCATGGCTTCGGTGCGCTTCATCTGCGGCACGCAGGAGAAGCATAAGCAGCTTGAAGCGCGCATCTCCTCCTTTCTCGGGATGGAAGACACGATCCTCTATTCGTCCTGTTTTGACGCCAATGGAGGTCTCTTCGAGACCTTGCTCGGCGAGGAGGATGCCATCATCTCGGATGCTCTGAACCACGCCTCGATCATTGACGGCGTGCGCCTCTCCAAGGCCAAGCGCTTCCGCTACGCCAATAACGACATGAAGGCGCTGGAGGAAGAGCTCAAGAACGCCGAGGGCAGCCGCTTCAAGATGATTGCCACCGATGGCGTCTTCTCGATGGACGGCATCATCGCCAATCTCGGCGGCGTCTGCGATCTCGCGGAAAAATATGGCGCGATGGTGATGGTCGACGACAGCCATGCCGTCGGTTTTGTCGGCAAGAATGGGCGCGGGTCAGCGGAGCATTGCGGCGTCGAGGGCCGGGTAGATATCATCACCGGCACACTCGGCAAGGCACTCGGCGGTGCCTCCGGCGGCTATACCTCCGCCAAGAAGGAGGTGATCGACTTGCTCCGACAGCGCTCCCGGCCTTACCTCTTTTCCAACACTCTGATGCCGGCAATCGCTAGCGCCTCTTTGAAGGTGTTCGAGATCATCGAGAAGAGCGACGCGCTGCGCGAAAAGCTTTCCGCCAATGCTGATCGATTTCGGTCAAAGATGACGAGTGCAGGGTTCACGCTGCTCGGGAACCGCCATCTTATCGTACCCGTCCTATTCGGTAATGCAGGCATGGCCCAGGAAATCGCTGATCGAATGCTGCTGCAAGGCATATATGTAACGGCCTTCTCCTTCCCGGTCGTGCCGAAAGGTCAAGCGCGCATTCGCACCCAGATGTCGGCAGCGCATTCCGCGGAGGACATCGACCTCGCGGTTCAAGCATTTGCTAACGTAGGCCGATCGCTAGGAGTCGTTGCTTGAGGTCGTATCCTATTTGAAACGCGTAGAAGGGCTTGTACAACATGAGAGACATTGACATTTTCCGTGAGTTACAAAGCGAGGCCACCGATTGGCGCCGTTATCTCCACGAAAATCCGGAGCTGGACTTCCAGGAATATAACACCGCAAGGTTTGTTGCCGAGAAGCTCGCTTCATTTGGCATAAACCACATCGAAACCGGAATTGCGGGGACAGGCGTCGTCGCATTGATTCAGGGAGAAGGCGGAGATGGGCCGACGATCGGGTTGAGAGCAGACATGGATGCCCTTCCAATCGTCGAGACATCAAATAAGCCTTGGGCGTCGAAGACCTCGGGCATAATGCACGCGTGCGGCCACGACGGTCACACGGCCATGTTGCTGGGCGCTGCGAAACATCTTGCGAGCTCACGCAACTTTAAGGGCTCGGTCGCTCTGATCTTCCAGCCGGCCGAGGAGCCAGCATTCCCGACGGGGGCTTTTAAAATGGTCCAGGAAGGGATCATGGAGCGCTTCGGAATCTCTCGGGTTTTTGGCATGCATATTGCCCCGGGCATCGAAGTTGGCAAATTCGGCATCCGTCACGGTTCGATTATGGGATCCCAAGATGACTTCGATATCATCGTCAAGGGTCGGGGCGGGCATGCGGCCGACCCATCTCACACGATTGATCCCGTTGTCATTGCAGCCCAGATCATTATGGGTCTGCAGACCCTGGTATCACGCAAAACTGATCCCTTGGAGTCGCTGGTAATCTCCGTGACCAAGCTAAATGCCGCGCAGGCCTACAATGTCATTCCCGATCAGGTCGAAATCGGCGGAACTGTCAGGACCTCTGCACCCAGCCTGCGGGATTTCGCCGAGAAAGAGATTGCGGCTGCGGCCCAGGGCATAGCGCGGGGGTACGGCGCAGAGATTGAGTTCAATTATCTCCGATCGGTTCCAGCGACCTTCAATTCCACCGAAGAAACCAATCTGGCGATCGAGGCGGCGCGCAACCTTGTCGGGACCGCTTCCGTTGATGGAAATGTCGGATTTAGCATGGGAGCGGAGGATTTCGCCTATATGCTCGAGGCGCGACCAGGCGCTTACATTTACCTTGGCAATGGGCCAACGCCTGCGTGTCATAATCCAGCATTTGATTTCGATGACGAGGCCTTGCCCTATGGCATCGGGTATTGGGCAAAGCTGGTCGAGACCGTGTTGGGATCTGAGAGAACCGGCGAATCTGGTTAAGACCGGTAGTGCGTGGTCGTAATGCAGTTCACGTACTACCGGGTTACCTTGACTCGTGTGCGTTATGTCGAACCGCATGAGTGAGGTGAGTCAGGCCTTGCATTTGAGCTCTGACGTCACCGCATCGATCGAGCGGGGTCACTTGGTGGGCTCCCGAGAACGTCACGATCCTAAACAACCCGAAATCATCGGTCTCCGTGCCTCACCGTAGATCTATTCAGAGTGCACACGGGGACTTAGAGCTGGCTCCGCTTGTTTGGACAGCGCCCCGCGGAATTTAAGTGGCATCCTGCCGGGTTACGTTGAGCGCGGGGCTTTGCGATTTTGCTGCGGCGTGGGGAGGGCGTAGCCCGACCAAAGCTGCAGCAAAATCGCGCGGCGACGATCATGCGGCCGTCGCCATCGCCTGCGCGCCGAAATAAGCCTCGTCAGGCGTGCGCCCGTCAAGCCCGACTTCAACAGTTGTTTTTGAATAGATCTTTATAATCAATGAGATGTGCGGCCCCCAAGTTTCCTTAGCACC
>NZ_JBSKBQ010000046.1:0-10977 GCF_053714375.1 Mesorhizobium sp. ArgA1
CATGCCGGTATTCTGCCGTGCGAAGCCTGGCGCAGACGGGTTCAATTGCCGAGGATTGAACTGAGAACCATCCATACCGCTCTCCATCGAAAATATTGATTGCTCGCAAGTCTGCGCAGACAGGCTCAGATCAAAGCCTCAGCGGCGAATGGTTGAGTCAGACGCCAACGACACGCTATCGCAATTAGCTGTCGAGAAGCTGACCAGTCAGGAAAAACGCGCGTCCATAGGCCTCCATTTTCTAAGCAGGTTCGGGATAGCACCCTTTCGGGCGCGGATATCTGGCGGTCGAACAGCTTGGTTCCTGTCATTGCAATGAACCCTCACCCTTCCCTTGCGTCGCCTACCGCGGGTGTCGCGTTTGGCATAGTTTTGTGTAAGTGCGAAGACCGCACGGGTACGCGGTTGACGCTCGGCGCCGCATAGTCCACGTTTATTAAATCGGTTTAGCTCCTCGCATACCGCATCTGACGTTCTGGAACATGCACGACCAGGCAAGACTGACCAAAAAGAGCGCCGCCCGGAAGGGCCGCGACATCAATGTGGACTTGATCGCGGTGGTTGCTGCCGTGACCGACCGCGAGCCTTGCGTGCTCACCGTCGGGCAGCAGGATGCGCTGCCCTCCGGTCCGTTCGAGCTCACTCACCGTTCGCTGCAGTCGGGCCTGCGGGATTGGGTCGAACAACAGACCAGCCATCCGCTCGGTTACATCGAGCAGCTCTATACCTTCGCCGACCGCGACCGAATCAGCACTGGGCGCGAGCAGCGCAACATCTCCATCAGCTATCTCGCGCTGAGCCGTCAGGAAGCTATGGCGGTATCGCGCAAGTCCCGCTGGAAAAGTTGGTATGAGTATTTTCCCTGGGAAGACCATCGATCCGGCCCGCCGGAGGCGCTGAGTGTCTTGCGGCCGCGCCTGATGGCTTGGGCGAAGGGCGCCAGCGATGCAGCCGCGCGGCGCGAACGCCGCCAGCGCGCCGCGATCGCCTTCGCCTTCGACGATCGTACCTGGAACGAGGACCTCACGCTCCAGCGCTACGAGCTGCTCTATGAAGCCGCGCTGGTCGAAGAGGCCGATGGCGGGCCGAAGGCAACTCTGCCGGCCGCAGTGTCAGGCAAGGCGATGGTCGCCGACCATCGCCGCATCCTGGCGACGGGCATCGCGCGGCTGCGCTCCAAGATCAAATACCGGCCGGTCGTCTTCGAGCTCATGCGACCGACCTTCACGCTGCTTCAACTGCAGCGAACCGTCGAGGCGCTGGCTGGCAGGCTCATCAACAAGCCGAACTTCCGCAGGCTGGTTGAACAGCAGGAGCTCGTCGAGGAAACCGGCGAGACGTCCCTCGATACGGGCGGTCGGCCCGCAAAGCTCTATCGCTTCCGCCGCGACGTACTCGACAACAGTGCTGTCGTTTTGGGGACAAAATTGCCGCTTTCACGGGCTTGACAGCGTTATAGTCAACGTAGATATAAACCGCTTATTGTCACTCGGAATATAAGCGGAGGAGCGGATGACTGGCGCGTTACCTACGGCCGCGTCCCTCTATGAGCGCGTCCGGCGGGTGATCCCGCCTGTCGAATGGCCGGTCTTTGCCGATGACATCGACGCCATCCTTGCGCTAAAGCGCGAGCGCAACGCCGTCATTTTGGCGCACAACTATCAGACGCCCGAGATCTTTCATTGCGTGGCCGACATCGTCGGCGACAGCCTGGCATTGGCCCGTAAGGCAATGACGGTCGACGCTGATGTGATCGTACTCGCCGGCGTGCATTTCATGGCCGAGACGGCAAAACTGCTCAATCCCGACAAAACCGTGCTCATACCGGATCTTGCCGCCGGGTGTTCGCTGGCCGACTCGATCACGGCCGAGGACGTGCGCCTGATGCGGCAGTGCTATCCCGGGGTGCCGGTCATCACCTACGTCAACACATCCGCGGCCGTAAAGGCCGAATCCGACATCTGCTGCACCTCCGGGAATGCGCTGGCAGTAGTGAAATCGCTTGGGGTGCCGCGCGTGATCATGCTGCCCGACGAATATCTGGCAAGGAACATAGCAGCGCAAACAAAGGTCGAAATCATCGCCTGGAAGGGACGCTGCGAGGTGCATGAACGCTTCACGGCAGCCGACATTCGCGAACTTCGGGAGGCGCATCCGGGCGTCACCGTGCTTGCCCATCCCGAATGTCCGCCGGAGGTGGTGGCCGAAGCCGATTTCGCCGGGTCGACGGCGGCTATGTCCGACTATGTCGGGCAGCACAAGCCGGCACGTGTCGTGTTGATGACGGAATGCTCGATGAGCGACAACGTCGCTGTCGAGCATCCGGACGTCGACTTCGTACGTCCCTGCAACCTTTGCCCACATATGAAGCGCATCACGCTCGCCAATATCCGGACCGCGCTCGAACAGAACCGTCACATCGTCACCATCGATCCGCGTGTCGCCGAGCGGGCTCGTTGGGCCGTCGAGCGCATGCTCTGCGTATGACGGCGGACATCCATGACATTCGCGGGGCGCCGGTCATTATCGGCGCGGGTATTGCCGGCCTGATGACGGCGCTGCACCTGGCGCCGCAGCCGGTCATTCTTCTTTCCAGGACGCCGCTTGGAACGGATGCCTCAAGCACGCTCGCCCAGGGCGGGCTCGCAGCCAGCCTGGGTGAGGATGACAGCCCCGAACTACACCTTGCCGATACGCTTGCCGCCGGCGATGGGCTTTGCGATGAAGCGATGGCCAGGCGCGTCGTTGAGGCCATACCTGGAGCCATAGACCAACTCATTCGTCTGGGCGCTCCCTTCGACCGCGCGTTAGACGGAAAACTGCGGCTTGGCCTGGAGGCGGCGCATTCGCGACGCAGGATCGTGCACGCCGCCGGGGATTCGACCGGCCGCAAGCTGTTCCGCGCGCTGCTCGCCGTGGCGCGGCGGACACGTTCGATCACCATCATGGAAGGCATGATGGCCCATCGCCTGGTGGTTGCGGAGGGCAGCATTGTGGGTGTGCTGACTGTGCTGCACACAGGCGTGTTCGCGTTGCCGACGCGCCGTGTGGTGCTTGCGACCGGCGGTATCGGCGGCCTCTTCAGCGACACCACGAACCCGCTTTCGTCTTTCGGGCACGGCCTGGCACTTGCCGCCTGCGCCGGCGCGGAGCTCGCCGATCTCGAATTCGTGCAATTCCACCCGACTGCGCTCGCTACTGCGCGCCGGCCAATGCCCCTGGTCAGCGAGGCGGTGCGTGGCGAAGGCGCGGTGCTGATCGACGAGCACGGCCACCGCTTCCTTGCCGACACGCCCGGGGCCGAGCTCGCCTCGCGCGATGTTGTGGCGCGGGCGATCTCCAATCAGCTCGCAGCTGGGCATCGTGTCTATCTCGACGCCCGGCAATGCCTCGGGCAAAAATTCGCAAAACGCTTTCCGGCGATCGATGCGGCTTGCAAGCAGGCCGGCATCGATCCTGCCGTGGAACCGATCCCGGTGCGTCCCGCGGCCCACTATCACATGGGCGGCGTGGCCGTGGATGCTGAAGGCCGCAGCTCCGTCTCCGGCCTGTGGGCCTGCGGCGAGGTTGCATGCACCGGACTGCATGGCGCCAACCGGCTCGCCAGCAACTCGCTGGCCGAAGCGGTCGCAACAGCGGTTTGGGTGGCCGAGAGCGTGGCGGGCACTTGCGCGGGCTGGCAATGGCCCAGGCTCCCCGCAATCCTTCCACTGCGACCCGACCCTTCATCGATACGCCAAGTCGTCTCCGATGCGCTCGGCATCTTTCGCAATGGCAAGGTGCTGCGCGAGGCGATCTCTACCCTTCTGCCGATTGCCGTTGGCGAGACGGCGGCGGCCGACCCGGCAATGGTGGCGCTGTTAATCGCCATCGCGGCGCTTCGGCGCGAGGAAAGCCGCGGCTCCCACTGCCGATCCGATTTCCCCGGGCGCGATGCTGCCGCCCTCCCCTCGCGACTGACGCTCTGCCCCGCCTTTGAGAATGCCGTCGCCCTCAACTGGCAAGCATCCGAACGGAGCTGTTGATATGACATCCCTTGCACCGCTTCCCCAGATCATCATGGAGCCTATCGTTCGCAACGCCCTTCTGGAGGATCTGGGCAGAGCCGGCGACATCACGAGCGATGCCGTCATCCCTGCCGACTGCAAGGCGACGCTCGCGTTGAATGCCCGGCAGGCCGGCATTGTAGCCGGGCTCGATCTTGTGATGTTTGCCTTCCTCCTCGTCGATCCCGGGATCAGCATGCAATTGCGGTGTCCGGAGGGCGGCAAGATCTCGGCCGGCGAAACCATCGCCATCGTTAACGGGCCGGCGCGCAGCCTGCTGACGGCGGAGCGGACGGCGCTCAATTTCTTGTGCAAGCTGAGCGGCATCGCCACGGCCACAGCCGCACTCGTAAACGCGGTGCGCGGCCATAACGCAAAGATCGTCTGCACGCGAAAGACGACACCGGGCCTGCGTGCGCTGGAGAAATACGCCGTGCGCGCTGGCGGCGGCGCCAATCACCGCTTCGGGCTCGACGACGCCGTGCTCATCAAGGACAACCACATCGCGCTTGCCGGCGACATCCGCACCGCGATCGAGCGGGCGCGCGGCGCCGTTGGCCACACGGTCAAGATCGAGGTCGAGGTCGACACGCTGGACCAGTTGGAGATGGCACTACAAGTCGGCGTTGACGCCGTGCTGCTGGACAACATGTCGGTTGAGGACCTTTCCCAAGCTGTGGCGATGGTCGGGGGCCGCGCGGTGACTGAAGCCTCCGGCCGGATAACGCGGGCGAGCGCTGCGGCCATTGCCGCAACCGGCGTCGACCTCATCTCGGTCGGCTGGCTCACCCACAGCGCTCCGATCCTCGACATCGGCCTTGACATGCCGTCCGACCGGAACTGCAACAGGCACCTGAACTGAGGGAGAGGACATGAACCGGGATTGCAGGAACCCCTTTGGTCGCAGACCGACCCGCGTCAGCACGTCCCTAGTTCCACCGGCTGCCGAGGCAAGCCTGCTCGATGCCAGGGGACACGCTTCAACGGCCGAGGCAGGAGCGACGGACCAGCAACGAACAAAAGACCGCGTCGAAGCCCTTGGCCTCATCATCTGCCGGCTCGACGAGATGCGCCAGTTGGCGGCCTCTCATGGGCTGGAGCTTATCGGCTATCTCCTGGATGTCACCTTCACGGAATCCTGTGACGCGATCAGAAGGGAGCGTTCATCTGCTCAAGCCCAAGAAACCACGCGATAGGCGCCGAGACGACCAAGCACCGCGAGACGCGGTGGATTAGGACTGCAAGTCGTTCTGGAGAAAAAAGCATGCGTAGGATCGTCGCCGGCAAGCTCCACGGCATATACGTCACCGAGGCCAAGCTCGACTACCATGGCTCAATCACGCTCGACCCAGATCATTGCGAAGAAGCAGGCATTCTGCCGATGGAATTTGTCGAGATCTGGAATAAGAATTCGGGCGCACGGATCTCGACCTATGTAATCCTCGGCGAGCGCGGGTCGCGCTGCTGCGTCCTCAACGGCGCCGCCGCCCGCACCTGCCAGCCGGGGGACCAGATCATCATCTGCAACTCGGTCTATATCCATGACGTAGAGTTGACTGCGCTGAAACCGCGCGTGCTGACCTTCGACAAAGACAATCGCATCGTTGAGCGCCTGACCTATTCGGTCGAGACGAATGCCGACGGAGGCTACAGCTTCTCCATACTCAACGACGCTGGCAACGCACTCGCCATACCGGCCCTGGTGGGTAGATCATGACGGGCATCACGCCTGTTTCTCTTGCGGGTAGTCCCGGAAGCTTTGAGATGGAGATGGCATGAACGTCGAACTGCAGTTGAATGACGCCTCGGTACCAGCCCGCGCGGCTCCCCCCCGATGGAGCCGGGGAACGGCGCAGGCTGTCTACGACCTGCCGTTCAACGACCTGCTGTTCCGGGCTCAGTCGATCCATCGCGAGAATTTCGATCCCAATCGCGTGCAGCTGTCGCGCCTGCTCTCTATCAAGACCGGCGGCTGCCCCGAGGATTGCGGCTACTGCAGCCAGTCCTCCCATCACCAGTCCGGCCTCAAGGCCTCGAAGCTGATGGAAGTGCAACGTGTCGTGGCCGAAGCCAGGAAGGCGCGCGACGCGGGCGCCACGCGCTATTGCATGGGGGCCGCCTGGCGCAGCCCCAAGGAGCGCGACATGGAAGCCGTGGTCGCCATGGTCGAGGGCGTCAAAGCGCTTGGCATGGAAACCTGCATGACGCTCGGCATGCTCGACCTCGATCAGGCGCAGCGGCTCAAGCAGGCCGGCCTCGACTACTACAATCACAACATTGACACCTCCGAGCGCTACTACGGCGAGGTCATCTCGACACGGACCTTTGCCGACCGGCTGGACACACTTGCCAATGTCCGTGACAGCGGCATGAAAGTCTGCTGCGGCGGCATTGTCGGCATGGGCGAGGAGAAGGCCGACCGCATCGACATGCTGGTCACGCTCGCCAACCTGCCGGAGCCGCCCGATAGCGTGCCGATCAACATGCTGATCCCGATCGAGGGCACGCCGCTCGGCGAGGCCGAACCCATCGAACCGATCGAATTCGTGCGCACCATCGCGCTCGCCCGCATCATGATGCCGAAATCGTTTGTGCGGCTGTCAGCCGGCCGCACGGCAATGAGCGACGAGATGCAGGCGCTGTGCTTCTTTGCCGGCGCCAACTCGATCTTCGTCGGCGACACCTTGCTGACCGCCGAGAACCCGGGCGAGGACAAGGACAGGGCTTTGTTCCGCCGGCTCGGCATCAAGCCGATGGAGCCCGAGGCCAAGTGAGCGGGCGAGCCTTGCTCGACCGCTACAAGGCGACCTTGAGCGGGCTGGCCCGCAAGGATCGATTGCGCACCTTGAGCGCCCCCTCAGGGCTCGACTTCGCCTCCAACGACTATCTCGGCCTGGCACGCTCGAAGCGAATGGCGCAGGCGCTTGCGGCGGCACTCGCAGCCGGCACGCCCGTCGGGGCGACCGGCTCGCGGCTGCTGCGCGGCAACGACCCTGAGCACGAGGCGCTCGAAGCCAAGGCGGCCGGCTTCTTCGGCGCCGAGCGCGCGCTGTTCTTCGGCGGTGGCTATGTCGCCAATTTCGCGCTGCTGACGACCTTGCCCCAAAAGGGCGATCTCATCGTGCTGGACGAACTCATCCATGCCAGTGCGCATGAGGGCGCGCGAGCCGGCCGCGCCGAAGTGGTGGAAGCGACGCACAACGATGCGGGCGCGGTGGACGACGCAATCGTTGCCTGGCGAGCGATGGGTGGGACGGGCCGTTCCTGGATCGTGGTGGAAAGCCTCTACAGCATGGACGGCGACCGGGCCCCCCTCGGTGAACTGATCGCGGTCGCGGATCGCCACGATGCATTCCTGTTCGTCGACGAGGCGCACGCCACCGGCGTCTACGGCCCGAACGGGCGCGGCATGGCGCACGATCTCGAAGGCCGCGACAATGTCGTGGTGCTGCACACCTGCGGCAAGGCGCTGGGCGCATCCGGCGCGCTGGTCACCGCACCAGAAGTGCTTTGCGACTACCTCATCAACCGCTGCCGGCCCTTCATCTACGCCACCGCGCCCTCCCCGCTGATGGCGGTGGCGGCGGCAACGGCGCTCGATATCGTCGCCGATGAACCGGAGCGCCGTGAGCGGTTGGCGAGGCTAGTGGCGCTTGCCGGCACGAGGGCCGAGGCGCTTGGCTTGCCTGCCAGCGGTTCGCAGATCCTGCCGATCATCCTTGGCGACAATCGACGCGCCATGGCGCTGGCTGAGGCTCTGCAGTCACGCGGGTTCGACGTGCGCGGCATCCGCCCGCCAACTGTGCCAGAAGGCACCGCGAGGCTGCGCATCTCGCTGACGCTGAATGTCGACGAGGCCGACGTTTCGGCGCTGTTTAATGCGCTTGCTGACGAATGGGAGCGCACGCCATGACAGTGCAGATCGTTGTCACCGGCACCGACACCGGCATCGGCAAGACGGTGTTCGCGGCCGGGCTGACCGGCCTGCTTGACGGTATCTACTGGAAGCCGGTGCAGTCGGGCACCTGCGAAGAAACCGATAGCGAAATTGTCGCCCTGCTCGCCGGTCTGCCTGCAGTGCGGGTGCTGCCGGAAGCCTGGCGCCTCCGGCAGCCGCTGTCGCCACATCTGGCCGCTAAATTGGATGGCGTGGAAATCGATGCAGAGGCGCTTGTTCTGCCAAGGACCAACCGGCCGCTCGTCGTCGAAGGCGCCGGCGGGTTGATGGTGCCCCTCAACAGCCGCGCGCTTTACATCGACGTCTTCGCGCGATGGAACGCGCCGGTCGTGCTCTGCGCCCGCACCACGCTTGGCACCATCAATCACACGCTGCTTTCCATCGAGGCTCTTCGCGCCCGCTCCATTCCATTGCTCGGCGTGGCGTTCATCGGCGACAGGGTGGTCGATACGCAAAAAGCGATCGCCGAGATGGGCAAGGTACGCGTGCTTGGTCGCCTGCCGCGCCTCGAATCCCTGACGCCCGGAACGCTGTCCGCGGCCATGCGTGCCTCATTCAATGTCGCCGACTTCATGGAGATCCGGCCATGAGCTCCGCTGTCTGGCATCCCTTCACCCAACATGCCACTGAACCGGTGCCGCCGACGATCGTGCGCACCGAGGGCGCCTATGTCGAGACGCGCGACGGCAAGCGCATCCTCGATGCGATCTCCTCCTGGTGGGTCATCACCCACGGCCATCGTCACCCCAAGATCGTCGAGGCGATCCGGGACGCGACCGAGACACTCGATCAAGTGATCTTCGCCGGCCTCAGCCACGAGCCGGCAGAGAAATTGGCCTCGGCCCTGGTCGATATGACGCCGCCGGGCCTCGACTGGGTCTTCTTCTCCGACAGCGGCTCGACCAGCGTCGAGGTGGCCCTCAAAATGGCGCTCGGCTTTCACCGCAACAACGGTGCGCCGCGCTCCCGCATTGTTGTCATGGAACACAGCTATCACGGCGATACGATCGGCACGATGAGCGTCGGCGCGCGCGGCGTCTTCAACGCCGCATACGAGCCGCTGCTCTTTCAGGTCGACACCATCCCCTTCCCCGCGGCGGGACAGGAGCAGACAACGCTCGACGCTTTCGAGCGGCTGGCGCGCGACCGCAAAGTAGCCGCGCTGATCGTCGAGCCGCTGGTGCTTGGCGCCGGCGGCATGCTGATGTATCCGGCTCCAGTTCTCGCCGAACTCAAGCGCATAGCCGAGCGCTCCGATACACTTTTCATCGCCGATGAAGTCATGACCGGCTGGGGCCGCGCCGGCACCTTGTTCGCCTGCGAACAGGCGGCGGTCGCGCCCGACATATTGTGCACTTCCAAGGGGCTGACTGGCGGCTCGCTGCCGCTTGCGGCCACACTCGCCACCGACGCGATCTTCCGCGCGCATTATTCCAGCGACCGGTCCAGGACATTCTTCCATTCGAGCTCCTACACGGCGAACCCGATCGCCTGCGCGGCAGCGCTGGCAAATGTCGGCATCTGGAATGACGAGCCCGTTGCGGAGCGTGTGGCGGCGCTATCTCGGATGCAGGCGGAGAAAGTCGCCCGGTTCAGCCAGGATCCTCGTTTCGAGAACGTGCGCACGACCGGCACGATCGCCGCGCTCGACCTCCGTTCCGGCCGTGCCGGCTATCTCGCCGAGGTCGGCCCAAAGCTGCGCGCCTTCTTCCTCGAGCGCGGATTGCTGGTGAGACCACTCGGCAATGTCATCTACGTGCTGCCGCCCTATTGCGTGACATCGGATGAACTCGACCGACTCTACGCGGCGATAGACGAGGCAGCCGAGCTTGCTGGCACCGGCCGATGAACCGCACGGCGCGTATAGCAGGCCTTGGCCATCACGTGCCGGCGCGAAAAGTCGGCAATGCCGAGATCGAGACAAGCCTCGGGCTGGAGGCAGGCTGGATCGAGGGGCGCACCGGCATCCGCTCGCGTTTTTGGGCGGAGCCGGGCGACACGCTTTCCGGACTGGCGACAAAGGCCGGCGACATGGCGCTCGAGACAGCCGGTATCGATCGCAAGGACATCGGCCTGTTGCTGCTGGCTACTTCGACGCCTGATCATCTGCTGCCGCCGAGCGCGCCATTGGTGGCGCACAGGCTCGGCCTTAACAACGCCGGCGGGGTCGACCTGGCGGGCGCCTGCGCGGGATTCATCTATGCGATGAACTTCGCCGATGGCTTCGTGCGCCTGCACAACAAGCCGGCCATCGTCATCGCCGCCAACATATTGAGCCGCCGGATCAATCCGGCCGAGCGGGCAAGCGCCGTGCTGTTTGCCGATGCCGCGGGTGCGGTGGTGCTTTCCCCTTCCGACGATCCCGGCCACGGCATACTCGGCGCCTCGCTTGCCTCCGACGGGTCGGGTTATGGTCTGATCCATATTGCAGCGGGGGGCAGCAACCGTCCCTTCGCGCAAGAGATCGACATCGCCGAAACCCGTATGACAATCTCGAACGGCCGGGACGTCTTCATTAAGGCCGTCGAGATGATGAGCCGCTGCTCCAGACAGGCGCTGCTGGCGGCTGGCCTCGCGGCGTCAGACGTCGACCGCTTTGTGCCTCATCAGGCAAACGCCCGCATTTTCGACGCGGTCGGCCAGGTTCTAGGCATTGAGGATGAGCGCATCGTCAAGACCATCGCCGACTATGGCAACTCGTCAGCCGCAACCATCCCGCTGTCGCTGTCAATCGCGCACAGCGCCAATCCGATTCAGCCGGGCAAGAAACTACTGCTGGCGGCGGCCGGTGCCGGCCTTGCCGGTGGGGCATTGGTGGTTGGTTTCTGAACAGGCCGCCTGCCAGTCCAGTGCTTCGCCCGCCCAGCAATCTCACCTTCGCGAACTCACCTGCCTGCAGGGGAATCGGGTGAGTTAATTTTCAGGAGATGAGGCTGACGAGAAAGTCCTCGTTCCATCCGGCCTTCAATCGTT
>NZ_JBSKBQ010000047.1:0-9069 GCF_053714375.1 Mesorhizobium sp. ArgA1
GTCATGGCAGATGAGCTAAGCCGCAAGTCCTAAACCGCGCCTCGTAGACGCAAAAAATGCATTCGCCGGACGCTCACGACCGGACCTGATCTGAAATGCTTGGTTTCAATTGCCGCTTTCGGCTTCTCGGGGACATCGGATCGTCCGTGGCGATCACTGGCAGGACTCCATGAAACCTGTAACCTCCTGCGGGGCGCAGGTCAGCCCGCGGTTGCGGTCGCGCGCCCTTGCGAGGAACTTGGGATGGCTAGCCCGCTGGGGAGGGAACGCTGCGCATGATCGATGACGAGGCGCAGGATCTCCGCCCCCGCTTGCGGAACCGGAAGGACCGGGCGACGGCATTACGCCGAATGGGAAAAGAAGAAGGGATGCCAGCGCGAACAGGCAGGTTCCGAAGCCGAGCGGCAACCCTAGTGATCCCGGGCCGCCTGGCTGGCCAAGGCTGGCAAAAGCGGGCTTTTCCATTCCTACCGCGTTTGCTACGAATGGCGCATGCTCAAGCCTCTATTAGATCCCGATGTCGCCGACGAGGCACCGGATTCGCCGATATTGACCGGCTATGACGAGGAGCGCCTACTCACCTATATTCGGCTTCTCGATGCAGCAGCCGAGAACGCTGACTGGCGAGAGGTGGCCAAGATTGTTCTGCACATCGATCCGGAGAAAGAGCCGGACCGGGCTTCAAAGCTTGGTCGACCCACCTTGCCCGTGCGCAATGGATGACGACGAGCGGCTACCGATATCTCCTAGCCGGCGGAGCTCCGCACTGAACAAACGACCCTTTCGCTGGATCAGATTTCCGCAGCCTCACGCTGGAGTTGCGATCAGCTATTGAAGTAGGCCCGGCGATGCGGCATCTAGGACATGGGCCTAGCCCGTGGGGTCTCCGAATGAGGCCGACCTAATGCTCCAAGCTCCGGTTTCGGGGCATTAGTCATTTCTTGGGGTAGAAAACGATCGCGGCCCTTCAATGATAGCCCGAATTTCGGAGAGGTTCGTGTCATCTGGTGCTGCGCCCGGCTAGCCTAAGCCTAGGGGGTGACAAAACCGTTGGTTGCCAGTCCAGGCGGGGCGCACCGTGATTGGGGCACGGGTGGTGCGAGGCCGCTATGCCGGCGGGGCCTTCAATCAAGATGGCCGCTTATGGTGAATATTTTCGCTACTGCCCACATGGCGGCGGCTGCTTCAGCTCGTGTCTGGACCTGTGCCGGAGGACCTGAAGCGGCTGGCCCAAACAGGTTGGTTATGTCCGGGGTTTAGCCGAAAAGGGTGGAGTGCACCCCTGGACTGAGACACAGAAAATCGCGGACAGTTTCCCTGCAAGGAGACGAAACTGGGGCATGGCCGGAAGGCAAAGAGTTATTGATGAGGGACAAAAGCTGGAGCTTCTCCAGCGCATGGAGGCGGGCGAAACCGTCAGCAAGTTGGCAGATGAGGTTGGCATCAGTCGCCAACGACTTTACGAGTGGCGTGATCAGCTCAGGCTCCATGGTAATCTGAAGTCACGCCGGCGCGGCCGGCCGGCCAGATCGACAGCAGGAGTTGACGGGGCCGCGCAGTTGCAGAGCGCAGTCGACGTGCCGGCGCCCCAGGAAAAGGCGCTGATCAAGGCCAGGCGCCGGATCAGGGAATTGGAGCAAAAAGTCGGGCAACAGCAGCTCGATCTCGATTTTTTTCGCGAGCCTTGCGGCACTTCGAGGAAGATCATCGTCGGAGCAGCGCTCCTGGCGAAACGGGATCTTCCAAGTCATCGAAAAGATGATGACCGGCCTGTCGCAAGGCGAATTCAACATCGACAGAATGTGCTGGCTCGCTGGCGTCAGCCGCGCGAGTTATTACCGTCACTGGCTGGATTCGACCCCTCGTCGGGCCGAGACAGGTTTGCGCGATCTCATTCAGAGGATGGCTCTCGGCAACGCGCACTACGGCTACCGCCGGATCGCAGCCCTGCTGCGGCGGGAGGGGTGGCAAGTCAATCACAAATGCATTCTACGGATCATGCGTGAAGACAATCTGTTGTGCCTGCGCGCAAGACCCTTTGTTCCTCTGACGACGAACTCGAGGCATGGGTGGCACGTCGTGCCGAACCTGGCCAGAGGAATGATCCTCAATGGGGTCAACCAGCTGTGGGTCGCCGACATCACGTTCCTGCATCTGGCTGAGGAGTTTGCTTTCCTTGCCGTTGTGCTCGACGCGTTTAGCCGCAAGGTGGTCGGCTGGGCGTTGGATACGCATCTCAGAGCTAGCCTTGCCATCGAGGCTCTCGAGATGGCCATCACTACTCGCCACCCCGAATTCGGGAGCCTGGTGCACCATTCCGACCGCCCAATACGCCTGCGGGGCCTACTCCGAACTTCTGCACCTGCACGGTATCCAGGCGAGCATGAGCCGTGTCGGCAATCCTTACGACAACGCGCAGGCGGAGAGCTTCTTGAAAACCCTGAAGCAGGAAGAGGTGCAAGGTCTCGCCTATAAGGATGCAGACGATGCCCGCAGGCGCATCGGGGCTTTTATCGATGCCGTTTACAACACGCAGCGTAGTCCGGAGGAATACGAACAAAAGCATTCACACAGACGACAGATGGAAAAAGCCGCATAAGCTTAACGTGGGAGTCGGCGACATTCAGGTGGCCCTCGAGCCACATTTCGAGGGCAAAAACGTCGCCAAGGGAGCGCTGGTCGCGAAACTGGAGCACCCAGCACGCCGCGCGCGCACTGAACTACAGAGCGTGGCCGTCTTCGTCGAACCGAACCCCGAAAGTGGCACCGATTGGAGAGTGCATCCCGCGACCTTCCCGGGCGAAAGCCAATGGGGGAAGGTTTCCATGGTTCTCTACAAGCTCGGCGGGCGTGAGGATTGGCCCGACGCCAATGAACTTGGCTCGTGGCTTGTCAAGGATGTCGTTCCGGCGCT
Organism: Mesorhizobium sp. ArgA1; assembly: GCF_053714375.1. Lineage (NCBI taxonomy): Bacteria > Pseudomonadati > Pseudomonadota > Alphaproteobacteria > Hyphomicrobiales > Phyllobacteriaceae > Mesorhizobium > Mesorhizobium sp. ArgA1. The sequence goes on from NZ_JBSKBQ010000047.1 coordinate 2,915, forward strand.
TGAGTTCGCAGTTGGGGCGAGGCCGTCCAAAGATGTCTCCACACCAGAGTGAAAAGCGCGCTCGGCGTGCAGCGAAGGTTTCCAGCCGAGGTCCAACGGCGTCACGCCGACAGCGGCGGTCGGCCATGCCTCTCGGCACGACGCTCCAGTTGAGTGAAGGCGGATCGAACAACCCCGGCATGCGAAAGTGACAGTCGATCCTCGGGAGTCCTTCGTGTTAATCATTGCTTTGAAAATGTTTCTCGCAAAGCGTTAGTAAATGCGAGTATCACGAAAGTCCATTCATCCGTTAGCGGATGGAAAGGCATGTTCATAGGGCCGATTGCGGCCTGGTCGCATATGTGTGACACATTTGATGTCGCCAGCGCGTTAGTCAAGCGCAAAAGATCCAAAGTTGAAATTTGACGCCTGAAGTCGAATTTTTACGCATATTTGATTGTTCGAAAGTGGAGGCCTCTAAGTACCCTTTGATGGCAATCGGACCCCAACATCGGCCAATCCGATGAAGCTCCAGGAAAGGGATATCAATGTCTATTCACGTCAGTTATGCCCGAAACGAGATGTCACATGATCTGCGTGCATCTCAACAGGCGAAGGCCGCACTCGCTCAGGGCACGCAATATTCGCTATTGCTTAAAAATGATTCGGCCCAACCTTGGACCTTTTACGTCTATCAAAAGATGCCGCAGCAGGTGGCAGATGTCTTCTCCCTGGCATGGTTTTGCTCGCCGTATCAAATTCGGGTCGGTGACCAGATCAGGTTCACCTGGGAAATCGACTACAATTTTGTTTGGAGCGACACGGGCCAGTTGATCCCAGGCGTCGATTTTCTGGCGTCTGGGGCGAAGAATTGCAGCCCGGCCGCGAAGAATACGACCGAGTTTTCCTTGTCGCCCGGACCTGGTCTCAGCGATCCGGCCCAAGCGCCCCCCAGTGGTTCTCTGGTTATCAACGATGCCGCCGACGTACCGAACAACAGATTTTCAGTTGGCATCGGCATGTCGGGAACCGGAACCTATTGTGTGCAGGCAGGAACCAATCTGAAGCACACATTCACCCCCACGCCGAGCTATTGGGTAGCTGCGGGAACAAACCTGAAGATCGGCACGGTGCTCAACATCAACACGGTCACACAGACGGGCGAAGCGAAATTTCCGTCCGCAGTCTACAACCTCGACTGCGTGCTCCAGGGCGACAATACTTGGGATATTTCCGCGGCTTAGTCGACCGGGCATCCTAATGCTGGCTCCGCTCAAGGTTGCGGAGCCAGCGGGGCTAATTGTGGCTTTCGAGAGGTTCACAGGAACCACGAGTCCACGTGCCAACCATCGCATTTCTCAAAGTAGAAACCCAACAGCAATGGAGGGATGCCATCATGTTTGCGGGAATTCCTATCGGTGCCGTGTGCCCTTTCGCCGGCCAGGTCCATCCCGTTACCGGCTCCAGGAACACGATCTGGGCCAACGCGGCGTGCTCAAGCTCGGGATCGAAGCCAGGGACAGAAGCTGACGCCCCACTTAGTCATATCGAAAGCCAGGGTTGGATGCTTTGTGATGGACGATATCTGAGCTTGACTGCCTACCCTGAGCTCTACGCTGTTTTGGGTGCACTCTACGGCGAAAGGTCTTCAGGCGCTGAAGTGGAATTTCGAATTCCTGACTACCGCGGGCTGTTCCTGCGCGGGCTCGACGCGGGTGCCGGGATGGACCCAGATGCGGACCAGCGGATCGATCCGACCGGAAACCACGTCGCAAATACCGTCGGCTCGCTACAATGCGATGCCATGCAGGATCACACCCACTCCTATGACGTGATTCAGCCGGCCGGAATTTCACAGCAGGGCAATGCCGCCGGAACATCCTTGTCGAGCAAAGCAACGAGTTCGCCGATAGCACCGGCACGCATCGCCGACGAAACGCGCCCGAAGAACATCGCTGTCAACTACATCATCAGGTTCCGTTAGCGGCTGTGCAGGCATGTCCTCATTCCAGGAGCCGCTGTGATCCACGTAGAACTGACTTCAATAAGAGGAGAGAAGTGATGACTTTGAAATCAAAAGCTTTCGGCTTGTTGGTGGCTCTCACCGCAGCCTATGCCACCGTTCCGCCAACGAATGCAGAGGACTCCAGTACTAAAGCCGGGACAAAGCCCGTCACTACGGGCGTGGTCATTCGTGGCGTAACGATAGGCGGCCCTCCCGGAGCGCCGGGAACCCCGACGGGCCGAACATGCGACTTCAGCAATGAAGAGGTCGGACCCGACGGACGCTTGACCGGCGCTAGCGTCAACTGCCGCCCCGACGGAAATCTTGCGAACACGATACCAGGTCTGCCCGCACGCTTCGATGCCTATTGCGTCATCGATGCGCCGGTAAAGAGCGCTCGTGTAATCCAAGCACCTATCTCGGGCGACGCCAACCATTGCGATCTTTCCGGCATAACCCCAAAAGACGCGACAGGCCAGTTCAAGGGCTCTGTGTGGCGTTAGACCTTCGCCCAGGGGGCTATGTTCTCCGCTCATGAGATGGCAACTTCGTTCAGGCCGTACCCACGTGCCATTTGACAATGGATGCGGTCTGAATTGCCTGCGGCCGTTCTTCGGTTGGGTCTGGTGGCGAAGATTTGCTCAGGTGACGCGAGTAGAGACCGGAAGTCCGTTCCGCTGCCTGCCAGGATAGGGCCTCATGCGTTCGGGCCTCAAGGCCTGTTCCAATTCATCAGGATTAAGGTCCATTGCGGCCCAGGGCGGATCTGGAGGATATCGCGTTTTGCGCCCAACGTGATGTAGGGGGCGCAAGCAAGCAGCCGATTGTCCCGCTGGAGATTTTCAAAGCCTTATGCCCCACGAAAAGCTGCTGATAGGCCACGCCATGGTCGGCGCCACAGAGCAGGCTCAATCGCGTTGTTGCGGTCAATATTTTCAAGCGATGCCTCACCGGTAGCTTCGGTATCTGAACTGTCCTCAATGAAGAAATTGGCGGTCGTGGGTCGGTCTTGTGCGATGGCGACGGCGAGGGCGCGCCGCATCGTGGTTTACTTGGCCGGGTTGATGGTCTGGGATTTGATGTCTCGGACCAAGGCACAGCCGTGGACAGCTGAGGGTGCCTTCATTGCATCTGTGATTTCCGACCTATAGGTTTTCCAGCAGGCGTATCCGTCCACAGACGCAGCTTTTGATGTTGGTGTGTCCTTCAGATCGTCGGGATCGTTGCGTACTTTTCGGCGTCATGGAACGGTTCGGCATCATTGAGTAGCGGCTGGCCTGCCATAGAAAGATCTCAGATTTTTGTCGTTGGCTCTTCCATTATAGTCGCTCCTTCTAATGTTTGTGTGTATTATTTGAAAAGTTATATGTACTCATATGTCGCTATATAATTATTAACTGTACTTCCAGCCGACAGGCGTAAAAAGCGCGTAAAAAGCGAACAGGAGGCCCAACACTCGTATATGTTGCAGTCTTCTACGAGGCTTATATGCACCCGGCTTCAGGAGGCACGCTTGGATTTGCGACTAACACTGCTCGGCCGGTGCATGCTCAGCGGCAAACAGCAAACACAGCTTCGCCTTAGCACACGGAAGTCCTGGGCGCTTTTCGCATTGCTGGCGCAATGCGGAGTAAGTGGCTGTACGCGAGAACAGGTGTCCGGCAGCCTGTGGCCTCTGAGCGGTGAAGAGCAAGCACGTGCGAGCTTGCGCCAGGAATTGGCTGCTTTACGCAAACTCCTGAAAGAAGTCGGTTGTCCGGATCCGTTTGAGGCCCGTCAAGGGACCTTGATGCTACGGCACGAAGTCATTGCTGTCGACAGTCGGAAGTTGGAGGATATTGCTCTTTCTGGCGACACCGAACGTATCCGGAGCATTCCACAATTATACAGAGGTGACTTCGCTGCGGGCTTGAGCATCCGGTCGGCACCGTTTGCAGCCTGGTTGCAGGCTGAAAGACAACGACTTTGCGATCTCGCGGTCTCGGCGCTCGAAACTGTGCTGGCACACGATGAAGAGCATGGTGAGCCGGACATCGTGCTAAAGACGGCGCTGGCTATAATCACCATGGATCCGGCGCATGAGGCAGCGCACTGCGGCGCAATGCGGAGCCTGCACTCTCTGGGGAGGAGTGCTGAGGCTCTAATGCAATTTAACCGTTTGGAAAGCACCCTTCGGCAAGAGCGGAACGCTGGCCCCAGCGCGGAGACAGTCGAAGTCTACCGGCGCCTGCGTCAGCATGATCGCCCCACTGTCTCCTGTGATTCGGGCGGCGTTGCCGCAAACGTCTTTGGTACACCAGAAAGGCGCATAGTCATTATTGCAGCTTTCGGCATTTCCGCCGGAACTGCTGCCGGCCAACAACTCAACGCTGAAGATATCAGCAAATTGGTGCAGCCGATGGAGGTCTTTTGCCGTGAGACGGTTCCAAGATTCGGCGGTCAGATAATCGGATGCGTAGCAGACCGGTGCCTGGCCGTGTTCGGCTACCCCGCTGCGAGTGAAGTGGACGCCGAACGTGCGGTCCTTGCCGCAATAGATCTTCGAGGCAAATATTTGCGTGCCGCAAGCGGGCAAGTGGTGCGGATATGCTGCGGCGTCGCCAGTGGCGAGGCCTTGGTTCGATCTGGGGAGGAGGGTTCACTCAGCGTAGCTCAGATATCGGGCCCACTCATCACTCAGGCGACCACTCTAAGTTACACGGCAACCGAGATCGGTGTCCTTGTTTGCGGAGCGACGCTGGCACTGCTGCGTCGCGTATTCAAGACCAGCGAAGTGTCGATCCCCGGGCACAGCACCGGCGCCTACCAAATTCGTAGCGAATTGGTTGCAACCAACCGCTTCGACATTGGCGAGAGACAGAACACCCGGTCTTCCTCCGTCAGCCACGAATGCGAGATGGAAACTTCTTGCAACACTTTAGAGCAGAGGTTTGCAAGGGGCAGGGCGCCGCCCCAGTAGCCGGAGAACTAAGCATCGGAAAATCGCGGCTGGTGTAGCATTTGCTGAGGTTATGACTAAAAATGTCCAGGCTCGGCGCAGTGTGTGGTTCGATGTGAACTATCTCTGACAAGTGGTGCACTTACACGCGATAAGCGTGCAGTACACTGCAAGGCCGGCAGAAGGCGTGGGCGCAAGCCTGATGGGACCACTGGCAAACGCTCGAACGCGAAAAACCGAATTCCGCGCCGTGTCATCCGACGCTGCCGTCGGCTTTGTCGAGTGAACGACACGAGCTGTCCGGTTTGCCTCCAGCTCCCACCATCATTCAAGTCATTGAAATAATAAAATCGAGAACACTTTTCTCAGGCCTCCCAGCGGAGTTGGCACGACACTTGATACGTCCTCCTAGGCGACGGCAGGAGCTGCCGAGCGGGTTCATTTTTGTGGTTGATATTGTTCGGCGTCGCCGTCGTGCCCGGCAGCGGCTTCATGGCCTCGCCCTATGTCCGCATCTCCTACGCCGCCTCGATTGAAGAGCTGCAGCGCGCCTGCGGCCACATCCTTGCCGCCTGCGAAGCCGTTTTCGAAAGTGAAAAGACCTCTGGAAATGGCCGTCGGAGCCTTCTCATGCAGTTCGACGAAAGCGAACTTCGAGGTGCGGTCGATGGCGGCGAACATGTGCAGCTTGCCCTGTTCGGTTCGGACCTCGGCAATGTCGATGTGGAAGTAGCCGATCGGGTAGCTCTTAAATTTCCTCTTCGCCGGCTTGTCACCCTCGACATCCGCCAGACGGCCAATGCCATGGCGTTGCAGACAGCGGTGCAATGAAGACCGCGTCAGATGCGGGATGGTTGCCTGAAGCGCATAGAGGCAGTCGTCGAGGGGCAGCAGCGTGTAGCGACGGAAAGCGACAATGACCGCCTCCTCCTCAATCGAGAGCACCGTCGATCTCGGTTCCCTCGGACCAGTCGGCAGATCGGCGACCGAAGCTCGCCTCTTCCACTTCGCGACCGTCTTCTGGTTGATCCCGTAGCGCTTGGCGAGCCGCCTCAGGCTCTCTTGACTATGCTGTATCGCTCGACGGACCGCCTCTGTCGTTGTGGCGCTCCCATGCAGAACTTGGCCCATAGCGCATCCTTTGATTCGGAAGATAAGCACTACTTTGGCAGGTTTTTAGCGGCGGGCGAGTTTTTGGAATTCCCAAGAGAGAGTTTGCGTGATTCATAGGAG
>NZ_JBSKBQ010000048.1:0-8907 GCF_053714375.1 Mesorhizobium sp. ArgA1
CGGTTGGTGAGGCCGGGTGCCGGCGACGGTCGGCCTGGATCCCGAGGCCATTTTACGGAGGTGGCAGACATGTGGGCACAAGCGCAACCATAATGCCCCGAGAATTTAGTCTAGGGCCCATTAAATTGGTGACGGACGCATCGCAGGCTTCGATCCTAACCCCGGAGTTTGGATTTTTCTTTTCGATCCATATGGCGATGCCCTCGAAGGCTTTGATTTTGCAGGTTTCGTCATCGATTTGGATTGGTAACTTAGGCCTGCGCGTTATGAGAGGACGATCATTGCGACGTCGAGAAATTGAAACCTCGAGAGGCTCAAGCGTCGTTGGATAGTCCCGAGAAAACGTCCGATTGCCGACGCATATTGTGGCGTTTGTCGAACGTGCGACAAAATTTCGGCGGCATTGCTGTCCTCTACGCCGGCAGGCGCCGGGTTTGATTGGCACGACTTTTGAACATGCTCTGTCGTTATCCGGTGGTGTTGCCGATCTTGCGGGCGACCGGCAGTGCCCAAAAGCGGGTCCGGACAACGATGCGGATGTTCATTTCGTCTTTATCGATTCAGGTGAACGCCCGCCGAACAGTTAGAAACTGGTTTGACGAACGTGTGATCCGACCATTCAAGCGAAAGATTATCCATGTCCATCAATGCGCCCTCCCCGGTCTTGCGCACGGCCGACCTACATAACTCAGCAATGCATAGAGCACTGCTGCTTACCGCATCGGCAAATTGGGACTTCAACCGGCGCTTTCCGGCGGTCTACGCCCGCGCGTCCGGCGCACATGTATGGGACGCTGACGGAAACAGGTACGTGGATCTCACGTCTTGCAGCGGGGCAGCGCCTTTGGGAGCTGGATACGAGCCAGTCGTCACCGATGTTGTGAAGGAAATGCGCCGCACAGGTGGTATTCTGCCCGGGCCTTTATCTTTGCATCGTGTCGAATTGGCCGAACGGCTGGCGGAAATATTCCCGGTTGCCGAGCGCTCGATTTTCTTCCGAACCGGTTCTTGTGCCACAACAGCGGCGGTCCGTCTCGCCCGCGCGTCTACTGGTGTGAACTTGGTGCTCACGAGCGGATATCACGGCTGGCACGATTGGCACTTGCAGGACCGGCCAACGATGGGACTGCCCAATAGGGACCGGGATAGCATCGAGTTCGGTTACGACCTGGACCGGCTCCAAGAGCTGACCAAGGCCCGTCGTGTCGCAGCGGTGATCGTTACCCCGGAGGTCAACTTCTTCCCACCCGAATATCATCAGGAACTTCAGCAGCTGGTCGGCGAACGCGGCGCCCTGCTGATTTTGGACGAGGTCATGACCGGTTTCCGCTATGCGGACGGCGGCTACCACACTGCCGCCAACCTCACACCGGACCTGATCACGCTAAGCAAAGGACTGGCCAACGGCACAGCACTATCTGCGGTAGCCGGTCGGGCGGACGTCCTTAAGGCCGCCGACAAGACCTACCTCGGCAACACCTTCCAGCGTGAGGTCACACCGTTTGCGGCAGCCCTGAGCACGCTTAACGCGTGCCGCGATGGAGTTGCACTGGCCCGAATGCAGCAAGTGGGCAAGCAACTCCTCACCGGGCTTAACGATGTCTTCGCCAGCCAGAGGGTCGAGGCATGGGCGTTCGCATGGCCTACCATGTTCGACGTAGTATTCGCCCACGACCAGCTCGGCAGCATGTTCTTCCAGGAAATGTGGTCCCGGGGCTTTCTCATGCAGTACGGCGGCAGGTTTATGCCGTCGGCGGCATTGACCGACGCCGACGTGCAATCCGCTCTTGAAGCTGCAAGAGAGGCACTGGCGACTGCAGTGATCCGAATGGAGAATACGGGGGACCAACCGGACAGGTCGGCTGCCGCCGTCCGGTTCGCCGGTGAACATTTCCTGGCCACCCCGAATTCGCTCTGTCGCTGGTTCACTGCGGCAAAGCCATCCTAAGAAACTTGACAAGAAACGCTCCGATGCCCGGTACCGCCCCGTTTTCCACCACCCCTGTGCTGCTTGGCGGCGAGAACAGGTCCGGTACCACCTTACTCAGCGTGGTACTGGACTCGCACCCCGACATGGTCGTCGGGCCAGAGATCGATTTTCTCGAACCACTGAATCTTGGATCTCACATCCTGGAGGCGACCGACCTACTCACCGCCCATTTGCCCCAGGTGACCAGCTACACCAAAAGCGGGATCGATCCATTCTGGTATGACGGCTTACACTTTTTGGTGCAATGCCTGAGGTTCGGCTTGGACCTCGAGGATGTACGCGCTCTGGTCACCAAAGTGATGAGCGAGGTGGCTGGTGAGATCGTATCGTTCGTCGACCGATGCCGACTGATCAATGAAATTGGTGAGTTGCGCAAGGAGCGCGCCGGAGCCCGGCGCTGGGGGCTGAAACTGCAGCGTAAGATCGCCCAGGTGGATGCCTACGCCCGACTGTGGCCGCAGGCTCATTTCGTGCATATCGTGCGGGACGGACGGGATCTGGCCGCGTCGCATCTGAAAACCGTGCCAGATTGGGGTTATCAGACTGTCGCCGACGCTGCGGAAGGTTGGCTCGAAGTCGTATCGCGACCGCATCAGGTCTCGCCGCCGAACGTCTATTTTGAGCTCCGCTATGAGGATCTGGTGCGCCACCCGCGACGGTCGCTCACGCGAATCCTGAATCACCTGGGCCTGCCCTGGCACGAGGCTGTGCTGCGGCACGCGGAACACAAGCATGCGCTGTTCGAGCGCCCTTACGGGCACCCGGCGGCCAACTCCGCGGGTAAACCGCTGCATTCAGGCCGACTGGGTCGTTATGCGGAGGAGCTAACACCGGAGCAGATCATGGAGTTTGAACGGATCGCCGGCTGCGAGCTGTCCCGCTTGGGCTATCTGCCGGCCGGACAACGGTGGTCGACACATGAGCAGCACTGAAATTTTCCGCCTTAGGGAACTGCCGCACAATTATTTGGCGCTGCTGCTCGGACAAACCGGTTCGCGCCTGCGCTCCAAGGTTCCCACTGACGGCGATTGCGTTGTTAGGCCTGCAGTAATGCGGCGACTGCTGGCCTGTGCTGGCTGCGGACAGTCCCCTGTGGATGGACGCCTTCCCTGCCCTGTGCACCCGACCAAGCCTGCGGTCTGCAGTATTCTGAGCGCGGCCTGCACGCTTCGGATCTGGTGGTCCCCTTTTCGTCTCATGCGCAGCTTGCAAGTTGAGCATGACCGCTCGACAGTGAAGGCCGGGTATGGACATCAATAGACTAGCCGTGCAGCCAGGCCGGATGACGGCGTGGCGGATCGTTGTGCCAGACCGAAGTCGGTGGCGGCCCGACTCGCGCCGCGCGTCCCATGCTCAGCAGGAACACCTCGACTGCGTTGGAGACGGCCGGCCGACGTGGCTGGCCGTGGCGTTTGAACAATCAGGCGCATTCGACCCGCCCGCCTTCACTCGGGCGGTCCTGAACTGGATCGACCGACACGAGGCGTTGCGCAGCCACATCACCCAGGAAGGTTCGACGATTCAGCGTTTCACTGTCGGCCCCGATGCTGCCGCGCTCAACGGGACGGAACTCGGCGACTACGCCAATACCAGTGAATTGGTCGGGAGGATGGAAGAATTATTTGACGCGGAGACGAGCCCCCTCCAATGGCCAGCTTACGTGTTGGTTACGGTCAGTCGTCCGGGATCGACCACCGTAGTGCTTGCCTGCGACCACTTCCTCACTGATGGCTACTCATTGGCGTTGGTCCCCCATGAAATCTCCAAGTTGTACGCCGCTGCGATAGAGGGTGTGGCACCGCGTTTGCCCGTTGTTCACAGCCATCTGGACTATGCGGAAAGCGAACGAACCCTAATGGCCGGCCTCACAGTCGACCATCCGGCGATCATCCACTGGCGAGAGTTGATCGCGGCAAACGCTGGCCAACTGCCGGATTTCCCAGTGTCCATCGGTAGTTCAAAAGGGGTTGCGCAACGTAGCGGACGGATCTTGCTGTTCGACGCCGCCGCCGCTCGCGAATTTGATCGGGCGTGTCGGGTCAACGGTGGAAACACCATGGCCGGGATCTTCGCCTGCTTAGCGATGGTCGGCCGTGCGTTGGCAAATAAACAGGAATTCCATACCGTCACGCCGATTCAAACTCGGCACGATTGGCGATGGAGAAGCTCGTTCGGCTGGTACGTCGGAATGAGCCCGGTCAGCTTCAGTGCGGCAGGTGGATTCTCGGAGATCATGGGCGCGGCCAAGTTGGAAATAACGCGAGCCAAGCAAACAGCGCGGGTGCCGTTTAGCAGAGCCATGGACCTGCTCGGAGCCCCGCTGCGCGACCGCTTCATGATATCCTACTCGGACATTCGCAGCATCCCGGGATCGGATCTGTGGGCCAGCCGGGGGGTGAGATTGCTGGCCAGCGGCAGTGATGATTCGCACGAGACATACCTGTGGATTAACCGGTCACATGAAGGAACCAGTCTAACTTTCCGTCACCCCGGCACAGTTACCGCCCGAGCTGCAGTGGACGGCTATCTTGCGGAACTCGCTACGCTGGCCCACCAGGCAAGCCGTGCAACGTCCGAACGATGGCAAATCGCGACCACATTATTTTAGCCGAGCCGAAAACCTGAAGCATCAAATATGAGATGGCGACCGGAGATCAACGGGATCAATGAGCGCAGGGCCGGATTCGTGACGTGCCTTCAAACTGCGTTTCATATTGTAGGCGATGGCAGTGATGGGCGCATAGCGGGCAAGACCACCACTGGCGCTCACACAAGAGCGCCAAAAGCCCAGCCGACCACTTGCCGCGGATATCTTTCCGCCCATTGCCCTGAAACCCGACAAAATCAAACAAAATCAACGCAAAGCGCGTCCCGCGCACACGTCTCCTAGAGGGCGCGCTCAGCAAAGCCGGCCTGTTGAGCGCAAAACGATGATCGACCGCGAGCACGCCTTTTCGATCGTCGGGCAAGCCAAGAGGCTCGGCCTTGCCCGCAGTACGGTCTACTATAAGCCTCGGCCGGTTTCGGCCGAGGACCTGGCGCTATGCGCCGGCTCGACGAGTTGCATCTCGTTTACCCCTTCGCCGGGACGCGGATGCTTCGGGCGCTGCTGCGGCGAGCCGGTGTCGTGGTCGGCCGCCATGTAGCGACGCTGATGTAGCGCATGGGGATTTCTGCGATCTATCGGCGCCCGAACACGAGCGAGCCAGCTGCGGGCCGCTGATCTCCAGCGTCGTCAGCGCCTTTGCGTTCTCCAGCAGCGCCTTTACTGCCTGAGCTCCGCCGACGTGGTCGATATCAGCGCCAATGCCTGAAACAGACATGTGATACGCGAAAGTCTGAAGCCTCGCCCCTCGTGACCCAGAACGAACTGACGGTATCCAACAGGCGTGAGTTCGCCACTGCTCGAACCGAACATGGCGATGATCCCGCCAGGTGCGACGCGGTCGATCGCCCGTGCGAGGCTTTCACCGCCGACTGACTCGGTGATCAGCAGTGTCGCGCAAAATGGCGGTTCTGCATTCGTCGCTTGAACCTGCCTGCGGTCACATTGCAGGCATATGCGCGCTGGCTGGCTCTGGGTTGTGGGCTCAGGCAGCGGAAGGTTCGGTCGCCCGCGGCCGCGACACCGGCTTATGGCTAAGCACCTCTTCGACAATGCCGCGCGCGATCTCGCGTTCGCCCATGATCACCGTATCGGCGCCGAGCCCCGTCAGATGCTCGACCTCGCCATCGGAATGGGCGCGGGCGACGACGTTGATGTTGGGATTGGCGGTGCGCGCCCGCAGCACGATCTGGCCGGCCTCGAACGCATTGGGAATGGCGAGGATCAGTCGCTTTGCGCCCTCCGGATTGGCGGCGGCGAACACTTCGGCATTGGCGGCATTGCCGGCGATGGTTTCGATGCCGTCTGCTTTCAGCTTCGCCAGCGTCTTGTCGGCGTCCTCGATGACGAGGAAAGGCTGTGCCGCTTCCTTCAGCGCGGCACCGACGAGGCCACCGACCCGGCCATAGCCGATCAGGATGGCATGACCGGCAAGCGCCGTCCTCGGCGGCGGTCCGTCTTCCTTGCTGGATGTTGCGGCGACCGAGGCCACCTGGCCCGGTTCGGTCGCCGGACCAACCGGCTTGGCGTCCACCGGTGGTGCCGTCCTGGCGGCGCGGGCCTCCAGCCAAAGCTTCATCCAATCGATGACCAGGAACATCAGCGGGTTGAGCACGATCGACAGGATGGCGCCGGCAAGGATCAGGTCGCGGCCCTGTTCGGGCAGGAGTTTCAGCCCGACGCCGAGCTCGGCCAGGATGAAGGAGAATTCGCCGATCTGGGCAAGACTGGCCGAAATCATCAAGGCCGTGGCCAGGGGGTAGCCGAAGGCGACGACGATGACGAACGCCGCCAGCGACTTGCCGATGACGATGATGGCCAGCGTCGCCAGGATCGGCAGGCCGTTGCTGATCAGGCTGAACGGGTCGAAAAGCATGCCGACGGAGACGAAGAACAGCACCGAGAAGGCATCGCGCAGCGGCAGCGATTCTTCGGCCGCGCGGTGGCTCAGCTCGGATTCGCTCATGATCATGCCGGCGAAGAAGGCACCCAGCGCCAGCGAGACGCCGAACAATTTTGCCGCGCCGAAGGCGACGCCGAGGGCAATGGCGAGCACCGAGAGACGGAACAGTTCGCGCGACCCGGTATGGGCGACATAGTGCAAGATCCACGGAATGACCCGGCGGCCCACAACCAGCATGACGACGACGAAGGCGGCGACCTTGGCCAGCGTGATGCCCACGACACCCCATATGCCGTAGCTGGCCGGCAGCGACAGCAGGTCGCTCGCATGGGCATTGGCCTGTTCCTGGCCGCCGAGTACACCGGCAAGCGCCGGCAGCAACACCAGCGCCAGCACCATGGCCAGGTCCTCGACGATCAGCCAGCCGACGGCGATGCGGCCGCGCTCTGTCTCGATCAGCCGGCGTTCCTGAAGTGCGCGCAAAAGCACCACGGTCGAGGCGACCGACAGTGCCAGGCCGAACACCAAACCCGCGCCCATCGACCAGCCGAGCATCCAGGACAGCCCGGCGCCGAGCGCGGTGGCAAAGCCAATCTGGACGATGGCGCCAGGCACGGCGATGGCGCGGACCGACAGCAGGTCCTTGAGCGAGAAATGTAGCCCGACGCCGAACATCAGCAGAATGACGCCGATTTCGGCCAATTGGTTGGCAAGGCCGGCGTCGGCGACGAAACCGGGCGTGTTCGGCCCGACCAGCACGCCGGCTACGAGATAGCCGACCAATGGGGGAATGCGGAAACGATTGGCGAGAGCGCCGAAGACGAAAGCCAGCCCCAGACCGGCGACGATGGTAGCGATAAGGGGCGTGTCATGCGGCATTGTCTATGGAGCGCCTTTCAAGCTAGCGATGTCGGATATGCGCCGTCCGAAGCCGTCGCCTGTCCGCAATATGGTGGAACGGGCGGTGATGATGCAACCTGCGAAGCGGTGAAATCGAGGGTGAGCGGCAAATACCTGACCGGCGCCAGAAGGCTGCCGGTCAAGTACTGTGCCGCGCCCCGATAGTCCGCCTGCACACGTTGCCCGTCCGTCGGATGGCAGAGTCGATGCGGCTCGAGCGCATAGGTAATGGGTCTATGCCTCTAATATTCCACCAATTTACGATTCGTCATGCCGATGACCCGGAAGGTGATTGCGTCCCGTCACTAAACGCGCCCAGCTGGATCATTCTGCGCGGAAAAGAACGTTTCTCCGATTGCCTTTTTCTGCTGAACAAACAGCTATCACATACTCGTAAACGTCACATAGAAGTAATTTAACACAGGCTAAACGGATGGCCACAGGTTAGGCGCTGCCAGTTGGCGCTTTGGTCGATCTTGCGCGAATCCTATTGTACGCCGTCCGCCTGTTGCCCTCCGTGCATACCGGTATTCTGCCGCGCGAGGCCTGGCGCAAACGGGCTCAACTGCCGAGGATTGAACTGAGAACCAGCCATACCGCTCTCCATCGAGAATATAGGTTGCTCGCAAATCTGCGCAGACAGGCTCAGATCAAAGTCTCAGCGGCGAATGGATTGCGAGCTCGCACGCCAACGACAAGCTATAGCAACTAGCTTTCGAGAAGCTGACCACTCAGCAAAAACGGCGCGTCCACAGGCCTCCATTTTCGCCCGCTCGGGCCAAGGTCGGAATAGCGCGCTTGATCTGGACCGAGCCTTCGATCAACCCCGCGATCGAACCCGTGATCGGTCACGTTAAGAACCGAGCACCGGATAGGCCGCAACTGCGATGCCGGCGAGCAGGGCGATGCCATCAACCATCCTGGCCGACGCCAGCTACAACTTCTCGCTCCTGCTACACTGGTTCAGGCAGCTTCTGTGGATTCTCAGCGTCGCGCTTCAAATTCCAGCCGACCACTCGCGATTCATCGCTCACCGATCGATTAATAAAGGTCTCCATTTTGGGGAGCATGAAAAAGTTGGGGGTGCCGTCCGCCATGGGTTAGCGTGGGCGCCATGTCTGACGATGGCGCATCTGGTGTTTACCGGTTGAAAGTGAGCTTGCGACGAATCTCGCCGATGATCTGGCGCAGGCTGCTGGTATCGGAAGAAATGACGCTCTTCGGTCTGCACCGAACAATCCAGATCGCCTTCGGCTGGGAGGATTATCATCTGCACGCTTTCAAGCTGCACGGCAGGCATTATGGCACAACGCGGATCAGGCGAGCGCCACCGTGACGGGGTAGGTAAGGAGGTCACGCTCACGGATCTTCAGCTGCGCGTGCGCCAGCGCATTCGATACGAGTATGATTTCGGCGATCTGTGGGAACACGAGATCCGTGTTGAGGCCAAGCTTGAGCGAGAGGCCGGCAAGGTCTACCCGATCTGCATCGCTGGCGCGCGTGCCGGCC
>NZ_JBSKBQ010000049.1:0-8539 GCF_053714375.1 Mesorhizobium sp. ArgA1
CGCCGTTCCGGTGAAAGAATTTAGCACCACACTATTTTCATTGACCAAGCTACGGTCACTAAAAATCAATGACTTACTTGGCTATGTTCTTTTTGTGTTCTCGTCCAGGTGTTCAAGTCGGGCATGACGAGGCTTATTTCGGCGCGCAGGCGATGGCGACGGCCGCATGATCGTCGCCGCGCGATTTTGCTGCAGCTCTGGTCGGGCTACGCCCTTCTCCCGACGCCGCAGCAAAATCGCAAAGCCCCGCGCTCAACGTAACCCGGCAGGATGCCACTTAAATTCCGCGGGGCGCTGTCCAAACAAGCGGAGCCAGCTCTTATAGCCGCTCGACGAAATTACCCTGACCTATTTGCAACCCCGGTCGGCAAAGGAATTACGAATGAACAGGCCAATTTATACTTTAGCCGTTTTCAACTATCGTTCCTTGGGGCGTGATGGACCAGTTTATCAAGTCAACGGCGCGCTGAAGTATCGCCTCGGCACGAGGGAGGCTGGATGAAGCCGCGACGACATGCCCCAAACAATCTCTATAGTCGCCTTTTCTAACAATCGGAGTTTTTGGTTGAACATAGAATTTGACCTCAGCGACACCTGGTAGGGCAGCTGCCTCGCTCTCCCCACCGATCCAGTCAAGCGTCCCATCGCGATCAGCAACTAAGAATCGTGCGGCCGCTGTTTGCGAATGCCTTTTGCGCAAATCCAATTCTTCGCCGATGGCAAGCTTAATATGCGCCGTGATAAGATCAATACCGTAAGCCAGATCAACCATTTGGGGAGTCGGCGAGCCATGAAGGCGCGGGTTGACCTCAATGATCACCGGCCCACGCTCGGTCCACTGGACTTCGATGCCCGCTGGTCCCCAGCCCAGGCCAAGAGCGCGCAAAGAGCTAAGGGAGATATCGATAATGCTACGCTCATGCCCCTCGTTATTCAGCGCGGCCGGATAAGTTGCATCACGATAGACGAAATGCGGTGGGGGACCGCAGTGGCCAGTGGAAATCCCAACGACCGCATCCCCCATTGTGTCTACCCCATAAGCGGGGCCGCCATTTGCGAATTCCTCGACCAGAATCCTCGGCGCAGCCCCCCATCGGTGCTGTCCGCCCAAAATATAGTTCGTATGTTCGGCCAGTTCGCGGGCGGTGCGGCACAATCGGACACCGACGCTGCCGCTGCCCGCCGCAGGCTTGATTATCACCGGCAGTCCAATCTCCTCGGCGGAATCCCCCACTTCAGCTGCGTTGGTCGCCAAGCGATACTCAGGTATCGGAACGCCTGAGGCAGCGAGAAGTTGACGCTGAGTGTACTTGTCGCAGCATTGTTCAATAGCTTCTAGGTTCGGCCCTGGCAGGACGAAATGACGGCAGAGCTTGCCAGCCATCACACAGGCCGACTCGTCGGCGCGAGAAAAGCCGATAATGCCCGCAATCTCATACGTCTCACTTATCTGAGAGCATTGTTGGACGAGTGCGTCGAGATTGTCCGTATCGACACGAACTGCTTCATGCTTTTCTGCCGCGATATAATAGTACTGGGCTGGGTCAGCCGACAGGGTGATTGGATGAAGACCAAGTTGCTGAGCCGCCAAGATGTATGAGAGACCCATACCGCTATGACCCTCAACCAGGATGAGCGCTCTTGTTGCCACTGTCGTTCCGCTCCAATGTTGCGTGTTGAGCGGCCTCGGACCCGATCGGGATCAGTGTTCACGTGTTCAGCCGCGCCTGAGATCAGGCCTGTGGAACGTACCATCCCCGCCAATTTGCCGTCGCAAAGATTCTGCAAACTTAGTTGAAGGAACTGTTGCGACGTAGTTGGTTTACGGGCACCTATTTCATAGAGGAGCGACGGGTAGCGACCCATCCGCAACGAGCGCCTCGCACGTTTCAGAGCGACCCATATCGTGCGGCGAGCGGCCGCCAAGCGATGGCCATCGGGCCCGTCCTGAGCGACAAGGCCATATCGCCACGTTATCTGGCACTCCCTCGCCATAAAGTTTCTCCAGTCCGGTGCGGATATCTTGACGGTTCGGGTCCGCCGACGAGGTGGAGGGCCCGAACTCTCCCCCTCTGCCCACGCGGCGCTCATCACCACAGGGTATTAATGCCGCTCATGTAGGCAAGCCGTCAGGTGGTTTGATGCCGCCGATGATTTCTTTCACCCTCTGTTTGCGGTGCATGTCGGCACTCTCCCAGCCTTCCCGTATGTCTGCACATTTGAGTTGGGCATCCCGAAAGAGCGTTTTTGCTTCGGCAAGCTGGGCCTCGGTTGATGCTGTTCCTGGTCCTCCTCCGAACTGCAGAGCGTCCCTGCATTCTTCAGGACTCGTCGGCAATACCCCAGCGAGGTGACTAGCCAACTCTCTTCGGCGCTTCGAGATAGAGCCATCCTGCGACAGTTGCGCCACGATCTCGCCAATTTGTGTGTGGGCGGCCCTGAAGGGAACGCCTCGCGACGCCATTCGCTCGGCCGCTACAGTCGTCATTGCCAAGCCGTCTTCCAGATTTTGCCGCATCGATGCCGCATTGAAAGACATGAACTTCACAACCAGCGATGTAAGGATTATGGCTCGCTTAAGGGCATCTTCTGCAGGGGCCAGCGACGAGCAGCCGTAGTTGCTGGATTCGATGGAGTTGCTGAAAGGCGATTTGCAGCTTGCCGTTGCCGCAGAGACGTATGCGCCAATCACGGTGCTTGCCGCCCCCTTGATGTGTTCAAGAAGATATGGGTTCTTCTTTTGCGGCAGCATGGAAGAGCCCCCGGCAAGATTGCGAGGAACCTCGATGAGAGCAAACTCGCGCGTCGTCCAAACCTGAAGATCCTGAGCAACACGACTGAGCAATATCGACACACCAGTAAAGAGTGAAAGCCCCTGCAGATGGAAGTCCCGGCTCGCTACTGCGTCGAGGGAGTTAAACGAGGGCAGTTCAAATCCCAAAAGGCTCGCGGTTTTCGAGGGATCTATGGGCATGCTGGTTCCGCCGCCAGCGCCGGCTCCCATGGGGCAACTCCTAACGTCTTCCAAGAGGCGAAGAAGCCTTTGGCGCTCGCGCCCGAGAGCAAAGAAGACCCCGAGCAGGTAGTGCCCCGGCGACCCCGGAAGGGCGATTTGGTATTGGCTGTACAGTGGAGCTATAAGTGTGGACGCTTCTTCCGCTCGCTGAAGCAAGACCTCTTGTGCAGCTCCTATTTCTTGCGAAGTGGAACATGCGGCGTCCCGCAGAGCCATTAGAGAAATGGTGGCGTTCAAGTCGTTGCGGGACCTCGCCAAGTGTAGCCAGCCAGCTTTTTCCGGGCCTGCCCTGGCGGCAAGCTCGGCCTCATAGGCCAGATAGAGGCCCCGCGGAGCATCGCGGCCCTCCAAAGATCGAAAGCCCTCGCTCTGGAGGCTGAGAATATGCTTGAGCAGGTCTGCGGCTAATGCTCGCTCAACCAAGCCTTGATCGGCGAGCATCACCAGATGTGCTTCATCTATGGCCGCTTGGAATTTCAGGAGTCGACCGTCGCGCGAGATTTCGATGGGCGGAGCGAGCAGCTTCATCGCTTCAGGATGCAAGGTCCATCTGCGTTCGCTTAGCCCTCCGTCTTGCTTGCTCTGCGCTTCGCCATCAGTCGGGTCGATGTCAACGACAATGGAATCTATCATCTGTTCAGCCACTGCGGCCGCGGCGTCGAGCTCGTCAGCGACGCCGATCGCATACGCTACACGGTCTCTGAAGTCGCCATTTATCTGTATTTCCTCCCCCTCAGATTTCAGAAGACCCGTTTCGGGCACGGTCGGCCCAGCATTCTGGGAAAAGCTCAGGCGCTTGAGCTTCCCGGACTTCTGGGCGAGGCCGAAACGGATGGCTCCCGCTCTTGTCTTGCTCAACCGGAGATGCGGGAACGCTTCACCCGCATAAAGCTTGATAACCATGTCAGGGATTGACGTGCCTAAAGCGTGCGAGAGCATGACTGGAATCATTCCGCCAGCCAACCGAGGATTTACCTCAATGACGACAGGACCTGACTCCGTCACTACAAACTCCACATGAGCCGGTCCGAAGTCCAGCCCCAAAGCCGATGCTGCTCCTGCTGCGAAAGAAGCCAGGTCCCTCAGCCACAACTCCGGAAGCGGGGTCGGGAAGTCGTGCCCAACCTCGACGAAGTGAGGTGGCGGCCCCTTGTGCTTGGCAACGATTGCAAGGCAATGCACCTTCCCGTTAAACGCAATCATCTCTGCAGAGTATTCTTGGCCTCTTATGTATTGCTGAATTAGAACTTCCGGGCTTTGCAAACCTACTTGATCGAGCAACACGTCCTTTGCTCGCCCGAATGCCTGTATGGCGGCCGTGGTATTTTCGCAAAGGCACACGCCGCTACTGCCGCTTCCCGAGACCGGCTTCACGACGACCGGAAAAGTAATTTGAGCAAGATCTAGCTCTCTGACCGAAGTGATCAGTTGGGTCTTTGGCACTGAGATCGATTGTCGCTGCAATTCGGTCACTTGCTTCCATTTGTTCCGACACCTAGCTACAACCTCCGGACTCGCCGTTGGCAGCCCTAGTTTCATCGCGGCTCTGCACGCCGTTTCCACAAAATAGTCCGAGGATGAAAATATTCCTGTCAACCCTGTCAGTTTGGCGGCGACCCTGAGAATTTCATCCGGACTACGCGTTTCGGCTTCAACTACTCGCGCGCCGCACTCGTCGAGAAAGCGGTAGCGGCCCGGATTTCGAGTAATGAGATAAGGCTCAAAACCCAAGGCCGCGGCACGCTTGATCAATAGCTCGCCAGTGCCGGTCGTGTTGCTTTCCACGAAAAGAAAACTATTCCGATCCATCATGCCACTCCAACACCTTCAAGACAGCCTCCCGGCTTTTGCGCTTCCAGCGGTATCGGTTCCATGGCGGGAGAGCAGTCGAGGGGTGATCTTCGCTAGCTGGAGAGTCCAAGAGAACACCATTATGCAGGCATCCGTTCTGCTCGCACCACTCGTGATCGTAGACAGCCTCGACGTAGCGGTGGCCTTCGTCAGGACATATCACCACTACGGTTTCCTCTGGATACTCCTGAGCGCGCCACCGCCCGACGATATAGCTCGCGCCGGAAGTCGGGCCCGCAAAAACTGCGTGCCGTTCGTGAAGGTCACGCGTCGCAGCAAAAGCCAGCGAAGCCGATATGAAATGAACCTCGTCATAAAGTTCATGCTTCACGTTTTTCGGGACGAGACTGTTACCCAACCCGCGCAGTTTCCGTTCACCGTCCGCCTGACCGAAAATGACGCTATTGAAAGTGTCCACTCCAATCAGCCGGGCGCCGGGGGCTTTGCGGCGGAGGCGCTCTATTGTTCCGCAAGTGGAACCGCCTGATCCGACCGACCCCACCAACGTGATCTCTGCGCCAACCATTCCAGTGATCTGGTCGGCGAAATATTTGTAGGCGCCGGGATTGTCTCGAGTTTCGTATTGGCGAGGCCAGAAACAGGAGTGGCCTAACTGTTTCATCCTAGTCTGCAATGCGTCGAGGCGGCTCCTTTGATATCCGCCTTGCTCCGCCTTTTCTGTTACTATAACTACTTTCACCCCCAGCGATCTCAACCTTTTTTCAAGAGCCCTGTCCATCACCGGATCAGTGAAGATTTCGAGGCGGAAACCATATTCCCGGCAGACTACAGCCAACCCAAGGGCAAATGTTCCGCTCGACGTCTCTAGAATCGTCGCGTCTCGCTGCAATGTCTCTCGAGCCAGCGCTCGCTCAATAATGTACTTTGCAGGAAGAAGTTTCATGAATGCAAACTGCGCCAGGTAAAGATTGGTCCCGCACCGAATGATCCGGGGTAGGGCATAGGCCTCAGAATAACCGGAGAACGGATGGTGTGTGTGATCGGCGTCCATGCGGTAGCTCACCGGCAGCCATTCATTGTGACATATATTTTTGGCGAGCTGTGAAACGACGACACACTGTCCACAACCGACCGAAGCGTCCGTGGGAAACCAGGCGCCAGTCGATCCAGTAGTATCCCGATCATGGTACCGCTATGCGCGACTACAACGCCGAGCGCGCCAGTGTCCTCAGACGCTTTCAGCATCGAATCTAGATGCTCTTTGGGAACCCGCTCCTGATGCAGGAGCGCGCTTGCTGTAGCTATTCCACCAATCGCGGCGGTGTCGCCCCCCGAGATAGCTGAACGTGTCCGCTCGAGTAGTTCATGATATTGAGCTCGGTGGCTAGCGGAGATCTCACCTCGCCGTTGGTCATAGTCGACGGTTTCAATCGTCCCTCCCTCATCAATACCAACGATAGCTAGCGGCGGCATCTGTCCGAGAAAGGAGAAAAGCCTACATGATCGCTGTTGATATGCGACCACGCCGGGGTACATCACCCCGTCGGACGGCTCGATTTCTGCCATTAGCTTCTCAATCAACGATGTACGGATCCTACGATTGAAACAGGACGCGATTGACCTTGCAGCCGCAACAAGATCCGCGGACGAACTCGCCAGCCCTTTGCCTTCGGGGAGCTCAGATTGTAGAATAAGAGTTCCTCCTGAGACGCTCAGCGCACTCACGAGATTCTCAGCCAGTCGTTTTGCTTTGATTTTATGCGATGGATAGACGGTTACAGATCGTATGCCTGGAGACGGTATAAAGTAGGCCCGAGCAAAGAGCGCGATGGGCATCGTGACCAAGAAATGAGAGTCGCGGGAAAGGGAGCCGATGGACAACTGGCCTTGCAGCAACTCGCCGAACGTGCCGCAACAAAGTGCGCAGCTCTCGCGGAAATGAACCCCAAGCTGCGGCCCGCTCTGGGCGATGCTTTCAGCCGTACTTTCGCCATCGAACGTCTGGTGACATATGTACGGCTTCCAGGCTTCATCTGCGGCTGCTTCATTGAGTTCTGTAATCGTGCTCAACCTGCTTCTCGCAGCAGCCACGGGATGCGTCGGATTCTGGATCGACATATCGCCGTTCCTCCAAGCTCATTAATAATGCGATTTGCCGATAGGAGATGAGACGCTTCTCGACCCCTGCGCCACTTTTGTTGACCTCTACGGGACCGCACCCGACAGTGCCTCGTCTATCGCATCGATTTGAATCGTTCGAGCAAGGTTCATTTAAACCTCCTTGGCCGGAGACTATGAGACTGTTAGATCCCAACGGAAATCACTGTGTTCCTTGCAATCGGCATGCCGCCCAGTCTAGTCTAGTTTCCATGCACATTCGTTGGCGAGTAGCGGAGTGCGAGATGCTGAAGATCGAAGAGCGCGCGCGCTGACAAGGTTTGCCGCAGATTGATGAGCACACCTGGGGTCGGCGCCTTGGTTGCGCTCACCGGCGGTGGACGACCCGATGCGGCTTGGAAAATTCAGTGTGGTCGGAGCCTAATTCGGGCTTACGCCCATCAATCCGGTGAGACCGACCGGGACGGTGGTGTCAGCAAGGTCGGCGACGCCATGGTGCGAACAGCGCTCTTTGAAACGGGCACATCGTGCTGACGCGGGCGACCCGCTTCTCAGGCCTGAAGCACTGGGCGCTTGACGTGGCGAAACGTCGGGCATGAAGCGCGCCAAGATGGCCCTTGCCCACAAGTTGGGCATCGTGCTCCATCGCATGTGGGTGGATGCGACCGACTTCCGATGGAGCAAGGCCGCAGCGATGGCATAGGTCCCGTCGCCGGGACGAGGGCGTGGCAAGGTTCAGGAGGGCGCTGCCGTTCGGCTTGGATCTGATGGCATAGTGTGGCGGCCTTCGCGCTGACCACGGACAGAAGCATGATCCTGACGATGAGATATCGTCCAGAGGAGACTCGACGAAGGAGGACCCATTACAGAAGACTAGTCTATGAGGCCTGTGCGGGTAAGAGGCGAACACCATGTTCGCACCGCAACGGCTGAATACTCGACACCTCCATGCCTCCATGTGTCCGGTCCCGGACATCCGTGTCTTCGACCGGACAGGGCTGCCACGGAACCCGATGCCGGACAAGCAGGCTGAACACGCCCGACTGGATAGCGGTGCGCCCGGCGGGGAGGGAACGTGTGATGCGGTTGCACCAATCGATCCCGTCGAGGGTACGCGGTTATGTGACGTCCACATAACCGCGTACCCCGAGTTTGGAAAGTCGTGAAGGAACCGAAACATCCGGACTTGCGGAGCCACTCAGTCGGCTAGTGGCTCAAGTCAAACAGATGAATCCCGTCTTGGTGAACCATCAGGCCTCGTTCCCGTCCCATGCCTCAGCCTGCTTCAACCAGTCAGGGAGGTGGTTGGCGATAAACCGAGCCCAAGTGATGAGATGATCTTCGCAACCGTAGCGTAGCCAGATGTCGTCGCCCTCGGTGTAGGGCTGGTTGATCCTCTGAAAGCCTTTGAGGTAGATGGCGCGGATCGCCTCATCGGCATGCAGCAGCGGATGATTGGCTCTCGGCGATATCTGTCACCTGTTCGAGCCAGCCGAATGCAGAAACTTCTTCAAAAGTAAGCGCGAATTTCCCTGCACCTTTTGCTGTTGCGTGGCCTGATGCATGAGGTGTCCACCAAAATAGGTGGACACC
>NZ_JBSKBQ010000050.1:0-8503 GCF_053714375.1 Mesorhizobium sp. ArgA1
AAGCTACGGTCACTAAAAATCAATGACTTACGTGGCTATGTTCTTTTTGTGTTCTCGTCCAGGTGTTCAAGTCGGGCCAAAGGAGCGCTGTCGCACAAGACAGCGCGTCTCATGGTCTTCAAGCTGGTCATGAGCGCCGCCAAAACCTGGCGTCGTCTCAAAGGCGAAAATCAGTTGCCAATGGTCATCGCCGGCGTCAAATTCACCAACGGTGTCGCACAGTCTGTGACACCGGATCACCGCGCCGCCTGATCGGACGCGTCACCCAATTCCGACCATAGCTCATTCGCGCGTGAACCAGCTTGCGCCAACCCGAAGCTATTTCGAGCGCGGCATTTCGGAAGTTTGTGTCGTCAATCGGATTCGCTTTGAGCCTGCGATCTGTTACTCGAAAACGAGCAGGAGCTAAGGGGGCCTCGGGTAAGGTCACCTCCCAACCTCGTCCCCACATGCGGACATCGTCCGACTGCGTGCTTACGCGATAGCTATGCCCCAGAAGTTCGCCCTCGAATTTGTCATGGCCGATTGCGCGCCAAGGATCAGTGTCAATCGAGATCAATGGGTTTTCGGCAAATACCAATGCTTCAGCGGTAGCTAGATCCTCCGCGGGCGGACGCCATCCATTCTTTTCTGCATTGGTTAGGGCGTTCCAATGCGAATAGCCCAATGCCTGTGCAATCACTTCCAACGCGCCTATATGTTTTATTCGCCTGGCACGGGCAATGTTTCGCGCAGCCGTTTTCAGTTCTTTCAGTTGATCGCTATTGCCCTTGATCCATTCCTATCGTGGTAACGGATCCAACATGTGCCCACTGCTGACAGACCCGTCCCAAGGAGGGAATGGTAGGTTTGATCTCAGCGACATCGCACTGCGAGGCTTTGCATGGTGGGCACACTGGCCTGTGCGGGAGGCCATCACCAAATTGCCCTCAGACACAAGAAACGTCAAGTCATTACCGAAACTTACAACGGCTGCCGCCGCGTGAGCCAAGACTCGTATAGCGTCAATTGTTCAAGGACCCGAAGGCAGGCATTTGGGGCAACGTATCCCTCTCGCCGCATCACCACTGCGCGTGAAGATTCCGGCTCTCCTTGCTTCCATCGCACCGGCTACGCTATTTCTTCACGGTGACGGGGGTTTTCAGAAAAAGCTCGGGAAATAGCATCAAGGCAATGCGGCCCGTGACCGTTTCCGGCCCGTCCTGCGGCTCCTGCTCTGCAATTGAAAACTTCTCCCGCACGCTCGCCCTATCGAGTAATTCTCCCGAGCCTGTTGAGACAACCACTTTTCGCATGAGCCTCGCAAAATTGTGCCGCCGCGAGCCTGCCAGGAACGTGTTGATCACCTCCGCCAGGTTGCGCTGTCTCGAACCGACGGGCCGTTTCAAGACGAAGGAGAGCATGCAGTTGAGGAGGGATTCGAAGTCCGCCTCGCTCAACGCTGCACCATCAACGCCTTCCATATTCAGTTTGCTCGCCAGTTCATCAAGTAGGTGGACACGATCCGGGTAGCGCGTGCCGTTCTCGGACGTGGCGTCCAGCCATCGTGCCCGGAAATCTTCGTGCCAGGGCGGACGCGGCTCGACGGCAAACGGCAGGCCCGTTTCCGGCCACGTCAAGTCGGTAAGGCGCACGACCTTCGACTCCCATCCGGTCTCGCCTTCCCAGAAGGCCCGTACGCGAGCGCTGCCATCAGCCTTTGAAACGGCCAAAACCTCTTCGTCGAACGAGAAGAGGTTCTTGTTGTGGGAATAGAAGATATCCTCAAAGGCCGTGAGCATGCGAGACCGATCCACCGGCACGAAATTCCATGTCAGCCAGATCAGGTGCCGGCCTTCGCGTTCGTAAAAGCTCTCGCGCGCATCGATGATCGGTATCTGAGTCGTCGCAAGCTGCACTTCAACGGCGATCGGCTTTTCTGCATATACTGCGCGAACGTCGGGACGGCGGCGTCCTTCTGCCGTGACGAGATATTCGTCGGTCACAACAGACCCCGGTTCCGTCAACGGATCGGCATTTAACAATTCCGCGATCGTGTTCTTGATTTTCAGATGGAGCGGGCTTTCCTGCGCTCCTTGAAACTGGCTGGCATTGACCTCATCGATGGAGGAGGGATCGCCCGTCCACCATGGGCAATCCCTGGGGGCGCCTTTCCTGTGCCGCCAATAGGGCAGGCGTGTCCGCGGCTCGCGCGGAGCGTATACCGCATACCCGCAATTCTCGCAGACGAAGACATCCGTCTTCTCGTTGCGCGCGCGCGTCGCGGTCCTGCGGATTTCGTGATAGCGGTCAGGCCCTGCGGCTATCAACTCATCGGAGCTGATCGTCTGCATGCTGCGAAGGTCCACGGCTCGCTTCAGCGTCCGCCGATAGCGCTCGGCAAGCTTCCCGGGAGCTTTCATACCAAAAGCTCGTCCTCGCTCTCGGGATCGGCGGGTTTCGCTTTGCGTTCTCGCCAGAACTTATTGTAGTCGGGTCCTTTTGAATCCGGCGGAATAAGCGGCTCGTGAATCTGGATCGGCATAGGCGCCGGCAGGTCGGGGCCGACAATGATGGCTTCGCCGGGGGCGAGTGTAGAGATAAACATGGCGGCGTTCTTGTCGAGATCGCCACAGGACCGTTCGACCGCCTGCCGATCTTCATCGTTCGTCAAGCGGTGCACGATCAGCGTTCCGAGCTGGCTTAAAACATCGTGCGGGATGTCCCTTGGGCGCTGCGTTGCCATGATGGATGTCAGCCCGTATTTGCGGCCCTCCTTGGCGATAATGCCAAAAGATTCCAGCCGCACGCTCGCATACTCGTCTCCGACGGTGCGCCCGAGGAACTGGTGCGCTTCGTCGAGCGCAACGATCACGGGCCGCGCCCGGAATGATCCCTTCCTCGCTTCTCCGAGAAGATAGCGGCCGATGACATTCAGAAGGATTTCGCGCGTGTTGTGCTCGAAATGCACCGATCGGAACGAAATGCGGATGATGTCATCCGCGTCATTGGCGAAAAAATCTGTGAGGACGTGCACCAGCGACTGGCCCGCCGTGCCAAAAAGGCAAGAGAGCTGGTGCGTGGTGATGAGCGTTTTGATGCGGGCGACAAGGGTCTCGCAGTGCGCAACCGAATTGTCGGGGCCACCCCAATTGTCGGTGTTGTTCCCCGTCGACCAGACACATTCCGCCGTTACCTGTTCGGGAAGACTTGTTATCCGGAAGTCGCAAAGCGGCGAATTTATCGCGTCTCTGTGCGAGTCAAGCGCGTTGTAAAACGGAGCGCGGGGCCGATTGGCTTTTTCAACCGTTTTTCGTGCCGTGAAAACCACGCCTTCCGGTTCTATTCCCTGGCAAGCCCGTAAAAGTTTCAGGCTTCGCATCGCCTCCCTGAGTTTAGGGCCTTGTGATTGCCCAGACGGGCGAAAGAGGGCGAACAAATCCTCTTCCGTCGTCTGTGTGTAGGGAAAATGAACCCGCTCGGCACCTTCCTCGTCGTTGAAAGCATAGTGCTTCGTGACCGATGGAAGATTTGCGAATTCGCCGGTCGGATCGAAAAGAATGCACTTTCCGCCGTTCGCCTTGATCTGGTCGAGGATGGCGGCAATCGTCCAGCTCTTGCCGCCGCCTGTGGCGCCGAACACGCCGCAATGCCGACCGAACAGTTTCTCGGGCGGCAATTTTAGATGGATGCCGCCGCCGGCGCTCAAAAGGCCAAGATCGATCGACAGTTGATCGCTCCCGGAAAGCGAGTTCGCGGCAAGGTCCCCGAAGAGTTCCGGCTGCGCGAGATAAACCGCATCGCCGATGCGCGGATGCGCCCGCAAACCACGAACAAGTTTCTGGTTTTTCTGGTCGACGGATGCGAGCAGCTGAATCCGGCCGACAGGATGAGGTTCCGGCGGGCTGCCCATCGCGGGTTCGACACTCAACCGCTCATTGTCGGGCAGTTTGACTTCGATGATGCGGCCCAGAAGCTTGACGCTTTCGCAGTCGATGAAAACGAAGTCGCCGACCGCGCCCCGTGCAAGCGAACGACGCTCGGGACGGGCTGTTGCCTGCGGCAAGTTTGCCTGTGCGATCGAGGCACTGACAACGGTAATGGTTCCGATATAGCGGTCGGGCTCGACAAGGCTCTGCATGGTCACGATCCCGACGACGGCTCATTCAGAATCTTGAGTCGTTCCACATGACGCTCCCGCTCGGTCTGAGCGACGAGATCGGGGAGCGCCTGTGCAAGATCGTCAAAGCGGCCGCTTAGGAGGGAAAGTCTCTGGTCGCCGAAATCGATGAGCCGCTTGAATGTTCCAAAAAAAGCGCTCGCCCCGGCGCGGGTCGGTGTATCGGGGGAAAGAGTGTGAGCATTTGTTTCGAGTTCCGCGTCGGTGATGTAAGCGAGGTCGCACACTATGACGCGTAAGCTCATATTTGCTTCGATGGCGACGAGTATCGGCTTGGTTATGTGATCGTCATTGAAGCCGAAACCAGAGATGATGACGGCGGTGTCGGGCTCCCGCAAAGCGCTCTGCAAGGCGGCCATCATGTCGAGGTAGTGCGTTTCGAATGCCTCCTGGTATTTGCTGTCGCGAGGGTAGATCAGGGCCGCCGGCCCGTCTTTTTCGGCCCTGGAACGGATAAGCTCTGCCCCTTTGCGCCGCCAGTCTACGGAACCGTGCAGCTTGTGGAGATGGAACACGTTTTCGATGTAATCAGGACCGTCCCTGCCGCCATCGCGCCTGACGATGTCGTGCGCGAAATGACCGCGATCATAGATCTGCGGCAACGAATGGGAAAACCCGTCGATCATCGTAAATCGGAGCGCTCGAGCGGCATATTCGAAGGCGAGATCGTAATTGGTAGTGAATATCCGAGTGCGCGGCTTGCGCGCGCCTCGCCTGGCGATCTTTCGGATGATCGCCTGATGGGCGCTTAAGTCCGTGGTTTCATCGACGAAATCCACACTTCGCTCGATCGTTGTTTCAGCAAGGCCGATGAAGTCGGCAACGTCTTTCGCCTTTTCAGCCCCGAAGAGCTCAAGATAGATTTTGCAATGCGTCAGAAATTTCTCGATGTTCTTCGCTTCAACCACCGCCTCTGCATTCGGCATAAGAGCGGCAATCTTGTTGATTCTTTCATGCGTTGCAGCCGTGACGACGGCATCCCACAACTTGAGCATGCTCGGCGCCTGCTTTGCGCCCGGTCCTTCGTTTTTCGCGCAGAACGACGATCCGGCACCGGTGAGTAGGAGAAGGTTCGAGGCATTGAGCGCCGAAGTCAGCAAGTCTTCAATCGCCCGGGCGCTGCCGCGCTCCATGACCTCGCCCTTATCGTTCTTCACATCGTCATGCGAACGCCAGCCATCGCCGCGAACATAAAGACGGATATTGCCGGCCGCTGCCGACTTGGTGCTCCAATAGCTCATAGTCCCTCCCGCAACCAAAACCATACAAGCATCCCCCTCGTAGGAGAACCGATTTCCCCGCGTTGTCTTTGAAAAATCTCGCCCAGCCTACTGCGAAGACCTGGCCTCCGTTTCCGAATCTGCCGGATACATTAGCGTTTACTTAAGGGGGGATCTTTTCCTGTCCCATGTTATGATATGCTAAAACGAAAAGCGGCCTTGTCGCAGCCGCCCATCAATTGTTGCCGCCACGAATACTCACGTGCTTGGCCGGATTTTTTGGCCTCGTGCCATCAATCCTGGCTTATGGGCCCGCGCCAAACGTTGATTTAATGCACGGTCAGGTCCGGTAAGAACAGCTTCGTCCCATCGCGCCGCTCGCTCCCGTAGGATCGGGTCACAGCGCGAAACAAAGCATCGGTGTTCACTTTTTGTGCTATTAAAGTCGCATAAATGGCAGTCTGGTGTGATGCCGGAGTTATCTGGCATTTCGTGGGGTTTACCAGTCCGGAATTATGGCTTGCGTGTGTGTGGCCTATGCGACTGAAAACAAGAGCGTTTTCAGGCCGAGGATAGGAGTTTCTGATCCAAGATCAGGTTTACCAATGGCCTCAATGACAGTTAATTTTGGACTGGCATTGAGTGGTGGGATTTGCATGGAATCTAGCCGCCCTTGTTGGTAAACCCGCTTACGGTCGGCAGCGGATTGGTCAACCCAAGACCCCAGGATTGGTAAACCAAGGCCGCAGCCCTATCGGCCAAGCGCCAGCTATCCCTTCTACTGTCACCGGTCACCCTTCCACACCCTCGCAAAACGAACTGCGACCAATGGCTGACATCCGTACGGCTTCGTGAGGCTGCGCGGAGATCCAAGGTTTGGCTGTCACGCCAGGGATAACTCGAGCTGCTACCCCGTGGTTTCCGTTTCGCCGCCAGGGACTAGCGCAAGATGTCGAGTAAAGCATTCGTCCCACTCAACTGCTCGCCAAGTCGGCAGGAATCTCGCGGCAGGCAGTTTGGAAGGCCTGCCAGCGTGGCAACTGGCGAGGGCACGCCCTGGAGGTGCGCGTTGTTCAGGGTAGGCGCCGAACACAACGTTGAGGGAGCCGACGCCTACGAGGCAATCGCCACCTACGGTCAGAACACACTCCTTCGTGCGCTTTGCCACCTGCTCCAGAACTGCGCTGCCGCTACCAGCGGCGACGGCAGCATTCGTCTTCCCCGGATCGAGACCATGCTTCGCGGCATGTCGTGCGGCAGCGACGCGCCCAAACTTCTACACGAGCGCCGAAACGACTTCGCACACGACGTCAGCGGCCCCACTTAATTCCGGACGACGACAGATAATTCGGCACACTGGAGCCCTATCGCCACCAGCAGATCAATCCTGGCAGCCAGTCCACGTCGGCGAAGTTTTTTGTTTTGGTGGATTGATGTCGTTGGCAGCCTGGACGTCCCCAACCCCCATGCGTGGCGGAGCCGTCATATCGGCGCCACCCTTGTCACCAATTCCCAAGAGTTCCGTCAGGGCTGGTGACTGCGCCTAATTGCACCGTGGTCATCGTGGCCACTGCCGGAGTTGTTAGGTCGCCGGCATGGGTGTCTTGGCACTGTGTGGTAAAAGCCTTTGGTAGACGCCAGGGCGCCAATGGCAGCAAGGAACCGCTGACATGCCCGGACTAGACCGTTTGCTGTGGCGCATTTTGGAGTGGGTCGATTGTCGGATCGGGACCCAAAAGGTCGGCAAGTCGACAATGCCGACGGTCCGAGACGCGCAAAATCAGAAATTTCAAGTAGGTACGCCGCTTGCTTGTTCACGGTATCGCCGGACCGCATCCCTGAAATTCAACGGGCCGGCACGAAGGAGATCCGACATGAACCGAATTTTCAAGACGGCCGTTCTGTCCGCCGCCGTGGTCGCCACTACCCTCGCGACTTTGCCCGCTGCCAATGCGGGTGATTGGCGTCTTCACGGCCATCACGGCGACGGCGACGCGGTTGCCGCCGGCGTGCTCGGCCCTGCCGCCGGCGCGCTGATCGTTGGCGCGTTGACCAATGACCGGCCGCCGCCACGCGATTACTACTATGGCGATTACTATCATCGCCACGTACGGGTGCGCCAGGCACCGGTTCGCCGCTACTACGCGCAGCCGCAGGTGTTCTACGCCTACCGTTGTGCCGAACCGTGGACGCGTGACTGGTATGTCTATTGCTCGGACCGTTATCGCAGCTTCAACGCCCGCACCGGCACATTCACCGGCAATGACGGCGAACAGCATTTCTGCACTGCCAACTGAGGCTTCCCTGTCCAGACAAAAAGCTGGCCTTGCGGTCAGCGCTTTTTCTTAGTCGGCAGTGAAGAAGAGCGATTTCCGGCATGGGCGTCGAAAGGCAGCCGTGGTGAGAGGTTATGCTGGTTGATTTTCCGGAGGTCAGGCTGATCGCGGCTGGACCGGTGACGCTGGAGCTGTTGCGAGCAGCGCCAGGAAGCAGGCGAACAAAAGCCTCAGCCAGTTGAGCAGAAGGCTGAAGTTGTAGCCGACGGCGGCGAGCACCGGCGGTGTTGGCGTCGCCGTGGGAGAAGGCCAGTGTCGCACTGTATTCAATGAGGCTCTGCCTCAAAGTGTGTGGCGAAGTGGCAGCATTCTTGCCCGAAGCAATTCGGCGCCAGCACGTCCGTACATCGCTCGCTTGAGTGTCTTCAGGCGATTGATCTGGCCCTCGGCCTGGCCATTGCTCCATGGCAGCTCAATGCTGCGTAGACGGCGTCGATGTCGCGGCGGAGGACGCGTGCGAAGCGCATGATGGGAACAAGATCAGAACCGATCGCGTCGTCAATCCAGGCCTCAAGCGGTTCAGGCAGCCTCCCACGCAAGATTCCATTGAAGCGCATCGCCAGGCTGCGCATGGTGGCAAATGCGTGCGACCCCCGCTTCAAGGCATCGACCTTTCGCGCCTGCTGATCACTCAGCTGCCCGCGCGGCTTAATGCCCGACTTCAACAGTTGTTTTTGAATAGATCTTTATAATCAATGAGATGTGCGGTCCCCAAGTTTCCTTAGCACCACACGATCCCCAGATCGTTGCGTATGAGACAGCTATTCGCGGATGTTTGCCGGCAGGGC
>NZ_JBSKBQ010000051.1:0-8078 GCF_053714375.1 Mesorhizobium sp. ArgA1
CTCCTATGAATCACGCAAACTCTCTCTTGGGAATTCCAAAAACTCGCCCGCCGCTAAAAACCTGCCAAAGTAGTGCTAGGCCTCCGAGTCAAGTTACGCTCGCTCCCCGCAAAGCGGTCGATCCTCAACTCGGTGGAATCTCGTGCAAGGTTCGATGATGGATGACAGATCGCAGCTCTCAGTAATGAATTTCCTGAACGAAGTCTCAGGTGTGTTCCCCTCGGCTATTTCTCTGGCGTCCGGCAGACCGAGTGACCGGTTCTTCGATAAACTTGACCCCCAGGTGCTGGTGAATGCGCTGAGAGTATATGAACGGTATTCAGCTGGCGGTCACCGGAGCGGGCAAGGATGGTCAGACCTGTTGCAATATGGACGAACCGCCGGGATCATTAGCGAGTTCGTTGCGCAACAGGTGCGATCCGATGATGGGGTTCCTGCGAAGGCGGATCGCGTACTGATCACCTCAGGATGCCAGGAAGCACTTGCTATCTGCCTGCCGGCGCTGTGTCCTGAACCTGCGGATGTGCTTCTGGTCTGCAATCCCACCTATGTCGGTGCGACCGGTGCAGCTAAAGCTGCGAAGGTCGCCATTGCAGCGTTGTCCAACTCAGGGCCTAGCGTCGCGGACGCAATCGAGGCCGCCGTCCAGCATTTGCGCAGGAATGGTCGGAGGGCTCGGGCGATATATCTTATTCCCGACTTCGACAATCCGACCGGGCGGGTTCTCGGTGCGGCCGCACGACGCGATATCCTTCAAGTGTGCGCCAGACATCGTCTCGTCGTTTTGGAGGACAATCCATACGGGCTATTCCGCTATGAGGGAGATGCGGTTCCTCCGATGGCCGCGTTGGATCAGGTCGGAAGTGTTATTTACCTGTCCACATTTTCCAAGACGCTAAGCCCGGCTCTCCGTGTCGGAGCCGCAATACTGCCCGACACCATGTTTGGAGACGCGGGTGTTCGCCAGGCACTTTGGAACGACCTGGTTCAGCGCAAGAGCTTCGTTACCATCAATACGAGCCAGATTACACAAGCGATCGTGGCAGGGCTCTTGATCCAACAGGGGGCAAGCTTGCGTGCCTGGATCCGCCCGGCGCTGGATTGGTATCGTGCAAATCGCGACGTCATGTTGCGACAACTCGATAGTGTGTTTTCGCCTTTTTCGGATCGGATTCGATGGAATCGTCCCTCCGGCGGGTTTTTTCTGACTCTTGACCTTCCCTTCAGATTTGGGGCGGACAACGTGGACGAGTGTGCAAGGCGTGACAATGTCATTGTCATGCCGATGAGCTTCTTTGCATTGGATGACTCTCAAGACTGCCGGGTCCGACTGGCATTCAGCGCGGTTACTCCCGAGCAAATACGAACCAGTGTGACAGGCTTGAGCCGCTACATCGAGCGGTGCCTGGGCGGGAAACTGCCTGGCTTGGTGGGTGGATTGGCTGGGGGGTGAGATGCCATATCTGTCTTCTCCGGTGTGCGCCGGCGCTTACGAACCAGGCGATCGGAATAGGCAACCTGCCGGCCCACCAATCAAGTCCAGCATTGTTGTTGGTAGTGGTACGTTAGCTATTAGCTGTGCTCAGCTCGCAATGGAGATGGGCCACGGCATCCGCGCGGCTCTGTGTGGCGACGCCATATTCGCGGATTGGGCGGCTGGCGCGAATATCCTGTGTGTTGCAAGCGTTGAAGAGCTCTCGTTTTTCTTGAAGGCCGAGCCAGTAGATTGGATTTTTTCCGTCGCCAATCCGTTCATATTGCCGCCGCACGTGTTTGGGCAAGTGCATCGAGGTGCTTTTAATTACCATGACGGTCCATTGCCCCGATATGCCGGAACGCACGCGACCTCCTGGGCGCTGCTGGCGCAAGAGACCGAATATGCCATCACCTGGCACCGGATCGATGAAGGCATTAACGTGGGTGACGTAGCGGTTCAGCGCCAAGTGTTGATTGCGCCTACTGATACCGCGTTGACCCTGAATCTCAAATGTTACGACGCCGCCGTCGAGGGTTTCGGCGAGCTCTTAACTGGCTTGGCGAAGGGAGAGCTTACTGCCCGTCCGCAGGCACTGGA
The DNA here is from genome assembly GCF_053714375.1 of Mesorhizobium sp. ArgA1. NCBI lineage: Bacteria > Pseudomonadati > Pseudomonadota > Alphaproteobacteria > Hyphomicrobiales > Phyllobacteriaceae > Mesorhizobium > Mesorhizobium sp. ArgA1. The sequence continues at coordinate 2,075 of NZ_JBSKBQ010000051.1, forward strand.
AGACAGAAGCTATTTTGCGAGGCATCGACTCCCTGATGCGGCAGGCTGTCTACTATGGGATCGATCCGCGCAAGATCTATCGGCGATGACGCGGGCCTTGGATTTTGGACCGTATCATCCCAATCCATTGTGTGTGTGCAAGGCTCTCGTTGGGGAAGAGGTTGTCGCCGTCCGGCACCTGGAGGTGCTGCCGTGCCGCTCGGGCTTTGCGGCCGGTCGCCTGCTGGAGATTCACTCCAGCCACTGGCGTGTGGCGACGGGTACGCAGGATGTCGACGTCTGGTTTGGCAGCTTGGACGGTCAGGCTCTGGAGGCGCGAACACTCGCCAGCCACTGCAATCTGGATGAAGGCGACGACCTCCCGCTCTTGAGCGACGATCAGGTGCGGCACCTAACTGCTATCCATGAGGAGATAGCGCCGTCAGAGGACTTCTGGCGACAGCGGCTTGAGCAGTTTAAAACAGTGCAGCTTCCTTTCCTGTCGTCGGGCGCAGCCGAAGCGCTGGCGCGATGGCAGTCGAGTTCGTGGCTCATTCCAGAGGCCTTAGCTGAGCTGCCCGCCGTTGATCGGGTGGAATACTTGATAACGGCTTGGCTGATCTATCTAGCCCGCATCACGGGCCAGGCAGAGCTTCAGCTCGGATGGACACCGGCGCCGAAAGCGTCGCGAGCCGGCGTGCAAGCGGTAGGGGCCGTTATCGCTTCCGCCGTGCCAATGGAAGTCACCATCGATCTTGCCAATGACTTCGAAGAAATACGCAAAGCGGTGGCGGCCGAATGCGCTCAACTGAGGGAGCGCGACAGCTTTGCGCGCGATCTTATCGGGCGCTGCCCGCCATTGAGGGAGATAGAGGCGCTGCGATCGCAACGGCCCTGGCCGGTTGGTATGGCGATTGCGGCAGAAAACAGTTCTGCCGTTGTTCATTCAGCCTCGAGCCTCCATTGCGCGGCAGCTTTGATGACATTTGAGATTTGTGCTCTCGATGGGAGCTTTCGCTGGCACTTTGATGCCAGTCGATTGGCGCCGGAGCAGATCGAGCGCATGACTCAGCATTTGCAAGCTTTGTTGTGCGGTATGCTGGCCGATGCCGGGCAGCCGGTCGGCAGCATCGACATCCTGCCGGCCGATGAACGCACCTATCTCTTGGAGGAGCTGAACCGGACGGCGGCGCCTTACCCCTCGGATATGTGCATCCATGAACTGTTCGAGCAACAGGTCCGGCGTGCACCCGAAGCCGTCGCCCTCGTCCATGAGGACGAGCGCCTGAGCTATGGCGAGCTCAATCGGCGCGCCAACCGGCTGGCGCATCACCTGATCGCACTGGGGGTCAAGCCGGACCAGCCGGTGGCGATCTGCCTGGAGCGCAGCTCGGCCATGGTGGTGGGTGTTCTGGCGATCCTCAAGGCGGGCGGCGCCTATGTGCCGCTCGACCCGGCCTATCCCAGCGCCCGGCTCAACCAGGTGCTCGACGATGCCGCGCCGCTTCTGCTGCTGGCCGATGCGGCCGGCCGCGCCGCGCTCGGCGCCGAAGCGCTCGCCGCTGTGAGCGTGGTCGACCTCGACACCGCGGCACCCCCCTGGGCCGGGCTGCCGGCCACCGATCCCGATCCACGCGCGCTCGGCCTCACATCCCGCCATCTCGCCTACATCATCTACACCTCCGGTTCCACCGGAACGCCAAAGGGCGTCATGGTCGAGCATGCGCAGATTGTACGTCTGTTCGACGCGACCCAAAATTGGTGTGGCTTCACCGAACACGACATATGGTGCCTGTTCCATTCCTTCTCATTCGACTTCTCAGTGTGGGAGCTGTGGGGGGCGCTGCGCTACGGCGGGCGTTTGATACTCGTGCCGGTCGACACCGCCCGCTCTGCTCCTGACTTCCATGATCTAATCTGCAAGTCGGGCGTGACGGTTCTGAACCAGACCCCCTCGTCGTTCAGAACGTTCATCGATGCGGACTGCCAGAGCGGTGCTCGCAACCGTCTTCGCTATGTGATTTTTGGTGGAGAGGCCCTGGAGCCGCCGATACTAAAGCCGTGGTATGAAAGGCATCCGGATTCCACCCCACAACTGATCAACATGTACGGCATCACGGAAATAACCGTGCATGCAACCTATCGGCCTCTTAGCCAGTCCGACACTTCCGCGCCGGGAAGTCCGATTGGAGGGCGCATCCCCGATCTTCGGGTGTATCTGCTGGACGATGCTGGCGCGCCGGTGTCGTTGGGGGCGGTTGGCGAGCTTTACATCGGCGGGGCAGGCGTGGCGCGCGGCTACCTCAACCGGCCCGAGCTGACGGCGCAGCGCTTCATCGCCAGTCCTTTTGTCGACGGCGACCGGCTCTATCGGACCGGCGACCTGGCGCGCTATCTTGGCGACGGCAATCTGGAGTTCTTGGGCCGCAACGACGACCAGGTGAAGATCCGCGGCTTCCGCATCGAGCCGGGCGAGATCGCGGCGCGGCTTGCCGAGCATGAGTGGGTGCGCGATGCGGTGGTGGTGGCGCGCCAGGATCGAGCGGACCAGACGCGGCTCGTCGCCTATGTGGTGTGCGCGCCAGAGGCCGAGGGCGAGGCGGCAGCGCAGGGCGAAGACCAGGGCGGGCTTGCCGGCGCCTTGCGCGCGCATCTTGGGGCGCGGCTGCCCGACTACATGGTGCCGTCGGCCTTCGTGCGGCTGGCGGCGCTGCCGCTGACGGCCAACGGCAAGCTCGACCGCAAGGCGCTGCCGGTCCCCGACGACGAGGCCTATGCGCGGCGGACCTACGAGCCGCCGCAGGGCGCGGTCGAGACGGCGCTGGCCGCGATCTGGGCCGACCTTCTCGGGGTCGAGCGGGTCGGACGCCACGACCACTTCTTCGAGCTCGGCGGCCATTCGCTCTTGGCGGTGCAGTTGATGGAGCGGCTGCGGCGGCTGTCGCTGGGGGTCGAGGTGCGCACCCTGTTCGCCAGGCCGGTGCTTTGCGATCTCGCCGCAAGCCTTGGCAGCCATCACGAGGTGGCGGTCCCGGCCAACCTGATCGACCAGGATAGCACGGCGATCACGCCAGAGATGCTGCCGCTGATCGAGCTGACGCAGCAAGAGATCGACCGGGTCGTCGCCACGGTGCCGGGTGGCCTCGGCAACATCCAGGACATCTATGGCCTGTCGCCGCTGCAGGACGGCATCCTGTTCCATCATCTGCTGGCGACCGGGGGCGATCCTTATCTGCTGGTGTCGCAGATGGCGTTCGCCGAGCGTGGACTGCTTGACCGCTATCTTGGTGCGGTCCAGCAGGTGGTGGATCGGCACGACATGCTGCGCACGGCCTTTGTCTGGGAGGGGCTGTCGAACCCGGCCCAGGTGGTGTGGCGTCGCGCGCCGCTGGAGGTGAGCGAGGTCGAGCTGGATGAAGACGACGGTCCCGCTCATGAGCAACTGAAGCGTCGGTTCGATCCGCGTCACTATCGCATCGATCTTGGCCGGGCGCCGCTGTTGCGGTTCGTGATCGCGCGCGAGCCGGGCAACGGACGCTGGCTGCTTTTGGAACTGCTGCATCATGTGATCGGGGATCACACCACGCTAAAGCTGATGCATGCCGAGGTGCGGGCGATGCTGGAGGGACGCGCGCATGAGCTGGGCTCCCCGCAGCCGTTCCGCGCTCTGGTGGCGCAGGCGCGCCTGGGTGTCGATGCCAAGGCGCATGAGGAGTTCTTCCGGGCGATGCTGGCCGACATCGACGCGCCGACGATGCCGTTCGGGCTGAGCGAGGTGCATGGCGACGGCAGCGGGGTCGGCGAGGCGCATCGGATGCTGCCGCAGCCGCTCAACGATCGGCTGCGGGCCCAGGCGCGGCGGCTGGGGGTGGGCCTGGCCAGTCTGTGCCATCTGGCCTGGGGTCAGGTGGTGGCACGCAGCAGCGGTCGAGAACAGGTGGTGTTCGGCACGGTGCTGTTTGGCCGCATGCATGGCGGTGCCGGCGCCGACCGGGCCATGGGCCTGTTCATCAACACCTTGCCTGTGCGGCTTGACCTTGACGGGACCGGGGTCGAGGCGAGCGTGCGCACCACCCATGCGCGGCTTTCCGAGCTGCTGGCGCACGAGCATGCCTCGCTGGCGCCGGCGCAACGCTGCAGCGGCGTTGCCGCGCCGGCGCCGCTGTTCAGCTCCTTGTTGAACTACCGCCACAACACGCCGGCGGCCATGGCGGCCTCCGGAGCGTTGGCCGGCTCCGGACCGGATGATGTCCTGTCGGGCGTGGAATGGCTGGGCGGCGAGGAGCGCACCAACTATCCGCTGGCGCTGTCGGTGGAGGATTATGGCCAGGCCCTTGGCCTCACCGCGCAGGTGACCGAGCCAATCTGCGCGGATCGGGTCTGCGGCTACATGCAGCACGTGCTCGAAGAACTGGCCGAGGCGCTGGAACAGGCGCCCGACACGCCGGTGCGGGAGCTCGACATCCTGCCGGCCGATGAACGCACCTATCTCTTGGAGGAGTTGAACCGGACGGCGGCGGCTTACCCCTCGGATATGTGCATCCATGAACTGTTCGAGCAACAGGTCCGGCGTGCACCCGAAGCCGTCGCCCTCGTCCATGAGGACGAGCGCCTGAGCTATGGCGAGCTCAATCAGCGCGCCAACCGCCTGGCGCATCACCTGATCGCCCTGAGGGTCGAGCCCGGGGATTGCGTTGCTACGGTACTGGACCGCTCTGTCGCGCTTGTGGTGGCGCAACTGGCAATCCTGAAGGCGGGGGGAGTTTATGTGCCGATCGATCGCGCTCTCCCATCCGCTCGACAAGAATGGCTGATCGCCGACTGTGCTGCACGCCTGGTGCTCGCCGGGACAGAGCAAGGTAGTCTGGATACTGTCAGTCCTGTTCTGGCCATTGAGCCGCTCATGGCTGGGACAGGAAGTAACGCCGATCCTGGGCTCCCCTTGAGCGCCGAGGCGGCCGCTTACGTGATGTACACCTCCGGCTCGACCGGCCTTCCCAAGGGAGTTGTTGTTCCTCACCGTGCCGTCAATCGGCTCGTCATCAACAATGGCTATGCGCAGTTCAGCTCAAAAGATCGTGTGGCGTGGGTAGGCAATCCCGCGTTTGATATCAGTACGCTGGAAGTCTGGGTGCCGCTGCTACACGGCTCACGCCTGGTTGTGATTCCCTACACTGATGTGCTGCAGCCGGAGATGCTGCGCAGCCTGATTCAGCAGCACCGCATTACGGTCCTGCATTTGACAGCTGGATTGTTCAGCCAGAGCGTTGATGATTTGGGCTCGGTGCTGGCGAGTTTGCGGGTTCTATTGGTCGGCGGTGATGCGGTTGATGTGCCAGCAATGGCACGGCTTTTGCGCCAGAACCGACCGCACCATCTCTTGCACTGCTACGGTCCGACGGAAACGACGACTTTTGCGGCAGTGTGCGAGATCACCGCGATTGATGAGACATTCGGCCGTCTCCCGATCGGCCGTCCGATAGCGAATACGCGGGTGTATCTGCTTGACGGTCATGGGGCACTGGTGCCGTTCGGGGCGGTGGGTGAGCTCTATGTTGGCGGGGCAGGCGTTGCGCGCGGCTACCTGAACCGGCCGGAGCTGACGGCGCAGCGGTTCATCGCCAGTCCCTTTGTGGACGGCGACCGGCTGTATCGCACCGGGGATCTCGCGCGCTACCTGCCCGACGGCAATCTGGAGTTTCTGGGCCGCAATGACGACCAGGTGAAGATCCGTGGCTTCCGCATCGAGCCTGGTGAGGTCGCGGCGCGGCTTGCCGAGCATGAGTGGGTGCGCGAGGCGGTGGTGGTGGCGCGCCAGGACCGGGCCGGCGACAAGCACCTTGTCGCCTATGTGGTATGCGCGCCTGAGGCGGCAGCGCCGGACGAAGATCCAGGCGCGCTGGCCGGCGGCTTGCGCGGTCATCTTGGCGCGCGGCTGCCCGACTACAGTGAGCGTCCGGCGAATGCATTTTTTGCGTCTACGAGGCGCGGTTTAGGACTTGCGGCTTAGCTCATCTGCCATGAC
>NZ_JBSKBQ010000052.1:0-7542 GCF_053714375.1 Mesorhizobium sp. ArgA1
TGGCGGCCAAGCCGGCCAGCGTCATGCCGGACCTCAAGATCGTCCCGTTCCAGGAGCCGATGCCGCAACGCACGATCTGCCTGGCGTGGCGCCGCAACAAGGTGCGGCATGACGAGTGCGTGGAACTGGCCAAGATCATTCGTGGGCTGGGCGAGGTCGTGCTGGCGGCGTGAGTTGTCTGATAGGCCAACATCGAATGCCTGTTTCTGACCAAAGGCACCGTGCGTCTGCCTTTAGAAGATTTTACCCCCTTTTACCCCCACAACTGTTCCACGGCTTTAAAGAGCAAGGAGGAAAACCGGTGCGGTGTAGCCATGTCTCTGCCTCCTGGCATGAACGAGAGGTATAGAGCGGTCGATCATCTCTGCGATATGGCTGAGTGGCCTCACTTGCGCGTCGAAAAGGTGAGACTCGAAGCCGGTCACCTTAATCCGGTGGAATTCGAATCTAATGAAGTCGGGTTTGTACTCTCTGGTCGCACCGTCACGAGCTACAGTGGCAACGGCCTTAAACAACAGTATCTCATCGAACAAGGCACGGCGCGCATTTGTCCGGTGGGCATACTTGAACGGGACGCCGTCCTGGACGCTGCGATCGAATGCTTGTTCATCTCCCTTCCGCCGACCTTGATCGAAGAGAGTGCCCTGTTCGACTACGACATCGATCCGGCCAAAGCCGAACTGGTGTTTGCTGGCGGTTTGGTGGATCCGATGCTGCAGAGGATAGCCCTGTCTTTTCACGACATCCTCTACCGCGGCGTTGAACCGGCGATCGATCGCCTGTTCGTGGATGGCATGCAAGCGGCACTGGCGGCGCACTTGATCGGCAAATACTCAGTCGATCGTTGGCGTCCACCGGCGAGGGTGCCGCAGATCGATCCCAGAAGGCTTGCACGCGTGCTCGACTATGTCGACGCCCACTACGCCGACAACATTGCATTGAGCGATCTTGCCGCCGAAGCGCGTCTCAGCCCATATCATTTTTCCCGCTTGTTTCGTGAGGCGACCGGCCAATCTCCGCATCATTATCTGACCCTCCGTCGCGTAAAGGCTGCGGAAGATGAGCTGGTGCGCAATCGAGCATCGATGGCCGAGATCGCTCAGGCGACCGGGTTCGGCTCTCAAACCAACTTCATTCGCGTCTTCCAAAAAGCGACCGGCATGACTCCGGGCAGATTTCGCGAATCTCGCCTGCGTCATCCGTAGGTCCAACAAAACTTCATGATTGCCATGCCCTGAACCGAACCGTCGGATTCCCTGCGGCTACGCCCTTCGACGCAAGGCCCATGCCCGGCGCAAGATCGCAACATCTGCGAATCTTCCCGCAAGATCGGAAAATACGGCGGCGCTGTTTCAGACGTAGGCTCTTCAAGCCGTGATCATCACGCGCGGCAGCAGTCGAGGACGAGATGCCGGGGCCGCACGAAACTCTGAGGCAAACGAATAGCCGAGACGTCGACGGCGGATCAGTGGCTCAAGCATTCCGCAAGTCGAAGGTATTCCGGGTTCAGACGTGGCACGGCCAAGCAAGCGGTCACCTGACCAATCAACTCAGGAGGATTTCATGAGCAAGGGTAAAGTTCTCATCGTCGGTTCAAACGCGAAGCGGATCGAGATCCAGGGGGGCGGCACGGGGCCGACCGGCCAGTATCTTAACGAGACCGTCGTGCCTGCAATGGCCCTTGTCGAGGCCGGCTACGAGATCGTGCTGGCCACGCCCATTGGCACCAAGCCGTTTATCGACCCGGTGTCAGACGTCACGCAGCATTTCGACGGCGACGAGGCCGCCTACAGACGGGGGCGTGCCTTCTTCGACAACGATCCCGCCATGATCAACGTCCGCACCATACGATCGGTGATTGACGAGGGGCTCGACAACTATGCGGGCGTCTTCGCGCCCGGCGGTCAGGCGCCGGTCGTCGATCTCATGCAGGACGCCGACCTTGGCGTGGTCCTGCGCCATTTTCATGAGCGCGGGAAGCCAACGGCACTGCTCTGCCACGGGCCGATCGTTTCTGTTGCCGCGCTTCCGCGTGCAAGGGAATATCGAGCGGCGCTGATTGACGGCGACCTGTCAAAGGCGTCCGACCTGGCAAAGGGCTGGCAGTATACCGGCTACAAGATGACGGTATACTCCGCAAGCGAAGAGAAGCCGATCGAGGAGAACGTCCTCCACGGCAAGCTCTATTTCAATATGCCTGATGCCTTGAGCAGATTGGGTGCCGACGTCACCACGACCCCGGTCGACTTTTCGCCCCATGTCGTCGAGGACCGCGAGCTGATCACCGGCCAGAACCCGCGTTCGGATCATCCAATTGCAGCCAAGCTCGTCGCTGCGCTTGACCGCCATCTCAATGTCAATCGCGCGGTTGCCTGATGGAACGCGGACTGGCGGCCTATGCTGTCGGTCTGCCTGGAAGAGGGATCGAGAACATGGCCACCCGCGTCAAGATCATAGGGATCCTGGTGGCTCTGCCAGGCAGAGCCGAGGAACTCCAGGCGCTTCTGTTTGACACGCAGGCCGCCAGTCGGGCCGAGCCGGGCAATCTCCGCTGGGACATCTGGCGGGACCAGGCCAAGCACGACCGGTTCGTCCTCGACGAACTCTACGCGAGCCAGGATGACGTCGCCGTTCACCAGGGAACGCAGCACTTCAAGAACTATGCCGTCAAGGTCAAGGACCTCGCCGAACGGACACCGATGATCCTCAACCCAGTCAACGTCAGTTGAAAATTTTGGAGACCTACAATGAAACGCGCAATGACAGGATTGTTCGCAGCCATGATGACCACCGCTCCCGTACTCACCGCAACGGCTGCCGAGAAGGATGTATCGATCGTGCTCGTGCACGGCGCCTTCGTCGATGCATCCGGCTGGGAGGATGTCTATAACATCCTGTCGGCGGACGGCTACGAGGTGCTGGCGGTACAGAACCCGACGGTCACCCTCGAAGGCGATGCGGAGGCCACCCGTCAGGTGATTGCGAGAGCTAGCAAGCCTGTCGTCCTGGTGGGCCACTCCTATGGCGGTGCGGTCATTACCGAGGCAGGAACCCTGCCAAACGTCCGCAGCCTGGTGTATCTCGCCGCATTCGCGCCTGAGGCTGGCCAGTCGGTGTATGACATCGCAACGGCACCGACGCCAGGCGAGGACAAGGCCCCTCTGCTCCCACCGAGCAACGGCTTCCTGCTCGTCGATCCCGCGAAATTCCCCACCGCGTTCGCCGCCGGTATCGATATCGCGACGACCCGGTTCATGGCCAACGCGCAAGTGCCGTGGGGGCTCGGCGCCGTCGAGGCAAAAATCTCAAAGCCGGCGTGGAAAGAAAAACCGGCATATTTCATGGTGACGACCGAGGATCACATGATCCCGCCGAGCCAACAGCGGGCCATGGCCGCCCACATCAAGGCCAAGGTCGTCGAGATCACCAGCAGTCACGCGGTGATGCTCTCACATCCACAGGATGTCGCCGCATTCATCATCAGTGCGGCCGGGCCCTCGAATTGACGGATGGTTGGCTGCGGAGATGACGGCGGAGAGATGATTGTCTCCAAGCGGTAAGGTCGACGTCATTCGTGCCGACCTCCCGCGCCCTTTCAAGATGATGCTCAGGGTATTAGGAGTGGTAGCCGTGCTCGGATCCTACCGCTTCGCAATCCTCGGAGATCTTGATGTCGTTTTCCTCCTATCCACCGCGTCGTCACCGGACACGATGCCGATGGCAAGTCTATTGTGGCGAGCAATGGCCCGCTGCCGACCGTCGTCGACCTGACTTCTATTCCCGGAATGACCTTCCATGAGGTTTGGGAGACTCGCGGCGCGCCGGCGCCGGTCGACAATAGTCCAGACCCAACCGCCGGACCGCTGATGCACCTGCCGCCGGAGCAAGGCACCCGCATTCGCTTCGTCGACATGCCGCCAGACGAGGATTACCTGGCTGGCGGTGAGTCACAGATGAAGGAGTTGTTCGAGGAGGTCAACGACGCCAAGGGGTTGACCAGAAAATCCGATTCACCTCACCCAATGATGCATCGCAGTGAGGCGGTCGACTACGGCATCGTCATCGAAGGCGAGATGACGCTGGTGCTCGATGATTCCGAGGTGCAGCTGAAGCCGGGTAGCGTCGTGATCCAGTGCGGCACCAACCACGCTTGGGCCAACCGCTCCGGAAAGCTTTGCCGCATGTTGTTCATCCAGATCGACGGGAGGTACGACCCCTCGGTCGCCGCCGCGCTAGCGCGAAGGTGAGCGGGCAGCTGTCAGGATGCATAGGCCAGGGTGCCCCCCGAGCCGGAGAACTCTAGGCAGCCTCGCCGTCCCCTGGGCGTGCGAGCGAGGCGATAAGGCCGCCGGCGATCTGAAGATCGCGCGTGTCGGTTCCTTCCGTAAACTCGCTGAATACGGCCAGCAGCATGTTGCGCGCGTCCTGCGGTCTCGATGCGTCGCGCCAGAGCCGCGCCAGATCGCTGGCCGCTCGCAGCCGCCATGACAGCGCGCCGGTTTCACGGGCGAGTTCCATCGAGGCGAGGAGAGTTGCTTGCGCGTCGTCAGTCCTGCCCTCGGCGCTGAGAATCGCGGCGCGAACCCGCAGGAGTTCGGGCGCGCACCATCGGTCGTTCTTCGCGCCGGCGCGGTCGAGCGCGGCTCCGATGGTGATCCCGGCTGCGTCAAGGCGACCCAGCCCTGCCTGCAGTTCGGCCAGCACGCCAAGATAATAGGGCAACCGGGCAAGGTGCCCGGTAGCGTGGAATTCGTTGATCGCCCGCTCGACACGCTCGATCTCCTCCGCCGACGCGCCTTCCTGCGCAGCGTTCAGCGCCGCGCGATAGAACATGGCGACCGGACGGCGGACATCGAAGCCGTGCCGGTTCGCGTGGTCGTCAAGCATGGCGACATAGCGGGCGCACTCCTCATGCCGTCCCGTCCAGTAGAATACCGGGCAGACCCACGATAGTGCATTGCCCAGCGAGAGATGATGCCTGGTGGTCAGCGCGTAGTCGACCGTCGCGCGAGCGGTGTTCAGCGCGGTGTCGGGCGAACCAGTCAGCCACTGGGCGTGCGACAGCAGGTTCGTCACATCGACTATCCTGTCAGACAAATATCGCACATGGTGGCGCAGGCGCTGCGAGTCGTTGATGTCTCGTAGGTCGAGCTCGTGGCGGCGCTCGAAGCGTTCGCGGACGTCGTGGAGCCGGCCGATAAAGAGCTCGCCTATACCGAGCGCGACTTCGGCCTCGAGCACCGCGGAGGGGATTTCCGCCGCCGCGATCGATGCGAATTCCTCCAGCGTGCGGACTGCGACGTCGTTCTCGCCGTTGAACAGCTGGAACACTCCGATCAGCCTGAGGCATCGGACGTGACAATCGAGGTCGCCGATCTCAACCGCGATCTCAAGGGCCTGTCTCATGGCGTCAGCCGCCGAGGGCAGGAGACCCTTCGTGAACATTGTCGCGCCGCCCAGCCAGACCTTGAGCTGCATCTCGAAGGCCGTTCCCGCGAGCCCGGCCGAGTCCAACTCCTCGACCGCCTGCGAGACGTGGATGCGACATTCCTCGGTCAGAGAGAGATGGTTCCACAACAGAAGACCCGCGACTGTCAGCCGGATGCGAAGAGGCCGGTTCGCAACGTCCTGCCCGGCCCAGACGAGCGCGCCGCGCAAATCGTCGATTAGGCGCCCGTAAGCGGTCCCCCACTCGCCGGCCGGGCGTTGCGTCCACTCGGTCGCGGCTTTATCGAGCACCTTGAGTACATGTTCCGCGTGACGCTGCTGCACGGCCGGATACTCGCCGCTGGCACGCAGGCGCCCAAGACTGTAGGCGCGCATGGTCTCGAGAAGCCGGTGGGCAGTGCCATCGGCATTGAGGTCCGTCGCAAGCAGCGATTTTGCGGTGAGCTCCGCCAGCACGTCCGCCGCATCGCCGGGAGCCATGTTCGAAATCGCCGAAGCATCATCGACGCTGAAGACGCCGGCGAAGACGGAAACGGCGCGCAGAAGCGCCGCCTCGCGCTCCGTCAGCAGGCTGTAGCTCCAGTCCAGTGTCTCCATCAGCGTGCGGTGCCGTGCCGGTCCGGCCCGGCGGCCCACCAGCAGGCGGAAGCGATCGTCGATCTGCCTTAGCAGGCCGCCGACTCCGTATGGGTTGATGCGCGCCGCGGCCAGTTCGATCGCCAGTGCGAGCCCGTCGAGCCGCCGGCACAGCTCGGCTGCCGTCGGCGCCTCAGCATCGGTGAGTTCGAACTGCTCGAAGCTCTCTGTGGCTCGCTCCACGAAGAGCTGGATGGCGGGGTAGGTCAGCGCCTCCTCGGCGCCCGGCTGAGCCGAGGGCGTGGGAGTGCCTAGCCCCGGTAGCCGGCGCACGCGCTCTCCCTTGACGCGAAGTGGCTCTCTGCTGGTGACGAGGATCTTAACGCCCGCCGCGCCCGCCAGGATCAGGTCCGCGCACTGGGCCGCCGCCTCGATAATGTGCTCGCAACTGTCGAGCACTATCAGCATCTCGCGGTCCCGCAGCTGCTCGCGCAATGTAGCGAGCGCGTCTGCGGAGTGTACGGCCAAGCCTATCGCCATCGCTATTGCATTGGCCGCAAGCGCCGCGTCCCTTAGTAGCGCGAAATCGACGAGCCAGACGCCGTCAGGGTATCCAGGAACAAGGCTCTCAGCGACGGCAAGCGCGACGGTGGTCTTTCCGATGCCACCGGCGCCCACGACAGACACGAGCCGACACTCCTCCAAATCGCATTGAATGGCATCTATCGCAGCCGCGCGCCCGAAGATGCGCGTTGTTGTTATGGGTAGGTTATGGCTGCGTTTCACTGCCAATGGCGTAGCAGGCGTGAAATCGGAGGGTTCGATAGACTCGACAGGGGCAATGAATCGGTAACCCCGACCGGTCACTGTCGCGATGTAACCTGGCGCGTCCCGCCCGTCGCCGAGCGTTCGTCTTAGGGTCAACACATTGACCTTGAGGTTCGCTTCGTCGACGAACGTGCTCGGCCAAACTCGAGCCATCAGCTCAGCCTTTGTCAGAATTTCGCCCGGACGTTCGACAAGGGCAGTCAGCAGATCGAGAGCTCTACCGCCTATTCGAACGGGAGAGTCCCCACGCAGCAGTGATTGACGCTCTGGTATCAGTGTGAAGGGTCCGAAGACGAATTTCCGCGGCGCATTCATGTGCAGCTTCGTTAGCCCTTCGAGTCTATGCCCACCACGATACACCGGCTACCAGTTTCGCCAATGCGGAAGACGTTGAATGGAGCGAACAGCTTGACAAAGGCACAAACTAGCGGCCCCCACGATATATCCCAAAGGGTTTATTCTTATCTACGTCAGCGGCATTTGCGCTAGGCGCCACTTATATTGGGTCGACAACTAAGAGCCGCTTCCACCTTTCGAGGCCGAAAATGGACGGCCTGCTCCCGGCCAAAACACGACGTTTGACGATTGGCCCGCAGCAGGCCAGGCACTCGCCCTGTGCGGCAGCGTGCGTCCGGTGGCGATGGCCAGCTACGGTGCGACCAGCCTGACGACGCTCCTGCAGATGGTGGC
>NZ_JBSKBQ010000053.1:0-7186 GCF_053714375.1 Mesorhizobium sp. ArgA1
TTCGCTGTCTGGATAACCAACACCTTCAGCATCATGACCGGATCGTAGGGCGGTCGGCCACCGTGCGGCCCGCTCGTATAGGCAAGCGCCTTTTCCAGATCAGCCCGAAACGCCTCGAAGTCCACAACCCGACCATAGGCTTCGAGCTGATCGCCAAGATCGCTCAACCGCCGAAGCCGGTCATCGACATCGAAGAAACCAGGTGCAGTTCCCATAAAAGCCCCCCTCGCCATCAAGTGCCGATGGAATCACAATTCGGGAGAAATGGCGAGGTTAATAGGAGCGTCCAGCTTTGCGCTGACGTTGCCGAACCAGGCGCGCCCGCGGACCGAGGAGCGGCATGAGAAAGCGCGCGTCGTCGCTTCGGGCAAGCGAAATGGACCCCAATTTTTGGACAACGAGTTTAGCTGGTCCTAAGAGCCCGATTTGCGACCGCTTCTGACAGCGCGTTGAGTCGGGTGCATTGCACAGCTATTGCGACGGTACCAACGCGCTCGGTTCGGACTTCCCGTCAGACGCCAGGGACAGGTCGAGATTGTGTTGCAACATCTGATTCCCTGGCTCCGTTTTGAGAGCTTGCCGATATAGCGCTTGTGCCGCCTCATGCCGGCCCTGAATATCCAAGACAGCTCCTTTCGCATTCAATGCACGCACATTACCTGGGTCCGCAACTAAGACTCTGTCGAGTACTTGAAGCGCCCCGTGCTGGCGTTTCTGCGCCAACAAGAGTTTCGTAAGACTGATTGCCGCATCGACATTATCCGGATCCTGCTTCAAATCCCGCAAAGCCCGCTCTTGAGAATCCTGCCCGACTGCGCGCAAAATGCGTTCGCGCATAGCCGGATCGATGTGATCGGCGCCGAGCAACGCTGGTGGCGCCGTCTCCTTCACTGAAAGAGCTGGCTTATTCCAACTGGCGCAACCGCCCAGAGGCAGGATGGCGAGCGCGGCAAAGAGAGCTGAGTTCAAACGAAATGAAATCATGTTCGGTTCTCACACCTTTCATCAAGTGCTTTGGCTGTCAGTGGACGGCAACGCGGATATCGCGAGATTCCCCTGTGGATCCACAGTTGGTTCTAGGCGCAGCTTGACGGATCCGGCCGGTTGAATCGTGAAGTCCGACGCGAGGTCCTGATAAGACAGGACAGCAAGATCAATCCCGTTTCGCGTTAGAAAACCGCGGACGAAGCGTCGGACATCGATCGAAGTTAATATGACAGGGCGAGCCTGATCCGGCGCTGTACTGGAAACGATGTGACGCATCTGTGATAGTAGCGCTTCGCTCTGGCTATCATTCAATGCAAGGTGGGGGCCTGCAGCCGAATCCCGAGCCGCACTGCGCACCACACCCTCGGTCTCACGTTCGATGATGAAGGCGGGAACGATTCCGTTTCCGTTTGCATAGCGGTGACAGATCTGCCGCTTCATACCGGAACGAACGTGTTCGGTGAGAAGGGCGACATTTTGTTCACGTTCGCCCCATTCGGCCAATGCCTCCAAGACGACGCGAGTGTTGCGGATCGGGATACCTTCATCAAGCAGGCGGCGCAGCACATCGGCAATCCTGGGGAGCGGCGTCGTGCGCAACACTTCCTTCACCAGGTCAGCATATTCCTGCTCCATCCTGCCCAACAATTGGCTGGTCTCCTGGATTCCGACCAAGCGCGGTGCATAGCGGGTCAACGTTGCTTGGACACGCAACGCGATGCGTTCGCTGGGACGGAGATGCCCGACGCCGGCGGCCTGGAGAGCCCGTGCGTGGCCTTGTTCGACCCAGATTGTGTTCGTTTCCGGATCATTCCGGAAAGGGATACCGGTCGATTCAATGCTTGCCAGACCGTCTTTTAGCGTTAGCTGTGTCGGATCAATCAAATCCTGTGCAACCGGCACGCCCTCGATATCTATCCTGAATTGCGACTCGGGCAGCTGCTGATCGACCGCGATAGGGATGCGGGGAACGATGATGCCGAGATCGGCCGAGACTAATTGCGAAGCGCGTGCAAAGTGCTGTTGTAATTCGACTTGGTCGATCGCATGCATCAGGTTGAGCGCTTGGAAGAACGCAATCGGACACGCCTCTGCAGGCATGGTTTGGTTTTTAGGCTCCACTGGGGCTGCAGCTGTAGGATCGACATTGTTGGCGCCTATCACATTTCCCTTGACAGTGCTTGCCGCCGCGAAGATCGCGGCCAAGATAAGAAAGACGGGCAGGGGGAAACCGGGAACGAACCCCATCGCAACCAAGACCGAGGCCGCCAGCCGCAACGCTCGCGTACTGGCCGTGAGTTGAGTGACTATGTCGGTCCCAAGGTTGAGGCTCCCAGCCCCAGTCACACGAGTGACGATGGTCCCCGAGGTAATTGAGATCAGCAGGGCCGGAATCTGCGAGATGAGCGCATCACCTATAGTAAGCAGGGTATAGTGACGCAGCACCTCGCCGAAAGGCATACCCTTCGAAAGCAGGCCGATCGAAATCCCACCCAACATGTTGATGAAAATAACCAGCAGCCCGGCGATGGCGTCGCCCTTCACGAATTTCATCGCGCCATCCATAGCGCCGTAAAGTTTGCTTTCCTTCTCTAATGCGCCGCTCCGCCTGCGAGCTTCCTTGGCATCGATGTGGCCGTTCCGTAACTCTGCATCGACCGCCATTTGCTTGCCCGGCAGAGCGTCGAGCGTGAAGCGCGCCGCCACTTCTGCTACGCGTTCCGCGCCCTTCGCGAGGACCATGAACTGCACCATGGTCACGACCAGAAATATGACGATCCCTACGACGATATTGCCTGAGATCACGAATTCACCGAACGTGTGGATGATGCTACCTGCCTCCCCTTCGGCCAGGATCAGTCGCGTGGTTGCGATGGTGAGCGCCAGACGGAACACCGTGGAAATCAAGATGACGCCGGGCAAAGAGGAAAATTCAAGTGGCGTGCTAATATACAAAGCAACCATCAGCAGCAGTATTGCCAAACCCATATTGAATCCGATCAGTGCGTCGATCACTACGACAGGTACTGGCATCACCATCATAGCTATGGCCAGAAGCAGCATCAGCGCGACCATTAAGTCCGGGTTGGCAGGCGCGCGCTCGAGGAGGTTACGCATGATGTTGGCCATGGAGACCCCTTTGTGATCGTTTGAGAATCGCTCTGCTGCTACGCAGCTTTCGAAGACACACCCCGCGCTGGCAACGCTTGAGATTGAGAGACCGCGAAACGCGCCAGTCACCGGGTGCATCCAGTCTGTCCAGGACCGTCAGGGTCTCGCCGCCGAAGCCGTCCGAGATGAGCGCATAGGCTCAGTACACGCCGAAACTGGTTCCGCAGGACCACAACGCCTTCACGCACCCCAATTACCGAGGGCGACATTGTAGGTGTGGCGGCTTGGCATCGGAGTTCTCCTTTGATCAGGCCCTGCGAACCTGGAAACTTTTCAATACGGGAGAAAAGCGATGCGGCCATTTCGGCTCAGCAGTACGCGGCTGTCCTCAATCCGATCGACAGTCCATCCATCGTCCAAAAGGGCCCCGACGAAATACTTCTCGCCATTGATGACAATATACGGCGAGGGCCCACGCCAAACCGCCTCGACCGCGATTGCGGATGGCGCCTTCTCCTCTTTGGTGATCACCCCATTGACCAGTGTTAGAGCGCCCTTCGTGTGATGATCGAACCACTGCTGAACCTGCTGCCAACTGGTGGCCGATGCAGACGTGACGGTGCCTTCAGCGGTAACAACACCCTTTGCGGAGCCTATCTTAATGTTGAGCAGGCCTGCTCTATCGACTTCCTGTTGCAGGTCTTTGGCCGCTGCCACGGTAGGCGGATTGTCGGCGAAGTTGTGGGTAGGTTTGGATTCAAGTTTGGCATCAGGTGAATTGGCGCTCGATGCACCGGCGCTGCCGTAGTAGGAGAAAATCGCTGAGAGCGCGCCGATCCCGACCGAGCCCAGTAACACGAAGGCTAGTACAGGGATCGAGTGGCGTGGTGTACCGCTGGAACCAGCTGGCGCTGCACCCTGTGCCGACCAGAGTATGGACATCGCGCCTAGGTGAATGACGACCGGAAGTGGAACAACAATACCCTCGCCTGCGGCAATATTCCCGCTGCCCTTCACGTTGAGTTCGGCGGCAAGGGCCTCGACCTCGATCGAATTGGCAAGAAGAGTGACCCGAAGATGATGCGGCGCGAGTCCCTGCTCGACGAAGATCAGATCGGCATCGAGCCCACTACCGATTACGTTCGTTTCTGGAGCCAGCTTACCGGTCAGTCCGCAGTAAAGGCCCGATAGAACTTCGAAATGAAGGCAAACCGTGTCATTCAAGAATAATCTTCCGAACAAGGAGAGAAGCCGCACGGCAAATTGCCGTGCGGCTCATTACAGTTTCACATCGCACCAAGGGGCGCGAACGAGGCTATTTGAGCCACGCTTCAGGCATTACTGAACGCGTTCGTCGGCAACCTTCTTGATTGTCGTGAGCTGCGTCGTAACAGTGCGCAACTGCATACTCCTAGCCGTAGCCTCCGCGCTAACGGCTGCTAGCTCCGCGATTTGAGCCTGGAACGCAGCAGCCCCACCGGCTGTGGTCGCTGCGTTTGCAGCAGTCGAAAGGCCGGCACTAGCAGCGCTAGCAATGGGACTCGAAACATTAGGCATATTATTTCCCTTTCTTCGAATTGTGCCGTTATCAACGGCCACTATTACCTGACGAGAACCATCCAGCGTCAGGTATCCTCTTCCGTCTCTGCCATAGTTTCCTCGGCATCAGCCATGACATCGTTCATTGTAGTTAATGCAACGGCGGTCAGAGCCAGATGGAAGGCTTCTTGTTCGGACGCAGATTGCGAGCCGTCGCCAGAATTGAGCGGGATGTCCGTCCGATCGCGTCCCCTAACCGGCCCGTTAGGATCGCCCGGGTGGTTAGGATTAGCCGGCGTTTTAGCACCAGAAGGTCCGCCAGGTCCGTGTGGCGGTTGTCCATTCGAAGGTCCATGACGCCCTGCACGGGCAAGGGAAGCACCGAAGCTGCCAATACTTCTAATTCCTGCGACCATCATGTACTCCGGCGTTTATCTTCATTCGTCGAGGGGCGGCCATGTCCTGCAGGCATCCACCTCCTCAGGTTAAAGCCGCCAGCTGTCGACAAGCTGACGAGGGTTAGAAAAAAACGAGCGCCAAATCACAGTTGTGGGCGATCTCCCCCTCGTATTGAGGCAGACTTCTAACCAACATCATTCTGACGGCGAAGCGCGGTGCGCTTCTACTGCACGACACCGGTTAACGTGTCTTGACATGACAGCTACGAAAGACGGCCGGCTCAAATCGGAATCGGTGACCTGCCCACCATCGGAATACGCAGTCTATAAGCAAATGCTGCAAGCGGGACTGGCGCTGGGCCCGCTGGAGACGCGGCATGCGCGACGCCTTCAAGGCGAGGCCGGTGAAGTCGGAGCGCAATGACGCGCGTGGGATCGCGCAGCTTAGGCGGCTTGGCTGGTTCCGACCGGTGCATTGCAAAGTCGCTGCCCGCGCAAGAGGAGCGCGCCGCTGATGGCGCGCAAGCTCATGAAGCTGCAAACATGAGGAAGTTATCTGACTACAGTGATCGAACGCGCCTCCCTAATTGAGACCCGGGTTTCCCTGTGGCGAGTTCGCTACCGCTCATTGTGCCGGAGGGTCTGGCAGGGCTCCTGCCACTGCTTTTCTATCGAGGCCGTTTTGGGCCTCGTATTCCTGAACGAGTTCCTGCCTGACGGCGGTCATCTGCCCGCCAGGCAGGTCGGATCATGGCGCCGGGCATGAGCTTGGGGACGGGCTTCTCGCCGAAGGCATTGGGAATGATCCTACAAAAGCCCGCCAAACCCTGTGCCGCCATCGATGCTGTGGCACGGTGCGATCACATCCGGGTACTCGTCGACGGCACGCCCGCAGCAAATGACCTCGGCCGACCAACGCGGTGCGGGCCTGCATCGTCGTTCACTCCGACGCTCGCTTGGGGCGGATTCGCGTTGGCGACTCGGCATCCCCTTCAGGCCCACGTCGGCCAGCAAACTCACGGATTGGGTGCCCGGCTATCTATTCATTACCCACGCTCTTGTACGGATTTGCCTCGCTGGCTGTCCGGTAGTCCTCCAAATTGCCGCCCAGAAACAAGCGCTCGGTCTCTCGGGTCGGCGTTCTACCCAGCGAGCACATCAGATCCACATCCGCGTCGATGTTGTCCTGATCCTCGACATTCATTCCGAGCCCAATACTGCTCAGCACGTCGTCTGGCGTCCAGACTGCAGACTTCGGGATGGTGTACGTGTGCAGCATGTTCGCATTGTGGGCGATCGCTCGCGCCCAAGGGTCGCGCGAAACGGCCAGTTTTGAGGGGTCCTCGACCAACGACACGAAAGGAGAGACTGCTGTCTTACCCCGCATATGCCAACCAGCTTGGCGCGCCCGGTCCGTGGGATATCGCTCCAGAGGATCTCCTACAGAAGAATGATCCCGCGCCGTGTTGCGGGCATGGGATATTGCGCTCGTGTTGGCTTCGGTACGCGGCTTGCAATCGGCATCCTGATTCTGAAAGCGATGCAGCTTGACATATGACGACCTGGCAACGTCGTCGAAAATGCGATCCCGATCGACAGGACCGTCGGGAGCGGCGATGGCTGGTGTCCACCGCGCTGTTTGCTGCGCGGCCAGGCTGATCTCGTTTTTGAGCGCCCCCAGAGTGGCACCCGTCAGCGTTGCGGCAAGCTGGGCGCACGCTCTCGAAAATGATGCGGCCGGGTAGCGTTCGGTTTCCGTCGGCGCCTCGTTCAGCGCAGCCGAGGACCTGCGTATTTCGGAATCTGTGGGAGCAGGAGCAGTACCCGTTGTTCGGTTGACCGAATGCAAGTCATGTAGCTGCTGTTCGAAGTTCGCTTGATCCTCGGACGGGTGTTCCGATGAGGTGATTCGTGTGCCCATGTTGTCCACTCGGTGCGGCGGCGGTGCGGGTTCGTGAGCTTTAGTCGGGGCTGCTGCGGCATTCCGTGGAGCGATATTCATTCGTTTCCTCGTCGAGATCCTAGTGGTTTGTGTACGCGTTGCAGAGTCAGCTTTCGAGAAGCTGAAGAACCGTGAGCGTCCGGTGAGCGGATTTTGGTTAGGTGCGGGATTGGCGCAAGTTACGACACAGATGATTCATTTGTGACGT
>NZ_JBSKBQ010000054.1:0-7122 GCF_053714375.1 Mesorhizobium sp. ArgA1
GCTGCCGGGTGACCTATTTCGCGCGCCAAAATGGCCGGTCACGCTTCAGTCAGCATGTTGATCGAAGCGTCCAGCTTTTGGAAGATCCATCTCACCATCCACCCCGCGCTTGAGACCGCCGCGCGTCGAACGCCATCCATAATATGGATGTATTCTATCAAAACAATCGATTTTACAAATTCATCGCCCTATACAAGTAGATCGTGGCCAGCAGGAGCGGCTCAGAAAGAACGTTGATCGGCTGCAGAGGAAACGAACTTGGGAATGCAATACTACGGAGGATAGTTATCGCAAAATAGCACGATTTAGATCTCTTCTGCCGAAAGTCACAGATTAATCCAACTCTGCTAAGTTTTCAGTTAATCGGATAATATCAAGAATTTATCATACTTTATACACAACAAGACTTTCGAATGGACATTAAAGCCTTTCGGGGCCTGGCCGTTTTGCTGGTCGTGGTCTATCATGCCCGCATTTGGCCATTCGCCGCGGGTTATCTCGGCGTTGATATTTTTTTGTGATTTCGGGCTTCCTGATCACCGGTCTCATCGTGACGCAGCTTGAGCAATCCCGGTTCAGCTTTTGAAAATTCTACTATCGGCGTGCGAAGCGTCTGTTGCCTGCAGCCTATGTCGTCATTGCGCTCACCACGATCGCTGCGCCGTTCTTCCTATTGGACGTGGGCTTGCAGGTGTTCCGGAACGAGGTTTTGGGGGCGCTTACACAGGCAATATCGTTCTCTGGTTCGGGTGCGACTACTTCGGCGGCGCCGGCGAACGAATGCCGCTTCTGCATCTTTGGTCGCTCGCTGTTGAAGAACAGTATTATCTGCTGCTTCCTGCCTTCTTGGTATCAACTCCCAAGAGATGGCGGCTGACAGGGGTTAGATCGCTCCTCGTTGCCAGCCTAGCTCTATGTCTCTACCTGGCCCCTCGTGACCCATCCGCTTCATTTTACCTTATGCCGTCCCGATTTTGGGAAATGGCCATTGGTTCATTCGGGGCTTTGCTTCCCATCAGCCCTCGCTTGGCCGCCAATCTTTCGAAGCTGCGCCTCCCGGCGCTGGCACTTCTGCTGCTTATTCCCAGCGCCGCTATTGGCCAGCACCCGGTTGTGGATTCCGCTTTGGTTTGCTTAGCAACCCTGATCCTCCTGCTTGCGCCCAGCAGGGATAACGTGGCGGTTCGAGGCATGGCAAGGATAGGAGACGTCTCGTACTCGCTCTATCTGATCCATTGGCCCGTGCTTGTCTATGTGAAGGTTCTTTGGCTGGGAGAGGCTCCTGTCCTGGCGATCTATGCGGCAGTAGCTTTCTCATTTGTTGCGAGCTGGGCTCTCTATCGTTTCGTGGAGGAGCCTTTCCGGCGGGGGTTCGTCAAGTCGCGTCTGCGGCTAACCTGCGGGCTCGTCACTACATCGGTCCTTCTCGGCTTCTCGCCGTCAATCGCCATTGTCGAAGCCAAGAGCAACATTGATTTCGCCAAGATCCGGCAGATCAACTACGGCTTGGGAATGGGATGTGATTTCAGGTCCGGATCGCCTCCCCAGGAAATCCCGAAGAACTGCAAGACGACGGACAGGCCCGAATTGTTGGTCTGGGGCGATTCATTTGCCATGGCACTGGTGCCCGGCCTGGCCAAGACAGTCGGAGAAGCCGGACTGGCTCAGCTCACGATGAGCTCGTGCCTCCCCGCCATCGGAGTGGCGGCCTTCTTGAAGGGGTCAGCAGCGTCTCCTACTTATTCCCGTGTCTTCGGCGAGAACTGCATTCGCTTCAATGACAGTGTTTTGGGTATTTTGAAAAGTCGGCCGGAGATAAAGTCAGTTGTCATTTCGAGCCCGTTTGCCCTTCCTGTACCCACGGACTTCATGCTGCTTAAGAGGAGTAACGATACTTTCACGGAGGTTGAACCTTCTCTAGATGTAGCCGTTGAGGGCATTAAGGCTCTAGTCGAAGCCGTTCGCGCCTTGGGCAAACGAGTGGTTGTTGTTGCTCCTCCGCCAGTCGGAACCTTCGATGTCGGCGATTGCCTTGAGCGGAAGGCGCGGGGAAGGGTTATTCTCGGTCGCTACAGCGACTGCAGAATATATGTCAGCGAATACCGCCCGATCCGATCCCGCACTTTCGAGCTCTTGAACCAAGTGGCCTTAAAGGCTGACGTGGAGGTTATCTCCTACCAAGACTTTCTTTGCGACGACACAACATGCAAGACCGAGATCGACGGAAAATTTCTTTACCGAGACAGCGGTCACCTTTCCTATGAAGGATCAGAGATCGTCGCTCGCCAGACAAGACTTGTCGAGAGGCTGATGAGAGCGGCTCGCTAGTCTTACTGAGTCAGAAAGTCGCGGCTGTGGGGGGATTCGCGCTGGTCGCGGATTTGTTAGGGTGCGGCTTGGTGATCAGGGAAGAGCCCCGCCATGCCCGACTGGACAGCCGAGAGTGAAGCCGCGTTCGACGCCTATGTCGATGCTTTGATCGGGGTGATCGGCCACGCCGACCGAGCTGAGCCGCTGAAGGACTATTGCCTCGGACTTCTGATGCCGATTGAGCGCAAGAGCGTGGAGCCGTTGGCAGCCGTCACGGCGCCGTCGCGGGTGTCGGCCATGCGCGGCCTCATACCGACTTCGCTTGGGTAGAGGATGGGTGACGCCTGCCGCAGATTGTAGCCGCAGGCCAAGAGCACGCCGGAGCGTCCCTTTAACACGGCAAAGGGCCCTCTCGACCGCCACTCGGGCCAGCTTGTCCTTGGCCGTCGAAACGAGGCAAAAAAAGAAGGTTCATTCCTCGTTCTCCCGATAGGTTGGCGATTGGCGCCGACGTTCCTGGCAGCTGTCGAAATGATTAGCCTTTTGTGCAGATCTCCCAGCGCTGCTAGACCGCCACATCAGCAAGAGAACGCTTCCAAAATAACCTACCTGGAGAAGCACCGCAGAAGTGAGCGCCGTGCCGATGACCATTCGGATGGAACGCGAGACGAAATAGACAGCTAGAGCGTTGGAGGACACGACCAACGCCATGACATGGCAGAACATTCTGAGGGGCACTGAAGTTCTCCTGATTGATCCGGTAGCAGAGCGCTAACCGACCGAGAAATCGCTGTGAGGGTGCTGGGCTTGTGTGAGTCACCGAGCGGTTTCGGGCGAAAGAAATTAACGCCCTTGTTTCCTATCGCAGAGTGCTAACCAGATGAGCGGCGGCGAAGGCAATCGACCTGGCAGATTCGATTAGCTACCCGTCCGGGGGCCCGTCGTTCACTTCAAGGACATAACCGATCCCCCGGGCCGTCTTGATCGTTATCGTCGCGCGGGCTTGGCCCAAAATCCCGCGCAAGCGATAGATCCCGACTTCAAGCGCATTGCTGGAGACTTCGTCGTCGAAGGCGTAGAGGCTGTCCACCAGGAGCTCGCGCGGACACGTGCGACCCGCGCGGTTGAGCAGATGCTCAAGAATGCTTAGTTCGCGGCGCGGGATCTTTAGCGGCTGTCCAGCAACGGAAACCTGGCGGCCAATTGGATCGAATGTGAGATTGCCAAACGTGACAATGGGGTCGGCCACCTGCGTCGACCGCCGCAGAACGGCCCTTATTCGGGCAATGAGCTCATCCGTCGAGACCGGTCTACGCAAGAAGTCATCCGCGCCCCCGTTGAAAATCGAGATTCGCGTCTCGAGATCATCGAGGCTGCTCATTATGATAGCGGGAACCGAATGCCCCTGGCGCCTCAGTTGCCTTAGCCAATCCAACCCATCTCCATCCGGCAGGGCTAACTCGATCAGGAGAATTTCATAGCGTGCAACACCAAATGCAAGCGACGCGTCAGCGACAGTAGGCATCACATCAACGGTGAAACCGCGGTCCAAGAGCGCTCGTTGCATCACCTGGGTGAGCTTTGCATGGTGATCCACGAGTAGCGTTCGCATTTCGTGTCCTATCGGGAGGTCGCACGGGCAGCGTTGCTGGGCGCTGCTGACGGGTGGAGCATCCTTTGTACGGAAGGTATGCGCTCTCGGCGCACCTTTGCCGGCAAGCCACCCGATCGGTGAATTGCGGGCATTCGCAGCCTCATGCCGGCTTGGCCTGCGCCTAGACTCTCACCCGCTCCAGGTTGCAGCCGCAGGCCACGTCCACGCTGGCGGCCAAGTCGATGAAGCGCAGGCCGCGTAGGCCGGGGCGTATCTTGGACTTGGCAGGAGCCGCTGGACCACCCATGGTGGGCAGGCCAAAGAACTTTGCCGCCATGTTCTCTCCAACTGGGTTCGCTTGAGCTAAAACTGCTATGCACGAATCCTTCCAAAGGTCGTGTTCCAAAGAGAACCGTCCTAATTTCTAGCGCCTGCTCCGTCGTAGAAACGAAGCAACCCGCACACCGACGCGACGACATCCGAAGGTTCATTCCGCGCCCTCACGGCAGGGTGCCAACTGGCGCCGAACTTCCTGGTCGCCATCGAAATGCTTGGCCTTTTGTGCAGTGCTGCCCGGACGGGCAGACTGCCAGATCAGAAAGAGCACGCTTGCGAAATAGCCGGCCTGGAGAAAGAGCGCACAAGTGAGCGTCTTGACGATTGCCGATCCAATGGAATGCGAGGTGAGATAGACAGCTGCAGCATTGATGGACAGGACCAACGCCATGATGTGGCAAAACATTCTGAGTGGCACCGGCGTTCTCCTGTTTGTCAGGCAGATCAAGCTGCGGCGCTGCCGGCCACAAGATGGGTCTGGCAGCTCTTCGGACAGACGCGAGCGCAGGCTCCGCAGCCGATGCAGGTCGTGCCATCGATAAAGGTCAGATAGTCTGGCATCCATCTGGAGCCGTCGCGGGTAACGAACGGGCTGGTCATCGTGAATTCTCCCAGGCTGCGAGTTTCTCTCCTTGCCGTCCAACTCGGCAAAAAACGTCGAACGTTTTCTCCGCGACAGCCCTTATCCTGCGCCAGCCGACCGGGAGGTCCTTGGCAAGGTCGCGCAAGTCATCATCAAGGGACGCCGAAAAATAGCCACGTCTGCGATCTGAGTTCGCATCGGTTGCGTTCAGATTCATGGCTTCAATAGGCCAGCGCCCCGCCTTAGGCCGCATGCTCTAAGACGGCTAGCTTTCGAGAAGCTGACGAATCTCAAAGGAATCGGGGTAAGGGGAGTGCCTATGGATCAACGCCTTTTGGTGGAAGATGCTCTAACGAGCAGCCTATGATTCAGATCCTTCATAGGGCTAGGTGACCGCTGTCGCGGGAGAGAATTTGCCGTCGATCTCATTTGTGCATGGTGTGTCGTCGCAGAGAAAGTCGTGGTGAGAAATAACCGCTAGCCCATCCTTCAACGCCGCCACCGGTTCAAGTCACGCTCTTCTAGCGGCACATTGGACAATTCGGAAAGTTGATTGTTTGAAGAGTTGCGGTTGTAACCAAATTTAGTTCCTAACTTCGAGTAGTTTTCGCGCTCGTCCGCAGAGATTTCTCGGGCCACGCGACAAGGGTTAGGTGACAACTGGAACACCTGGGTAACGCTCCCGCAGCAGCCGCACGTCTGCGGGTGTGATTGAATGAGGACAGTCTTGTCCGGATGGAGAAGCTTCGCCGTCTCAGCCATGAAATGCACACCGGCGAGCACGATGACTTGCGCCTCGACCGTGATGGCCTTGCGGGCCAGCGCCAGGCTGTCGCCGACGATGTCGGCCACGCAGTGGAATATCTCGGGCGTCTGGTAATTGTGGGCGAGGACTACGGCGTCGCGCTCGCGCTTCAGCGCAAGGATAGCATCGATGTAAGCGGAAAAAGCCAGCCACTCGATCGGCGGAATCACGCGCCGGACGCGGTCGTATAAGGATGCGGCCGATGGCAACGCGGTGGTCGTACGTCCAATTATACTCGACCTGAATATAAGATTCATATTATTGCGGTGAGTATAAGCGGATTGTCAAGCCCGTGTTAGCGGCAATTTTGTCCCGGCGACGGCCCTCTCGTCGACAACCGCATGGCGGAAGCGATAAAGCTTAGCCGGTCGACCGCCCGTATCGGCGGTGGTCTCGCCGGTTTGCTCGACCAACTCCTGCTGTTCGATCAGCCGACGGAAGTTCGGCTTGTGGAGGAGCCTGCCCGCCAGGGCCTCCACGGTTTTCTGCAACTGAAGCAGACTGAAGACGGGCGGCATCAGTTCGAAGACCACGGGCCGGTACTTAATTTTGGAGCCCAGCCGCGCAATTCCGGTAGCCAGAATCCGGCGGTGATCGGCGATCATCGATTCACCTGCAACCGACGACAGAGTAACTGAAGACTGCCCGCCGGTCCCCTCTCCCACCATAGCTGCTTCGTAGAGCAGCTCATAGCGCTGGAGGGTCAGTTCCTCATTCCATGGCCGATCGTCGAAGCCGAAAGCAACCGCCGCCCGCTGCCGGCGTTCTCGGCGCGTCCCATTGTTCCCCTGCGCTGTCCGCCCCTTGAGCAGGTGCGTCGCAAAACCTTCGCGAGCACCGATGGAGTTCCTGAGCGGTGGTCCTCCCAGGGGAAATAGTCGTACCACATCTGCCAACGGCGCTTGGCCGACTGTGTTGCCTCCTCTTCTCGAGTGAGCGCGAGATAGCTGATCGAGATCACACGCTGCCCGGTGCCGACCCGGTCGCGATCGGCGAAGGTGTAGAGCTGCTCGATATAGCCCAGCGGCTGCCCTTTCTTCCACCCATGACCTGACTCCCGACTGAAGGGAACGATGGCCGAGTTCGAACGGACCGGAGGGCAGGGCGTTTGCCCGGCCGATTGTGAGAACCCGAGGCTCATGGTCATTCACAGCGACAACGACGGCGATCAGGTCCGCTTTGATGTCGTTCGCGTTGCACACCGGTCTGCGTTTCCTGATTGGCGTTGCGTGGTCGTCCATGTTGACTGCTGTAAATGAAGCGGTCTACAATCGATTTAAAGAGCGTGGACCACTCAGGCCCGCGCGTCAACAGCGCAGCCTGGCACCACCCCCCGGTTCACCCAATCAGTTTGGCCTACGGCAAACCGACATTACCGAGAAAACGCGGACGGCCACAGCCCAGGGCTCTCGCGCCCCAGGGCAATCGGGTGAGTTAACACGTGACATATGGCGCCAGTGCTGAATCTGTGAGTCCCCAATTGATTCGATTGGG
>NZ_JBSKBQ010000055.1:0-7016 GCF_053714375.1 Mesorhizobium sp. ArgA1
AGTCCAGGTGAGCGATTGGGAAGGGCGCGTGTTGAGAATTCAGCCCCACAGAACGTGCAAGGTGTAGTCCCGGAACGATCTTCAATAGGCTCAGAAAGACTTAATGCAGCGCTAGCTGACATTTGCCGTGCTCGCGACGTCGCCGTTTTCTCAAGTGCAGTGGGGCGTCACGCCAAGCGGCTGCAGAGGCAGGATCTCTCAGGATTCCTGAATACGGCAGCCGCCGAGTTCACACTTAGATTTCTCCCACATTTACAGGAAGATATCCTCGCCAGGCGATCGTGGCCGTACGCCTTGGTTTGCAACGAGCTGAGCCGGCCGGCCGGAGGGCAGGCTGGTGTGGGAGCCTGCAGGCGCTTGGCGGCTGGGGTTTCGCGGCTTGGCGACGCGGTCAGGAACAGATTCGAAGGCAAAGCCCTTTCGCTTTTAGCAACATCGTTCGGTCGGCATCCAAAGGAATGCCGGAATGGAATTACCAGAGTCGCTGAGTTTTGCCGCGACGAAAGTGAAATACTTCAGGATCTGAGCGGTCAAAATCTCTCGTTGCTAATGAGCGGGTTGAGCAAGTGGCCGGAAGAGCAGGCCTGCGGCGAAGCCGCTGCAGCAATCTCCCTTGCGGTGCTGGAGGCTGGACGAGTCCATCGTTTTGATGCGCAAGCCTTGGCGATCCTAGTGAATGGTTTCAGCAAGTGGCCGGAGCAAACGCGCGACGCCGCAGTCGAAACAGCAGGCATGATTGACGTCAACAGGCTCAGTGATTTTGAGCCACAACACCTCGCGAATCTGGTCAACGGCTTCAGCAAATGGCCCGATCAGCCGGCCTGTCAGCAGGCGATCGTCAAAATCGCTCATGAGCTTGTGCGCTGCCGCGCCAGTAAGCTCTCTCACTTCAGTGAGCAGCACTTGGCCAATCTTGTGAACGGTTTCAGCAAATCGCCGGATGTGACAGTCCATCGCAACGCCGCAGGTTTAATCTCTGGTGAGCTCTGTAGCCGCGCTGCCCGCCCCCCCTGGCTTGGTGGTTTTACTGCGCAGGGACTCGCAAACGTGATGAACGGCTTCACCAAGTGGCCGGACTCGCGAGCCGCCGTCGCGATCGCCGGAGAAGTCTGTCGTCGCGGTAAGTGTAAGTGCCCAGCCAAGCTCGCCGATTTTGTCCCGCAAGACTTGGCAAGCTTGGTCAACGGTATCAGCAAATGGCCTGGCGAGCCCAACTTAAAGGAAGCCGCAGAGACGGTCGCACGGGAAGTCCTGCGTCATGCTCGTGACGCCCCACTGTCTCGTTTTTCGTCACAAGATCTGGCGAATCTGGTGAACGGTTTCAGCAAGTTTCCGCATTCGAACGACTGTTGCCAAGCGACCATCTCAATAGCACGCAATATTGACCCCGCGCGCGTCCTTAGTTTTGCTCCCCAGCAGCTAATGAACTTGGTGAACGGGTTCAGCAAGTGGCCGGGAGCGCCGGAGTGTCGCCAAGCGACGGTCGAAATCGGCCGTGAAGTCCGAGACCGCGCGGCCTCCGGACGGCTCTCTGAGTTCACTCGCGGGGAGCTGGCGAGCTTAATAAATGGCCTCAGCAAGTGGCCTGACGAAATTGCCTGTCGCCAAGCTGCCCTAGCGGTGGCAGCTAACATCCACCGATTCTCCCACTCTGGTCACGATTACCGGGACTTGGCAAACCTAGTGAACGCTTTCAGCAAATGGCCGCTAGAGCTGGATTCAGTCAATGCGACACTGTCGATCGCCCGTATCGTCGTCGATATCGCTGATCAGCTCCCTCGATTTCACCAGCAGCAGTTGGCGAATCTGGTGAACGGTTTCAGCAAATGGCCGCTAGAGAACGATTGTCAGCACGCTGCGCGCTTGATCGCTGCGGAAGTCCGCGGTCGCGCTGATCGGGATGAGCGCCTCGCTGATGTCACTCGACAAGGCCTGGCGAATTTGGCGAACGCGTTCAGCAAATGGCCGCAGGAAGATTTCGGCAAAGCCACAGTTGCGGTCGCCGGGGCCCTCTGTAGCCGTGCCGATCAACTCCCTGTCTTTACTCGGCAGGAGCTGGCGAATCTGGTGAACGGGTTCAGTAAGGTGCCGGAAGAGGAGAGCTGTCTGCAGGGCGTGCGCTTAATCGCCGCCGAACTCTGCCAGCGCGCCGCTGACGACGGCGGGCTTCCCGATTTTGCTCCGCAGGGACTGGCGAGCCTGGCCAACGGCTTAAGCAAGTGGCCGCAGGAGCAGGCCGGTAGAGAGGCTACAGTCCAAGTCGCTGCGGAAATCTCCCACCGCGCCACCCTCGCCGACGGGCTCTCTCGTTTTACTTCGCAAGAGTTGGCGAACCTGGTGAACGGCTTCAGCAAATGGCCGACAGGAGACGACACGGGTCGAGCCACGGAAGTGATCGCGCGTGAAGTCCATGAGCGCTCACTCGCCAGCTTTGCCTCTCAGGAGTTGGCGAACCTGGTGAACGGTTTCAGTAAGTGCCTGGACGAGGAGGCGTCTCGCCAGGCCGTGTTGGACATCGCGCGCACCCTCGGCGCTGGAGCACATCGGTTCAGCGCTCTCACAATGTCTGAACTCAGCATGGTCGCCAATGCTCTTGGGCGAAGCATCACGGTGTCGGAGGACAGTGGAGAAATAACGCACACCACTCTGCTGAGGGATCGGTTCAGCAAGCTCGCCCACCACCTGCACTATGCCAACGACCGCCTCAAGCAGGCGGACGTTCGGAGCATCGCCAACATTTTCAAAGCCCTGGGCAAGGCTCGGCTGGTTGACGATCTCGGCTTGCTCGCACGGGCGGGGTTGGATCGGATCGAGGAATTGCGTCAGGGGCCAAATTTTGCCGCCGCCAACGACCTGGAAACCATAGGTAATCTCAGTGTTGCCGTGCTGCCGCTGGCGCGCGGCTCGCAGAGACAGCTGCGCTGGCACCGAAGGCAGGCGCTCCATTTGCTGAACGACATCCAAGGCGTCGTGAAAGACAAGATTACGGCGCATCTGGCCGCTAGCGACGCGGAGCGGATCCGCGGCCCACACGCCAGCCGTTGCCCGGCCTTGTCCATGTATCAGGTCCTCAAGGCCCGTGCGGTCCTCGAGACATTGTACCGGCGCCCCTATATCGAGGGCAAGATGTTAGATCTCAAGGCGAGGCAGCAGGAGCTGCAGCGCGAGACGAGGGATATCCTGCACCGCACGCGCGAGCTGATCGAACGCGACCTGTCCAACATGAGTTGGAATCTGATCGCTGATATCGAGACCGAAAGGCCGCTCGAGGCACTGGATTCGTTCCTGGCGGCAAATACGGTAACAGTCCAGGCCAACCGTCCTGCCTCCCAGTTCAACGTGCATCAGGTGTTGCGAGAGATGGACCACGAGCCGAGACCGCCGCAAGGGAAGGCGGGACTGATGCGGCTTCCGGTCGTCGACCTGCAGGGGCGGCCCGTTGCGACGGAGCCAGAGACTCGGTATTCAGTGTTCCATCGCGTGACTGAGGGGCGGGTCCCGGTGGTCGCGGTGCAACTGCCGTCACGACCGAGTGCCTTCATGCTCGCACGAACGCTCACCGTCGAGGGGGTGCCCTACCGCATGGACCTGTTCGGCGGCAGCAAGTTGAAGCCGCCCAGATCGACGCTAGCGCAGATCGCCGCGCGCGTGCCCGGCGCGGCCAGCGTCGAGCCGCCCGGGGGAAAGCTTTTGGCCATTCCCTATGCCGAAACGGCCGCCGGAACCGACTTCGAGCGGCTGTCGCGGGCCTGGGCTCCGTTCAAGGAGGCCTACTTCTATACGCAGCGCAGGGGCTTTGCAGCACCACTGGCGATCAAAGGTCTTGGGCCCCATGACGCTGCGCTTGAGGGCACATTCAGACTGGCGCTGCTGCCGGACCGGCCGGCCGGCGAGGCGCATCCTTTCAGGCTCAGCGGAGCGCAGGGCGGCATCGCGCTGCGCCCGCATGACGGCTGCGGCTTCATCAAGACCTCGCTCGCTACGCGCATGCCGGCGGTTCGGCGCGTCGGCGACCAGGACAATCCGGAGCGGGTGCCGGCCTTTGGTGAGGGACGCCGAGCATCGCTGCCTGCCTCCGCCCTGCAACACTATCCGCGCAGCGAAGAGGTGGCCGCTGAGGCGCGCAAGATGGCCAGCAACTGGCTCGCGGGCCGAGACGAACAGGAACTGAACTCTGAAGACCTCTACCGCACAGTGACCGGTGGACACATCGATGGCCCCGGCGCGGTGGCAGTACCCTCTAGTGACGGCCGGCTTCACGTGCCGACGCTCAAGAGTGAGTCCATGACGGGGACGCAAGGCGTGCTAATCGGGCGCTCGCCATATGACAAGCCCAACCTGCGCCCCTTCGCGACCGCCCAGGTCGGCTCGAGCGCCGATGGGGACCCGACCGCAATCTTCCTCGATCAGTGCGTCGCCATACAGTACAGCTTCAATGTCGCCCAAAAATCCAGCGGTGAACTGGCCGCGGACGATCCGATGTTGTTCGCCAAGGGCATTTTGATCGTGGTGCCCGACGAGATGTGGCCGGCTGCGTTCGCCGATCGAGGGCTGGTGCTGTCTGCCGAGGACGTCAAATGTCATTCTCACTGGGCGAGGGCCAAGGACCGCGCCAAGGTGGACACCTTGCTCGACTGCGTCGGCATCTTGCAGGCGACCGAGGTGTTCGCTCCGGGTTCGTTGGTTGCAGTCCCGCCGGTTGAGCAAAAAAAGCTCGATGGCGACTTCGACGGGGACGCCGTCATTATCGTCGCCGACCGGCCGCAGCTTTATCAGCATGTCAGGCAGTTCGATCAGGCCGAGCAGGCGCGCGGCGTGCACTCGCTCAAGCCGCCCAAATCGCACACCCCGGCGATCGAAGGCGAGCACTACCAGTTCAGCCGCGCCAGCCAGATCCTGGCCGCGACGCAAAATGTCCTGGAGACCTATACCGGCCTGCAGCGAGACTTTCTGGCGCAATCTCAACAGGCAAGGCGCTGGTTTGCCGAGCGGGCTATCTTCGGGATCTACGAGGGCATCCACCACGAACTCAGGCGCGAGCTTCAAGTGCTGCTAACCCAGGACGAGGTGAGCCGGGAGCAGATCGAGCACAGTCTCGAGAAGGCGGGGCGCGAGATCGAGGTCGCAGATCATCCGGTCGCCCGCGAGGTGGCCGAGCTGCTCATGGCCGATCTCGAGGCGTGGGCGGCGCAACCGCGCGTCCTGCCCGCAACGGCAGAGGGCGGCAACGACGCACGGCGGACGGTGAGCGCAGATCTCTGCGAGCTGTTGCCGGACCTGGCGGAGGCCTACCCCGCCACGGCTCAGCCACGAGAGCGCATCCAGCTGATTGTCGACAATTATCCAGCACGCATTCATCCGCGACCGGATGGTTACGTTGCCGATGACCACGTGCAAAGTGCCAATAACCTGCTGAGTGTCGGCATCAAGGTCGGAACGGATGCCTATAAATCTGACACGGGCGCCTGCTTGTTTGCGGCCAAGAGCCGTCAGCTTCTGTACTTGCTGCAAAAGGCCCCCGGACTGAGCGCGGTGCCCTACACGAAGGGTATTGCGGCGCGCCTGAAACAGGGCCGCCTTGATGTCGATGCGACACTGGCGGATCTGAAGGACAATCCGACGCTGACGGCGTCGATCATGGAGGCTTCTATCAAGCTCGCGGCGGAACGAGGTATTCTGTCCGAACAATCGGACCGGTGGGCTGCCAGCGCGGGTCCGGTCACGACGCTGGCCGGCGAGCAAGCTAATGAGCGCGCCCACATCGAGGCCGAAAACGCCAAGGTCGAAGAGAACGCAATCACAGCGACCCTGGGCGAGGTGGCCGAACGCCTGCGCACATACAACATCGAGGTGAGCTTGCCCCATCACGATCGCCGTTTGAGATCAGAGGCTTCGATGCGAGACCAGCTCACCGGAATGAGCGTGCCGTCCGCTCAGGCGTCGCAGCTGATCAGCAACGCCGTCCGCCATGTCTTCGAAATCCCTGACCGGGACTTTACTGCCGCCTTCAGGAAGGCCGTGCTGGTCTTCGAGGATCAAGGCTACACCGAGGTCAGCACAACCAACTGGTTCAAAAAGCTCAATCCAACCTTTATCGGCATCACAACCGTCTTTGCCACCCCGCGGGGTTACCGCTTCGAAGTGGAGTTCCATACCCCCAGCAGCTACAAGGCCAAGATTGCCAATCATCATGTCTACAAGATGCTGCAGCGTGGCCCTCCAGGGATCTCCGATCAATCGCGGGCCGAGGAACTCCTGCAACACGCGCGCACGATCTGCAAGGATGTCGCAATTCCCGATGGGGTCACAGACATCCCCCACTGGGACATTGACACCGGGAGCACGGCTGGCAGCATGGCCTCTGCCGTGCGAGCTGCCCTGCCAAGAATACCCAAAAGGTCGCCGATGGCCGGACAAATTGTTGCCGCGCTGGGTGACAAGTCGGTCGTACTCGTCGGAATGATGGGTGCCGGGAAATCCAGTATTGGCAAGAAGCTCTCTAACTTGCTGGGCCTGAAGTTCTTCGACTCCGACCAAGTCATCAAGGACAAGACAGGCGCAAA
The DNA here is from genome assembly GCF_053714375.1 of Mesorhizobium sp. ArgA1. Lineage (NCBI taxonomy): Bacteria > Pseudomonadati > Pseudomonadota > Alphaproteobacteria > Hyphomicrobiales > Phyllobacteriaceae > Mesorhizobium > Mesorhizobium sp. ArgA1. The sequence continues at coordinate 6,564 of NZ_JBSKBQ010000055.1, forward strand.
GTCCATCAATAAAATCTGGGAAAATCAAGGCGAGGGTTACTTCAGGGAACTTGAGGAGAAGCAGATCCCACAATTGCTCGCGCAAGGCCCCATGGTGCTCGCAACCGGTGGTGGGTCCTTCATCAACGACAGGACCCGCAACTGCATCGCCCAAAACGCGATCTCGATCTGGATCGATGCCGATCTGGACATGATCATGAGGCACCTGCCGAACGATACGAGCCGTCCGCTGCTGCAAACTGAAGATCCAAAAGGAGCGATACAAAAACTGATGAACCAGCGCCAAGAGATCTATGCGCAGGCCCAGCTCAGAATTTCCCCGATTAAGTGGGAAATCAATAAGAGCGCGGCTGAGTGCCTGAACAAGCTTCACGACAAGCTGGACGCTTCGATCAACATGCTGACTGAAGCGTGACCGGCCATTTTGGCGCGCGAAATAGGTCACCCGGCAGC
>NZ_JBSKBQ010000056.1:0-6136 GCF_053714375.1 Mesorhizobium sp. ArgA1
AGTCCAGGTGAGCGATTGGGAAGGGCGCGTGTTGAGAATTCAGCCCCACAGAACGTGCAAGGTGTAGTCCCGGAACGCGAAGGAGGCCCGCACTGCATCTCCGACGCAATATCGGACCAGCAGAAGACGTGTGAAGCGACGGTTGTCATCGCCGGCGCGGTGGTTGCCCGCGCCGGCAATCTCGACGGATTTTCGGATTCAGAGTTGGCCGATTTGGTTAACGGCTTCAGCAGATGGCCGGACCAGCAGAAGACGCGTGAAGCGACGGTTGCCATCGCCGGCGCGGTGGTTGCCCGCACCGGCAATCTCGACGGATTCTCGGATCAAGAATTGGCCAATCTGGTGAACGGTTTCGGCAAGTGGCCGCAAGAAGAAAAAGCACGCAAGGCGATCGTTGCCATCGCCGGCGAACTCGGTTCCAAGGGCCGTCGCTTCAGCACTTTCAGCACGCCTGCGCTAGTTAGGATCGCCAACGGTCTGTCGCGGGGTATCGAGGGGGGGGGAGACCGCCGGCGAGGTCGCCGAACCCGCCTTGCTGAAGGACGGGCTGCATCAACTGGCGCACTACCTCCAATATGCCGAGGATCGGCTGCAGCAGGCCGATGTCCATGCCATCGCGAATATATTCAAGGCGTTGGGCAAGGCGCAGTTGTTAGACGATCTCGGTGCGCTGGCGAAGCCGGGTCTGGACAGGCTCGAGGTGTTACGTGACGCTCCCGGGTTTAAGCTCGACAACAACCTCGAGACGATGGGCAATCTTTGCGCCTCCCTGCTGCCACTGGCTCGCAGCCCGAAGCCGGTGTTGCGCTGGCACCGCAGGTCGGCGCTGAACCTGCTCAACGCCATCCAGCCGGCGGTGGAACACAAGATCGATGCCCATCTCAAGCCAGGCCAGGTCGAGTGCACCAGCGGCGCCAATGCAAGCCGCTGCCTGGCGCTTTCGATCCATCAAGTGCTCAAGACCCGGGCGGTGCTGGAGACGCTCTACCGGCGGCCCTATCTCGACGGCGACGAGCTCGCCTTGCAGGCCAGGCAGGAAGAGCTGCACGGCAAGACCAGGCAGATCCTAGACGGTGCTCGCGCCCTCATCTACGCCGACCTTTCCTACATGAGCTGGAACGTGATCGCCGAGATCGAGGCGAAGGAGCCGCTCGAAGCGCTCGACACCTTCATGGCGCAGAACGCATCGATGGTCCAGGCCCAGCATGCAGCCGCCAGCTTCGATGTCCATCGGGTCCTTCAGGCCATGGACCACGAGCCGAGACCGCCGCAAGGCGATGCCGGACTGATGCGGCTGCCGGTGGTCGACATGCAAGGCCGGCCGCTGGCCAGCGAAGCCGAGTTGCGCTATTCCATTTTCCACCGCTTGACCTCGGGCGCGGTGAAGGTGGTGGCGGTGCAGCTAAAGGGAACTCCGACCGGCGCCATGCTGACACGCACGTTCCCCGTGGAGGGCGTGCCCTACCGCATGGACCTGTTCGGCGGCAGCAAACTGAAGCCGCCGCAAGAGAGCCTGAGCAAGCTTGCCTCTCACCTGCCCTTCGCGGCCGCAGAGGCCCCAAGCGGCAAGCTTTTGGCGATCCCCTATGCCGAGACGGCTCCGGGTACGGCCTTTGAGCAGCTGTCGCGGGCCTGGGCGCCGTTCAAGGAAGCCTATTACTATACCCAGCGCCGCGGATTTGCCGCGCCGCCGGGCATCCCCGACGTTGGCCCGCATGATTATGCGCTGGAAGGGTGCTTCAAGCTGTCCCTTCTGCCCGACCGCCCCGCAGGCGCATTGCATCCCTTCCGGTTCGAAGGGCGAGACGGCGAGATCGCCTTGCGGCCGCATGACGGCTGCGGTTTCATCAGGGCCTCACTGGCCGAGCGTATGCCGGCCATTGCCCGGGCTCGCCACGACGCTCCCGAGCGGGTGCCTGCCTATGCCGATAAGAGGCAATCGGCGGTACCGCCCTCGGCGCTGCAACATTATCCGCGCAGCGTCGAGGTGGTGCAGGAGACCCGCGAGAAGGCTCTGGCTTGGCTTGAAACCCATCAAAGCCTCACCGCCGAGGAACTGTTCCGGACAGTCACGGGCGGGCATATCGAGGGTTCGAGCGCTATCGCCGTGCCGTCCAGCGACGAATGCCTGCATGTGCCGACGGGCAAGAGCAAGACTTTGACCCGTGACGCTGGCGTGCTTGTCGGACGCTCCCCCTATGACAAGCCCAACCTGCGCCCGTTCGCCGCCGACCGGGTCAGGTCTGCGCGCGATGGCGATCGGACCGCGGCGTTCCTGGATCGGTGCGTGGCCTTCCAATACAGCTTCAACGTCGCGCACAAGTCGGGGGCTGGGCTTGCCGCCGACGATCCGACCTTCTTTGCCAAAGGCATCTTGATCGTTGTGCCCGACGAAATGTGGCCGGCGGATTTCGCCGAGCGCGGGGTGGTGATGTCTGCCGAGGACGTAAAGTGCCATTCGCACTGGCTGGAGGAAAAGGACCGGGTCAAGGCCGACACCGCGCTCGAGTGCGTCGGCATCCTGCAGGCGACGGAGGTGTTCGCGCCCGGCTCTTTGGTTGCGGTTCCAAGCGCCGAACAAAAAAAGCTCGACGGCGATTTTGACGGCGACAGCGCCGTCATCATCGGCGACCGGCCTCGCCTTTACGAGCATGTGCGCCAGTTCGACGCGCAACTGCAGGCGCGCGGCATCGCCTCGATGAAGCCGCCGAAGTCGCACACGCCGGCCATTGAGAAAGGCGGCTACCAGTTCAGCCGGTCCAAGCAGATCCTGTCGGCCACCGGGCTGGTGCTGGAGACCTACAGCTGCCTGCAGCGCAACATGCTGGCGCAGCCGCTGGAGGCGCAACGCTGGTTTGCAGAGCGTGCCATCTTCGGCACCTACGAGGGCATTCATCATCAGCTCAAGGCCGACATCCGCGCACTGTTGCAGGAAGATCGGCCGGATGGCCAGACCCTCCATGAGCTCATCGCCAGGGCGGGGGAAGACAGCAAGGCCGCCAGGCATCCGGTGGCCTGCGAACTGGCCGCCTTGCTAGTGGCCGAGCTCCAGGCCTGGAACCTGCAGCTCAATAGCGAGCCGGCTCATGAGCAGTCGGATGTCAAGCAGCAGTTATTGCGATCCGTGGCCTCAACCGGCGCGAAGCCTGCCGTCAGCGCCGACGCCGGCGCGCTCTTCCCGAAACTCAGCGAATCCTATCCGGCAACCGCCGACGCCAGGAAGCGCATCGACTTCCTGCTCAACCACTACCAGCCGCGCATCGATCCGCGGCCCGACGGCTATAACCCGGACGATCTGCATGAAAGCGCCATCAATCTGTTGAGCGTCGGCATCAAGGTCGGCACGGACGCCTACAAGTCCGATACCGGTGCGCGGATATTCATGCAAAAAACCACCGAATTGCAGCGGCTGTTGGAGCGGAGGCCCGGCTTCAAGTCGGCGCCCTATGTCAAGGCGCAGGCGGCAAAGCTCCACCAGGGCCGGTTCGACGTCGATGGCAGCCTGGCGGATCTGAAGGACAACCCCACGCTGGCGGCCTCGGTCATGGAGGCCTCGATCAGACTCGCCGTCGAAAAGCGCATCCTGCCCAGCGCGTTAGCAATCTCGGCCGACGACGACCCCGCCACCAGGATAACGCTGAGCAGCGAACAGGCCCTGGAGCGCGCCAGGCTCGAAGCCGCCCCCGCCGAAGCGCAAGAAAGCGCGATTACCGAAACTGTGCATGCGGTTGCCGAGCTTTTGCGGCAGGACGGCATCGAAGTGAAGGTGCCGCATCTTGACCAACGGTCGCGCGGGCAGGTCTGGATAGCCGACGAGTTGACCGGCCAGAGCGTGAGCGCGGCGCCGGAGGCCCAACTGGTCACCAATGCAGTGCGCCATGTCTTCGAGATCCCGGACGAGGCTTTTACGCGCGCCTTCAGGAAGGCGGCACTGGCCTTCGAGGAGCGGGACTGCAGCGAGGTCGAGACCACCAACTGGTTCATCAGGACGGACACGCCGCGGTTACGCGGCGTTCACACGGCGTTCAGAACCGCGCAGAACTATCGCTTCGAGGTCGAGTTCCATACGCCGGCCAGTTACCGGGCCGAGCTCGCGCAGCGCGCGCAGAGCGAATGCGAGCTGGTCCCCATTCCCCGTGGTGCTTGGGAGATATTACACTGGGGCTCGTCAGGAGAAAGCAGGTCGAGGGCGGCAGGGACCTCCAGGTCGCTCACCGTTGCAAGACAACAGATTGCGGTCGCTCGCTCGCCGCAAGCCGGCGAGATCCTCGCGGCCCTCGGTACGCGGCCGGTCGTGCTCGTCGGCATGCCGGCGAGCGGCAAGTCGACCATCGGCGCCCAGCTTGCCAAGGAGTTGGGGGTGGAGTTTGTCGACATCGATAAGCGTATCGTCGCCGAGCACGGCAATCTGATGGAGATGTTCGCCGACCCTGGCCGTGGCGAGGCGCACTTCAGGGACCTGGAGACCAAAGAGCTCGCCAAGCAGCTGGAGAGAGGGCCCATCGTCATCGCAACCGGCGGCGGCTGCTTTGGCAAGGAGTCCAATCAAGCCCTGATCCTTAATAAGGCGAGGTCGATCTGGCTCGACACCGAGCTGAAAGAGCTCCACAGGCGCCTCAAGAGGGACACCAGCCGGCCGCTGCTGCAAGGCGCCGACATCGAGCAGAAGGTTGACCAGCTGTACGAAGAGCGCAGTCCGTCCTACCAAAAGGTCGATATCAGGTTGCCCCTCGTCCCGCCCTTTCAAAAAGACAAGAAGGACGCCCGCATTTGCGTGAAGGAACTCTACGCTTTCCTGTGCAGCGACAGAGAAGCCGCTCTGCCCGATGCCGAGATATCACATGTCTCCGGTGCTTCCGGCACCGCCATCAGCATGTCCCCACCAGCGCAGCGCCATGCACGATGATCATCACAACGGCTACGATTGCGGGGGCGGCGCGGGCAACCACCGCGCCGGCGGTGGCAAGCGTCACTTCGCGCGTCTTCTGCTGGTCCGACATTGCGTCGGAGATGCGGTGCGGGCCTCCTTCGCTATCAGGACGCCCTGCTTGTCCGACCAACTCTCCGGTGCTGCCCATATTCCCTCTCCGATCCAGCAAAACGCATCGCCTAAAGCCTGTCAACAACAGGACATTATTGGTTTGAGTGCGGTCACGCGAGCCTGCAACGGCATGCTTGAAAGCCGCAGCATTCACGCAACGGCAACTGCCTCGACAACGCCGCAATGAAAAGTTTCTTCGCCACTCGATCGCCCCGACAGCATCGCAAGTCCGAAAGAGGGGGAGGACTATATCCGCTATTACAAACCAACGACCTCATCAGGCTGAAGCTCAAAGGGCTGAGCCCTGTACAAAACGCCCATAAATCACTATGAACCCTACCGCTTTACGGAGCGAGTCTACGGTTTTTTCATCGATATCGATCAGGCAGCGTTCGAAATCCAGTTCAAAAGAGCTGTCTTCGGTTTGGCGCCGACCGAGAAATCGGCCACTTCGCCGCCCTTGAAGATCGCGAGCGTCGGAATGGAGCGCACGCCCAATTGGGCGGCGAGTTCCGGGTTTTCATCGATGTTTAGCTTGGCGACCTTGATCTTGCCTTCCATTTCGGCGGAGATTTCCTCGAGGCTCGGAGCAATCATCTTGCAGGGATCGCACCATTCGGCCCAGAAATCGACGACGACGGGTGCTGCGGATTCAATAACTTCCGACTGGAAGTTATTGATATCGACTTTCACGGTAGCCATGGCTGCTCCTTTGACTGAAGAAGATGTTGAACCACATGTAACGGTGCGGTGCAGAATTTTCAATTATCAACCCGACGCTGAAATGGCGGCATAGCTCGAAACCACAGGCGTCCCGTAAGACGTTCCCTGTAGGCCGGTGTTGTCATCTTCAACACCCATAGTCAGGAACTGGTTCTGCAGATCCGGATTGGAGCCGGGCTAATTCGAATAGGAGGCCAGCCCAGCCTTGTTGTCGGGAGTGCCATTGTGGTTCGTTTAATCTTCTCGCAAAGCCTGGGTTTCTGGCAAAAGACTGGCTCAGTATGCCGTTTCGAAATCCAAAATCACAGCCTCGCCAGTCGGTTTTGCAGCGCCTGCCGATCGGCGACGAGGTTGTCGAGGTGCAGCGGCTCG
>NZ_JBSKBQ010000057.1:0-6117 GCF_053714375.1 Mesorhizobium sp. ArgA1
CCTCCCAGCATGAATGTTGAATCAGAACCGCGATGATTTGGGAATCCCACGACTCCCACAAATCTCATCCCGCTCTAACGAAGCGCCGCAGGGAACGGCGCCGGTTTTCGTAGGTGGCGGGGGAGGCATCAGTTGCTATCGTTGTCCCGGAATGTCCGCCAGCCGGAGAACATCGAGGAAATGATCGACTGGCGGGACATGATGTCTTCGCGCACGGCCGCATAGATATGGACGATGACGAAGATGACGATGCCCCACATGCCCAGATGATGCAGCGTGTGGACGTCCTGGCTCTGGCCGAACAGCGGAATGAGCCAGGAGGAGAACCAGTTGTACTGCCAGGAGCCCATGCCCTGGCCCTCGCCGTAGAGCGCGAGCCCGGTAAAGATCATGAACACCGAGAACCAGACGAAACCGAAGTGCATGGCCAGCACTGCCAGCGGGTTGTGGCCTTCGTATTTCTGCGGCTCCTTGACGAGCATCATGTACCAGAGCACCTCGTGCACGACCTCCTTCCAAAAGGTGCGCGAGAACAGCGGCGGCAGGAAGATCTGGCGCGAGTGCTCGTTGCCGACGATCGACCAGTAGGCCCGGAACACAAAGCCGATGATCATGATATAGGCGGCCGTGAAGTGGATGAAGCGGATATAGCCGAACAGGTAGGAGTCCGACGCCTCGCCGCTGACGGCCGGCGGCGGCGAACCAATCAGGTAACCCGTCAGGCAGAGCGCCAGGATGGCGAAGGCATTGATCCAGTGCCACAGGCGCACCGGCGCCTGGTACACATAGACCGCCTTTTCCTCATGGTTTTGAGAGTGGCTCATGATCGTCCCCCCTCAAATGCCGGACAGGATGAAGGCGCCCGCCGCCATCACCGCGCCGCCCACCGCCAGGCGGGCGAACGGCCGTTTCGCGATGGCCATCCCAACGCCGATGCCGGCGACGTGAATGAGCGCCGTCGCCGCCGAGAACCCGGCAATGTAGCTGATCACCGCTCCCGTTGCCTCGCTTGCATGGGCATGGCCGTGGAAGAGGGCAAACAGGCTGCACAGCGCGACGCCGGAAATGATCGTAAGATATCCGCCTGCCACCACCATGAGGCCCAGAACCAAGACGGACGAAGCGATCATGCCTTCGACCGTGGGCAGGCCGACGCCGGCAAACGACAGCAGCGCGCCGCAGAGCATGGCGCTGACAAAGGCAAACGGAGCGATCCATGCCTTCGCCGGCACGGCAAGCGCCGACCAGACACCAACCGAAAGCATGGCCAGCAGATAGTCCGCGCCGAGCAGCGGATGGGTAAACCCGGCGGCAAAACCGTCGGCATGGCCGGCGCCCGTGTGCGCCAGAGCCGGCGTCGCGACGATGGCTGCGGCAACGCCGAGACCAAAAGTCTTTTTCAGCATGTTCATGATGTCCCTCCCTAGCGTACTTTGACAGTGGTCAGTTCCTGGCCGTCCGGACCCATGACGTGGGTGGAGCAGGCCAGGCATGGATCAAACGAATGCAGCGTGCGCAGGATTTCGACCGGCTCCTCGGCCCGCTCTACTTTTGTGTCCATCAGCGATGCCTCGAACGCGCCGATGTTTCCCGCGTGATCGCGCGGCGAGCCGTTCCAGGTCGTCGGGACGACGCACTGGTAGTTCTCGATGCGCGTATCCTTGATGCGGATCCAGTGCCCGAGCGCACCGCGCGGCGCTTCCGTGAAGCCGACACCCTTGACCTCGGAAGGCCAGGTTTTCGGATCGAACTTCTCCGTGTTGGCCGTGGCGGAATCTCCGGCCTTGATGTTGGCGATCAGCTTGTCGAGGAAATAGACCTGCTTGCGGGCGGCCCATTGCGACTCCAGTGCGCGGGCCGCGGTGCGGCCGAGCGTGGAGAACAATGCCGAAAACGGCACGTCGAGTGCCCGCAGCGTGGCATCCACCTGCTCCTTGATTTCGGCGTGGCCCTGGACATAACCGACGGCATCGCGGGCGAGCGGCCCCACCTCCATGGCATGACCCTTCCAGCGCGGCGCCTTGATCCAGGAATATTTCGCTCCCTCGTCGATCTGTTCGATGTTGGTGCTGGTTCCTTTGAGGTTCGGGCCGAGTTCATAGTTGGCCTCGGTGATACCGTCCCAGGGATGCAGCCCCTTGGCCTCGTCGGGATATTTGTACCAGGAGTGCGGCACGAATTCCTGGACTTCTTGCGGATTGCGGACATCGACGGGCAGCACTTCGGTGAAGTTGCCGTTGATCATCGCGCCCTGCGGCATCATCAGGTTGGCGGCGGAATAGTCGTTGGCCCGGTCGGGAATGTCGCCGTAGGCGAGTACGCTCTTGCCCGAAAGGCCGCCGCCGTAGAGCCAGCCCTTGTAGAAGCCGCCGATGGCGATGATGTCGGGAATGTAGACATTCTCGACAAAGGTCAGCGTGCGGTCGATGACGCTCTTGACGTAGTTCAGCCGCTCCATGTTCAGCGGCGCGCCCGCTGCCATCGGCCCGTCCATGTTGATGGCGCAGGGAACGCCGCCGACCAGCCAGTTCGGATGGATGTCCTTGCCGCCGAAGATGGTGCGGACGGTCATGATTTCCTTCTGGAAATCGAGCGCTTCGAGATAGTGGGTGACCGCCATCAGGTCCGCTTCGGGCGGAAGCAGATAGGCCGGGTTGGTCCAGTAGCCGTTCTTGAACGGGCCGAGCTGGCCGGATTCGACGAACTTCTTCAGCCGGTTCTGGGTATCGCGGAAATAACCGGGCGAAGACATGGGATGGCTGGGCGAGACGGCCTGCTGCAATTGCGACGTTGCGACAGGATCGGCCTTAAGCGCGTTGATCGGGTTGACCCAGTCGAGCGCGTGGAGGTGATAGAAGTGGACCAGATGATCGTGGATCTGCAGCGACAGCTGCATGATATTGCGGATCGAGTTGGCATTTTCGGGGATCATGATCCCGAGCGCATCTTCCACCGCCCGTACCGAGGTGAGTGCGTGCGTGCCGGTGCAGACGCCGCAGATACGCTGGACGAAGGCCCAGGCATCGCGCGGGTCGCGGCCCTTGAGGATGACTTCAAGCCCGCGCCACATGGTGCCCGTGGACACGGCGTTGCGGATGAAATTCTGCTCATCGATGTTGACCTCGCAACGCATGTGGCCTTCGATTCGGGTGACCGGATCGACGACGATGCGCTGTCCTGTTGTGTCGAGATTGAACCCGTTGGGGGTTTGAAAGCCCATCAGTTCTCTCCTCACTTTTCGCGAATGCGCTTGACGACGGATGCGGCGGCATGGACGGCGACGCCCGCGCCGACCACTTTGGCAACGGTCCCGCCGATCTGGTCGGCGTTCGCTTCAATGCCGAAACCATGGACATTGCTCAGCCGGTTGTAGAAGTCGCCCTTGTCCCAGAAGCCATCTTCCGAACACCCTATGCAGGGATGGCCGGCCTGGATGGGGAATGACAGGCCGCCGTTCCAGCGCAAGGTCGAACAGGCATTGTAGGTGGTCGGGCCCTTGCAGCCGACCTTGTAGAGACAGTAGCCCTTGCGTGCGCCTTCATCGTCGAAATGCTCGACGAACTGCCCGGCATCGAAATGCGGACGGCGATAGCATTTGTCGTGGATGCGCTGGGAATAGAACATCTTCGGCCGGCCCTGCCGGTCGAGCTCGGGAAACTTCTCGAAGGTGAGCATGTAGGTGACGACGGCGGTCATGACCTCGGCGATCGGCGGGCAGCCGGGCACCTTGATGATCGGCTTGTTGGGAAGGCCCGGAACCTTGTGGACCGGCGTTGCCCGGGTCGGGTTGGGCCGCGCCGCTTGCACGCAACCCCACGAAGCGCAGGAGCCCCAGGAGATGATCGCCTTGGCGTTCGAGGCGGCGTATTTCAGCCGATCGACGAACGGCTTGCCGCCGATGATGCAGACCATGCCGTCCTCGTCGAGCGGCGGGTTGCCTTCGACGGCCAGGATGTAGTTGCCCTTGTACTTCTCCACCACCTCTCCGACGATGGCTTCGGCCTGATGACCGGCTGCGGCCATGATCGTGTCGTCATAGTCGAGCGACAGCATCGACAGGATCACGTCCTTGGCGAGCGGATGGGCCGAGCGGATGAAACTCTCCGAACAGCAGGTGCATTCCAGGCCGTGCAGCCAAAGCACGGGGATACGCGGCTTGGTTTCCATCGCATGGGCGATCTGCGCCGTGAACGCCGGGCCAAGCCCGAGCGATGCGGCGGTCAGGCTGCAAAATTTCATGAAGCTGCGCCGGGTGATCCCCTGGCGCCGCATGACCTCGTAAAAGGTTTCCATCTGTTCCTCCCTCATTCAATGGGCCGGTTTCCTCTCTTGCCGGTCCGTTGCAGAATGTGTCACGCAAACGCCATGCCAGATCAGAAAATGCCGTAAAATCAATGGAATTTTATACGGCTTGCACCGTTGACCGGAAGGCTCGCTTCCAAAGTGGAAAGAGATATGATAGTGGCGCGCGGCGAATTCTGGGCAAGGTGTCATTTCGCCCGCCCCGAAGCCGACCCTCATCTGGGTTCTACGGTCGCGTCATGGCGTTCACCGACTTCTGTATCGCCTCACAACTCGATCCATAAGGCGGGGCACCATCCCGGCCGACGAGCCGCTTCTGGTAGAAGAACACTGCATATCCGTGCAACATCCCTTCCCTGAGGCGAATATAGCCAGCCGTCTCATAAAATCTTTGAGCCCCTACTTGGATCGTTGTCGTGTCGAGGATTATCCACTTGAACCCCAGGGCGACGGCTCGCGATTCCAATTCACCAAGAGTTCTCCTTCCAAAGCCCTCGTCGTTGAAAGACGGGTTCCACCCGCATACGCTTCAGCTCTGCGACATCATCATCAACGCGTTTCAATCCACCCATAGCAGCGAGTTGGGTACCAATACGCACGACTACGAAGTCCCCACCTGACTCGATATAGACTTCTGCGACATTGCGTAAATCATCCTCCCACGCCCCTCCGGGGCCGCGCACACCTGCATGCTCAGATGCGCTTCTATGAAGAAGCCACACATCGTCGGCATCCCCAGATTCGAACTGACGGAAGACCACGTCTGGAGACATTGACCCTCGCTTTCGACTGGTGTCGGACGCAAGCGCCTCTGACGTGATATTTTGCTTGGCGAGGCGATACTGACGCTACCTTTGGCTCACCGCGTCAGACTGAGAAGTCCAAGCGGTCGTTTTCGGTGCCCGCGATCAATTCGATCGGTCAAATGAGAAAATATCGCCTGCACCCGATGAGCCTCGTGTTCCGGGATGGAAAGAGAAGACCTAATGCACATCGAGCGCACCCCCGACTTCACCGAACAGCGCCCGCATTTCTGCACTCGACCCGTATCTTCCCGCCGGGGAGTAATCGTGCTTTTCGAGCAGGTCGGCTCGTTTGTCGGTTATTCTGCTTTCGGTGTACGCGACCTGCTCCAGCACGTCTTCCGAGAAGAATAGCAGCGACACAGCGCCCGCATTGATAACGCAAGCGGCAGTTAACGAAAGAACGCCATCGTTTGAGATAGCCACCAGCCCCGCCTCAGTTAGGAGTTTAAGCTCGCGACCAAAGTATTGTTCAATCGATACGTCAAACTCTAGTTCGAAGCGAGAGAGCACCACTCCACTGCTTCGTAATGAGAACATCACCGTTCTGCGCATGAGATCGTCTTGCGACAGTACAACACCTTTCCATACCGGTTTCTCCCCCGCTTCAACTCTGGACAGATAGCGATTTAAATCCGCCTCGTTGTAGAACTGGCACTGACTCATGTAGCCAAATCCGCCAACCCCAAACGGGAATAGAAAATGGGCCCATGACGTGAGAGCGATTTGTCGGAACAGGCTGGCCTCGGGACAAGCGGCGGCGAAGGCCAGGCGGATTCGCGAGACGGTTTCGATGACGCGGGCGCCGAGCTTGAGGAGCCTGAGCCGCGGCGTGGCAAACTCGGCGTTGCTGAGATGATCGGTTGTGGGCACCGCCTCGCGCAGGGTGAGCATCAGCCAGTATGCGGCGGTGTGGAGGACGAGGCGCACCTGGTTGTCGCTGGCCTGAGCGTAGTTCGCCTCGTATATCAGTCCGGCAATTCCGCAGGGAGAATCGACGGTTTCATAGAAA
>NZ_JBSKBQ010000058.1:0-5895 GCF_053714375.1 Mesorhizobium sp. ArgA1
GCCAGAGGATGTCGCTGCGCTCTCGCGCGGTCAGCGCCGCCCATCCAGGCTGGGCGACATGGGCTTTGCCGATCGCGGCGCGTGTCTCCTCGACGCCCATGTCGGGAAGCTTCGCCAGCAATTCGCCGGTCGATGGGTTGAAGATCTCGAATGTCCGGCCGCTCGCAGGCGTGCCAAGGCACGGCAAGCGGTCAATGGCGACGAACAGGTCGGGGGATTTCAGGTGACGGATCAAAGGCGGGCAGAGCGGCAATTCCGGATTCCTCCTCAACGCGGCTGATATCTGTCGCAGGGTGCGGTTGTCTATCCCGTACGTCCGATTTCAGCATAGGGCCTCGGACGGCCCGCGGGTAAAACCCACGCGCGATTATTGCTCATCCGGGAGAGGAAAACCGTCGACCAGACCGATGGGATCGCCAAGTCGGTCATTTTTGTCCAGCGAGGGCGTTGAAAACATAGCGCTTGGCAGCACGCACGCTTTCTTCCACCGAGACCCCGAGCGCAAGAGAGGCGGCAATGGCGCTGGAGAGCATGCAGCCCGTCCCCCGCATCTCGCCAGGCAGCCGCGGCGCCTTCAATCGAAGCGGCGTTCGGTCCGGCTGCACCAAGAGGTCGACTGCATTCGTGCCGCGCGCATGACCGCCCTTGACGAGGACGGCGGTCGAGACGGATCTCGACAACGCCTCACCCTGTCGGCAAGCCGATGCCTCGTCGACTGCGATCGCCGATCCGGTCAGCACCGCCAATTCAGGCAGGTTCGGCGTGACAATCCGGCAAAGCGGCATGAGATAACCACGCAGCGAGGCGACAGCGTCTTCCATGATCAGCGCCCCGCCGGACGAGGAGGCGAGGACCGGGTCCAGCACCACCGGAATGTCGCGATGATCCTGTATAACCGCCACGACTTCTGCGATCGCGCCGCTGGTGCCAAGCATTCCGACCTTGATGGCCTTCACACTGTTGGCGATGAGTGCGGCCCGCATCTGGGCCACGACAAGATCTGGCGGCATATGCTCGATCCAGGTGACCGCCTGATGTGTCTGGGCGGTCACCGCCGTCACGGCGACGCACGAGCTGAGGCCGAGTGCCGCGATCGTTTCGACGTCGCGCGTCACTCCGGCTCCGCCGCTTGAATCGATTCCTGCGACGATCAGCACGTGAGACTGCGCATTCATCGCCACGGCGCTGTTGCCTCGAGCCACTCGCGTACGCGCGCGTCGGGATCGGCGGCGCGGATGATGTCGGTAACCACCGCCGCACTTTGGGCGCCATGTGCGAATACACCGGGAAGCCGCTCCAGGTTCAGGCCGCCAATGGCGACGAGCGGCATTGGCGCGACACGCTTGCCCCATTCGGCTAAGCGTTCAAGGCCCTGAGGCGCCCATTTCATCGCCTTGAGCATGGTGGGGTAAATCGGCCCGAGCGCGACGTAGTCGGGCTCCGCGAAGAGCGCCGTTTCCAACTCGATGCCGTCATGCGTGCTCAGTCCAAGCTTCAGGCCGGCGCGCCGGATTGCTCCAATGTCGGCGCCCTCCAGATCCTCCTGGCCGAGATGGACGAAATCGCATCCCTCCTCGATCGCCAGGCGCCAGTAGTCATTGATGATGAGCTGGCAGCCGTGGCGGCCGCACACCGCCTTCGAGGCACGGACCTCTCGGCGCAGCGAAGCTTCGTCCTGGTCCTTGATGCGCAGTTGCACCAGTTTCACCCCAAGCGGCACCAGACGTTCGATCCATGCGGCGGACTCGACGATCAGGTAGAACGGATCGAGTTTCATGAGAATGCCGCCATGCCGATGACCGGGGTGGAGGGGACAGCCATGTCGCGCGGTTCGAGCAGGCCGGCGCCATAGGCCTCGCGGCCCGCCTCGACCGCCTTGCCAAAGGCCGCGGCCATGGCAACGGGATCGCCAGCCTTGGCGACCGCGGTGTTCAGAAGCACTGCATCGTAGCCGAGCTCCATAACGGCTGCGGCATGGGACGGGCGGCCGATACCGGCATCAACGATCAGCGGAATACTGGGGAAATGGCCGCGCAGGCTGCGCAGCGCATCGGGGTTTTGTGGCCCGCGCGCCGAGCCGATCGGCGCGCACCAGGGCATCAACAGCCTGCAGCCGGCGTCGAGCAGGCGCTCGGCAACGACGAGGTCGTCGGTCGTGTAGGGGAAGACCTCGAAGCCGTCCGAGGCAAGAATCCTTGCCGCTTCGACCAGCCCGAAGACATCAGGCTGCAGCATATCTTGGTTGCCGATCACCTCGAGCTTGATCCAGGCGGTACCGAACACCTCGCGTGCCATCCGCGCCGTGGTGACCGCTTCGCTCACCGAATGGCAGCCGGCCGTGTTGGGCAGGACGCGAACGCCCAGAGACTGGACTAGAGACCAGAACTGGCCGCCAGATTTGCCGCCGGACGTTTCGCGGCGCAGCGACACGGTGACGATCTGCGTGTCGGACGCTTTCACCGCCTCGGCCATGACTGCGGGCGAGGGGTAAAGCGCAGTCCCAAGCAGAAGGCGGGACGAGAATTTCTGTCCGTAGAGTTCAAGCAAGGGATCACCCTCCCTTCATCGGTGCGAGGATTTCGATGCGGTCGCCTTCTGCAAGCCGGCAGCTATCGCGCTCCCTGGCAGGCACAACGTCGCCATTCAGCGCGGTGGCGAGCCAGGTACCTTCGAAATCGAGTTCGGCGAGCAGCGTAGCAAGTGTCTCGGCTGCGACGTCGTGAATTTGGCCGTTAACAGTGAGCTTCAAGGGCACGCTCCTTTGCTGCCGGGTTTCCCAGAATGAGGTCGGCTGCCTGCCGCGCCATCGCCGGCGCGAGCAGGAAGCCGTGACGGTAGAGACCGTTGATGCGAATGTTCCTCCCGTCGCGCTCGACGCGCGGCAGGTTGTCGACAAAGGCGGGGCGCACGCCGGCACCCGTTTCAACCAGTTCGGCCTCGCCGAAGGCAGGATGCAGCGCGTAGGCGGCGCTGAGCAGCTCCATGGTTGAGCGCGCGGTGATCGGGCCGGCGGCATCGCACTCAATCATTGTTGCGCCGACCATGAACAGGTTTTTCCCGCGCGGCACGACATAGACCGGGATGCGCGGGTGAAGCAGGCGCAGTGGCCGGGTCAGCGAGATCTCGGCTGTTCGCAGGATGAGCATCTCGCCACGCAGGCCGCGCAGCTCGGTGCGTCTGTCGGCGATGCCGGTGCAGTCCACCTCGATATCCGCGACGGCGGACAACGCGCGGTGGCCGAGCTCGAGGCGCACGCCCACGCCGAGCAGCTTGTCTCGAAGCGCGAGCAACGCCTTGCGCGGATCGAGATGCGCTTCCCCGGCGAAGAACAGCCCACGCCCGAAGCGGCCGGCAAGGCCCGGTTCGAGGGCCGCGATCTCAGTGGCGCCCAGCTGCCTGAAGCCGGAGGTGCGGCGAGCGAACCGGTCCAATTCGCCGACATCGCGGGCAGGTGCCAGCACCAGCGTGCCGTTGCGCGAGACATAGCCGGGCAGCGCCGAGTCCCACCAGTCGGCCGCGCCTAGCCCGAGTGTCTGCACCGCCTCTTCAGCACTCTCACGCTCGCACCAGGGCGCGAGCATGCCGCCGGCCTGCCAGGAGGCATTGCCGGCGATCTCCATGCGCTGCTCGACCACGGTCACATCGGCGCCGCGTGTTGCCAGCTCGTGCGCGAGCGTCAGCCCGGCAACGCCGGCGCCGCGAATGAGCACCTTCATGGTTTGGTCGAACTCCCCGCGGTGCCGTCGACGGGCATATAGAGGTCGCCGCCGTCCCGGTATTTCGCCGCCATTGCCGCGAGCCCTTCCTTCTGTGTCCCAGCTTCTCTGGCTGCATCGCGAATGTAGTGGGAGATGCGCATCGAGCAGAATTTCGGCCCGCACATCGAGCAGAAATGCGCCACCTTGTGCGCTTCCTTCGGCAGGGTCTTGTCGTGGAAGGCGCGCGCTGTCTCGGGATCGAGCGAGAGGTTGAACTGGTCCTCCCACCTGAACTCGAAGCGCGCCCGCGACAGCGCGTCGTCCCTGACCTTGGCGGCCGGATGGCCCTTGGCGAGGTCGGCGGCGTGCGCGGCTATTCTGTAGGTGATGACGCCGGTCTTGACGTCGTCGCGGTCGGGCAGGCCGAGATGTTCCTTCGGCGTGACGTAGCAAAGCATGGCCGTGCCGAACCAGCCGATCATCGCCGCGCCAATGCCTGATGTGATGTGGTCGTAGCCCGGCGCAATGTCCGTGGTGAGCGGTCCGAGCGTATAGAACGGCGCCTCGCCACAGACCGCGAGTTGCTTGTCCATGTTCTCCTTGATCCTGTGCATCGGCACGTGGCCGGGGCCTTCGATCATTACCTGGCAGTCCTTGGCCCAGGCGATCTTCGTCAGCTCTCCAAGCGTTTCCAATTCGGCGAACTGAGCGGCGTCGTTGGCGTCGGCGATTGAGCCGGGGCGAAGGCCGTCGCCGAGCGAGAACGCCACGTCATAGCTGCGGCAGATGTCGCAGATTTCCTCGAAATGCTCGTAGAGAAAGCTCTCCTTGTGGTGATGCAGGCACCACTTGGCCATGATCGAGCCGCCGCGCGACACGATGCCGGTGACGCGGTCGACGGTGAGCGGAATGTAATGCAGCCTTACGCCGGCATGGATGGTGAAATAGTCAACGCCCTGCTCGGCCTGTTCGATCAGCGTATCGCGAAAAACCTCCCAGCTCAGGTCCTCGGCGATCCCGCCGACCTTCTCAAGCGCCTGGTAGAGCGGCACCGTGCCGATCGGGACCGGTGAATTGCGCACGATCCATTCGCGGATGTTGTGGATGTTACGGCCGGTTGACAGATCCATCACCGTGTCGGCGCCCCAGCGGATCGCCCAGACCATTTTTTCGACCTCCTCAGTCATCGACGAGGTGACCGCCGAATTGCCGATATTGGCGTTGATCTTGACCAGGAAATTGCGGCCGATGATCATCGGCTCGCTCTCGGGATGGTTGATGTTGGAAGGGATGATGGCGCGGCCGCGTGCCACCTCGTCGCGCACGAATTCCGGTGTGACGAAATCCGGGATCGCGGCGCCGAAGCTCTCGCCGTCACGGTGAAGTTTCGAACGCAACTGCTCGCGGCCGAGGTTTTCGCGAATGGCGACGAACTCCATTTCCGGCGTGATGATGCCGGCGCGTGCATAGGCGATCTGGGTGACGGGACGGCCGCCGGCGGCGCGCAACGGCCTGTTGCGCACGGGGAACTCCGGCGTCAGGCGATCGGCGGAGACGAAACCGTTGTCTCCGGGCTTGATCGTGCGGCCCTCATAGCGCTCGACATCGCCGCGTGCCTCGATCCCTGTCTCGCGCAATCGTGGCAGGCCGCGCTCGATATCGGTTATCACGGCGGCGTCGGTGTAGGGACCGGACGGATCGTAGACCGTGACCGGCGGCTCGCCGGCGCTCGGGTGGACCGAAATCTCGCGCATCGGCACACGCAGGTCCGGATGAATCCGGCCGGGCTTGTGGACTTTCTTGGAAGCGGGGAGTTCGCCGACGGTGACGGTCGGGGGGTGGGCATTCATGAGTGAGCCTCCTTGCTCTGATGCAACGGAGACCCAGTTCACGCGATGAGGAGGAAGGACGCTTCGCTTGGAAGACGGGCACAGCCCGAATGCCGAAGCCGGATTGCCGACCCGTGAAGCCTCGCACCGTCCCTACGCCAGTATGAACTGGATCAGGTTCAACGGGTCACTGCGCGCGATAGCAGTATCTCAGCCCCTTGCCGGGACTCCCCTGGTGAGAGGACACGTTTGACGATGCAGAGGCGCCCTGTCAACTGTTCTGACAGGCAGGTCAGGGCAATCGGGTGAGTTAACACGTGACATATGGCGCCAGTGCTGAATCTGTGAGTCCCCAATTGATTCGATTG
>NZ_JBSKBQ010000059.1:0-5544 GCF_053714375.1 Mesorhizobium sp. ArgA1
GAGGCGCTGCCGGAGCGCGATGCCTGCCGTCTGACGGTAGAACTGCTGAGCCTGGCCCATGAGCGCAATGTCGAGGCCGCACTCGCTCACGCCATCCAGGGCGACCTCGACTCTCGATCACCCCCCATGGGACACGTTCGCGGTCTATCTTCATCAGAGCGAGCTAACCCGACGACAGCAAGGCAAAAACACGCTCGTTTCCGCATAGATTGAGAGGTGGAAGCTCAGATTTCTAAGGCCGAATTGGCCGCCGCTATCTCCGCCGACCCCTCCCTTTGCCCGATCCCGACAGTCGAGGCGCCGTCGGAGGCCGAAGCAACAGCGGCGTACCGCAAAGCTCATGCGGCGTCTCCCCTCGTTTGGGACAGAAAACAATATGCCAGAAATTTCTGTGGCGCTCGGACAAATGCGACAAAACCGGTTCTGACCCAGGGGTCGCCTGCATGACCTCAGTCAAAATTTCGCCTGGGGCGCAGCCTATCCAAAGGATTGTCGGCTTTGCCAAATCAGCATCCGGCGAGTGGATCGCGAGCATCAATTAAATCGTAGCGAAACCCGCGTGAGGCGGGCCTTTTCCCGGTTCCCCGCACAGAAATATGTCGAGGCTTGACGCGCAGATTGCTGTGGCGATCGGCGGTGCTGAGCCCGGGTACTCCTTCAATGGTTCAGCACAGCCGACAATATCGAGATAGCGGGTCACCTCCTCATCAACCAGGAGATCGCCCATCTTCCGGTGGCCCTTCACTCTCAAGAGTTACAATCTGGTCCGCTATCGATGCCACCTGTTGATCATGCGTGATAAAGAGTACCCTACCCTCCGCAGAAAGCTCTCTGATCAGCCGTAAGATCTCTTCCGGAAGCTCGCGGGAGCCCGTGTCATATCTTAAGCTCCGGATCTCATAATGCGTTAGTCGGCAGCACTGATGAGAGCAACCGCATTGTGCGTATGGCCACCGATTGGGAATATTATATCTGCATCAGCGTTCAGACCAGTGTCTGCTTTCTTTTTAATCGCTATGAATTTTGTAGAGTTAAGCGGTGGCCGTGCTAGCGGCAGCGTATGTTATCAGGAATATCGCTTATGCCCAATCCGACCGTCGTTAGTCTTTCCGGCAATTTCCATCGTCCTTCCAAGACAAGATCGCTCGTCACCAACGTCGCTGGGAGTATCAGCCATCAATATGGGCTCACGTCTGAAATCTATGATCTGATCGATGTGGGAGAGTCCCTCGGCTCCCGCCATGCGAGTGACCTTAGTTCTGCCGCCACGATCTCGCACAGGTTCTGACGGCATGACGAAGAGGTCGGTTCATCGACAGACGACGGGTGCTTCATCCGCTGTCTTGACGTCCCTATCGCCTGCCTCACTTCCGACAGATGGGATGATGTGGATTCCGGGTGGCGCCTTCACCATGGGGTCTGAGAGGTTCTATCCCGAAGAAGCGCCGCCACGACGCGTATCGGTCGACGGCTTCTGGATAGACGCCACGCCGGTAACCAATCGGCAGTTCGCCGAGTTCGTCGCGGCAACCGGCCACGCCACGGTTGCGCAGGTTGCGCCCGATCCGAAACAGTACCCCGGCATGGCAGAAGAGATGGCGCACCCGGGATCGCTCGTCTTTCACAAGACGGTAGGCTTGGTCGGCACATCCGATTTCAGCAACTGGTGGCAGTTTGTGTTCGGCGCCGATTGGCGCCACCCGGTCGGGCCTGACAGCGACATCGATACGCTAGATCTATGGGACCACCCGGTCGTGCAGGTCGCCTACTCCGATGTGGAAGCTTACGCCAAATGGGCGGGCAAGGACCTGCCGACCGAAGCGGAGTTCGAGTTCGCTGCAAGAGGGGGCCTGGATGGAAAGGATTACGCCTGGGGTGACGAACTGGCGCCGGGCGGCGCGATGATGGCCAACTACTGGCAGGGGTTGTTTCCGGTCGCGAACCAGATGCTCGATGGCTGGGAGCGCACGTCGCCGGTAAGCAGCTTCCCGCCCAACGGGTATGGCCTCTTCGACATGATCGGCAACACCTGGGAGTGGACACGGGACTGGTGGGGTGAGCGCCCCTCGATCCCAAGCAAGGGCGCAAAGCCTTCCTGCTGCTCACTCAGCAATCCACGTGGCGGTACGCGCAAGGACAGTTTCGATCCCTCCCAGCCTGGCGTTCGCATCGGTCGTAAGGTGCTCAAGGGCGGCTCGCACCTATGTGCGGCAAACTACTGTCAGCGTTATCGCCCTGCCGCGCGTCACCCAGAAATGATCGACACGTCGACATCGCATATCGGCTTCCGGTGTGTGCGGCGGTGAAAGAGAAGTCCTGCCCGGCGCTTGCGCAAAAGCATTCTCGGTTACGCCCCGGCTCCTCCGCTGATGCGAACTTAGGATAATTTGAAGATCGAAAAACCTTCAGGACAATTCCATTCGATTTGTCCTGATTGATCGACAGCGAAGGAGAGTTATTTTGCGCAGGAAGAAGTATTTACTGGGAACCTTGCTGGGTGGACTGGTTCTAACAGCCGGTTGGCGCGTAGACGCCATCGCGGCGGGGGGGCTGCCGCGTGAGCCGTCGCTCTTGGCCGGCAAGACAGATCCGGGCGTCAATAAGTCTGTCCCGAGTTCGCTCGAGGAAGTAAAGGCTCCTAAGGGGGCTCCCAACGTGATCGTCATACTTCTCGATGATGTCGGCTTCAGTGCCTCCTCCGTTACGGGAGGACCTGCGGCCGCCCCCAATCTCGAGCGATTGGCGCGTGAAGGGCTGCTTTACAACAACTTCCATGTCAACGCGTATTGCTCACCCACCAGAGCCGCGCTCCTGACCGGCCGCAACTCGCACCAGGTGGGCTTCGGCACCTTCACCCAAGGCGCGGATGCCGCACACCCGGGATATAACAGTCTCTGGCCCAAGAGCGCCGCTTCGATAGCAGAAGTGCTGAAGGGCAATGGCTATTCGACTGCAGCGTTCGGCAAGTGGCACAATACGCCCGTATGGCAGACGAGCCCGGTCGGTCCGTTCGATCGGTGGCCCACCGGTCTGGGGTTCGAGTATTTCTACGGCTTTCTGGAAGGAGCCGACAGCCAGTGGACGCCGGCATTGTACCGCAATACGGTCGCAGTCGAGCCGTCGACCACCCCCAGTCAGGGCTATCATCTGACGACCGATATGGCCAACGACGCGATCACCTGGCTACATCAGCATGATGCACTTGCGGCGGACAAGCCGTTCTTCCTGTACTTCGCCCCTGGCGCCACCCACTCGCCTCACCAGGTCAGCGAGGAATGGATCGCCAAGTACAAGGGCAGGTTCGATGCCGGTTGGGACGAGTTGCGCAAGCAAACTTTCGAGCGGCAGAAAAAGTCCGGGATCATACCGGCCAATGCCAAACTGACGCCGCGGCCCGAGGAACTGCCGGCGTGGGATTCGCTGACACCCGAGGAACGAAAGCTCCTGAGCCGCCAGGCGGAGGTCTACGCGGGGTTCTTCGAACAGACCGATCACGAGATTGGCCGCCTGCTTCAGGCTGTCCGCGATGAGGGGCAGTGGGACAATACGCTCGTCCTCTACATCATTGGCGATAACGGCGCGAGCGGCGAAGGCAGCCCGCTGGGCAACGATGCTCGCACATTGGATGGAGAGTATGCCTCGGTCGAGGAGCGCTCCAAGATCAAGCTCGGCAGCAACCAATACTTCAACAACTATGCGTCGGGCTGGGGCTGGGCCCTTGATGCCCCGTTCCAGTGGGCCAAGCCGGTGTCAGCATTCCTGGGCGGGACCACCGACCCGCTCATCGTCTCCTGGCCAGCCCGGCTGCGCGGCACCACGGGCGTTCGCGGGCAATTCCAGCATGTGACCGACATTGCACCGACCATTTACGAGGCTGCGGGCATCTCGGCTCCAGAGCAGATAAACGGTGTGAAGCAGACCCCGCTGGAAGGTCAGAGCCTGGCCTATACCTTCGCTGCGCCGCAGGCGCCATCGCGTCATACGCAGCAGTATTTCGAGACAATAGGAAGCCTTGGCATCTACAAGGATGGCTGGTGGGCCGGGAAGATGAACCGGCTGCCTTGGGGTTCGGGCAAGGATGATCGCAAAAACGATCATCCTTGGGAATTGTACAACCTGGCGACGGATTACAGTCAGGCCCACAACCTCGCTTCCACCAATCCGACGAAGCTAAAAGAGTTGGTCGCCCTGTTCGACAGTGAAGCACGCCGGAACAATGTTTATCCGCTCGTGGAAGGCAGATTACCGGGAACTCGCAAGCTGGGGGGTGGACGAACGCACTTCGTGTTCCGACAGGGCGTCGAACGTATCCCGGGAAAAGTTATTGACTTCTCGGGCTATCGTGGGGCCACCATCAACGCCGATGTCACGATTTCGAACGACAAGACTGAAGGCGTCATTATCGCAAATGGTGGGACGCAGATGGGCTACACGCTCTATGTCCAGGACGGCCGTGCGGTTTTCGAAACCAACACCTCCAGCCACCCGGACGGCAAGATCGTTTCCAAGCCACTCGCGCCGGGAGCACGACACATCACAATTGAAGCGAAGTTCGAGCCCGACGCGCCTGATGATCCGAAGAAACCGGGTGGCCGAACCAAAGACTTCTTCACGTCGGGTGGCGGCGGCAAGGGCACCATCGAGATGGTCATCGACGGGGTGCCCCAGGGGCAGGCCAGGATCGCTAATCTGGCTAATGGATATCTTGAGACCCTGGATGTCGGCAAAGACTTGGGATCACCGGTCAGCCAGGCGTACCAAATGCCCTTCGCGTTCAACGGAACGATCGATAAAGTCACGATCGACTTGAACTAAAGGCCCTTCTCGCCCTGCCTGTCTCCAAAATGCAGGATGAGGCTGCCGCAAACATACGGCGCGGCAGCCTCAGGTGAAATTAGTCTTCTGTCAGAGCTAACAGCCGCCGTGCTTGGTTCGCGCGTTTCGTCGTCCCCGATAATTTTCGCAGCGTTGGCGTGACACCGATCTAGATCCCGTGACGTATTCTCGGCCGCTGCGCGATTCTGATCGCGCGTCTCGTCCCGGCGCTGCTCGACCTCGCGCAAACGCGGCGCTCGCACTTCGCCGCCTTGCTCTAGGGTGCAACCGCTTCTCGAGCCGCCACTTTCATGCGGGCCGTTTCTGGCGTCGCGTGCCCATATTTCTTGTTGATCGCCGCTTCCATCGCGGCGACCTGTTTGGCGCCGGGGTTTGTGCTCTTGTCCCGTAGGCGCCCCTCGTCGCCTCCCTGGATGGCTACATCACCATGGGCGGCGAAGACGAGGCAGGTGAGTATGTCGAAGAGAACGGCAAAGCCTGGCAGGCGACACCTGGCGCGATCGAATGGTTGGCGGAAGCGATCAGGAAACTGAAACCACGGAAACGCGGGCGATAAACCGAGAACTTACCTGCGCACAAAGGCGCATGGCGGCCAATTACACGCGTTGGTCATCAATGCCGGCATTTCGCCGAATGACGGCAACAGCCGCTGAACTCGATCGACACGCCGATGCATGTTTGACGCGACGTCTTCCAGGTTAATTTCTT
>NZ_JBSKBQ010000060.1:0-5089 GCF_053714375.1 Mesorhizobium sp. ArgA1
GTGGCTCGCGAAATGTGGTGGCAGGGTTGGCTTAGACAACCGAATCCTACGCCAAATCAATCGCTTAGGCTACATCCGCCGCCTCTCAGACGGGTCGTCGTCCATAAGACGGGCTAGTGGAAGTCAGGCGCGGCGCTTGGGAAGTCCGAGACGTCCAGAACGTCGCTGACGTGCTGGTCGACCGAGAGCGGTCGCTGGAACGCCGGAATCATTGGGAAAAGACCAGTCACGCGCTGCTGGTCGGCGCGATCCTGCATGTCCTCTACGCTAAGAATGACAAGACACTGGCCGGTGTTGCCAAGTTCCTCTCCGATCCGCAGCGGCCGATCGAGACGACCTTGCGAACCATGATGCTGACCAAGCACCTTGGCGATGCCGGTCCGCACCCCGTTGTGGCATCGGCAGCACGTGAACTGCTCAACAAATCGGAGAATGATCTGGTTGAGAACGCGCATCCCACGACACTCTATCTCGTCGTCCCGCCATCGGATATCAGCCGCACCAAGCCGCTTGTCCGGCTTATCCTGAATCAGATCGGCCGCAGGCTAACGGAGGATCTCTATGCAAAGGATCGCAGGCATCGCTTGCTTCTGATGCTCGATGAATTCCCGGCACTTGGCCGGCTTGATTTCTTCGAGTCGGCGCTCGCCTTCATGGCCGGTTATGGCATCAAGTCGTTCCTCATTGCCCAGTCACTCAATCAGATCGAAAAGGCGTATGGGCCGAACAATTCCATCCTCGACAACTGCCATGTGCGTGTGAGTTTCGCGACCAATGACGAGCGGACCGCCAAGCGCGTCTCTGACTCGTTGGGAACGACAACCGAAATGCGGGCGATGAAGAACTATGCCGGGCATCGTTTGTCGCCTTGGCTTGGGCATCTCATGGTCGCGACAGGAGACGGCCCGCGCGTTGATGACGCCCGGCGAGATCATGCAGTTGCCACCGAGCGATGGCATTGTGATGGTCTCTGGGCTGTCGCCGATCCGGGCGAAAAAGGCGCGCTATTTCGCAAATCCGCGGGGCGCCGAGCGCGTCCTGCCTCCGCCCAAGCGCACACACAACGACGCAGTATCGCGTCCAGACGACTGGACCGTAATGCCGGAATGTCGCTTTCCGAGGTGCCGACGGGCAGGCAATACGCGCATCGAATTATGGGCAAGGACAGTGATCCCGACAACATGGCATCCGCCGCCAGCCAGAACTGCCAGAGCATGAGGATATCGCGCCGGACCCCAGGCTGGGACACAGTGATGAATTCGATCTTGATCGCGACGAATCCGATGATGAGGCAGCCCGACGACGTTCGGTCGACCAGACGATGCGGCGCCCCGCACGACAGGCCGCACTCGATCCCAAAGTCGGAATCGAACTTTGACCTCCATGAAAAAGCGGCGTCTCTCGGCCTATCTGGAACCGGAGGTCATGAATGCACTTGCTGACTACGCCGCCAAGAGGGATGTCTCCCTGTCGCTGATCGCGGAGGCAGCTATCGCTTCTTTTTTGTCTCCGAATGCCGATGAACGATGAACGCAAAGAGGCGGCAATCGCAAGGCGGCTCGATCAGATCGACCGGCGCCTACAGCGGGTTGAACGCGATCTCGGCATATCGATCGAGACGCTGGCCTTGTTCGTGCGCTTCTGGCTCACGTCAACCCCGGCCTTACCTGACGCCGTTCAGCCTGAAGCGCGCACGGAAGGTAGGCAGCGCTATGACGCCTTCGTCGATTCGCTCGGCCGCAGGTTGAGCAAGGGGCCAAAGCTCAGCCAAGAAATTGGCGAGGACATTGCAGCTGCAGCACCGCCGGACACGGCTGAGTCGCACTCGAGAAAGGGAGACGCGGTCGGCCAGCTCGTCTGTACCGCATTTTGCAAGTTTCTGCACGTCGCGTTGCTGCCGGCCGTTTTCCTTGTTGCAACGCTCACATTCCTGCTTCTTCTAATCATCCCCGTCGACCGCGCTACAAATCGTCCATGAGCAGGTAGGCAGGCTGTTCCCGCGCTATCCAGACATGGCGTGGAGATCGCATGCGTACTTCTAACCAGCGCCGAAGTGCTGCGCGATGGACGACCGTCGATTTGGCTGCCGGCTAGTGGCTACACATACATAATCCGTGTCCAAAATCTGACAGCGACAGACGCCATGTCGGTTTTGCTACAAAAGGCGATCTTGCTCGATAGACCTCCTAAGCAAAGTCGTAGGCTTACTGGTGCTGAGCGAGGTGGCACGGCCTTTGCTTAATCTGAAGAGCGGCAATACTGAGTGAGGGCTGCCCACACGCTTCGTTCGCGTGTTCCGTTTCCCCGGAAAAACAAGCTCGCACAAAAAGTAGCGCATCTGGCGATAATTGGAGAGTGACATGGTGCTTCGGATGAATTCCCCGGCCCCTGCGATCAAGGTGCAGAGCTGGCTGCGTGGCGAGCCGCTGACCGCCTTCCAGCCTGGGAAACTGTACATCGTCGAATTTTGGGCGACGTGGTGTGGCCCATGCGTGGCGGCGATGCCCCATCTGGCGGAGCTGCAGGAGAAATACAAGGATCGCGGGCTTGAAGTTGTCGGGGTCGCCGCTTCTGAAGACGCTCCGACCGCGGACAAAGCGCGTACTAAGCTGGACGCGTGGTTGACGGAAAACTGCTCCTATCTGAACTATCGGATAGCGTTCGATTTCTCAAGCGAAATGGACAAACTTTGGATGGAACCCAGCTTCTCCCTCGGGATTCCGACCTCGTTCGTTGTCGATCGTGACGGCGCCATCGCGTTTATCGGTCATCCGATGGACCTGGCTGAGGTCTTGCCCAAAGTGATCGACGGCAGCTGGCGCACCAGCAAGCAAGCGAAAGCCGGTGATGCCAAGCGGATTGCCGAAAACGAAGGCAGAATGCGCGAACAAGCGGTGAAAACGCCGATATTGGAGAAATATTATGCGGCGTTCAAGAAACAGGAGTGGCACACCGCGCTCTCGGCCATCGAAGAGGGTGTCGCCTTGTTCCCGGACGATCCCAATATCCGGACTTGTCATGCGAATCTGCTACTTCACGAAATGCGCGATATGGAGGCAGGCTTGCCGGTCCTGCAGCTCTTCGTTCGCGACGCGATCAACAAGAACACCGTGAATTGGTTGTCTCAGGCACTGGAACAACTCTTCCATCCGGAGGAGGACTATTCAAACATTCCGTCTGCCGAGCGCTTCGCGATGGGCAAGGAGCTATCCGAACACATCCTGGCTCTGGATCCCCCGGAAGGCGACGGCCGCTTCAAGTTCCTATATTATCCGGCAGCCGGTCAGTACTTTTACGAGAGCGGGGACAAGGATCGCGCGATCGAGTTGATCGAAGTGGCACTGAAGTCGCTTGCTGATTGGCAGGATGGCTCGGAAAAAACGAAACGGCGGATTGGACAGCGATTGCTGCAGGCCCTGGCCAACTACAAGGGTGAGCAGGTTTGCTCACAAGATCTCTGTGTGGCTCCACAACAGGATTTCCCGAAGCCAAACCGCACCCGGCGGAAGAGGAAAGATGAAGAGGGATGACAGGTCGGAAAATCCTTTGGCCTGACTGGGCGATTTTGGGGGGTGCACGCACGTCGCAAGCACGCCGTAAAGGCGATAGAAGTCTGGGCGTATGCGTCGCTACCATCGTGGTTGGGTGGGATGCTGTCACTAGTCCTTCCTCTGTGCGCGGCAGCAAAGGCCTGCCTCGCGAGCTCAGGCGAGACGTCGTCAATGATGGCCGGTCGGCGCCGCGCCCAAAGATCGGTGAGCTAAAGTCGCGGCATCGTGCAGCCGCCGCTCGGTTCACCGTCTCCATGAATGATCCTGAGACATGGATCCTATAGTCTGGACGCCACAAACTTTTCGACCGTCAAGCCGGCCGCAAGCAGATCCGGCCAGATGTAGCTGCGCCCATGTTGTCTCCGTTCATGACCGAGGATCAAGCGTTCGCTTGGGGCCGCCGTTTCGCGCGCGGAACGGTAATGGAGCATCAGATTAGAGCTCGGGATGATGCTTGCGTAGAAACGCGAGTGGCTATCGCCGTGGCCCGCTGATTCAAGCCCCTGAAGCGTGTCGTCGAGATCTTTCAGAATACGTCGTATTTTGGCCAGGAAACAGTCGCCGGCGGCCGTCACCCTGACCCCGCCCGGATAGCGGTGGAACAAAGTCACGCCCAGTCTCAATTCGAGATCTTTTACGCGCCGGCTGAGCGCGGAAAATTGGAGGTTCATCGCGACAAATCCGGCGATGGCTGGATAGCGCAGCAGCCTGTAGCCGGGCTCCCAACCAATCAGCGCTACCCAGCGGAAACCGCCGCAGCGGCGTTCAAATCTGCGCTTGGCCACCTCTTCAACGATGTCTAAGCCAAGTGGCCGTTCAATGGGAGGAATCGAAAGCTCTTCGTCATACGTGCTCGATGCGACAGGGGCTTTCAGTATGCCTGCCATTGATTTTCGGCCGCCAAACCTCGATATCGGGCATAAAATCCATACCATTCGAGAGCACGGGAAATGTCGATGAGCGACCAATCAAAAGACCAAAGCGCGCCCGATGAAGCCGAGACGGCCGGGGCCAATGCCGAATGCAAGGAAGGCAGCCTCGATGGCGACTACGAAGCGGTTGCGCGGCTACTGAAGGCAAACGAAGAGTTGAAGGACCGCACGCTGCGCGTCGCCGCCGAGATGGAAAACCTGCGCCGTCGCACCGCGCGCGACGTGCACGATGCGCGCACTTATGCGGTCGCCAATTTCGCCCGCGACATGCTGTCGGTGTCGGACAATCTGCGCCGCGCGCTCGACGCCATTCCCGCCGAGGCCAAGGCGTCGGGCGATGCCGGCTTCAAGGCGCTGATCGAAGGCGTCGACCTGACCGAACGCACAATGCTGTCGGCGCTGGAACGGCACTGGGTCAAGAAACCGGCGCCAGAAGGCAAGAAGTTTGATCCCAACTAGATGCCGTAATGGGCCGGCCTTCGCGAGCATAGCTAGGTTGGGTGGCTGTCCCTCAGAATGATGGTGTTGAAACGGAGTCCGAGCGATCGGCTCCAAACATCATGAGAGGAACAGCCATGGAACATTATGCGGGAATCGATGTCTCTC
>NZ_JBSKBQ010000061.1:0-4986 GCF_053714375.1 Mesorhizobium sp. ArgA1
GGCCGATCCCGACAGCGTCCGAAAGTGATTAGGCCGCCGCCGCTACCATTGACACGACACGCCTCATATGAGGGGGGATCTGAAACCCAGGCTCTCGGTCGCTCGCGTGGCGGGTTCGGCACCAAGCTTCATGCCGTCGTAGATGCACTCGGCCTGCCGGTCCGCTTTGAGATCGGCCCCGGTCAGCAAAACGACATGGCACCTGCCTGCGGTCTGATCGAAGGGATTGCGGCGGGCCAAGTGATCGCCGACCGCGCTTACGATGCCGATCGACTGCATGATGTGGTCCTCGACCAAGGCGGTGAACCGGTCATCCCGCCACGGCGCCATCGCAAATACCAACATAGCTACGACAAGATCGCCTACAAAAACCGCTGGGGCATCGAGGCTTTCTTCGCCAAGCTCAAACAGTGGCGGCGTATCGCAACCCGCTACGACAAAATCGCCGCCAACTTCCTCGGCTTCGTCAAGCTCGCTGCCATCATGCTCTGGCTCAATGATTAAATTGTCACTACAGCCTAGAGCGTTCGCCTGATCGGTTCGATTCCGACGCCGCGAGGCCCGCGGCGCTGATCCATGGCCATGACCGCGATGGATGCTCAGCTCTTTCAACACGGCTTCGATCCGGGCATCGCAGGCAGATGCCTTCTCGTGGTAGGCGTCGTAAAGCGCAAGTGCCTGCTCGAGCGCAAACAGATGCTCGGCGCGGTAGCTTCCGGTGAGAGCCTTCGCGATCGTCTCGGCGCTGGAGTGACAACTGTAATGGCGCAAGCACGCCAGCGCCTCAGGATCGCGCTCGCCGGCAAGGATCGCGCGTATGATACGCAGGCCGGTCGCGCCGGTGATGTCGGCGACCACGTGGTGGAGATGAAGATTCATCTCCGTCAAGGCCTTCTGCATATGCTGGATGTGTGAGGCCGCGTACTCCAGCAGACGCTCGCGCTGACGCACGTAGGCTCGCAGCTCGGCAATCTGCCCTTTGGGCCGAAAGCTGGCCCGCAGCAACCCGAATGAATGGAGCCGCTGCAGCCATTGCGCATCGCTGACATCGGTCTTGCGCCCCGGCACGTGCTTGGCATCGCGAGCGTTGACAAGAAACACGGTGAATCCCCGGGCATCGAGAAGCTCGAAAACCGGAATCCAGTAGACGCTGGTCGATTCCATGACGACGGTCTCGACGCCGCATTCAGTAAACCAGTCGACCAGCTGATGCAGATCGGCCGTGAAGGTACCGAAGCTGCGGACTGGTTCCGGTGCGCGATCTGCCCTCACGGCCGTCATTATGCATGGTGGCGCCAACGTCGATGGCAGCCGCGTTCGGGTGCACCATCGGCATCTTACCGCCATATCAATAACGCGCGCATCGACTTGGCCGCAAAGCTCGAGCAGCCTTTGCCAGTCCGGACCGTTGCGCGATAACCGAGAGGCCTCAAGGCACAATACTGCGCCGACATGACCGGTGCACAGATCGTCGACGAGTCGTTCGAAACCGGGGCGCTCGACGGCGCCGCTCGCGCTGCGTCCCAGATCCTCATCGATCACCTCGACATTGTGGAACCCCCAACGCCGCGCAAGGTCGACCAGCTCATATTGCCGGCGTTGACTCTCAAGGTTGGCATGAACCTGTTGGGCCGTCGACTGTCTGACGTAGACGACGGCCTTGCGCTTCAGGAGGGCCAAGGGAAGAAGATTACCGCCCGTCATCGGTCATCTCCTTCTCCGCGATGCCGGCAGCTGCCGTCAGCAGCTTGGCGAGGCTCGCGACCGCGCCTGCGCGCTGCGCTTTCGTCAGCCCGTCCAGGGCTCGGGAGTCGAGTGGCATGATCAATTGCCGCGGTGCTGGCAGCCGGCTTGGTGGGGGCAGTCTCTTCATCGATGACCTCCTGAGCGTTCGAACCGCTCGCAAGGCCATTACGAAATCCCCGATGGATCAAGAGGTGGTGAAGGTCAGTCAGCGCATCCACGGTCACCCGAGGGCTACCCAAGCTGAACGCTTCGCACACGTCGCGATCCAACATCCATGCGGGAACTACAATGACTTCGCCATGGCGCACGACAATGTGCGCGACTCTGCCGTTCGCCTGTTCCTCGATATACTCGCATCGGACGGTCCGCTCGAAATGGGGATGCCATCGATACCAAACGACAACCTCGCGCCCGACATGGGCAGAATGTCTGCGAGATGGTAATTCCTCTCAGCGCGCGCTCGGCCGCATTGCTTGTGAGACAAATCCGGCCATCTTCGAGGAAGCGGGTAAAACCATCCCAGCGCTTCAGCATGTAATCAATCGGCTCGACGACCTCGGACGATTTGCTGAGCGTGGCGCGCTCGCGTTTCAGCCACTCGTGCATGTCATCGAACAGCGGCTTGCTCTTTTCCTGCCGCGCGGTCAACCGCTCTGCGGCGCTCAATCCGTTGATCTCGCGCTCGATCTGCGGGCAAGGCCGAGCATCTTGGCTTGCCCGACGATGGGAAGGCGTGCTCGCGGTCGATCATCGTTTTGCGCTCAACAGGCCGGCTTTGCTGAGCGCGCCCTCTAAAAAACTGAGCGCGGCGCTGTGCGCCCCCTGTGGGATAGAAACGGATAACCGCTAGACTGCGGCCGGAAGGGAGCGGCCGATACGATTTTGGTGGCACATGACCCCGTCAAAAAACCTGGTCCATGGGCTGTTGCGCACTTGAGAGTGGTGACGCGTCCTTCGACTTCGATCTTTTGGGGTTCATCTGTAGTTCCTCCATTCCTCCTGCTAACTCCAGCGGAAGGGCTGGGCTGCCGCAATTCATTCAAATTCCTAAACGGGATCGCCGAGATGGCGTGATCCCGCCAAGCCGAACGACCGGTTGTTGCTCGGCATGAAGGGCAACATCAGCGAGTTCGAGCTTTCCGTCATTCGGGCGCGGATGTACGAAGCCGCGCGACAGAAGGCCCAGCGTGGCGAACTGCGGATAAGCGTGCCGATCGGCTACATCTGGCACCGCGATTACGGCCTGGGTTTCGACCCTGATATTCGGGTCCAGGAAGCCATCAGGCTTATATTCGCGCGGTTCCGCGAGATCGGCAGCGCCCGCCAGGTGCTGATCGCGCTCAATGCCGAAGGCATGCATTTTCCGCGCCCATCTGACGGCAAGATAATGGTCTCCTTCGACTGGGTTCCGATCCGCTATCGCAACGTCATCAGCGTATTGAAGAACCCCTTCTATGCAGGGGTCTATGTGTACGGCAAAACGCAGAAGCGGACCGAGATCGTCGATGGCCGCGTTCGCAAGAGCTACGGGCACCGTAAATCCTATGAGGATTGGGCGGTTATGCTCAGGGAGCATCATGAAGGCTATGTCAGCTGGGACGAGTATGAGCGGAATCAGAAGCTGCTCGCCGCCAACGCCTACGGCAAGGGCGGCGGTGTAAAGTCCGGTCGGGGCGGGAAGGCTCTCCTGGCCGGCATGCTCACCCCTGGTCATTGCGGCCGCCGCCTGTGCGTCGTTTATGTCGGCCGCCGCATCGGGTATCATATTTATCGTTGCGACCGTTCGAACCTCGCGCTGGCGCGACCCCGATGCATGAACCGCCAATGGCGGTCGAGCCGACGCCGCGATCTCGCAAGAGGTTTTGCGCGCCGTGGCACCCATGGCGATCGAAGCAGCATTGGAGGCGGAGCGGATGCATCTTGAAGGCGAAGCGCAGCGACGGCAGATGATCGAACTGGATTTGCAGCAGGCCCGCTACGAAGCCTCGCTTGCCGAACGGCGCTATGCGGCCTGCGATCCCGACAATAGGCTCATAGCTGCTCAGCTTGAGAAGAGCTGGGAGGCGACGCTTCGCCGTGTCGAAGCCTGCGAAGCCCGGCTCAACAATCGGCCAGTACGCGATGACGCCGCCACGCCGGATTTTGCCGGCCTGGCTCAGGATCTGAGGGCTGCATGGGACGCTCCCGATGTCGACATGCGTTTTCGGCAGCGGCTCCTGCGTGCACTGATCAAGGATATCGTCGTTACCGTGGACGATGATGCGAGACAGGTCGAACTCACTATACACTGGCAAGGCGGACAGCATTCCCAGGTTCACATTCGCAAGCCAAAGTCCGGCGAGCACACCAAAAGCACGCCCGAGGAGGCGATGGCCATCATCCGATCGATGGCGACGCGCTGGTCCGACGCAGATGTCGCCGCCACGCTCAACCGCATGGGGATGCGGACCGGTCAGGGAAAGACCTGGACAGGGCATCGCGTCAGCTCATTGCGCCGGGTGCACAAGATCGAGGGCTACCGGTCGGCCTGCAACACCGGCGGAGAATGGCTCATCATGTCGGAAGCCGCGACCAAATTCGGCGTCACCAACCATAAAATCCGGCGTGCCGTCGAAGCCGGGCTCTTGCCCACCGAGCAAATCATGCCCGGCGCCCCCCATCAAATCCGCGCAGCGGACCTCGAAAAGCCCGCCGTCAAAGCCGCGATCTCGCGTAAAGGCCCGTGTCGCGTCACCGACCAAACCCAGAAATCCCTGTTTTCCGCCATTTGAAGAGGAGCAGCATAATGAATCATGCATTGCCCTCGGGCGTCGAAACTGGACCTTCGCCGGTTCTCAGCGGCGAGCCGATCGAGCCGCCATCATGCTCTCCGTCATCACGACCTGTCGTCTCAACGACGTCGACCCGAAGGCTTGGCTCGCCGATGTGTTCGCCCGCATCGCCGATCTTCCTGTCTCTCGCCTGCACGAACTGCTCCCGTGGACGTGGAAAAAGCTGCGTGAGGCCAAAAAGGCCTCGGATCAGCACATCGCCTGAGCGACAGCCTCACCGTACATCAGCCAGGGCACCTCCTTGCGCGCCTACGACAGCGTGTCGGAGCGCGCGCGTCGATCGCCCGGTATCTCGCCTTTTATAATGGAGGGCGCCCGCACTCGAGCCTTGACCCGACTTGAACACCTGGACGAGAACACAAAAAGAACATAGCCAAGTAAGTCATTGATTTTTAGTGACCGTAGCTTG
>NZ_JBSKBQ010000062.1:0-4399 GCF_053714375.1 Mesorhizobium sp. ArgA1
AACTCACTGGGGAGCTCCCTCCCAGGATTGGGCGCCGTCGTAAGCTGGCTCCTCATCCCGAAGACGCCCCCTTGATCGAGGGGGCGCTCGGCCAAACGCTGAAAGATCTTGGAGCCCTCGACCTCGAGGCGGTCCGCATCGGCGGGACCTTCCGCAACTTCCCCCCGGCGACGGTCTATCGGATCGCCAGGATCAAGAGCCTCAGCACCTATGACTGGCGTTTCTCATGACCGATCTCCTGTCGGCGGTGCTGGGGCTTGGCCTGTTCGGCGCCGCTTGTCTAGCCTTCACCGAAAAGATACTGCCCGTGCCGCCGTCGCATGTGCTGCTGCTTTTTCTCGGCATGACCAGGGCGTCTGATATTGCCGCGCTCGGCGCCCTGTTGGCGGTCACGACACTGGCTTCGACGGCCGGCTGCCTGTTCTGGTTCGCTCTGGGCGGCCGGCTGGGCCCGGTACGCGCCGACGCCCTGGTCGGGCGCTTCGGCCGCTATTTCTTCCTGCGCCATGAGACCTATCGGCGTTTCTCCGGCGCCTATCGCCGCAATCACATCCGGGCCTCGCTGCTGGCGCAGTTCGTGCCGACGGTGCGGAATTATCTGCCGATCGCCGCCGGCGCGCTGCGTCTGCGGGCCTTGCCCTTCGCTTTGGCCACCCTGCTTGGCGCGATGCTGTGGAACGCCGGCTTCCTTCTTGCGGGCTATGCGATGCGCGACGGCGTCCATGATCTGCTCACGGTGGCGTTTCGCATCATGGCCATCGTGCTTGCGCTGGAAGTCGCGTTCCTCATCGCATTGCGCTCCCGTTGGCGTCGCGCCAGACCGGCAGGAAGGTAGACGCTGCCCCTTTCTTTCCCGCACGCGCCGGTGCTTAGTCCGGCCATGGCTTTCACCATCCGCCAACTGCAGTTCTTCATTGCCGTCGCCGAGCAGGGCACCGTCTAGGGCGCCGCGCAGAACCTCTCGATTTCGCAATCCTCGGTCACCGAGGCGATCAAGGAGGCGGAGAGCGATCTCGGCGTCGAGCTCTTCGAGCGCCATCCACGCGGCCGGAACATCGCTCACAAGGGCCACCAGTTCCTGCGCCACGCGACCAAAATCCTGGCCGATGTCTCCGATGCACGCCGTTCCTTCTTCAGCGACCAGGCTGTCGCTGGCGGCCGCCTGCAGCTCGGCGACACCTCGCTGGTCGCCGGCTATGTGCTGTCCGATTTGCTCGCCCGTTACCGCCGCGCCTATCCGGGCGTCGAGGTTTCGGCCATCGAGGACAATGGCGACTATCTCGAGCACCTTCTGGTCGGCGGTAAGCTCGACATCGCCGTCATGGTCACGTCCAACCTGCGCGACCGCACCGCGCTGCAGTCGGAAGTCCTCGAAGTCTCGGCCTACCGGCTGTGGGTGCCGTTCAGCCACAGGCTTGCCAGCGCCGACATCATCGGCATCGGCGATAACGCCTCCGAGCCGCTGATCATGCTCACCGTCGACGAGATCGAGGAGACACACATAGCGATACTGCTGGGCCCAGCCTCCAGCTGAACCGCTCACGGCTAGTCGTCGTGAGGAACTGCGTGACTTCCGGGTGCTGCGCGGGATCTATAATGGCAGTCGGATCGGAACAAAAAAGGCGGCACCGAGGCCGCCTTCCCGAAACATACGAATGCTGGATCTAAAGCGCGAACTCTTCAGGAATGCGCTCAATTTGGCGCGAGTAGGCAGCCTTGACGCTGGCCGGGAGAGGACCGCGCTTCTCCGACTTCTCAAGACGCTTACGGTACATGCGCTGAACCGACTCGACAGTGCGTGCCTTGTTGCGCTTGGCCTCAGCCAAAACTTCAACGCGAAGTTCCTTCGAAATCATTGAGGACATGTCTTAGTCATCCTTCTCGCCGCTAGCGAAGCACGTGTGCACTGCACATAAGACACCCTGATCCAGACATGGTCAAGATACCCTGAAACACCTAACGGAACCATAACGGCCCAGACGTATCAGAACGGCTGTCCGTAGCATTGGTTCCAATGCACCCGAGGCTGCTTGTTGTCAACAGGTGCGTAGGCAGGATGCAGATTTCAGCCTTGCAAATATAGCATCAGTAAGTAGAAAGTCCCGCCCGGGAAAAAAGGGGGGCGGGACTAAATGGCTGAGGAAAGTGCGCGTCACACGGTCGGTGATACCGTGATGAGCATCATGCCAATGGGAACCGTGCCCCTTATTCCATCACAAGACGGCCAAGAACCCGTTATCACGCTTGAGGAAAGCCTGGAAGATACGTCGGTACCTTGGTTCGACCCGCCCATTTGGCCTACCGACCTTTTCGCTACTGCTGCGCAAATCCTCCATATATCTGGGTTGCTCACCTATTTCGATCCTGATCCGGACGTAACTCCCCGAGCAGGAGAGCAGCCCCTGAGTTTCACTTTGAGCTTGGAGGACAGGGCGAGATGCGAGCGAGCTGGAACTGAGTGGTCTGAGAACGAAGAGACTCCCGATTTCGTTTACGACCTATGGGATGTGGTGATCGGCGCGTGGAATCAGCCGATAAGGGCATCCTTTTATACGCAGAAAAGCGCCCGGAAAAATGTACCGAAATGGTGGAAAGCAGGCCTCCAGCTGCTGATAATTGCAGACCAAGCCTGCGCCGGGCTTGGATCGCCCCGCGACCCGGACAAACCCCGATGGCTGGT
The DNA here is from genome assembly GCF_053714375.1 of Mesorhizobium sp. ArgA1. Taxonomy (NCBI): domain Bacteria; kingdom Pseudomonadati; phylum Pseudomonadota; class Alphaproteobacteria; order Hyphomicrobiales; family Phyllobacteriaceae; genus Mesorhizobium; species Mesorhizobium sp. ArgA1. The sequence goes on from NZ_JBSKBQ010000062.1 coordinate 2,681, forward strand.
GAATGCATTCGAACAGTTTTTTGCCCAACCCTTTGCACGGCCGCGAAAGCTAACGGAACAGGGCGCCTATAGGGCGAAGCGACAGATTCCAACGTTCGGCCGCGACAGCGATCCAGATGTGGGCTGTGTCCAGCCAAAAAACAGAATATCCGCCGTTGGTTGCAACATGCGGAACTTGACCCGTCACGTTGCGTATATTCCCCACGTTGGAAACGTTCGATGCCACTGGCATCAACCGATTAACTCGAAACTGGAAGAAGATGCCGATGCCCTGGATATCCTGATTATTCCACTGCCCTTCGAAATGAGGGACAACTGGATACGAACCAAGGATACCGCACTGCCTCACGAGGACAGACGCCCCAAATGGGGTAATTTCGAAGTGGTCCAAGAATGGCTGGTGGACCAGGATTCCATTATCGAGCTAGTGGCCGACGAGGTCCGCAAAGCGAAACTCAAGCTCAAAGGCGAATCCTTGAATGGGATAATTTTCCCAGAATATGCGCTGACGGAGGCGATATTTAACAAGATTTGTGGGCGGGTCAAAGAGATCGCGCCGGAGCTAGAGTTCGCAATCACAGGAAGCAGCACGAATTGTGAAGGGGAAGAGGGCAATTTCGTGCTGACAGCTATGTGGAAAAACAATGAGTTATCGGCGTTAAAAGACAAAGAAAGCCGATACCTGCTGACAAGCCGAAGGAAGCATCACCGCTGGCGGTTGGCACAATCGCAGATCAAGGACTACGATCTTGCGAAATCTCTAGATGGTAGCTCTGCCTGGTGGGAGAGCCACAAAATTGCGCAACGCGAGATACATTTCTTCCATTTCAGAAAGACCTCCGTTTTCACTACAATGATATGTGAAGATTTGGCTCGGAGCGATCCTTGCCACGACATCCTTAGGGCAATCGGTCCCAATCTCTTGTTCGCTATCCTGATGGATGGGCCGCAAATACCTGCGAGATGGCCAGCCCGGTATGCTGCTACCCTTGCGGACGATCCAGGTACATCAGTGCTGACCGTGACCTCGCTCGGCTTGATGGAGCGAAGCACTGCGGCTGGCAAGTTCCCGCCAAATAGAACCATCGCAATGTGGCGGGACGAGGAGGGTGAAACGCGTCCGCTAAGCCTGGATGACAAGGCGCGATCGATGCTGTTGAGCCTTGAGGCGAGAAGTGTTGTCGACCAAACGCTTGACGGAAGAAGAAACGAAAAAGCCTGGTCGTGGCGATACAAGGACGCGGTAAGCCTATGAGGCTTTAGCCTGGCGCGAGCTCAGAGGCGGATCGAGAGGCGGCAAGGGAATAGAGGTACCGATTGACGGTCGCGCCAAAGCATCGAAAGTTGCCCCCCAACCCAACGCGCAAGCTTTTACATAGCCACCCATAGAGCGGGCGGCAGAAGTTACTTTCCCCCGTTTTCGTCACGTGGAGTGAGGGTAGTCTATCCCGTCGAGTTGTCCTGGACACAGAGCGCAGCATTGCGCGACCGAGGCGCGGGTGCAAGTCGTTGCGCAGCTTTGAAGCATCAGCCCGTGAAGCCGATGTCGGCCCGCCTCGGGTCCATGTTTCTAGAGCGGCGGCGGTTCGCTCAGGGGAGGGCGTTACACAATGTTTTTAAGGTGCAGGACTACACGACCGGACGTGAGCGTCCGGTGAGCGGATTTTGGTTAGGTGCGGGATTGGCGCAAGTTACGACACAGATGATTCATTTGTGACG
>NZ_JBSKBQ010000063.1:0-4253 GCF_053714375.1 Mesorhizobium sp. ArgA1
CGATCAGGCGCTCAACCTCATCGCAACCAACAGCCTCTTCTGGACCTGGACATGACCAAAACGTACAAAGTCGAGCTCAGCTCCTATGCTGTACCTAGCGCCATTTCGGCGATTTTACCACTCCACTATCCCACCCCGTTAGCTCTTTGAAAATACAACGTTTTCAACTCGTCGTAAATTCTTGTGGATTGGGAGACAAACCACTTTTTGAGCCGGTACACACCAGATGCGCCACCATTAGACATGGCCGCCACGCTAACCCGAGGCGCCCGGCGCCCCCAACTTTTTTATGCTCCCCCTCGTGCGCCGACTGAATGTGAGTTTGAACTGGTACGGAAACGGCCGGGTTACAGATCGGGCTCAAACCTGGAAACCGAAACCGCCTAACGGAGATGACTGATGAAGAGTTGACAGAAGTCTTGACGTGAAAGCGCCCATGTGAGCCCGACCGGACTCCGCCGCGGCGCTCCATAGTCTTATGGGTAAAGGAGTCCGCCGCTGACCGCTGCGGCTGCGCGCCCAAGGTTGTGCGAGTTGGACGCCTCAAACCTGCTTCCGGATGCTCGCGCGCAGACATATCCCGATTGCGCGTTCCGACAGGATAAGGACAGGTTGCGAGGCTATTGTCACTGACAATAGACGTTGCGTTACGGCGCTTGGCTGACTCCGAGGGATCGAGCTAGCGCCGCGGCGGACGTTCGTCATTGCCAGCATCCCGCAGCGATGGCGGTGGGAAAATCTGCTGAAAGCCCGAGTTCTCGCGAGGGGTCATCCAGGCTTTTTTTTGTCAGCTCAGGAGAATGGATGAAGAAAGATCTTAAGCAGGAAGTTCGCTTGGCAGAGCATCGGAACACAATCGACAATATCGATTCCGCGATCATCCACATGCTCGCTGAGCGATTTCGCTGCACGGAGGAGGTCGGCTTCCTCAAAGCCCAATATGGATACTTGCCCCAAGACAGCACGCGTGAGGCCGCACAGACCAAGCGCTTGCGTGACCTCGCTCTGAGCGCGGGTCTAGACCCAGACCTGGCCGAAGCTTATCTCAGATTTGTCGTTGCCCATTCAGTCAGTCGACATGAGGCGATAGCAAGTCTGGTAGCGCACGTTGTGAAGCGGTGACGTGTTCACTCGGCCTGTTTGATGCTTGTTGCACGGGAAGCCTGCGCGAAGAGTTGGGCTCTCTCGCGCCTTCATGGCTTCTTCGAGACAAAGGAAGTTGGAGATAGGCGACGAGTGCCATGCCACCTTTCGGGGGCTGTTTTCTCGTCACCTCGCCGAACAGGACTTGCAGCTTTTGTGTTATCCATCCGACTCTACAGAGGACAGGGCAAAATCGGGATTTCCATCTATACGAGGCGGTATCGGAACAGCGCCGTTCCGTCAGGGCCATGGACGCCGACATCGTCGATATGTTCGAGGGCGACGGAGATACCGTCGGCCACGCTCAGCGTAGTCCACGCCTTTCAAAATCACGGAAAACGAGGCAATCAAACGCTTTGAAGATGGGGGGCCGCTGGAACTCAGCATATAGGGGCAAGGGAAAGGCGGGCGGCCTGATCCTGTTCCTGGCGCTGCAGCGCTTCTACATCCGTGGCCTCATGGCCGGGGCTGTCAAGTAACCAGCCGCATTCGAATGGAGTGAAGTTCATGACCGCACCGCAACCCGCCGCAGCAACCGAGGCCGGCAAGACCGCCAGGCCGAAGCTCGCCTTTCGGCCGCTTCCCGTGCCGCAGGTCGATGTCCGCGGCTTCTGGGGCGACCGCGTCGATGCCGTCGCCTCGCGCACCGCCGATATCCTCTACGAACGTTGCGTCGAAGCCGGCATGCTCGACCAGATCGATCCCGACCGCGCGCCGCCCGGCGTGCGCATTCCCTTCCACGTCAATGACGGCTTCACCGCCTCGACCGTGACCACCCAGATGTTCTGGGATTCCGATCTCGGCAAGACCGTCGAGACCGCTGCCTATTCGCTCTACCGGCGCAAGAACGACGCGCTGGAGCGCAAGATCGACGCCGTCATCGACATGTATGGAAAGCTGCAGCAGGACGACGGCTATCTCTCCAGCTGGTATCAGCGCATCCAGCCCGGCCTGCGCTGGACCAATCTACGCGATTGTCACGAGCTCTATTGCGCCGGCCACCTGATCGAGGGCGCTGTCGCCTACTACCAGGCGACGGGCAAGCGCAAGCTGCTCGACATCATGTGCCGCTATGCCGACCACATCGCCGACACCTTCGGCCCCGAACCAGGCAAGAGGAAGGGCTATTGCGGCCACGAGGAAATCGAGCTGGCGCTGGTCAAGCTCGCGCGCGTCACCGGCAACGAGAAATATATGGAGCTGGCAAAGTACTTCATCGACCAGCGCGGCCTCGAGCCGCATTATTTCGACGAGGAGGCGCTGGCGCGCGGCGCCGACCCCAAGGATTTGCACTTCAAGACCTACGAATACAGCCAGTCGCACAAGCCGGTGCGCGAGCAGGACAAGGTCGTCGGCCATGCGGTCAGGGCGATGTATCTCTATTCCGGCATGGCCGACATCGCCACCGAATATGGCGACGACACGCTCAAGGTGGCGCTCGAGCGGCTCTGGGACGATCTGACGACCAAGAGCCTCTATGTCACCGGCGGCCTCGGGCCGTCAGCGCACAATGAAGGCTTTACCAGCGACTACGACCTGCCCAACGAGACCGCCTATGCCGAGACCTGCGCCTCGGTCGGCCTGGTGTTCTGGGCAAGCCGCATGCTCGGCATGGGGCCGAACGCCCGCTACGCCGACATGATGGAACGAGCGCTCTACAACGGCTCGATCTCGGGCCTGGCGCTCGACGGCTCGCTGTTCTTCTACCAGAACCCGCTGGAGAGCCGGGGCAAGCACAATCGCTGGAAGTGGCACCGCTGCCCCTGCTGCCCACCCAATATCGGCCGCATGGTGGCGTCGATCGGCAGCTATTTCTACGGTCTCGCCGACGATGCGCTGGCCGTGCATCTCTATGGCGACTCGAGCGCACGCTTCGAGATCGCCGGGCGGCCGGTCAGCCTCGTCCAGACCAGCAATTATCCGTGGGACGGCGCAATCTCGATCCGGGTCGAGCCGGATGCCCCCGTTGAGTTCACGCTGCATCTGCGCGTGCCGTCCTGGTGCCGCAAGGCGGCGGCGCAAGTGAACGGCAAGATGGTCGATCTCGATGCGGCGACCAGCGACGGCTATGCCGCAATCCGGCGCGAATGGCAAAAGGACGACCGGGTCGAGCTCGACCTCGAGATGTCGATGGCCCGCCTCTTCGCCAACCCGCATGTGCGCCAGGATATAGGCCGCGTCGCGCTCGCGCGCGGCCCGCTGATCTACTGCGTCGAGGAAACCGACAATGGCTGTGGGCTGCACCGCATTGCCTTGCCGCGCACGGCCAGGCTCGAGGCGCATCCCGAGCCGAACCTGCTCGGCGGCATCGTCACGCTTTCGGCGATCGGCAGCAGGGCAGGGGCTGAAAACTGGGGCAGCGATCTCTACCGCTCCGAACCGCCGGCGACCGAGGAGACGAAGCTCAAGGCGGTTCCCTATTTTGCCTGGGACAACCGCGATCCCGGCGAGATGCTGGTCTGGCTGAGGGAAGGGTGAGAGCGGCCGGCGCCGCGTTCCCATCGGGCGCGGTCCGGCGCGTTCCGATCATGAAGTTTGCTTCCCTTTTATGTCGAATAAGATGATTTAAATCATCATTTATGATACTGGTGGAGGAAATGCATGAAGGCGGCGGTTACGGCGCATCCGCGTTATGTTGTTTCGAAAATCGATCCGCGGCTCTATGGATCCTTTATCGAGCATCTGGGGCGGGCGGTCTACACCGGTATCTATGAGCCCGGTCATCCGACGGCAGATATCAACGGTATGCGTCGGGACGTTATCGATCTCGTCAGGGAACTCAACGTTCCGATCGTCCGCTATCCCGGCGGCAATTTCGTGTCCGCCTACAATTGGGAGGACGGCGTTGGCCCCAGGGAGGGGCGCCCGGTGCGCCTCGACCTCGCCTGGCACACGTCGGAGAGCAATGAAGTCGGCCTGCATGAATTCGCCGACTGGTGCGCCTCGGCCAACACCGAGATGATGCTCGCCGTCAATCTCGGCTCGCGCGGCCTCGACGAGGCCCGCAACCTTCTTGAATACGCCAACCATCCCGGCGGCAGCGAATGGAGCGACAAGCGCATCGCCAACGGCCGCACGGAGCCGTTCGGCGTCAAGCTCTGGTGCCTCGG
>NZ_JBSKBQ010000064.1:0-4077 GCF_053714375.1 Mesorhizobium sp. ArgA1
GAGAGACATCGATTCCCGCATAATGTTCCATGGCTGTTCCTCTCATGATGTTTGGAGCCGATCGCTCGGACTCCGTTCAACACCATCATTCTGAGGGACAGCCACCCAACCTGGCTATGCTCGCGAAGGCCGGCCCAGTACATGGGGTAATCGCGGAGCGAGTTGCCTCAAGCTGCCCGATAATGGGAAATGGTGGCTGTTCCCCGATAGGATGGAAATACGGGCTCACGACTGGACGCCGGGCCCAAACATCGAATGGAGAACAGCCATGGAAGACTATATCGGCCTCGACATATCAATGAAAGACGGCGATTTCTGTGCGACGTAACGGCAAGAGGATTTGGCGTGGCAAATGCCCTTTTCGCCGATGTTATCCGCAAGCAGGCACCAGCAGCAAAACGGGTGGTGTTCGAGACCGGTTCCTTGTCGGTGTGGTTCTACCATGCCTTAACGGCAATGGGGTTTCCAGCGATCTGCATCGATGCCCGTCATGCCAAGGCTGCGCTCGAAATGGCGCCGAGCAAAGACGGACGCCAACGATGCGGATGGCCTGGCGCATCTGGCTGAGGTCGGCTTCTACCGAGAGGTGCGAGTGAAGGGCTACGACAGCATGCAGACCCGCACCTTGGTGGTCGCACGCACGAGACTGGTCAGGATCGCGACCGAGCTATCCAATCAGATTCGCGGGCTCATGAAGACGTTTGGACTGGTGGTGCCCAAAGGCGGCGGCCTGGTATTTGAAACGTATGTACGCAACCTGCTGGGCAACAATGCTTGCCTGGAACCGATCATCCTGCCCTTGCTTGAGGCTTGGCGTAGTATCCGGGGCCGCGCTGCACAACTCGATCGTCAGCTCGTCGCGGCGACAAGGCAGAGCGATGCATGTCACGTGCTAATGTCCATTCCCGGAATCGGTGCCGTCGCTTCCGCCTCCTTTGTTGCGGCGATCGAGAACCCGAAAAACTTCCGAACCTCCCGATCTGTGGGGGCATGGCTAGGGCTGACGACAAGACGCTATCATCCCGGCGAAGTTGACTATGACGGCCACATCTCGGCGCGGAGATAGTCATTTGCGGGGCCTCCTTTATGAGGCCGCGACGGTGATCCTGACCCGGGCCCGAGCTGACAGCTCGCTTCGCGCCTGGGGATTGAAACTCCGAGAAAGGGTCGGCTTCAAACGAGCGGCAGTTGCTGTGGCGCGCAAGCTATCCGTCATAATGCACAGAATGCTGACAACCGGGGAAATCTTTGACAGGTCCGCCAGCGTTGTCGCCTGAGGCCGTGGGAATAAGTAGCGATAACGTAGGTCGCTTGCCGTTCTGAATTGCGTCCGCTTCACCGGATGCACTGAAACGTCCCTGCCGGGACGTAGGTCGGATCATTCCGATGATGCTGCAGGTGAACGTCTACCACGTTCGCACTGCGTCCATTACACTGGAAGGTCCCTACCGCGAAGACCCATCATGCGGCGATCAAGTATCGACCGCGCAGACAACCGTGCTCCCGGCAAACGCCAATCAGCGACGCATCAAGAAACAGCGCTGCGCACCACATTCCGCATCTCAACGTATCGTTTGGTCCAACAACCCAACGGCTGTCGATTGAATAGTGTCAAAAAAGGGCTTGATCGAGGATGTGCGACAAGACAACGGCATCTAGCTAAGACGCCCTGAATTCTTGAAATCTGCGCGTAAGCTTATGGTCAGCTGCGCGGTCTAGTGTGCTCTAGCGCTTGGGAGCAAATCAGCCCGGTGCGATTCAAATCTACCGATAGGAGAGCGAATCTGATGCATGGCCGTATCAATGCCTCGTCCAGCCAAACCCCAAGTGCTAGCCAAGCCGACGAATCAAATCGGTCAGCAGATACCCACCGCTTTGCGGAGACTGTTGCATGCGTGGCGTCCGATCTTCGCCCAAGTTCCTCCTCGGGAGAGCCACGGCCATATTTCCTGACTTCGCGACCTCCAATCGAGGAGATCGACAGGTCGACCTTCAGGAGAGAAGTGAAGGCTTTCTATGGCGATGATATCAAGCACATTGCCGATAATCCGCAAGAGTACTCGGATTTCGTGTCGGAAAAGGCGCTGAGCGCGGCAAGCGTTGCTAGAGGCTACGCCGGCACCGACAACGATGCGCCCGAGGCGCGATATTTCAGCTATAAGCTAGGCGACAAAAGCGTTGGCCTTCTGAAGACAGACGGCGGATTGAGCGTCACGAGGGGAGGAAGACGGTTTCACGCCCAGTTTCCCGGGCGAACTGAAATCACTTCCCAAGTAGCTCTTCGGGTTACTCACCCCCTTGTCGAGAATGCCGGAGATATCCTGCTTGAGCATCAACTTCGGCTTGACGGCGAACGCCCATTGGTCCTGTCACGTCCTGCTTCTCATGATGTAGAGGGCCGTCTCATGCAGATGGGTTTTGCTAAGGTGGGAGGAGATCACTGGATACTTGATCCTGCACAGCATCCGGAAAAGTGGAATAACGATGATGGCGAATGGCGGCGGACCGACAAGCCTACGCTATATCTTTCCAAGAGCGGTGACGACCATACTGAAGCAAGCGTCGAGACAGACTCGTCCGATGATGATGATCCGGCTTGGTATTTCGAACGCCTTAATATCGAACGGGACCCTGCGCTGTGGACGCGAGATGATTCTACAAGGTGAGCGCGACACAGCCGAGCTGAGGACTAGGGAAGTGGATCCGAACCGGTTTCCGGCTCTCAGCAAAGCTCCATCTATCTCATCCCGTCACGCTTGAGATGGCTGAACGCGCACGGGCTGGAACCCCAGCTTCAGCGACCTGGTTGTCATTTCGTGGCTCCTCGACTGTGGCGCAACTATTACGGAGGGCCGGTCGGCGTTAATTGTGATTGTCGCTCAACCGGCCAACATGATTGTCGCCGCGCACCGCGACCATGGTCATTCTCGAAAGGCGGCGGATAGCCTATCCTTGCGACGAGCCGCGCCAGGATAGAACCGTGCTTGCGCCTGTGTTAGCGAAGACTCGTTGTCACAATGACCGTGAGCCATAGAAGCCCGTCGATCGGGTGCACATCTCCGACAACCAATTCCATCGGGCGCATGCCTTCGATGGAGCGCCGCCTGCGCGGGCGGCTGTCCTCGTAAGCTTTGCGGTTCGTGCGATACTGATGGGCCTTCCGATAGTGCATCTCTTCCGAAACGAGCGTCCACGGGATCGAACAGGCTTGCTCGAAACTCGCCGGATCATTGTGAGCGTCCGGCGAGCGGATTTTGCTGATCGGGCAAATCGGGCGATGTTCTGGCATTAGAACCAGCATTAGTGCTGACATTAATACCAGATCGAAGAGGTTGCATGGCTCGCATGGAGATCATATCCGGCACTGAGCGCAGACGACGCTGGTCGGACGAGGCGAAACTGAGGATATTAGCGGAGGCGGATCAACCTGGTGTTCGCATTGATGATGTGGCTCGTCGGCATGACATTCATCCTGGTCAGATTCGTTTGTGGCGACAGTCATTCAGCTATGTCAGTCAACCGGCGATGTTCCTTCCGGTGGAGATCACCGAGGAGGGGTGCGTCGTTCAGGCTGCCCCCAACGGGGGCGCCTATCCAAAAGCCGGCAGTTAATCCCAAAAGATCCGTGTTCCCGGATTATATCATCAGCCTCGAAGACGGCCAGAAATCAAGTCGCTCAAGCGACATCTTGCCGTCAGACACAGCATGACTCCCGATGAATACCGGACAAAGTGGGGGATTGGCGAAAACTCGACACCAGAAAAACCATGGGCATCGGCCATGCCACGGTCAAGCGCTTTTCCCGTGAAGGGTGGCGCGTCATCACATGTCGCGCCAGGCGTTCGCCGAGGACTGCCCGTGGCCGGCCGGCCCTGAGGAAGGTCGATCTCGCCGACCAGGAGGATGTCGGGATCGCCGTCTCGGAAATCTGCCATCGTCTGGAGGCGCATGGCGGCCAATTGTACGCGTTGGTCATCAATACCGGCATTTCGCCGAAAGTGAATGACGGCAACAGCCGCTGAACTCGATCGACACGCCGATGCATGTTTGACGCGACGTCTTCCAGGTTAATTTCTT
>NZ_JBSKBQ010000065.1:0-3942 GCF_053714375.1 Mesorhizobium sp. ArgA1
TCGACAACCTCGTCGCCGATCGGCAGGCGCTGCAAAACCGACTGGCGAGGCTGTGATTTTGGAGTTTCGAAACGGCACTTTCAGCGGCAGAAGCAACTGCTTGATCCTGATGGTGAGTAGACCCGCCCTGGGTGAATGGCGGCACGGCGTCGCGCGGCCATTGAGAGCGCAAGCGAACGCCTCTGTTGATCGCTGACAGGTAGCAACGACTATTCAACTGGCGGTGTGCGGGCACACCTGTGCGCGTCAAGTTGTCACAATTTCCAGGCGCTGTTGATCCATCAGCTTCCGCCAGCCGGAGCGGTCGGCATCGATGATGGGAGCTTCTGGATCGCGAGCTGACAATCGCAAGCCGGTATTTCCGTCCACCAAGGCGGAAAAATGGGAATCCTGCTGTGTATATAAGTTCATAAACACATAAAAAGCGGCGAGATCCGGCCATGCCGGCCCGATTAACAGTCCGAAGGGGAGACAGTTCGCGACATACGCAGGAACCGACGCGGTCTAGTTCGCCCTATTGGGTGCCGAATGTTTGGGCAAATCAGTTTGGCAGGTCGCCCCTAGGTGGTAGCCCACCGAAAGGGGCTCTGAACAATGGACCAATGCATCCAGGTGGAAAATTCGAGCATAGCGCCGGCCAACGTGCTCAGTCGACAAAAACGTCGGCTTGTTCGATCTTGAGGACAAGCCGGGTAGGCCGACGTCTTACGCGGCAACGTGGACTTTGCTGCCCGCTGCTAAGAAGCGGCTTTCAAGAGATGCGCGAAAAGGCAGCTCTGACAAATGAAGGACTGGAGATAAGTGGTTTTACTGAGAATGATTGCGTCGCCGCTTGGCGACCTGGCGTTTGCAGCTGAGGCGCAAGATGAAAGGCGGTCGTGTAACGCTTGTTGATCCCAATCGTCGAGTTGTTCGTCGGTCTGGACGGCTCGTCCCGGATCTAGCTCTTCACCAGAATATTGGGCCATCGCAGGCTGTGAAAGCACCTTTCGCGCGCTGCGGGGCGCTGCCAGCAGTGACTGCCTGTCGATCGGCTCCTTTAGATAGTTGAGCAACAGGATTGGTGCATCAGCGGCGCGCGGCCCGCTGAGGCTGATCTTGCCACGGCTGGCGACGGTCATCAGGCCGATATTCATCTGGAAGGTCGGCTGCGGATAGAGATCAAAGCTATCCGGCTTCAAAGCACGGGGAACAGTTCAAACTTGAAATTCGGCTCAACGAGGCCAAGCCGGGAGCGAATGAACGCGCATGCCTCATAGTGATTGGTCTCGGCAGCACCGGATTTCCACAGGAACCACTGGAGGCCGATCAACTGATTACGGGGAAACTGCGAGGCGCGTCCGAGCGATACCGACGGACTCTTGCAGGCCAGATGTGGATCGCCACATCCGGGTGGTCCTGGAAATTCGCTCCCACAACCGGTAGGTCGTGCACCACCGGAATGGAAAAGGACGTAAGCTTGGTAGCGTCACCAACCCCAGACTGCATCAGGAGCTTCGGCGAGTTCACCTAGCCGCCGCACAGTATGATCTCGCGATGGGCGGAAACCTGTTCGCGGCGACCGTCACGGACATACTCGACCGCGACAGCCCGTTTGTCCTTAAACAGGATCTTCTCCGCCGGGCTATCCGTACGGATCTCAAGGTTGGGGCTTTTGCGCACATCCGCCGTCAGGAAGGCAAAGGCGGTGCTGCAGCGATACCCGTCGACGATCGTTTGTTCATGAGGGGCAAACCCCTCCTGGCTTGCTGAATTCGAATCGCTGAGAATCGGATAACCCGCCTGCCTTCCTGCTTCCAGCCAAGCCTTGTTAATCGGGTTTTTCATCTTCGGCACACTGACGCGTAGCGGTCCGCTTCCACCGCGATATTGCGTCTCGCCAAAGTCTGATGTTTCGAATTTCTTGAAGTAGGGCAGTATGTCCGGTTTTGTGGCCTTCGCACAGCGCTTCCCCGTTTCGACGGTCACAATGACCTGTCAAGCGACACGAGGAATTGACCCCTCCTATTGCCTCACCGAGGAATGTTACCGAGGGCGGCGAATACCGAGATGCCCGTATCACCTGCCGCCGCGGCGGCAGGTGATACGGGCAAGCTCTTACACATTTCGTATCACCTACCCTCAGCTTTAGCCGCCAGGAAGAGTCGATCTGATTTGGCACATGCTTGTCGCGAAGGTTTGCCACTCGACGGCGTGCAAGGTCCACTTTTGGGGTCCAATTGAAGCAATGACGCTATTTTCCGGGTGCGGTGGGGTTGAGGAGCATTGGAGCAAATGGCTGCAGCTTCTACCGCGATACTGTCGAAGCCAGCCCAGGGCGGCGAATGCCACGAGGCGATTTCTTGCGGCGCGCACCGCCTCGCAGCAATTTCAGATTTCGGCGATCGCCCCACTCTTTTATCTGATCGAAACGGGCGCCAGCGCCCTCGAGAGGCTGGCCTCGCCGCGGCCGTAAGTCGCCGGATTATAGTTGACGATCGTGTCGGTCCTGGCCGTATCCAGCAACTGATTTTTGATCTGGATCGGTGTTGCTGTTGAGAATTTGCTGCCAAGGATGGCGGCATAGCCCGAAACCACAGGCGTCCCGTAAGATGTTCCCGGTAGGCCGGTGTTGTCATCTTCAACACCGACAGTCAGAAACTGGTTCTGCACGTCCAGATTCGAGCCGGGGTAATTCGAATAGGAGGCCAGCTCGGCCTTGTTCTCGGGAGTGCCATTGTGGTCGAGCGCACCGACAAAAATTGTTGTTGGCGCTCCCTCCAGATCGAGAGCTAGGAAATCCACGACCCCTTCCCTTGCGGTACCGATCTGGAAGCCCTCGTTGCCGGCAGATTTCGCGATCAAGGCAGTACCCGCCCGGGCCGTGTCGACAATCGACTGATCAAGCGGATCCCAGCTTACTGGATCAAAAAGGCTGTAGCTCAAATTGATGACATTGAGGCCATCGTGTAGGGTGATCGGGGTCTCGTCCTCATTGTCATGCTCGAAGTTATTGTCATGCTCGAACACGTTTGCCCCAGGGGCCACCATGCCAGCTATTTCGGCGTTCCATTTCCCGTGTAACTGGCTCTTTGGGCCGAGGCCCAGATCCCCGTCAATTTCGTTATCGGAGGTGAAGTCATCCACGATTGTCACCGACACACCAGAACCGGTGTAGCCTGATGCCCAAGCCTGGCCAATGTCCGGGCTCATCCAACAAAAGGTGCCGTCGGCGTTTTGTGGGCAGCCCGAGCTACTGCTCCCTGCAGCTGGAAGCTTTGCGACGGGGGCCCCATCGCTGAGGTCACCAGCGAAACCACTTTTTGCCGTCAGGCAGAGGAGGAGCCCGAGGCCGACAACGAGCGCTACCGGCAACGATTGGATCTTGCGCATATTAATCTTCCTGTCTGGTTTTGTTCTTCATTGGCGAAATGTCCCGCCCACGCCGTACTAGAACCGATGCATGAACCGCAGTTCGAGTTTCAGTCGGTTTGGGTGGAGGTTTGAGAGATATTTCAACGTGTCGGCAGGTTGGAGTTGTGAAGCCGCAAGGCGGCAATTCGCCGCTTGGACGCCGCCGATCGCGCCATAGTTAGCCGTGCAAGGTTGTTCCGTCAGGTTCCCGCCCAGGATCGATCTGACGGTGAGAGAAAGCGTGGTGGACGGTCTCGGTCGCTTTTGCACAACAAAACCGAGTTCCACACTTGGCGCGATGCGGAGCTTTTCGGCACGCTGACCCGTGCTCGCGCCCCACAGCAGACCGAAATCGTCCGACAACTGCGTCAACATTTCAAATCGCATGTCGATCCAGCTGCTATGAAACCACTTATCGAGAGACACCCATGTTCCGTCCCGCAGCTCGTAACCGCCCTGGCCTAGGCGGCGCGCGGCTTCGGTGAGCTCCGAACCCTGATGGATGCCAACAAGGCTGGTCTCCTGCCCGCTCGCAGCGGTCGCGCTGAC
>NZ_JBSKBQ010000066.1:0-3728 GCF_053714375.1 Mesorhizobium sp. ArgA1
CCGGTAGTGCCTTGAAAAGTAGTCAAAATCTCCAAGCGCCTCAGCTGCAAATGCCAGGTCGCCAACCGGCGACGCAACCATTCTCAGTGGAACCACTTTTCTCCAGTCCTTCATTTGTCAGAGTTGCCTTTTCGCCCATCTCTTGAATGGCGCCCTGCCCGCGGGGAGGAAGTACGCGAGCAGGGCGTGCCGCACAAAGGCCGGTTGGATCGGGCAACAGCACAGCGGCGGCAGAAACTGATTAGCAGACCTTCTTGACGACAGCCTGACGTCAAGCGTCTGGTGCGTGAAAAAATGGTGGCTCGCGGCCGGGCCACATTGGCTGGCGGCCCTTCTAAGGGGTATCTTCGCGCCCGTCATCGAGCGACGGATGTTTCGCGGCCTTCTTATTGAGGTCATCCCCCGGTTCATGCTTCGGTCGGTGGTCAGCGCGGCGGCTGCCAACGTGATGCTGACCAGTGCGGCAACCCGAAGTGCCCATCTCATCGGCTGCTCGAACGGAACGTTTGGCTGTCAAGCGAAGTGAGAAGTTGACCCCTCCTATTGCCTCGGCTCGCCGGCGGCGAAGGCGCTGATGTAGAGCCTGATGATCTTGGGATCCGGGGAGAGGCTGGAGACCCTGGTGCCGGCACCAGGAGGTAAAAGTGCCGCCCGTCCTTGGCGTAGGCGTTGATTACCGGTCTCCTGAAATCCTTGAGGTCGGATTCGCAGAATTAAATGGAAAAAGAGACCGCGCTCAACGAGCTCAGTGCACTTTCCGAGGATCTTGAATTGTCGCCAATTCGGGGCGGCCTTGCTGCGGCTTGGATGGCGCGGCGGTCGCGTTCTACAAGACTATTTCATCGTAAAGGCGATCGGCTTGCTCAAGCCAGCCTCGCGGCTTTCGTGACCAGCCCCGAAACGATGGACAAGGCCGACGGCACCGCGCGTGAGCGTATTGCGAAATCGGCCGATCTGATCGCCGCCTTCCGTCTGCCCGAGGCGGGTTCAACACACTCGACATTTGCGCCATTTGCGGCGGCCCAGCACGCAAATTCAGGTCGGTTTGTGGCGATCCATGTTGGCGGCTGCGGACGTTGAAGAGGCTTCAGCGTCAAAGGGACATTGTTTAGCTCAAAATGCTGGCCCCGGTAGGAAAGAGTGGCCTGCCTCATCGCCTTCATCAGGAGTTCGCTGGCTTCAAGATAGCGCCCTGGAACTGTATCCGCATCAATCCCGAAGTACGCTAGCTCAATCGGAAGAGAGCCGCGCCCTATACCTAACTCGACCCTACCACCGCTCAAGTGGTCAAGCATGCAGATCTCCTCGAACGCACGCAGCGGGACAAAGACTCAGCAACATGACCAAGGGACCAATACGAAGTTGCCGGGTACGCTGTGCGACGCTCGATAAGAACAGATTTGGCGACGGGCTTCTCCCATGCGGCGAACAATGGTGCTCCGCTAGGTGGTAAGCATAAAAACCTGGCCGATCACAGGCTTCTGCTAGCCTGAGGCGGTCCGCGTATTGACGTGCAATAGCCCTACCGTCCTCGTCCAAATGATCGAAAATGCCTAAAGCTAGCTTGGAAGGGGAGGCTTTTCTCATTCAACTATCTCCAACTTTGTCCGGGGCGCCGGACGTTGAGCCAAGCGAACGGGAGTTGCGGACAGGCTGCCGTTTCAGTGTCGCGCTCCAGCCCATAGACGTCGTCCTCGAGCTCCCTTATTTCCGCCAGCACTCCGGCGATGAGGTCCAGGTCCTCGGCGCTCAGGGCGAGGCAGGAGACGGCGACGTTCGAGGTCAGATCCGAACGGTTGCGCGCGCCGATAATGACGGCCGCCACGCCCATCGACGCCGTGTCCTACACTCTGAACCAGTGGGAATACCTACGCGATACAAAGAAGACGGCAGGATGCCGATCGACAACAACCTCCTCGAACGCGATATCAGAATCTTTGCCACCGGCAGAAAATCCTGGCTGTTCAGCGATACCGTGAATGGAGCCAGGGCCAGCGCCGTCATATACAGCCTGATGCTGACCTGCCGCACCTGTGGCGTCGAGCCCTTGGCGTACTTGCGCCACGTCCTCAGCGAATTGCGGCAGCACAGACGCCGACATCACCGACCTGCTGCCCTTCAACTTCGCCAAAACCGCCGCTGCGTGATCCAATGCAGCCGTCTGACAGCGACCCCGTCAAACGGGCCGCGTCAACGCGCATGGAAATGAGATGGGGTAATCGGCTTCGCGCCCCATCTTGCCGCCGGTAAAAGGAAGGTGCTGCGCTTCGAGCTGATGATAAAATGTGGTCTGGGGTCGTGAATGAATCAGCCACAAGCACCAGAAAGGAAGCGTAGCAATGAAATACTATGCAGGCCTCGATGTCTCTGTCAAAGAAACGTCCATATGCATCATCGACGAGACCGGAAAAATCTGCCGGGAAACGAAGGTGGTCAGCCACCCCGAGGATATCGCGAAACTGCTTTGTGACCCGCGATGGCATTTTGAGCGGGTTGGCCTTGAAGCGGGCCCCTGTCCCAATGGCTCTATGAAGGTCTCGCCAAGGCCAGCCTCCCGGTGATCTGTATCGAGACCCGGCACACGAAAGCCTTTCTGAAGGCGCAGCAGCCGAACAAGAGCGACCGCACCGATGCGCGCGGCATCGCCCAGATGATGCGTGTCCACCTCTTCAAGGCGGTGCACGTCAAGACGCTGACCAGCCAGGAGCGGCGCGCCATGCTGACCGCCCGAAAGCTGCTGCAGGAAAAAGCCATTGCGATCGAGAACGACATCCGGGGACTGTTGCGGAACTTCGGGCTGAAGGTCGGTATTGTCGGCACCGTGAAATACGAGACGCGCATCCGCGAACTGATCGAAGGCTTGCCCGGTCTGGTCGCCATCGTCGAGCCGCTGCTTGCCGCCCGGGAGAAGCTGCGGGACGAGTTCGCCAAGCTGGACCGTATCGTTCGGGACGAGGCCAAACAGGATCCTGTCTGCCGCCGGCTGACGACGGTGCCTGGCGTCGGCCCGATCGTGTCGCTCGCCTATGTGGCGACGATCGACATTCCTGCCCGCTTCCGAACGTCGCGCGCCGTGGGGGCCGTGCTCGGACTGACACCGCTGCTCAATCAGTCCGGCGAGAGCAAACGGATAGGCCACGTCACCCTGTGTGGCGACGCCATGCTGCGAGGCCTGCTCTACGAAGCAGCGCAGGCTCTTCTGACGCGATCGGCAAAATGGTCATGGCTGAAGGCTTGGGCGATGAATGTCGCCAAGCGGAGGGGCGCCCGGAAAGCAATCGTGGCACTGGCGCGACGACTTGCCGTGATCCTCCACCGTATGTGGAGCGACGGGACCGACTTCCGCTGGACACGGGAGGTGGCGCCGGCAGCAGCAAGCTGATTCAAGTCTACACCACGTAGACACAAAGTTCCGCCTTACGGCGGAAGACGTCCTTCGCGGACGTGAATGATATGAGTTCGTGTAAGCGCTTATCGCGGCAGCGCTCTGCGCCGGTAGCATGCAAATGAAATGAGATTGGACCATATCATTCTTCTGATCCCATGGTGGGAGGGCTTTGACGCCGATCCCGGAGAGAAGCAAGGGCCGCGAAAAGACGTTATCCGCCGCACAAGTGGAAAGCTCGATCGCGCTTGACTTCACCACGCCGATTAGAGCGGGATGAGATTTGTGGGAGTCGTGGGATTCCCAAATCATCGCGGTTCTGATTCAACATTCATGCTGGGAG
>NZ_JBSKBQ010000067.1:0-3580 GCF_053714375.1 Mesorhizobium sp. ArgA1
GAGCGATCATGCGCGAGGTCAAGATCGCCAGCGAGCCGGAGGCGCTGGTCCGCTATTTCGACGAACTGGAATTGTCTTTTAGTCGCATTGGACTCGAGGCCAGGCCATTGTCGCAATGGCTCCCAAAGGGCAGGAAATTGAGCAGGCTACCGGCCGAAAGGATCGCGATCACCCGACGCCCGGCAATTATCGTACCAAGTCGGATCACGATATAAAGATTTGTTTATGTGATTGACAGCAACGTCCTCTCCGGGGAATGTGAGTAGTCGATGGCTCTCTGATGCGGTTCGGCCGCAACAGAGCTAAGAGGGAAGCCGGTGAAGATGCCGGCGCTGCCCCCGCAACTGTAAGCGGCGAGCCAAGCTCACTCATGTCACGGAGGTCAATAGCCTCGGGAAGAGGGGCTGAGGTGTTGACCCGCGAGCCAGGAGACCTGCCACGGCGAACAAGGTCCACAGGCGGGGTGTCTCGGTGGGCGTAGCAACCGGCTCGTCTGCTTGCCAACGTCTGCCTTGCGTCCACGCCCCAATCATCGGGGTATGGTATGTCTCTCTCTCACATAGTTCCTGTAGCCACGCTTGGCCTGCCGCGCATCGGACGCCGTCGCGAGCTAAAGCGCGCGCTTGAGGCCTATTGGTCGCGAAAATCTTCCGCAGCCGACCTTCTCGAAACGGCGCGGGCGCTGCGTGTCGCGAACTGGATTGAACAACGCGACCGCGGCGTGACAAAGATTCCGTCCAACGACTTCTCACTCTACGATCATGTGCTCGACACAGCAACAATGGTCGGCGCTGTCCCGCCACGCTATGGCTGGAGGGTGGGAGAAATCTCGCTCGACACCTATTTTGCCATGGCTCGTGGCAGCCAAGGAGAGGCTGCTGGTGGCGGGCAAACCGGTCAAGCCGTGACAGCGCTGGAAATGACCAAGTGGTTCGACACCAACTACCACTACATGGTCCCGGAGCTCGCCGACGATCAAGCCTTTGCCCTGTCCTCCTCAAAGCCGTTGGATCACTTCCTTGATGCCAGAGCATTGGGCATTCACACTCGCCCGGTCATCCTTGGGCCCGTCACCTTCCTCAAACTCGCCAAGTCACCCACCCGGGACTTCAACCCTGTTTCGCTATTGCCGCGGCTGCTGCAGGTTTACGAGCTGCTGCTGCGTCGACTGAAACTCGCGGGCGCCGACTGGGTGCAGATCGATGAGCCGGCACTCGTGCTCGATCTCATTCCAAACGAGCAAGATGCGTTCAATTTTGCCTACGAGCGCCTTTCGAAAGTGGCACCGGAGCTAAAGATCATGCTCGCCACCTATTTCGGCGGGCTGAACGGCAACCTCGAGACCGCTCTTTCGCTTCCTGTGGGGGGCCTGCATCTCGACCTTGCACGCGCTCCCGAACAATTGGAGGCGGTGGGCCGGCTTGCGCCAAAAGACCTGGTGCTTTCGCTTGGCCTGATCGACGGTCGCAACGTTTGGCGCGCGAACCTGCGCCCCATGCTTGACCGGATCAAACCGGTCGTGGCCGGCTGGCCACTCGAGCGAGTGGAGATCGCGCCCTCGTGCTCGCTTCTGCATGTCCCGATCGACCTTGAACTGGAAACCACGCTGGACCGGGACGTAAGGTCGTGGCTCGCATTCGCGGCGCAGAAGATGGACGAACTGACCACGATCGCCCGGGCCTTGACCGAAGGCCGGGAGGCGGTTGCAGCACAGTTGGAGTCTTCAACCCAAGCAGCCGCCGCGCGTCTGACGTCCCCGAAGATTCATGATCCGCTGGTCGAAGGACGCCTCGCCTTCGTCGACGAGAGCATGATGCGCAGGAAGAGCGGTTTTTCTGAACGTTCTAGGCTTCAGGACGAGCGGCTCTGTCTGCCGCCCTTTCCGACCACCACGATCGGCTCTTTCCCGCAAACGCCCGAGATTCGCAACGCGCGTGCCGCCCATGCAAAGGGAGAACTGAGCTATGTCGACTATGAGGCGTTCCTGAGGAAGGAGATCGAAGCAGCAATCCGTTGGCAGGAGGAGATCGGGCTGGACGTGCTGGTGCACGGCGAGTTTGAACGAAACGACATGGTGCAGTATTTCGGGGAGCAGCTTTCCGGCTTCGCCTTCACCCAAAATGCCTGGGTGCAGAGCTACGGGTCACGCTGTGTGCGCCCGCCGATCATTTTCGGCGACGTATCGCGGCCCAACCCTATGACGGTTCGCTGGTGGCGGTTCGCTCAATCGCTGACAGACAAACCCGTTAAGGGCATGCTCACCGGCCCCGTCACGATTCTCAACTGGTCCTTTGTCCGCGATGATCTCGCGCGCTCGGTCGTTTGCCGTCAGATCGCGCTCGCCCTTCGTGGCGAGGTGGGTGATCTCGAAAGCGCCGGCGCCAAGGTGATTCAGATCGACGAAGCCGCACTGCGCGAGTGCTTGCCGCTACGCAAGTCCGAGCGGGTGCATTATCTCGAATGGGCCATCGAATGCTTTCGGCTCGCTTCGACGGGCGTGTACGATGAGACCCAGATCCACACGCACATGTGCTACTCCGAATTCAACGACATTATTGACGCGATCGCGGCAATGGATGCCGATGTTATCTCCATCGAAACCTCTCGCTCGCAGATGGAGTTGCTCAACGCCTTCAAAAACTTCAATTATCCGAACGAGATCGGACCGGGCATCTATGATATCCACTCACCGCGGGTGCCGGGAATCGACGAGATGAAGAACCTGCTCTCCCAGGCGCGCCAGCGCCTTTGCGATAGTCAGATCTGGGTCAACCCCGATTGCGGTTTGAAGACACGTCGATGGGAGGAAGTCCGTCCGGCACTTGTCAATATGGTCAAAGCCGCGCGTTCTCTGAGAGACGCATCCAAGGCGGCCTAGCATGTATATGCCGTTGCCCGGACGGAGCAAACTGGGCTGAAGTGATCTGAAGCCTGTGCCTAAACGGGAGCCGGGTGGGAATGTGCCTTCGTCAGCACGTCGTGGAAGCGGCGCGCTGACGGGCACTGATCAACGGCACTGCTTCTCCTCCAACGCGACGATCTATTGCATCCATCACTGCAAGGACGATGCCGTTGACCCAGAGCGCATCTCTGCCGGGCGTCGGGTCCCTGAACCAAAAACAGAGCGTCGTCGCATGATGCCGTTATAAACCCCGTGCACGGGAAGCGGTGACGATGTCGACTCGCCTGAAATGCCCCGACTGCTGGATTCAGCCAGATCCTCTCACCCAAGAGTTCGGCGTCGAGTGTATTCTCCCCGAGCGTGCAGGTTTTCATCATGTCGTCGCTCATCGGTCGTCATTCCGGTCAAAAGATCCCATGAGGCGACGGGCGGCGGAACTCAGGTAAGGTTTCGGGGTCCGACATCCTAACCTTGGAGACGTCTCATGAACCTCTCATCCGTTGCTCTGCCGCCCGTCGGCGAGAAGACTGCCACGATTTTCGTTGCACTGGAATTGAGCAAGTCGGCCTGGCTTGTAGCCCTGCACTCGCCAGCGGCCGAGAAGATTAGCCTGCATCGCCTGCAAGGAGGTGACACCGAAGGGCTTATGGCTCTCATTGAACACCGGCGCGAACAGGC
>NZ_JBSKBQ010000068.1:0-3542 GCF_053714375.1 Mesorhizobium sp. ArgA1
GGAGCGGTGTGAATCGAGAGGTTCACGCACCGTTCTGCGAGAGGCCGGCAGGTGAAATTCCTCCGGCCTACTCACCCCGGCCTCTCCACAAAGATGGCCCGCCTGCGTGGAAGAGCGCCGCGCGGCGAGCGCTGCCGGGCCGGTGTGCCGCATGGCCACTGGAAGACCACGACCTTCACCGGAGCGCTGCGGCTGACGGGCATGGCAGCGCCCTTCGTCTACGACGGCGCTATGAACGGCAACGTATTCGTGGCCTATGTCGAGCAGGTGCTGGTCCCGACATTGTCGGAGGGCGACGTAGTCGTCATGGACAACCTGCCCGCCCACAAGGCCGCCGGCGTGCGCGACGCGATTGAGGCCGCAGGGGCAAGCCTGCTCTACCTGCCGCCCTACAGTCCCGACTCCAAGCTCAAGGCGTTGTTGCGAGCAAAGGCCGAGAGAACCATCAAGGCATTGTGGGACGCCGTCGGTCAGCTTCTCGACCTCTTCACGCCAGCCGAATGCGCAAACTACTTTAAGGCCGCAGGATATGAACCGGATTAAACAGGACGTGCTCTAAGTTGGAGGAACAGTCCCTTGGTGCTGGCGGAGGTGCCGTAGCGGGGATAGTTGGAAAGCAGGCGGGAGCATGAGGGCGGGCGCAGTTTCGGCCGCCGCGCTGCATGTGGCGGCTGCACCGCCGGGGGCAACGCTTGCCATTCATTGCGAAGAGGAGGAGTACGCAGCCTTTCTTGATCGCCTGCCGATCGGGCGCGCATTCCGCAAGCACCGCCTCCAGTACCGGCACCGTTTCGTGACGCGCTGGGCCCGCCTCGAGGACTGGCTTGCCGCGCCGATGGACGAGCGGGTTGGTCGCTTGTCCGGTGAGCGCCGGACGCATCTGAGCCACCGCGTCTCCTACCAGGCGCGCAGCTACCTCTATTATCTTGCGTTGACCGACAGGCTGCGGCTCGATCTCGACTGGATGCTGGCGGTCGGCGACCTTCACGTCCTCGACGTGGCGCGCGGCCTCGGCATCGACCTCGGCATCGAGGAGATGACGAACGCGCTCACCCGTCTCGGCTTTAACGCTTCGGCATCGCGTCTTTCCATGCTGTGGACGTTGCCGCGGATCGCACTGCGCTTCGGCGTCCGCACTCCGGCAGGCCTCGACGCCGGTCATGTCGACGACATGCTCGCCGCCATCCGTCGTTTCGGCGAGCGCGCGGATGTCGGCATGTTCTGGGGGTCGGCCGAGCGCTACCGCGTCTCGCCAGCCAAGGCCTGGATCACGGGTCACCCAGCTCCGTGTTACGCTTTACCATCGCGGACAGGTCGCGGCACTGCCGCCGAAGGCAATGCCGCCCTACGCCTACCGACTCGCCGTCCAGCCGGAGATGCGCGCCGTGGTCGAGCGCTGGCTTGCGGTTCGTCGCCTGACGCTGCGCCCCCCCGATTTCCCCAACAATCAAAGTTCATGGTTCGTTCACAAATGTCGGACAGATTCACCACTTTCGTGTCGTGACGCCAGAAGGACGTCACAGCGTGCGACTCAACAACGCCATCGGCGCGATGTAGCGGTCAAACCGTTCATTATGGGTTCTTTCCGCGAGCATCTCGAAAAGCGCCGGCAGGAAGGCCCCGCGCAACGGGTGGCATCGAGGCTGTTCGGGCGCCCGTAGCGCATGCTGAGCTCGGGCGCGGGCGGCCAATTCTTCCTGCATCGGTTAATCATGGCGGACACGGGGATCCGCTGTAGTCGCGAAGGACTCGTACCCAGCACTCCGATAAAGGCGGCCATCGACACTATTGTCGGCTTTGTTAAGTCCGCCACAGGTGGTGGCGTTCGCCGGCACTACTGTCCTGCCGTTATCCCTCTGAATTTTCCCTAGGAAGTTGTCTTAGCGGTCCACTATGCCGTTGGCACAAATTTTGAAGCTTGCTCCGCAGCGGGTAGCAAGAAGTGCCCCGGTATCGGTTTCGGAGCAAGGCTTGTGGATAGTGATTAACAATATTCGCCTAGATAACCGGAAGGCCGTTGCGAGTATCCTATCATTTGATTGGGGGACAGTTCATGCTTAACGAGTGTCGGCCCAACTCGCTATCGGCCTTCGAACAAATGGAATCGAACGTGAGGTCATATTCGCGTTCCTTTCCCGTTGTGTTCAGAAAGGCCGCAGGAGCCATTCTCGAGGATGAGAATGGATCCGAGTTTATCGACTTTCTGTCGGGTGCGGGCGTCCTTAATTATGGGCATAGTGATCCCGATCTGCTAAACGCGGCAATAGCATACCTGAGATCGAACGGAATCGTTCATGGATTGGACATGGCCACATCAGCCAAAAGACAATTCATGGAGTGTTTTGACGAGGTGGTATTGCGCCCTCGTGGCCTGACATACAAATTCCAATTTCCTGGGCCCACTGGAGCCAATGCCGTAGAAGCCGCTCTGAAACTCGCTCGTAAGGTCACTGGGCGACACAGTATAATTTCATTCACAAACGGCTTTCACGGCGTGAGCTTGGGCGCGCTCTCGATAACGGGTAATCGATACTACAGAGAGGCCGCAGGCCTTCCTTCAGCCGGCGCAGTGTTTATGCCCTATGACGGATACTGGGGGGCCGACAATGACAGCTCGGGATATCTGGAAAAGATGCTCGCTGATGCAAGCAGTGGCGTTGATCTGCCCGCAGCGATCATTCTGGAAACCGTTCAGGGCGAAGGGGGCATCAACCCTGCGAGCAAAGAGTGGATGCAGTCGATCGAGCGGATTTGCAGAAAGGACGACATCGTCCTGATTGTTGATGATATTCAGGCAGGCTGCGGCCGAACGGGCAGTTTCTTCAGCTTCGAGTTCGCGGAGATATCACCAGATATAGTGGTTTTGTCGAAGTCCCTTAGCGGCTGCGGATTGCCGCTGTCGCTTTTGTTGCTCAAACCCGAACTGGACGTGTGGCGGCCGGGCGAACACAACGGGACTTTTCGAGGCAACAACTTGGCGCTCGTGACCGCGACTGCCGCCTTGCGAAAATATTGGACGAATGAAATCCTGTGTGAACGCGTTGCCGAAAACGGGCGCGTCCTGAACGAGCACCTTCGGCAGCTCGCTCAAAGCAGTCGAGATCATAGCCTTTCGGCGCGCGGAAGGGGCATGATGCTAGGGCTCGATTGCGGCACGGGTAACTTGGCCGAAAAAATCGCCCGCAAGGCCTTCGAGAATGGGCTTGTAGTAGAGCGATGCGGCGCCGAGAACCAGGTCATCAAGTTTCTTCCTCCTTTGACGATAGATGAGCCCACGCTTCAACGCGGTCTCGACATTCTGGACAAGTCGGTCAGGGCAAGCGCCTAAGCGGATCGGAGATTTGTCCGCATGCGGGCGCTGAGTCTGGATGATCGCCCACCCAATTCGGTTAGATACATCGAGGAAGATTTCCGGCGCTGGGACCTATTCGACAAGACGTCACGTATCCGCCTCGCACAGCCATGACCCGACTTAAACACCGCCTGTAAGAATAAGTTATTAAGTCAGCATGTTAGGCGCGCGCCGGCGCGTGTTACCACTA
>NZ_JBSKBQ010000069.1:0-3164 GCF_053714375.1 Mesorhizobium sp. ArgA1
CCTTTCAACCGGTAAACACCAGATGCGCCATCGTCAGACATGGCGCCCACGCTAACCCATGGCGGACGGCACCCCCAACTTTTTCATGCTCCCATGCCGCATGACACCAGCGAGGTAGCCGAGCGCTATGGCTGGGTACCGCGCCCGAGCTGTGCGATCCCGTTCGACGAGGTTGAGGAAAGCGCCGCTGAATGCGGGTTGCACGCTGCCGATGGAACGGCGTGGTGCGCCCACTACTGCGTTGCCGGGCCATATCTTGCCCGGCGCGAGAGCACTCATGTCCACAGAACGGGATTGCACCGGCCGTCACCACTGTCAAAAAATGGCGAAGTGGTGATCCGGCACGGTATCGACGCTTAGCTTTGCCGCGCTTTGGCGATTAAGCGTTCCAGCGTGGGAATCTGCGGCACCCCTTCGATCACTTCGTCGCCGAGAACCAAGGCCGGCGTGCCGGTGATGTACAGATCCGTAGCGAGCGTGCGATTGCGCTTGAGGGTGTCTTCGATAGCGGGATCTTCCATGTCCCGCTTGAGCTTCTCAACGTCGAGGCCCACCTGTCGTGCGATAGTCAAAATTGAAAATTCGCTGACCTGGCCCCGAGCAGCCATAAGGGCGTGATGAAACCGCTCATATTTTCCCTGTTTGCGGGACGCGAGCGCCGCCACTGCGGCGAATTTGGAACCCGGTGCCTTGCCCGGAAACTCTTTGTAGACAACCTTCAGCTTGGGATCGTTCTTGAGGGCTTGCTGGATGATAGGGTCTCCCGCCCGGCAGTGCGGACAGTTGTAGTCCAAAAAAATCACCAGAGGGACGTCGCCATTCGGGTTGCCAGCAGTTGGCGCAGAGGGATCGTTGAAGAGTGCGTCGCGCCGCTCCGGAATGAGCTTCCGCCAATCCGCCTCGAGCAGGCGACGGTTTTCGCGAAGGTGGCCTATACCAGGCGGATGAGATTGCACTGCGAGCCCGGTAAGAAGCAGGGCCAAGATTAAAAGAGCGATATGGCCGGCTCTTGGTTCAGGCATGGGTCAGGCTCCAATTAACAGTGAACAGCAGGGCAGCAAAGAGGGCTTGCGGAGCGCGGGACTGCGCTGCGTTTTGCAGATCATAATCAACTTACGGTCTCCTGACCGGATCAGGTGGGCTCCTCCCTCCCGGGCATCTCCCGTCGCTGCGCTCCGGTCGAACGTTGCGCCAGCGTCGCGGCAAGCTCCGTGCCAATCGCGGCAGCGCCGGCAAACGCGCAGGTTTCCTGGTGGCCTCTTGCGCCGCGCTTTGCCGAATTCCCAGCACTCGCTGCTGGCGAATACCGCACATTCAACTCGGCGACAGGCCGCGGGACCGGCGGCGGAATCCCCGCTGCCCTGCCCTGTCCGCTCATTCAGCGGTTGGCGGCGCAAACAGCGGCGCGGCCTCGGCCCACTGGTCAGCGGTCCGGAAGGCCGCCACGATCGCCATGGGCGCGGACCGGAACCGCCATCGAGGCGGCTAGCTTCCAGCCCCCGTTGTGCCTTCGGACAAGATACGCACGATCTGCTTTTGCGTCTTCACCTTCTCGGAGACATGGCGTCGGCGACTTGCGTTTCAGCGATGTACGCGCCAGCATCGCGTTGGCTACTTCCTTGTCGCGTATTGGCACCCAGACGAGACCTTCTTCGATCTGCCACAATGCGCTCATGCCAACATTCAGATGGTTGCCGCCCCGTTGGACCACGGCACATCCGGCCCTCCAGCCACTCGCCATACGATGGTGAGTGTCGCGCTGCGCTTAAATGGGCTCTGCCTCAAAGTGTGTGGCGCGACTAGTGTGTGAGTTCCACAATTTCCGGGGATCATCATGCATTCAAAGCAGCACTGGGCTCCAGGCAAGGGCGTAAAGGTTCAGCGCGTTGCGCGAACGGCTAGCGATGGCTGGAACGTATACGCTTCGATGCCGGAGGTCGGCGTCTGCCCTGATTGCGGGCACCAGTCTCGCCGGCGTCATGGTTGGCGTCACAGACGGCTTATAGACTACCCAGCTCATGGCCAGGCCGTGACCCTGGAACTTCGCGTCGGCCGCTGGCGATGCACATTCCAGCACTGCAAACGTAACACATTCTCTGATGAGGATCGGGCGATTGCGGTTCCTCACGCCCGTAGGACAACAAGGGCTGTTCAGATTGCCAGACACTTGGGTCATGCGACTGGCGGAAGACCCGCCGAGCGGTTGATGCGTCGTTTCGGCATGCCGATGAGTGACGATACAATCTTGCGTCATCTGAAACGCGGCGCTGCAGGTTCAGCGCCACCGGCCAAGGTCATTGGCCTTGATGATTGGAGCTGGCCCAAGTCGTGGCGCTACGGAACGATCATTGTCGATCTTGAGCGTCGGTCTGTCGTCGACATTCTGGAAGACCGGAGTGTCGGAAAGCGCCGCAAACTGGTTGCGAAAGAACCCTTCCATCGGAGTCGTGAGCCGAGATCGTTGCGGGCTCTACGCGCAGGCGATTCGCGAGGGCGCTCCACAGGCGATCCAAGTCGCTGACCGGTTCCATCTTGTGCAGAACTTTCGTTTGGCGGTCGAGGAGCAGATGAACCTGTCAGGGCGCTCAAACGGGAGGTCCATTCTGTCTGAGAAGGAAAACGTCGCTGCTGCAGCGCGTCGGCGTCATGCGCGTATCGCGCATCGACAATCCCGAGACGAAGTGTTCGCGACCATCCACGCGCTTCGAGACGAAGGGCTGACATATTGCGAGATCGAGCGGCGAACCGGTTACAAACGGCGTACCGTGTCGAAATGGCTTAAGTTCGAGACACCACCGGATCGGCACAGACGGCCGTTCAACCCAACATCGCCGTGGTACTTCGAGAAGTTCTTGGCTCAATGCTGGAAGGACGGAAATCGGTGCGGACGGCACCTGTTCCATGATGTCAAGCTTCGAGGATACACCGGCAGCCGTTCGAACCTGGAGCGGCTGCTCGGAGCGTGGCGCCGGGCCGACGATCCGACAGCCAATATTCCAACGATAACAGCGATCAGCCTCGGCCCGGTGAAAGACCCGGATACTGGTCATGCGATCTCACCCGTCGTGGCCGCGGCACTCTGCATTACCCGACTTGAACACCTGGACGAGAACACAAAAAGAACATAGCCAAGTAAGTCATTGATTTTTAGTGACCGTAGCATG
>NZ_JBSKBQ010000070.1:0-3100 GCF_053714375.1 Mesorhizobium sp. ArgA1
CCTGTTGCCCTACGTGCATGCCGGTATTCTGCCGTGCGAAGCCTGGCGCAGACGGGTTCAATTGCCGAGGATTGAACCGAGAACCACCCATACCGCTCTCCATCGAAAATATGATTGCTCGCCAGTCTGCGCAGACAGGCTCAGATCAAAGCCTCAGCGGCGAATGGATTGAGCTCGCACGCCAAACGACAAGCTATCGCAATCAGCTGTCGAGAAGCTGACCAGTCAGGAAAAACGCGCTGCCTTCGCAGGCCGTCGAGTGTCGAGGATGTGTGCTTCAGAACGAGGACGGGGCGTTTTCGATGTCGCTGTGATCGGTCGGTGTTCGTTGCTGCTCCTGGATAAGTTCCTGGAGTTTGACGCAGTCGTGCCACCAGATGCTGTCGGCGAGATCGTTGAGGAAAAAATCCTGAGGGTGGAGGCAGGCTACGCTGTCTCGATTGGTCACCGACCTCATTCCAGATCAGCGGCGAAGGCTTGGATGTCACGGGCGAACTGCTCGGCCGCATTTTGCTGCTGCGCAATCAGGGCCGCCAGTTCGGCTTCGGCCGCAGCGCGTTCCTGGCGGCACGCTCGGTTCAGGCTGTCGGAAAGGCGCCCGCAGCCGGTTTCGAAGTTCGCCGTTCAGTTCGGCCGTCCGGACCTGCATGAGCATGTGAGCGCCGTTAAGGGACCAGCGCATTTGCTGCTTCTTTACCATTCGCTTGCCGACGAGTGAGTTCATAGCTGACTCGGCGAGGGTCGAGGCGACCCGCGGGCCGGCTCGGTAACGCTTCCCATAGATCGCACCGCGGTTCGATCGGACATAGGTCAGCAGTTGGGAGCCAAGGCTATGAAGGCGTGCGATCGAGAACTCTGCTTCTCCCTGCGGCTGCTTCAGTCTGGCGAGAAGCCTCTCCAGGTCGCGGATCGCGCGGTCGACGCGTCCATGCCACAGCCGCCATTTCACGGCTTTGTCCCTGTCGATGGTTGGACGCGCTTCAATGGGGCCGGACTGCGGTCGCGCGATGTGATCGGCGATCTGCTGCATGGGCTGGATCTTCATGGCGATGTGGAACCAATCGATGATGTGGGCCGTCGGTTTCGGCATGGCGCGGGGCCGCCGCTCGAGGATTTCAGCACCGTCCGAGATTACTGTCACATCGCCAAAGCCGCGATATCCGACTTCCCGAAGGCAGTGGAGAACGCGATCGCGGATTGCACGCTGGTCGGTGCTCCCGGTGACGAAATAGCGGCCACCGGGTTCGCCCCGTCCCCCACGCCCGCATCTGGCCACGACGAGCTCAAAGTTTCGCGCTGAATTGGGCTCGGCGCTGCGAACATGAGTGGTGTCGATGCTGACGACGAACTCTTTGCGCCGATCACCGGGAAACTGCATCTCGAGCTGGTGTCGGTCATCCGTTTGAGACCTCGCGCGCCATGTTCCTGTGCAACCTGGTCATCGAGCCGCTTGCCGATCCTGATGGTACGGTTGCGCACTGTCGCATGCCTCTCGGTCGGTTCAATGGGCAGGAGCTCGGCCAGCACCTTCGCCGCCTGCCGGTATGGCATCATGCGTCCCAGCCGCGCCGTCAGCTCCATCAACTCCGGCGTGGCGCGATCGGGACAAATATCGTGCAGCGGCGCGAACGCAGCGATCATGCCCGGATGGCAATCCCGACACAGCATCCAGCGCGGATTGCGAACCTTCACCAAGCCGAAGACGGTCCGGATCCGGCGTGTCGTGTAGTCCTTCACCGGCCGGAACGTGTAGCGGTCCGGGCAGGCCCGGCGAAAAGAGAGAATAGGTCTCCGCCTCATGGCTCACGACCGCGCTCTGCAGAGCTGCCATGATCTTTTTGCCATCGTCTATGGACAGTCCGATGTCGCCGTCGAACAGGCGCTCCCAGCTCTTGTCGATGCGGACCTCCTTCCGGCAGCTGTCGCCAAATTCGTTCCTGCCCTCGATCGTGATCGTTTTGCCTCCGAACAAAACGATGCTGATGGACGGCTCAAGCCTAACAACCCGTGTTCGACCCCAGAGAAATTACCGGTCTCGACAAGAGCGACAGATCATCCAGCACCGTCATGGCACCGAATTTCTTGCTCACATTCCTGATCTCGATATCGGCCGTCACGTCGGCGCTCCTCGTCGGCGCATGCACGACGATGCGCGTGAAGTCAGCTTCAGGCGGATCATCTGGTAGGAATAGGCCGGCAGCGACAGGCTGAGCTTACCGCCGGCCATCGAGGCGCCCCTCCCCTTCTTGGGACCGACATTGCCGGGATTGCCTGCCGAATTGACGGCTTTCAGATCCGCATGCGTCATCACCTGGTGATCGACGATGTCAGCAGCGCCGAAGCCGGTGATGTCGATGACGGTTTCGATTTCCTCGCTCGAATGGCGGTTGATGGCAAAGAAGGTGAGATGTGCGGTTTCCGTGTCATGCACGCCGGTGATGTCGACACAGGAAACGTCGCCAGCCACGGTGGATTTGTAGGTGGGGCTTTCCACCTTGAGATCGAGCGCGTTGCCGCGGCCGTAAATCGAGGCAAAGAGATAGGGATAAAAGATCGTCTGGCGCCATGCCGGGCCATTCGGAACCGTCATGATCGGCGCGATGACGTTGACCAGTTGCGCCAGGCAGGCAATCTTGACGACATCGGAACGGCGGATGAAGGTGTTGAGGATCAGGCCGACCTGCAGCACGTCCTCGAAATTGTAGATGTCTTCGAGCAATGGTGGAGCGAAGGGCCAGCCGTCATTACCGCCCAGTATCTTCTTGTCTTGCTGCTTGGAATGGTACCAGACGTTCCATTCGTCGAACGAGATGTAGACCTGCCTGCTGGAGCGTTTCTTGGCCTTGATATAGTCGATGACGCCGGCGACCGAGACGATGTAGTCGTCGAGCTTCGCGTTCATGGCGAGGTAGTTCGCCGCGTCGTTGGCTTCGTTGTCGAAATACATGTGCAGCGAGATGTAGTCGACCTCGTTGTAGGTATGGTCGAGAACGACCGCTTCCCATTCAGGATAGGTCGGCATCTTGGCATTTGACGAGCCGCAGACGACGAGTTCGAGCGACTGCGAAAAGGCGCGCATGGCCTTGGCGGTTTCATGGGC
>NZ_JBSKBQ010000071.1:0-2961 GCF_053714375.1 Mesorhizobium sp. ArgA1
TTTCTATGAAACCGTCGATTCTCCCTGCGGAATTGCCGGACTGATATACGAGGCGAACTACGCTCAGGCCAGCGACACCATCGGCAGACTTCGCCTCCACTACCTGATCGGTGAAGAATCATGGATGGCAAACAGGGTGCTGCTCGACGATCGGAAAGACAGCTTTGGCGTTCCTTACATCCGGTTCGAGTATCGGAATTCCGACAATGACATTGCCAGGGTCCGATTCCTTGCCGACCGAGCAGATGAGATTCTTCGGGCTGCAGGAGCCAAAGACCTAGAGCGGGAGCCGTCAGTTCACAGCAAGGGCAGTTCGCACCTGCATGGAACAGCGCGCGCAGGAAGCGATCCGAGAATATCCGTCGTTGATAGGGACGGTCGTATTCACGGGTATGACAATATCTACATCATGGACGGATCGGTGATGAACTTCGCCGGCAATAGCAACCCCACCCATACAATCATGGCTAATGCCAGGCGTATGTCACTTTCAGTCGGAATTTGAGGCTTGGCGGGAAAGAAATCTCAACCGATGGCATGCGGCGGCGCCTCTCCGTTGTGCTTGAGCGTGATCTGCCTAAACCGTTTGCGCCGGCAGAGGAGCCAGGAGACTGTTGTTCATGATGACTGCTGACTTATCAAAATTCCACCACATCGCATTTGACCTGGACGGAGTTCTCGTCGACTCGCAGGCTGTTGTTGAGTTGGCGCTTAGAAGGTGGGCACAAGAGAGGGGATATTCTCCTGACCTCATAATTGAGCTCTCTGCCGGTCGCCGAGATCAGGAGCTAGTCGCCGAAGTTGCGCCGCATCGCGATCCGGAAGCTGAGGCCAAATGCATCGCCGATTTCGAGATTGAGGTGATGTCTCAGCTTAGAGCAATTGACGGTGCTGAGCAGTTTTTTCGATCGATCCCTTCCGCCCGTAGATCGATAGTCACTTCTTCAACCAAGGAGGCCGCGACCGCCAGACTGCGCCAGGTCGGCATCCCTTTGCCCAAGGTTCTGATTTCGGCAGATGACGTCAGACGCGGAAAGCCGGATCCACAGCCCTACGAATTGCTTCTCGAAAAAGTTGGTGTGTTGGCTGAAGAATGCCTGGTGTTTGAAGATTCGCCCGCAGGCATAGCCGCAGCTCTTGCAGCAGGTTGCGGTTGCATCGGGGTCGGCGCTGCAGCACAAAACTGTCAAGGTATCATGGAGTGGATACCAGATTTTGGACAGGGCTCGAACCTGGCGGCAGTCAATTCGCTACGGGGAGTGTAAGGCCATGAATATCACTTTGTCAGCAGTTGAAGAAACACTCGATGAAGTCGTGTTCCATGATGACATCCTTGCGAAATATCAACGCGAGCGCGATATCTACGGCTCGCTGCTTGATGCGGCTGAGCGAGCTTACATGGCGTGCCGCGTTACGCTGTCCGATCGCCGCGTCTGGCATATCAACTCGACAGCGTTTGGAGGAGGCGTAGCGGAAATGCTGCCACACCACATCGCCCTGATGCGGGGCTTTGGGATTGACATGAGGTGGCTGATTTTTAAGCCTCGGGACAAGCAGTTTTTTGCCTTCACAAAGGGATTGCACAATTCGCTTCACAATGTCCAAACCCCTACCACCGACGAACTTGTGGCGTCATACGAGCGTGAATCGAGACAGGGCGCGCGTGATCTCAGGCGCATCATTGGAGCGGATGACGTCGTGATCGTACACGATCCTCAACCGCTGGCTGCGGCCTCTTTTTTTCTCGAATCTCAACCCCATCCGGCTATATGGCGATGCCATATCGGCTATCCTCAACGAGCTCCTACGGTCGATAGAACCTGGGAATTCTTGCGAGGATATTTACGCCCGTTTCATAGAGTTGTGTTGAGCGATGCGGACTATGCTTTCAACGGATTTTCCGACATCGATATTATACCTCCGTCTATTAGCCCGTTTGCTGATAAGAATCTCTCCTACCCCAATGAGCCCGGAGACGAGCTGGAAAGATACGCCTCTATAAACCGGTATGATGAAGATTTAAGGATAAGCCTTGCCGATCTAATAACGGAGAGATATTTTCTTCAAGTGTCGCGTTGGGACAGGTTAAAGGGTATCGATCGCATATTAGAGGCTTTTCGACGGTTTGTTGAGAACGAACCCTCAGTGGCCGACGGAACTAGTTTGGTTATTGCTGGTCCCGATCCTGCAGGTGTGTCGGATGATCCCGAGGCGGCTGAATATCTTTCGGAGTGCGAGGCTCATGCTGCGCGTTTGCCCCGGAAAGTCCGCCAACACATCCGATTTGTCTGCGTGTCTATGAAAGATCACCAAAAAAACGCTGAGATCATCAGCAGACTTCAAGCTCGCGCTTTTGCGGTTTTTCAGCTTTCAAAAGAGGAGGGTTTCGGCCTTGCACTTACCGAAGCGCTCTTTAAATGTCGACCCGTAGTGGTCTCAGACGCATTCGGGTTAAAACGGCAGATTATCGATGGCGTCAATGGAATTGTTATACAAGAACCGGGCATCGAGGAGAAAGCTTCTGAAGTTATGAGAAGACTGGTCGTCGGTACGATTGCTCATCCGTGGTTAGGGCGCACAGCCAGAGAAATGTGCATCCAAAACAGCGTGCAAATCGCGCGTGCTCCGTCTTGGCTACAGAGTATCGTGAATGGGATTGCACAATTTGAGGCCGAGTAGCATTCCCAACAGTGTAGGTATGCGGTTCGGCCGAGTCGAAATCAGAAGAACAGCAGGCCAGGGCGGTGTTGTTCGAGACCGGTAATTTGTCTGGGGTCAGGCGGCACGCAGAAGGGGCGGTTTCGGCTTGAATATAGAAGGCACGCTCGGGGCTGGTTGCCGAAACGGTGCCCGCAGCCGACTGCGAAGTTCGCCGTTGATCTCTGCCGTCCGGACCTGCATGAGCATATGCGCGCCGTGGAGCGACCACCGCATCTGCTGCTTTTTGACCATCCGCTTGCC
>NZ_JBSKBQ010000072.1:0-2593 GCF_053714375.1 Mesorhizobium sp. ArgA1
CGCAAGGTTGTGGTGGGCGCCACGCCGAGGATGAAGTCGACATCGTTGGCGCGGCACCAGTCGATGACCTGTGGACTTCTTTGGTTGCCGCCCTGAATGCAAGAAGTTTCTGACCCATAAAACGCGTGATCGAGTGCGGTCTTCTTTCAGGCCTCGTGGCGCGGCACTTCCAAAAGCCGCGGGCCGGTATGGTGATCTGCGGATCGGGTCCAAATCTGCAATGCGTGCTTTCAGGCACGTGTCCACTGACTGGTTTTCCCGATCCCGATCTGTTCGATCATTTGCCCATGCAGGTCATCGCCTTCTCACACTCGTTCACCGGCGCCTGTTTGCTGTGTCGCTCATGTGGCAGCAGTCAGCGCCGGATCCCTATAATCTTCGCCTTTCGTCAACATGGCCCAGATCGCGCGGGCCATCTTATTGGCCAGTGCGATCGCCACTAGCATCCGCGGCTTCCTCTCCAGCATGCGCGCCAGCCACGACCCTTTCGGGATCGATTTACGCCCCATCCAGTTCAGCCGCGACATCGCACCGATGATCAGCAAACGCCGGATGTCGATCTGCCCGGCCTTGGAGACGCGCCCGAGACGCTGCTTGCCGCCCGATGAACGTTGCAATGGCACAAGCCCCAACCACGCCGCAAAATCCCGTCCGCGCTTGAAGTCTGACATCTCTGGGGCAAAGGTCTCGACCGCCAGTGCCGTCAATGGGCCGACCCCAGGCATCGTTTGCAGACGGCGCGTCTTGTCCGTCGCAGCCGCCAGTTCTTTCGCCTTCTTCGTCCTGGCATTGATCCGGCTCGTCTTCTCGGAAATCTGTTCCAGCAGATCCAGACATTCCTCACGCACCAGCTCTGGAAGGTCGCTGTCCGGTGCTTCGACAATTGCTTCGATGCGTTTGAGTTGGCCGATCCCTTGCGGGACGGCGTGGCCGTATTCGTAAAGCGCGGCACGCAGTGCATTCACCAGTTCCGTGCGCTGATGGACAAGACGTTCGCGCGACCGGAACAACACCGCTCTGGCTTGCTGCTCTTCAGTCCGGGGCTCGACGAATCGCATCTCTGGACGCTGTGCAGCGATCACAATCGCCTCGGCATCGGCGGCGTCATTCTTCTGGCGCTTGACAAAGGGTTTTACGTATTGCGGGGCAATCAGGTTCACTTCATGGCCAAGCTTGATCATCTCCCGCGACCAGTAATGGGCGCTGCTACAGGCCTCCATCACAACAACGGCCGGAGGCTGACCTGCCATGAATTTCAGGAACTGCGACCGCGTCAGCTTTTTGCGGTAGTTTACTTGCCCTGTCATCGACGCTCCATGAAGCACGAAAACATTCTTTGCCAAATCCACCCCGATCATCGTATCCTTCGTCACGGTTGCCGTCCTTTCTGCTTGTGGGCTTTGATCCACCATTTTGGCACATCGATGCCGTCTGAAGTGGGCGGCAACCACCCCATCTGCAATAGTGATGGGGTGGATGGCTCCTGCTCCCCGGCATCAAGGTGCCATATGGTAGGTTGTGTAGTGACCACAGACCCACAGTCGAGAGGAGCCATCCCATATGAAGATTACCACGATCGGCCTGGATTTGGCCAAGAACGTCTTCCAGGTTCACGGCGTCAATGCCGAGGGGAACGTCACTGTCCAGCGCCGGCTGCGTCGGAAAGAGGTTCTTTTGTTCTTCGGCGGCCTCGAGCCAGTGGAGGCCGACGACGACGATAGCCTGCCGACTTTGGCAAGGGGAGCCTTGAGACCGCTCGTCGCGCAATTGCGCACAAACGAAAAAGCGATTGCCGAGCTCGACGCCGAGATCAAGGCCTGGCACACGCAGAACGAAATGAGCCGGCGACTGGCGACGATCCCCGGGGTAGGCGTGCTGACCGCATCCGCGATTGCGGCGACGGTTCCCGATCCTTCCTTCTTCCGGTCTGGTCGCGAGTTCGCGGCTTGGCTGGGCCTCGTCCCTCGACAGAACTCGAGTGGCGGCAAAGAGCGGCTGGGCCGGATCTCAAAGCAGGGCAACCGCTACATCCGGCGCATGCTGGTGATTGGCGCGACTGGCATGCTTCGCTACGCGCGAGCAAAAAGCGCGGCTGGCGCACAATGGGTCACCGGTCTGCTTGAGCGCCGCGCGCCGCGTCTGGTTACGGTCGCCATGGCCACAAGATGGCACGGATCGCATGGGCAATCATGACGCGGCAGGAAACCTTCAGGGCACCCGCGACGGCGGCGTAGCAGCGAGGATCGCGGATTAGTTGAGATAGGAGAGCAACAGGCTACCAGAGACCGTAAGGTGAATAAGACTTGATGCCAACCGGTCGAACCGGGGATTGGGAAAACTCGCCGATAGCCATGCGGATTATCAATACCGCGTAATAGTGATTGAGACCCGATCCGCGAACTTCATCAGGGCCAGCGGTTATTAATGGCCGCATCAACAGGCCGGACACATGACCGCACCCGATCGGCAGGTGGAAAAGTCAGATTCTCTCTTGCGCGGCAGGAGCCATCCACACATGGCTGTCGGCGCGGATCAGGATCCGGGTGTTGGGCCAGTTGCTCCGGATCGCCCGCACCAGGCGGCGCAGGTGGGG
>NZ_JBSKBQ010000073.1:0-2447 GCF_053714375.1 Mesorhizobium sp. ArgA1
CTACGTGCATGCCGGTATTCTGCCGTGCG
The DNA here is from genome assembly GCF_053714375.1 of Mesorhizobium sp. ArgA1. NCBI lineage: Bacteria > Pseudomonadati > Pseudomonadota > Alphaproteobacteria > Hyphomicrobiales > Phyllobacteriaceae > Mesorhizobium > Mesorhizobium sp. ArgA1. The sequence goes on from NZ_JBSKBQ010000073.1 coordinate 30, forward strand.
AAGCCTGGCGCAGACGGGTTCAATTGCCGAGGATTGAACTGAGAACCACGCATACCCTCTCCATCGAAAATATTGATTGCTCGCAAGTCTGCGCAGACAGGCTCAGATCAAAGCCTCAGCGGCGAATGGATTGGGCTCGCACGCCAAACAACAAGCTGTCGCAATCAGCTGTCGAGAAGCTGACCAGTCAGGAAAAACCCGCGTCCACAGGCCTCCATTTTCTAACACGCCCGCTCGGACCAAGGTCGAAACAGCGCGCTTGATCTGAACCGAGCCTTCGATCAACCTATCGCCGATGCGGGAAAGGCGGCCCGCGATCACGGCCCGCGGCCGCAAGCATTCGGCTGCTCCCCTTGGTACTTCGATTGCTGTCGCTCCATTGTGGCGGAGTTCCGCAAATCGAAATTCGCTGCTCCCGCTGGCCAATATTATCGAGCGGATGGGGCTCGCGGCTCGCGCTATCGCTCGTCGGCGGGCGGGAAAGACCCTGATCGAAGGAAGGCATGTCGTCTGAATGCGGTCGAGCTTGCGCCTACTTGCTCGGCAACATAGTCGAGCATCGCTTTCGGCGGAGCCTCGTTAACCAACAGTGGCCGGCCGGGGTAGCGCATCAAGCAGAGTTGGATCGCGAAGCCGAGCTGATTGTGTTCGCGCCGCCGTAGCTGGATTTCCAGCAAATCGGCCTGTGAAAGAGAATAGTGGCTGATCAGACTGTCTTCATCGACCGGAATGTCGAATAACGTCTTTCGCTCGTGTTCTTTGAGAAACGCTCGTCGGAGCCACTTTCCAATCCACTCCAGAACGGTAGTGGCCAAGCCTCTGTCCAAGGCAGCCCAACGGTACAGGAGGCAAATGGCGTAGCCACAGCGAACATCCGGGCGTTCCCTCCGTTCGACCTTAGCGCAAGATTCTGCACAGCACTTGTTCCGGCCCCCTGATCGACGACGAGAGAATCGCCTGTCGACACAGCAAGCCGTTAGGCCGCGATCCGAACACTTTTCGGGTTTGTCGACCAGATGTGAGCGCGGCTCATTCTCCGGGATGTCGCCTTCCTCTTCAGCGATGCGGAAGCGGAGGTCAGCCACCAGATCACGTCATTAGCCCACCAGTATCGACCGCTGCAGGGCTACGTATTGTCACAGTGGATCTATTCAAAGCAGTAGACATGGCTCTGGCCAGAACTCGGCGGTTGTCGGGAATACTCATCATCGTCATGTGGTTGCCTGGAATCGGCGCGGCATGAATGACCGTCTCACTCAAAACGTGATCCCAGCCCCGCAAGGGCGAACCTGCCTCCGGACCTGGTGAATTCTTGGCTGGTGGTGACCGGCTGCGGCGAGGCTCGGCGGCGTAAAACTGATGTATTTCAACTGAGAGGCGTGGAACTCGATACAACTGCAGTGCCGTGTGGAATTGGGCAATTGTTTCATACGTCAAAGCGTCGTTGTGGACATCACGACCCAGAGGGATCGCTCCAATTTGCTGCGCCTTTTCAAGCAGCTGAACAGTCGAACTTTGTCCAGCGAATTGCTCCAATATGTCGAAGCGCTTGTCATCCAAGAATTCGAGAGATTCCAGCACTACTTCTCGCGCCATTTGGGCAGGTGATACGCTTGATGGATTTGCAGGTAGCGCAACATCGATGAAAGCGATGAATGACACAGTTTCATCGAGATCCAGTAAGCGCTGGGCAATCGCGTAGGCCAAAATTGCGCCTGAGGAATATCCGGCGAAGCGATATGGACCTCGCGGCTGGATTTCTTTGATCGCCAGGATCACCTCCGATGCTATCCCTTCAAAAGTCGGCGGGCACAATTCGTTGAAGGACGGCCATGGCAAAGCATAGACAGGACAGTCCACGTTCATTTCATTCACCAGACTGAGGGCATACGAACAATCTCCTAACCCTGTGGGAACAAAGAAGAGCGGCGGTTGCGATCCTGTAGCCCGAACGGAAAGCACTACAGAAAACACCTGAGCTACGTTGCGGTGCGGCTCCGCGTCGATCTTCGATGCGAGTTCCTTCAAAACAGGAGCTTGGAAGAGATCTGCGGCGCTAAACTTTAACCCAAGATCTAATGCTCGACCGAGAAACCGCACCGCCAGCAGCGAATGGCCGCCGAGTTCGAAGAAGTGGTCGTGGCGCCCGATCCGCTCGACCCCGAGGAGCTCGGCCCAGATCGCGGCCAGCGCCGTCTCGACCGCGCCCTGCGGCGCCTCATAGCCGCGGCGCGCATAGGCGTCGTCCTCCGGCGCCGGCAGCGCCTTGCGGTCGAGCTTGCCGTTGGCCGTCAGCGGCAGCGCCGATAACCGCACGAATGCCGCCGGCACCATGTAGTCGGTGAGCGTCCGGTGAGCGGATTTTGGTTAGGTGCGGGATTGGCGCAAGTTACGACACAGATGATTCATTTGTGACGT
>NZ_JBSKBQ010000074.1:0-2273 GCF_053714375.1 Mesorhizobium sp. ArgA1
GAGAATCGGAGGCGACCGAGCTCGCTAATTGTCAGACGATTGACTCCAACACAATCTCCGTCGATCCTGAATATCTATTCAAATCGCAAGCGGAGACTCCTATGCCGGATTTAAGTGGCGCTGAAGCTGCAGCATCCCCCTCTGAAACCGCTGCGAAAGCAGAAAAGCCAAAGGCCAAGAGAAGAGTTGCGCAATCGCGCAAATCGAAGCCGGAGAAAACATCGCCTGCTCATACCAATGGTGCCATCGCTCAGTCTCGGACGTCGGACTCGTCGGCAGCACTTGGCAGCGGCCGGAAAATTTACTCGGCAAAAGAGCGAGCCGAGAAGCTCTCCGAGATGCAGCAGTCCATGACCGGCGGCGCCACTCTGAAGCTGGCCGCAAAGCAGGCGGGCATATCGGAGCAGACCTATTATCATTGGAAGCGGGCCTCGACACCTGCGCCGCGAAGCGACGATTTGAAGGACCTTCTCGCGCTCGAGGACGAAAACAAGCGGCTAAAGGGCCTTCTCGCAGAGCGCCTTCGCAAGGAGAACGCGGAATTGAAGATGAGGCTCGGCTTGGCGTAGGATCCGCTCTTGAGCCGCAGGCCCGCGTTGGTGACGAGAAGGGACCGAGACTTTCTCGCCGAGCTTTGCCTGATCGGGATTTGCCAAAGGCAATCAACCGATCCACGAAAGCGAAAGCGGAAAGTTGCGGCCGCGGTCACGCTGATGCCGGTTGGGTACAGATACGATTGGCGGCCGATCTCTATTGTCAACCCTTGCGGTAGGGTCGGCGCTGACGCTTTTCGATCCAAGCGGGTAAGGCGAGGAAAAGTGTCGGCCGCCCAAAGGCCGGCGAGTGGATAATTCTCATGGCCGGTTGACCCGGATCCGGGCAGGCGCCATTGGCAAATCCGGCGAAGTATCTCGCAGAGTTCGGCTTGATGGACAGGCGACTGGGTCTGGACTAACGGCTTGCTCCAGCGATTTCATATCCCGCCCATGCAGAGATATTTCATCTCAAGATAATCCTCGAGCCCGTGGCGGGACCCCTCGCGCCCGATGCCGGATTGCTTGATGCCGCCAAAGGGTGCGGCCTCCGACGACATGCGCCCGGTGTTGATCCCGACCATGCCATATTCCAGGGCCTCGGCCACACGCCAGACACGCTTCAGGTTGGAAGCGTAAAAATAGGCAGCAAGCCCGTAGATCGTGTCGTTGGCCTCGTGCACGACCTGATCGGCATCTTCGAAACGAAGGATAGGAGCCAACGGCCCGAATGTCTCCTCTCGGGCCACTGCCATCTCGCTGGAGATATCCGTGAGGACCGTCGGTTGGAAAAACGTGCCCTCCTTGCCGATGCGATTGCCGCCGCATCGGACCGTGCCGCCTTTTGCTACGGCATCGGCGATATGGGCTTCGATCTTGGCCAGGGCATGCCTGTCAATCAGCGGCCCAATCGCCACGCCCGGATCGAAGCCGTCGCCGACCGAAAGCAGGCGGACTTTTTCCACGAACTTGTCGACAAACTTGTCGTGAGCGCCGGATTGGACGTAAAGGCGGTTTGCTGAAACACAGGTCTGGCCCCCATTGCGGAACTTTGCCTGGATCGCGCCGTCGACGGCAGCATCGATATCGGCATCGTCGAAGACGATGAACGGCGCGTTGCCGCCGAGCTCCAGGCTGAGCTTCTTGATCTGGTCCGAGCACTGTCGCATCAGCAGCCGCCCGACCTCGGTCGAGCCGGTGAAGCTGATCTTGCGGACCTTGGGATTGGAACAGAGTTCGTGGCCTACCGCATCGCCTTGCGAGGCATAGACCAGGTTGACGACGCCTTCGGGAAAGCCAGCCTCCTGGGCAAGCGCGAACATCGCGCCCGCCACGAGCGGTGTCTGTTCGGCAGGCTTGAGCACGATCGTGCAGCCGGCGGCGAGCGCCGGCGAGATCTTGCGTGCCACCATGGACGCCGGAAAGTTCCACGGCGTGATCGTGCCGACGACGCCGATCGGCTGCTTGATCACCAGCATGCGGCGGTCGGTCGACGGCGGCGAGATCGTCTCGCCATAGATGCGATTGGCCTCTTCGGCGTACCATTGCAGATAAGCGGCCGCATGCGTCACCTCTGACTTGGCTTCGGCAAGTGGCTTGCCCATCTCGGCGGTGAGGATCGCCGCAAGGTCGTCGGTGTGATCGACGATCAGCTGATGCCAGCGCCAGAGGATGTCGCTGCGCTCTCGCGCGGTCAGCGCCGCCCATCCAGGCTGGGCGACATGGGCTTTGCCGATCGCG
>NZ_JBSKBQ010000075.1:0-2125 GCF_053714375.1 Mesorhizobium sp. ArgA1
CAGAGATTCTCATCAGAAGGCGATGAGGTAGTTCCCGGCACGGCGCGAAAACGACGACGATTCCCACCAATGCCCTGTAGCGCAGCGCCAAGGAGTCGATGTGCGCCACCGCGAGGACCGGCGATCCGATCCGTCGGACCCCCGCTGGCGCGGGCGGCACCAGCGGAGGAGGAAGCGCCGGAAGCCTGAGAGTCAGAGCGTATCCGATCTACGGCCGAATCGAACAATTTTTCCTGTTCGCCAGCCTTGGGAGCCAGAGCGCGAGAGCCGCCAGCGCTCGGAGTCTCGCTGGCGTCAGATCTAGAAACGGGCAACTTTCCCCGCTCGTCAACGTTTCTCACAATTGAACTCCAATGTGAGGCGACATTGCCGCCGGCCTTCAGGCTACGTGCCCGTTTGGCCGCTTATATTCGTCTTACCTGACGTTGGGCTGACGGAATGGCCGACGAGGGGCGCCGACGCCTTTGAAAGGAGATGTGGCATTTTGGCCGACTACGGCCCAGGATCCCCGCGCGGATCGGCCTGGGTGGCCTAATCGGCCCGAAGCTGAGAGGTGGAACGGCCCTTCTCAAACGGCATCAAGTGCCTAACGTGGTCGTGTTGAAACGCCACAAAGAGGAAGGACCGCTCCATGGAGAAGACTACCACAATCGGGCTCTAATGCCGAGCGTATAAAAATGCCGAGCCAGCCCGGACAAACAATTCTCCGGTACGTGGCTCGGCATAATTTTCTTTTCCTTCCCCGAGGTGAGAACTCTTTGCGTTACAAGCCATCGAGGAATGCAAGAAGCTGGTCCTCGGGTACGAAGCGCATGGATTCTACCGGCTCAAGGGGTTTGAGCTTGGCAAGAGCCGCGATCTTGAGATCGATATGGGCATGCAGATAGGCCTGTGTGGTCAGGATAGACTCGTGCCCTAGCCATAGGGCGATCAGGGTGATATCGACGCCCGCCTGAAGCAACTCCATAGCCGCCGAGTGCCTCAGCACATGGGGTGTCACCCGTTTTTTGCGCAATGACGGGCATTGCTGCCGAGCGATCTTTACGTACTTGGCGAGCGGGAACTGGATGGCGTCGGAACTGAGGTGTCCACCGTGTACTTTGGAAACAAGGCGGATGAGTCTCGACGAGGGTGCTCTTTCAACCACGTCTCAAGGACACGGCGGGCGTACTTCGTGAGCGGTGTGCGCCGCTCCTTGCGGCCTTTGCCAAGGCAGACGACATGTGCCCCGGTACCCAGTTTGATGGATTCCCGCTCGAGGCTGGTCAGCTCCGAAATGCGCAAGCCTGTCTGCACCGCGAGGAGCAGTAACGTGTAATCGCGACGACCAAGCCAGGTTGCTTTGTCGGGCATGGCCAGGATCGCATCAACCTCTGGGCGCGACAGGAAATGGACTTCGCGCTTACCGTGGAGCTTTCCGGGGATGGCAAGAATGCGCTGGACCTGCGCGCTATGGGCCGGCTCTTCGAATGCGACGTACCGGAAAAAAGTGCGGATCGCCGACAGCCTCAAATTGCGCGTCGTGATACTGACCGAGCGATTGTCTTCCAGGTCCTCGAGGAACGCGACAATAAGTGGTGCATCGAGATCTGTAAGCCGCAGGTTGGACGGCGCCACGTGCAGCCTGGCGTGCGCGAACCTGAATAACAGGCGAAAGGTGTCGCGGTAGGATGCAAGCGTGTGCGGACTGACGTTGCGCTGATGGACAAGGCGGTGTGTAAAGAACCGTTCGATCAGCGGCGCGAGTTGGAGATCCTGCGTCATGACAGTGTCTCCCATCGCGCTTCGAGTCTTCGGGCAGCTTCCCCCATGAGTTCGGGGCAGGCCGACAGGTACCAATATGTGTCGCGAACACGGCCGTGCCCCAGGTAGGTGGAAAGGACCGGAAGAAGTTGGTCTACGTCCTTGTCGGCCCGATACCAGCGCAGCAGCGTAGCAACGGCAAAACCGTGCCTCAGGTCGTGCAGGCGGGGTCCTGTGCGAGCGCCGCGCGGTCGCAGGCCGATCTTTAGCCCGTCTTATGCACGACGACCCGTCTGAGAGGCGGGGGATGTAGCCTAAGCGATTGATTTGGCGTAGGATTCGGTTGTCTAAGCCAACCCTGCCACCACATTTCGCGAGCCAC
>NZ_JBSKBQ010000076.1:0-2078 GCF_053714375.1 Mesorhizobium sp. ArgA1
GGCGCTGCAAAACCGACTGGCGAGGCTGTGATTTTGGAGTTTCGAAACGGCACTTTCAGCGGCAGAAGCAACTGCTTCATCCTGATGGTGAGTAGACCCGCCCTGGGTGAATGGCGGCGCGGCGTCGCGCGGCCATTGAGAGCGCAAGCGACGCCTCTGCGGCTTCACTCTTGAGGTGTAAGAATCCGTTTGGAAATTCACGGATGAGCGGTTCTTCGTAGGAGGTTGCCGCCCATGGCGACGAGGATCATGGCGTGAGAGACATCGATGCGCTGCTCGTAGTCGCGCACGAGGCGTCGCCATCGGGTCATCCAGCCGAAGGTGCGCTCGACGATCCTCTGTACAATGTTGCTTGGAAATTGTCATTTCGCGTGGTGATTTTGGGCCGGCCGGGCCATCGATCGGAGGCACCCGGAAGATGATCTCGATGTGCGCGTCGTCGATTTCGACTTGGCGAACCACGGTGCGGATGATCTGCCGCATGCCGATCCGATCAAGGCCGGCGAGCCCTGCTGTCACCTTGGCGGAGAAGTCTTCCAGACGGCTGATGAGGAGAGAGAGGTCGCGTTCGTTCTCGGCCACTTCGACCGCCGCCCGGTGTCGCTCCTGAAGCTGGGAGAGGCGTTGTTTCAGGCCAGCGATACGCGGTTCGAATTCCGCCTTGTCGATGACGCCCTCGGCATAGCTGTCAATCAGCCGGCCGATGCCGCGACGCAAGGTGGCCATCTGTCGTTCCAGGCGGACGATCTCATCCGGCTCGCGGTTTCGTCGCGGGCTTGGAGGAGGCGGCGGCGATATTCGTCGGCCACGCGACCCGGGTTCTCCAGGAGACCTTTCACCTGATCCCACACCGCTTCTTCCAGGTGATCGCCGCGTACCGCCGGGTTATCGCACACGGCATGGCCGCTGAAGCGGTAGCCATCCGCACCGATACAACGATAGTAGCGCAGCGTGTTCGTCCGATCGTACTTGCGGGAACGAGGCGCGCGCTTGCCATAATAGGCGTAGCCGCAACGCCGGCAGACCGCGAGGCCCTGCAGCAGCCAGTCCGCGCCGGGTATGCGTTGGCGCTTGCGCTTCCGGTTCTCCTCAAGCTGTGCACGGGCCGCCTCGAATACGGTGAGATCAACAGGACGGTCAAGCTTAGCAGGAAGCTTGCGACAGGACACTTCGGGTGGCTTCCAACCCCTTGAGCTACGGAAGCGCTTCTACTGTCCAATTTTCATATAAATCGCCCACGGAATCTATGCAGGTTCCGTGGGCGTTTTGTTTTCGGGTAGCTGGGCAGGAGCAGGCTGGTGGGCAAGAACGGTTCCCACCCGGGTACCGTGAGCATTCCGCTGGGCAAACGCTGTCACCACTGAATAATGGACATCGTCTCCGTGCGTCTTGTGCTCAAGCACGGCAATGCCGACTATCGTCCGCACTACTGTCACACGCACGTTCCGGATATGCCCGAACTCGCAGAAGACAGGTGAGCCGGGGCGAACGATATCCGCTACGTATTTTGCGACGTCTTCTTCCTCTGAATACCCGCGAGCAAGGATTTCCGTCTTATGCCGTGCCCAGATATGGCGCACGCCGAATCCTCCGCGACTGCTGTGTCGTCCGCGTTTCAAGACGATCGGCGCGCCCGGAATCAGGATACCTCTGATCTGACATTCTTGTCCTCGACTCTCCCAAAATAGTAGGTGCCGTTTGAAGGATGTTGAACAAGAGTATTCGGCATCTATTCCGTAATGGTTGCATCGGCAGTTTGGCAAAATGCGCCGTAACATGAGGAGCCGAGCATTAATAGTCGCCACATAGAATCAATTGGCTCGATAAATCTCCTTAGGAAACCCGGAGGTTCCTACTTGCTCGAATTGAGCTATTACCTAGCCCGAAAAATTCGCGGCGGGTTGGCGGATGTGGTGCAAGCCGTTGAAATGAACTAGGATTTGGTTGCTTACGCCAACCCTAGTCATTTCCGGAGACCACACCCGCCATGAACGATCCTACGCTACCGCTGAGCGGTTTGTCATCTGTCGGAGGCAAGTCCGTCATCGCCCGTTTCGACGGTGGCATGCTGTCGTCCA
>NZ_JBSKBQ010000077.1:0-2064 GCF_053714375.1 Mesorhizobium sp. ArgA1
AGACGCTGCAAATCAGTGCGATCCATATCCCCATAGATTCAGGGATTCTTGCCCCTGACAAGGGCGTGAGTAATTACTTCGACCCCTTTGCGTCACGTATAGTTATGTTTGATGTACTTTATCGTAATTGCGCAAGGCTGTTTCAAGTCATAGGTGACGAGAATAATAGCCATACACCAAACACCCGGTTGTAGCTTGCATGATCACTATTATGCTACCGCTGGATAGTTTGTTCGTAACGTACACAATCGCGTAACTTTTTGGCGTGTGTCGTGGTGTAATGTGAACCGAGAATACTGATCGCTCCTGACCGGCTCCTTGCCGAGGACTTCTGCGACAGCCTCGCCCCCATGACGCTTTGGTGCTGAAAGACCAGCACAAAGAGGGGCGTTCCATCTAATGTGACAGAGCAAGAGACGGAAACCATCCTAACGTTACATAGTTGGCCATTTTGGCAGCTTCGGGCCGACCAGGCCTTGTTGGCGGCAGCTTAGAGGCCAGGTTCTCGGCGACAACCGTTGAGGAGCTCCGCCGCACCACAATCGGGCAAAGAAGGGCTAGACCTGTCTTCCGCGCTTGGTCGGGCAAGACTTTCTGGGAGGAACCTGACCTGCAGACGCCATGACCGGATTGCGGGATGACCATCGCCATAGCCGGCCAGGCAATCATTGCTTTCGGCGGTGGGCATCACTATGGGGTGGAACTTCGCCGACTGCTGATCATGCCATAAGGAGCGTTCCGTGACAGAAGAAGCCGACAACAACACAACTGATGCCCTCATCGAACTCACCGCCGATGTCGTCTCGGCATATGTTTCGAACAATCCAGTTCCGGTCGGGGAACTCCCGGCCCTGATCGGGCAGGTACATGCAGCACTGAAGGGCACGGCCGGTGGCGTCGCGCCTGACAAGCCGGAAGCTCTCAAGCCTGCCGTGCCGATCAAGAAATCGGTCACGCCGGACTTCATCATCTGCCTGGAAGACGGGAAGAAATTCAAATCGCTGAAGCGGCACCTGTCGACTGACTACGGCCTGACGCCGGACGAATACCGCGCGAAATGGGGTCTGCCGGCGGACTACCCGATGGTCGCGCCAAACTATGCCGCCGCACGTTCGGCATTGGCCAAGACCATGGGCCTCGGCCGTAAGCCCAAGGAAGCGGAAAAACCAGCGGCTGCGAAGCGGACCCGCAAGGAGCCCGCGGCCTGATTGATCGCCGCCGCCGTCGTCTGGCCCATATCAGCTGCCCGCAACACTGCGCCGAATATGAAAAGGCGGGAGAAGTCCCGCCTTTCACTTGCAAACGATGTTGTTGCACAGGCAATTCTGGAAGGCGCGCAGCAATCCGCTGCGGCCATCCAGTTGAGTTAGCCTACCGTGCGCTTGACGAGCGGCGGCGGGCGAAAGTCAGCCTGCTTTGCTGAGATTGCCGGCCGAGGACTTGCCGGTGCGGCGATCCTGCTCGATCTCATAATTGATCTTCTGACCATCGGCGAGGGTCGATAGCCCCGCACGCTCAACGGCGGAAATGTGGACAAACACGTCCTGACCGCCGCCATCGGGCTGGATGAAGCCGAAGCCCTTGGTGCTGTTGAACCACTTCACGGTTCCTGTCGCCATACTGTATTCCTTCATAACAATTGCAGCGTAGCCTGGCCGTAAGCCAAGCCGTTCATTAGAGACTTGGAGATAGACGCAGGAAAAGCGAAAAATCGCAAGGCCTGAGTCGCTCGGTCGAAATATCCACGCCTTGCAAAACATCAGCTCAGTAGTGCCGCACCGCCGTCTCCCTTGGGCGTGCTCCATTCCCGCTGTTCTTCGCCCTTGACACGGGATTGCCAACCGCCTATCCACCCCCCTTGTTAGCACTCGTCCTCGGTGAGTGCTAATCGCGCTCCGGCAACGGGGAACCGTTCAGCATCAGCACCAGGGAAATCCAAAAAATGGCAAAGTCGAAGTTCCGTCCACTGCATGACCGCGTGGTCGTTCGCCGGGTCGAATCCGAATCCAAGACCGCCGGCGGGATCATCATCCCGGATACGGCAAAGGAAAAGCCGCAGGAAGG
>NZ_JBSKBQ010000078.1:0-1905 GCF_053714375.1 Mesorhizobium sp. ArgA1
AATTCAAGGCAAGGGAATTCAACAGCTTAACCGGCAGTGTTCGCCATCCGTTCACCTCCAACTGTTCAAGTTGGGTCTTGCAGAACGTTTCATGATGAACTCCCCTCGATATTAGCAATGTATAACATGATCGCGTGGCCACGCGCCATGCCGTTAAACCACGTTTGCTGTTGTCGTATGCTGAGTCACGCCATCGTCGTAAAGAAGCGTGATCGTGTTGGCCGCAGGGTGGTTCTGCAGCGTCGCGACATCGACGAAATTGGCGCCACCGGTGGTGCCGTTGGCGTCGACGCTGAGCGTGCCCGTCGCCGCATCGTAGTTGACGAAGTCGCCGACATTGGCGCCGCCAGGTGCGGTGTCGAACAGAGACGTCAGGTCGATCTTGTCGCCCTCGCCGCCATTGAAGTCGGTGATAAGATCCTTGATATCGAGGTTTTCAAGCCTGAACGTGTCGGCGCCCGTGCCGCCGGTGAGCGTGTCACTACCGGCACCGCCGACCAGCGTGTCGTTGCCGGCGCCACCGATAAGAGTGTCAACGCCGCCTTCGCCTCTCAGCGTGTCATTGCCCAGTCCGCCCGCCAGGTAATTGGCTCCGACGTTTCCGAACAGATAGTCATCGCCCGAACCGCCGATCAGGCCTTCAATGCCTGTGAGGGTATCCCCGGTGGCATCGCCGCCGCCGATCGTCGCATCCGCCGGATTTGTCGAAAATGCCGCCGCATTTGCATGACCGTCGTCGGCCAGGTTAATCGAGACCGCCGCCAAACTGCCCGTATAGTCGACAATGTCGGTACCGGCCCCACCCGAGATCGTATCGGTATGCGTGCTGCCGGCGATCACGTCGTTGACCGTTCCGGCAAAGCCGGAGAGGGTGAAGGATCCGCCGGAGCTCGCGGCTACCTGATGGATGTCCAGCGATTGGGTTGCACTGACGTCTCCATCCCCATCGACCGCATTGACCTGAAAATGCAAGGTGGTGTCGGATGGCAGTATGGTTTGAGATACGTCGACCGCCGCCAACCTCATTTTTGCATCGGCATTGCCGGTTATCGAAATCAGGTTGAAGTCGATTGTCGGGTCGATGATGAGATGTCCGTTCACCACCGTGGCCGTTCCGTTCTGAGTCTGGTTGGTGACGGAATTGGTCGCCGTCCATGAAACCGAACCGGAGCCGTTGTTCACATTGAAATTGAGACTGCCTATGAAATTCGGATTGAGCGTCGGCGCGTCATTGCCGGCGGTCGCCGAGGTGTGGAACTCCATGGTGAAGTTTTCATTGGGGTCGATGAACTGGTTGTCGACGCCGAAGCCTTGCGTGGAAGAGTTGACGCCGTTGCCGTTGCCGGTGAATTCGATCAGGCCGTTCGGAGTTTCGAGGAACGGCGTCGGACCACCTGGCGACAATCCCGTCAGCGTCTGAGTTACCGTTGTTGCCGCATCCGGAGTGATGAGCGAAAATGTGTAATTGCCGTCAGGATGAACAGTCAGCGAATAGATGTCAGTTCCGCTGGAGGACTCCGCCAGCAGCACCGTCGTTCCGTCAGCCTGGACCGTCGTGGTGTAGCTCACCCCGGTGATTGCTGGCCCGGTAATGTTGAAGTGGTTGATGCCATCTGCTCCCGGAACCAATGCAAACGTCCCGTTGACCGTCCCAATCTCGTTCGGAATTGTGCCTGACATAAACGCGCCTAATGTCGGCACGTCGTCGGTGACGTCGATGGTGATGGTGTTGGTGATGGTGTTGCCGTTGGCGTCGGTGGCCTGGTAGGTGAAGGTCTCGACGTTGTTGACGGTGTTGGTGCCGTTGTTGGCATCGGCGCCGTCGACCGGCGAGGTCAGCGTGTAGCTGTAGGTGCCGTTGGCATTGAAGGTCAGCGTGCCGTGCACGCCGGTGGCGCTGCTCAG
>NZ_JBSKBQ010000079.1:0-1899 GCF_053714375.1 Mesorhizobium sp. ArgA1
GTCATGGCAGATGAGCTAAGCCGCAAGTCCTAAACCGCGCCTCGTAGACGCAAAAAATGCATTCGCCGGACGCTCACAGCCAAATCGCCGTGCAGGTCCTTCTTCGGGCACGGACTTGCCGACGATCACCTCGAAGTTTGTCGGTCTGACTGCGCACGTAGCCTCCATCGATGCCGATCGTCACCGGTGGGAGACCGGTAACTTCTCTGGGGTTAGGCGGCGCGCAGGAGAGGCGGTTTGGGCTTGAATAGTGGTGGCACCTTCGACTCTGGCTGTCGGAAGGGCGCCCGCAATCGATTGCGAAGCTCGCCATTGAGATCTGCCGTCCTGACCTGCATGAGCATGTGAGCACCGTGGAGCGACCACCGCATCTGCTGGTTCTTGACCATCCGCTTGCCGACAAGTGAATTCACCGCCGATTCAGCCAGAGTCGTTGCGACGCGAAGCCCGGCTTGGTAGCGCTTGCCATAGTTGACGATCGCGCCGCGGTTCGAACGGACATAGCTTAGGAGCTGCAAGCCGAGGCTTTGAAGTCGGGCGATGGAGAATTCACTGCCTCCTTGCGAAGCCTTCACCCTCTCCAAGAGTTGCTCCAGATCGGTGATCGCGCGATCGACCCGCCCATGCCACAGGCGCCACTTCACCGCTCTGATGTCACGGTCGATTGCGGGAAGCGCTTCAGAGAGACTCGATCGGGATCGAGCCATATGATCGGCGATCTGCTGCATCGGCTGGACCTTCATGGCGATATGGAACCAGTCGATGATGTGGGCCGTGGGCTTCGGCATTGCGCGGGGGAGCCGCTTCAGGATTTCGGCGCCGTCCGAAATCACCGTCACATCCCCAAAGCCGCGGTAGCCTACTTCCCGAAGGGCATGAAGGGCGCGATCCCGGATTGCCCGTTGGTCGGTGCTGCTGGTCGCGAAATAGCGACCGCCGTCTTCGCCCCGCCCGCCGCGGCCGCATCTGGCCACAACGAGCTCGAAGTTGCGCGCCGAATGTTGATCGGCGCTGCGAACATGCGCAGTATCGATGCTGATGACGAACTCTTTGCGTCGATCGCCGGGAAGCTGCATTTCAAGCTGGCGCCGTTCGTCCATTTGCGCCCTTGCGTGCAATTCTTCCTCAGCAACCTGATCGTCGAGCCGTTCGCCAATCCTGAGGGTTCGCTTGCGCACGGTGGCATGCGTCTCGGTCGACAAAACGGGCAGGAATTCGGCAAGCACTCTGGCAGCCTGCCGGTACGGCATCATGCTCCCTAGCCGCGCCGTCAATTCCATCAGCTCGGGTGTCGCTCGATCCGGGCAGATCTCCCGCAGCGGCGCAAAGGCTACGACCATGCCTGGGTAACAATCCCGACACAGCATCCAACGAGGATTGCGCACCTCCACAATGCCAAAGACAGTCCGGATCCGTCGCGTCGTGTAATCCTTGACCGACCGAAACCTGTGGCAATCCGGGCAGACCCGACGAAAGAGGGCATACGTCTCCGCCTCATGGTTCACGACCGCGCTCTGCAGCGCCGCCATGATGGTCTTGCCGTCCTCGACCGACAGGCCGAGGTCGCCGTCAAACAGACGTTCCCAACTCTTGTCGATGCGGACCGCCTTCCGGCAAACGTCACCGAACTCGTTCCTGCCCTCGATCGTAATCGTCCATTCCACCGCCATCGCTTTCCCTCCGAACAAAGCGATGTTCATGGACTACGCGGGCCTAACAACCTGTATTCGACCCCAGAGAAATTACCGGTCTCGAATCTCAAATTAAATGCAAAATCTCAATTTAAGTACACGGCTAAGTACTTGAAAACGCTTATAGCGGAGGGTGAGTAGGCCGGAGGAATTTCACCTGCCGGCCTCTCGCAGAACGGTGCGTGAACCTCTCGATTCACACCGCTCC
>NZ_JBSKBQ010000080.1:0-1889 GCF_053714375.1 Mesorhizobium sp. ArgA1
TTCAATCACGACACGGAGGAGTTCTCGGCGATCGCGGCTACGCTCATGCGGCACAACGCGATCAGCGAAACGCTGTCGACGAGGTTCGAGCCACTCTTCCTGCGGATGGCCGGTGGCGGCGTCGACGCACGGCCCTGGTGTATGGGCTTCTATATGGTCATGCAGCTTCGGCTGCTCGCCTGGTCGCGGTTGCTCTCGCCCAATACAATCGAGCACGCCTTGCTGCTGCCGATCCTCTTCCACTGCGTCGACGATGACGGCCGGCCCTTGCGAGTGCCACCGTCTTCGCTCGCTGGCCGAAATGCATGGTCCGACATTCCGGCCGTCGTTGAGGCCATGCGTCAGTTTTGGATGCCGACCCGCTTCAGAACCGGCCGGTAGCCCGGAGGAGAGGCAGGGCCATCTCGTACCGCTTACGGTTCAGCGAGCAGCGCGACCTGCCGGCGGCCAAGCGCTTCTTCAGAAAGGCGCTGGAGCGTCATGGCCGACCGGATCGCGTCGTCATCGACGGGAGCCAGACCAACCACGAGGCGATCGTTTCCTGCGACACCACAAATCGCTTGCAGGATCGCGCCCGGCGCCGGCTGAAGCCGATCCGGATCCGCCGGTGCCAGTATCTACGGATGTATTTGACAAGGGCCGTTCTGCTCCGATGTCCTGGAAGTGTGCTCTTTGGCGTTCTGTCCCGACGGAGGGCCGAGAAAGCGTCGTGTGCAGCAAGGTCAGGTCTGGCCGGCAGGCCACCGCGCGGCACGCGGCTTGGCCTTGACGGAGCGAGCACGTCGCTATCGTGCGCCGCCATCGGGATGGATCGACGAAGCTGATTTTGCTATTCTGACGCGGCTCGGGTGACCCCGTGGCGAAGCACAGGTCTGAGGTTGCACCCTGTCGCGCAGCCTATGTTTGTCGCACCTCATTGGCGGCACCCGGGCGCCCACTCGGCGATTTCTGTTTCCAGGTAGCGACGAAGCGACGGTAGGCTTCCTCGGCATTGCCGATGGTATCGCGCTCGCTGTCGCGGACCGACTTGTTGCTGTAGTCGGCGGCGGATCCCTTGTTCCTGCCGGCCTGCCCGCCATGCGTGCTCCCGACACCCCAATCCCGGTAGGTGGACGGTAGTCGATCCATCCGTGCAGGGGAATGCGGATTGGCGCGCCGGGCCTATTCCTGCCTGATAACAATCGGATCGAACAGGACCATCGGCGCATCAAGCGTCGTGTCCGGCCGATGCTCGGCTTCAAATCGACGGCCACCGCCTCCACAATCCTTTCCGGCATCGAAATGATTCACATGATGCGCAAGCGACAGGCGAGGTACGCCTTCAATCCGAATCCGTCCTTGGCCGAGCAGTTCGAAATCCTCGCCACCTGATTGACGTCGCATCAGGGCTTCTCTGCCCCTATTCAGCCGTTGCAACAAAAACCCACTTTGCCACAGCGCAGGTCGCTATCCACCCTCCTCATAGGATCTGAACAGTTCGCCCGTCTGTCCGTCACCGCTCCGCCCGATTCACTCCCACTGATTTTGATCCTCAAAGCCAGACGACCGATGGGGTAGTGTGGCAGTCAATTCTGAAGGCGCTGAGTTTCGAAAGATCGACCGCATTTCGTCGATTCTGATCTAACCTAGCTGGGCACCTGGCTCGGGGCTGAAGACCCTCGGCGGAATGACCGACGAAAGTGTCAAGAGAAGAAGATGGTGCGGGTGGTCGGAATCGAACCGACACTCCTTTCGGAACTGGATTTTGAATCCAGCGCGTCTACCAGTTTCACCACACCCGCACATTTGCCGCCGATTCTAGCCCAGGCTCTCAGCTCGACTTTGTACGTTTAGGTGGTGAAGCACAGGGCTTGCGCCATTCGCAGGATGCGCTCTGGCGGGATATTCTC
>NZ_JBSKBQ010000081.1:0-1870 GCF_053714375.1 Mesorhizobium sp. ArgA1
AGCAGCTGAACCAATTGCAGCCTGGTTCGTCCGGGGAGAGCGCTGGAGGGCGCCGAAGCGCGCATCTCGGCATTTCAGGGCCGGTGCCGTCGTTGCCCGATCTGCGTGACAACTTCATCCCTTGCCACCAAACGCCGGAGGCGGCGGCACACGGACCCGGCCCAGGCCCGAATAGCGGGAAACAGCAACCCGAGTGTGCGGTCACCAAAGAGGTCCGCGTCGGCGCAAAACGTGACCGTTCCGAGCCCTTTCCCGAGGACAAGGAACTTGTTTCCTCCTTCAAGAAAGTAGCCCGCGAAGCGAAGACGAACGAGTGGACAGTCCAGAGATTGGTACGTGATCTGCACCATCTTAGCCACTGGCTGCGCCAGGAAAATCGGCAGCCCATTTTCGGCCGGCTTAACCCCGATTCACCTAGGCATGCTTCTTTTGTAGCTGATGTGCAGGACTATCTGAAGGCTGGTGGCCGTCCTGCTGTTGTTACGTACCTGAATAAGGTTGCGCCAGGGAGCCTACCTGGGAAGCTCCCTGCCGACGACGTGGATCTTTTGGCAAGGTTCCGGCTTGACGCCGAGCGCAACATCGCCACCAAAGGGACCGTCGACCACATCGTTTCCGGATTTAAGCGGTTTGCGCTGTGGCTCCAGGACAACAACAAGGGGTCTTTGGCTTCTCAGTTGCAAGGCGGTTCACTGGACAAGGAAATTTCGGAGTATCGGGCGCTGGGGAGGGACCCCCGGAACCGCCTTAAAACGACTCTGGCTGATCTCCGGCGGTTCTTGCCTGGGCCTGAAGAAGTCGAAGGGCTTCAACCCCGTGGCATTGGGCGCCCCCGTCAGGCGGCTCCTCATCCCGAAGACGCCCTCTTGATCGATGGCGCGCTCGGCCAAACGTTGAAAGATCTTGGAGCCCCGACTGCGGAGCAGAGGCAATCTGCGCAAGCGCGGGCTGCACGTGTTCGTGGGCTGAGTGATTGGCTTCGAAGCGAGGGCAAGGGGAGCATAGCTGGCCGACTAAACGGTTCTCTGCAGGAGCAGTTAAGGCTGAATAGCGATCTGATAGCGTTCAAACGGAGTGGAAGAAGAGTCTACTTTCCCGATTTGTCGCATCTTCGGAACTACCAAAAGCTAGTCGAGGCTAATCAAGACCTGCGGCTGCAAGCACGTGAGCAGTCGGCTCTGCCAGCAGTGCTGGACGCCGGGCGGCCCAGCTCTTCGCAGGAGCTACCCGCGACCGCGCAGAGCGAGCGCGCCGGGGCGTTCTTAGGCGAGGCGATGCAAGCATCCGCATCACCATCCACTGCCAAGGCGCCCCCAGGGGTCTACCAGGTAATCCCGCCGCATGCCGACTTGCGCGACGACGCTGACTTTGCGCCAGCGCACTCTGCCGGGGCGCGCTCAGGCACCTTCGGCGGCCTTCAGTCCTTTGTCGACCTGAATGCGCCCACACCGTCCGATTTGCGCGACGATGCTCACTTTGCGCCAGCGCACTCTGCCGGCGCGCGCTCAGGCACCTTCGGCGGCCTTCAGTCCTTTGTCGACCTGAATGCGCCCACACCGTCCGATTTGCGCGATGATGCTCACTTTGCACCGGCGCACTCTGCCGGGGCGCGCTCAGGCACCTTCGGCGGCCTTCAGTCCTTTATCGACCTGAATGCGCCCACACCGTCCGATTTGCGTGATGATGCTCACTTTGCGCCAGCGCATTCTGCCGGGGCGCGCTCAGGCACCTTCGGCGGCCTTCAGTCCTTTGTCGACCTGAATGCGCCCACACCGTCCGATTTGCGTGATGATGCTCACTTTGCGCCGGCGCACTCTGCCGGGGCGCGCTCAGGCACCTTCGGCGGCCTTCAGTCCTTTGTCGACCTGAA
>NZ_JBSKBQ010000082.1:0-1805 GCF_053714375.1 Mesorhizobium sp. ArgA1
TTCTGCTCGTGCAGCACCTTGTAATGCTTCAGGCTGTGCATCAGCGCCGTCGGCGCGCTTTGCGGATCGCTGGTCAGAAACACGGCGGTGCCGGCGACCAGTTGCGGCTTCTTCTTCAAAAGATTGCCGGCCAGGAAATCGAGCGGGATCTCGTTGCGGCGGGTCTTGTCGAAGAGGTAGCGGCTGCCGCGCACCCAGGTCCACATGCCGAGCACGATGGTGAAGGCCACCGCCAGCGACGCCCAACCGCCTTCGAACACCTTAACGATGTTGGAGGCAAAAAAGCCGATGTCGATGAACAGGAACAATCCCGTCATCGCCACTGCTACCCACAGCCGCCACTTCCAGATACGCGTCATGACGACGAACAACAGCACCGTCGTCACCAGCATGTTGCCGGTCACCGAGATGCCGTAGGCGGAGGCCAGCTTGCTCGATTCGCCGAAGCCGACCACCAGCATCATCACGACCAGCGCCAGCAAAAGGTTGACGCGCGGCATGTAGATCTGGCCGGACTGCCGTTCCGACGTATGCAGGATTTCCAGGCGCGGCAGCATGTTGAGCTGCACCGCTTGCCTGGTCAGCGAGAACGCGCCTGATATGACCGCCTGGCTTGCGATCACCGTTGCCGCCGTCGCCAGGACGACCATCGGGATCAGCGTCCAGCCCTCGTTCATCTCGAAGAACGGATGACCGACATGGCCGTTCTTGGCCAGCACGAAAGCGCCCTGCCCGGCATAGTTGAGCAAGAGGCACGGAAACACGATTGCCAGCCAGGCGAGCACGATGGGCTTGCGGCCGAAATGGCCGAGATCGGCATAAAGCGCCTCGGCGCCGGTGACGGCTAGGAAGATGGCGCCGATGGTGACGAAGGCGACGTCGGGCGAATTCATCAGGAAAGCGACGATATAGTGCGGGCTGACCGCCCACAGGATTTCCGGATCGGCGATGATGTGGTTCAGGCCGGAAAGGCCGATTGCCAGGAACCAGACCGCCGTGATCGGCCCGAAGATCAGCCCGACACCGCCGGTACCGAATCGCTGTACCGAAAACAGGATTGCCAGGATGACCAGCGTCAGCGGCACGACATAGGGCTGGAAGGTCGGCGTGACGACATTCATGCCCTCGACCGCCGACAGCACCGAGATCGCCGGCGTAATGACGGCGTCGCCGAAGAACAGCGACGCGCCGACGATGCCGACGGCGAGAATGATCGCCGAGCGTGTCGGGAGACTGCCGCGCGCCAATGCCATCAGCGACAGCACGCCGCCCTCGCCGCGGTTGTCGGCGCGCAACACGAAATTGATGTATTTGATGGTGACGATGATCGTCAGCGACCAGATGATCAGCGACAAAACGCCTAGAATATCGCCGCGGTCGGCGATCTCGCCGCCGGATGACGCCACCAGCGCCTCGCGGAACGCGTAGATCGGGCTGGTGCCGATGTCGCCATAGACCACGCCGAGCGCGCCCAGCATCAGCACCTTGGTGCTATGCTGTTCAATTTCGGGATGGCTCGATTGTTCGACGGGTTCTGCCTCACTACCAGTGTTGGTAAGGGCCATGGACGACACTCCGATAAGCGCGCGGTGCTCTACGCTTGCTGCGATGCAATATCAAGTGCCGTAAGGTTATGGCACTCATGCTTGCAACGCGGGGCTTCTCGCGATCTGCCTGGTCATGGCAGCTTTGGCGGGCTCCGGCGAGGACACTTGTCAAATGGCGACTTGCGTGCCGATTTCAACCACGCGCCCGGTCGGGATCTGGAAATACTCGGTCGCATCGGCAGCGGTGCGGGCCAGTCC
>NZ_JBSKBQ010000083.1:0-1797 GCF_053714375.1 Mesorhizobium sp. ArgA1
CTCGACTTTGTACGTTTAGGTGGTGAAGCACAGGGCTTGCGCCATTCGCAGGATGCGCTCTGGCGGGATATTCTCTGGTTCCCGGTTTGGCGGGGAGTGTTGATTAATGTCGCCGATCCAGATTGCGAGGCGGACGGCGCCGATGGCATCGCTGAACGTCAGGCTGGTTTTTCGGTACCACGCTGCTGCGTATGGGGTGGTGGTGGTGGTGAGCAGATCGCAGGCCCATAGCGATACGAGGCTGTAGAGCCCAAGCAATGCTGGGGTGGTTCGCGCAATGGCTTTGTCAGACCATTGCCGCTGGGTCTCAACGCCAAGGTGGGCACGGGTCTCGGCGAACGTGACCTCGATCTGCCAGCGGCGGACGAACAGGGCGATGATGTCGGCGGGCTCGAGAGTGATGTCCGTGCTGAAGAAGGCTTGAGGAGGGCGTTTGCCATCGGGATCCCGGACCAGCACCCAGCGGAGCGGCATTACCGGGGTACCGGGCCTGTACCACAAGGCGGTATCAGATGTGATCTCGAGCGTTTTGCCGTCGACATGGCCGTACCAGGCGGACACGATGATCCTTGCCCAGATCGTGGCAGGGTTGGACAGGAGTGTCTTGAGCTTTGGTAGCGCCGGACCTTTTTGCGCTGGCCTGCCGAGGGTGCGCGTGGTCCGCTTTGGCGGTGGCGCAAACAGGTTGGCATCCAGTCGCAGCCGGCTGATGAGCGTTGCCCTGCCAGTGATGGCATGGGCCAGTTCATGGACGGCAAAGCTGCTGTCGCCCACGAAGATGATGCGGCGCCCTGGCAGCCAGCGACAGAGTTGCAGTGCGCCCTGCCGCGCCCAGTCGGTCAGCAGCTTGTGGCGCCGCCCGCGTTGATGGTCGGATCGCTCGGACGGGGCAAGCAGGGTCAAGACGGGCAAGGCCTTTACCAGGCTCGTCCATGGCGCCGGGGTCAGCACCATGAAGCTCAACCAGCGCAGGCCACTGGCTTTGACGAAATGGCCATGGCTGGAGCGCACTGGATCCCGGTAGATGCCCCGTGCGCTGATCCGGCGTCCCCATCGGCGTTCGATGGTGTCGTCCATGCCAATGACGATGGGTCCATCCGGCACGAGCCGTTCGACCACAAGGCCCAGCAATCGCCTGGCAACGGCACGGGGGCTCCAGCAGGCTCGGTTGAGGACCTGGTGGTAGCTTGCAAAGTTGGCGGCCTCGGCCCGGCCAGTCATGCGCAGGCAGGAACTGACGGTCCGCTTGCCCGGCGCCAGCAAAGCTCCCATGACCAGAACAAGGACATGTTCCCAACTAGGCGCTGTGAAGCAGGTGCGCAACGCTTGGAGCCACTGGCGCAGGATCTGGGGAACGGTATCGCCGACAGCGGCGCTGGAATGGTGCAGCATCCCATGCTTCGAATCCCGGCCAGCACATGTTGCAAGGCAATGACCCTGCGGCGAAGTGAATCAGGCCTGCCCGGGCCCGCGGCAGCTATGACTGCACAATGGAAAAGGACAATATGGCCCTGCGCATCGAAGCGTTCGATCAGGCCAATGGTGGCGGCGTTGGCTGTTACAAGGACAAAGGTGCCTACCACCTTTATCTGCTGGCAACCGAGGCGCCGATCGCCCGTCTCAAGCAGACCGGCAAAGGCGATGAGGTCAGGATCGCCTACTGGTCACACCGCAGAAAATGGGAAGACATCGACGATATGGGCGGCTGTGTCCTGCCCCTCGATCAGGCGCTCAACCTCATCGCAACCAACAGCCTCTTCTGGACCTGGACATGACCAAAACGTACAAAGTCGAGCT
>NZ_JBSKBQ010000084.1:0-1770 GCF_053714375.1 Mesorhizobium sp. ArgA1
ATCCGCCCGGACGCGCCCGTTTGAGCCACCGTCGTTGAAGGCGGCGGCGTCAACGTGCATGGAAATGAGCGCTTACCCCCATCTGGCGCTCGTACGCGCGCTGAGCAAGGCTCGCAGCCTCGGATCAACAGAGGCTGCAAATTCCATGGATGGATACAGGCATGATGCCGGCACTTACCGGCGTATCGAGGTAATCACCGGCGATCGGCGAAGGCGCGATTGGAGCGCCGAGGAGAAGGCACGGATTGTTGCCGAGAGTGCGGATCCGGATGTGAGCGTCTCCGAGGTAGCGCGCCGCAACGGGGTGCACCGGGGTTTGCTTTCGGTGTGGCGGCGCCAGGCACGTGAGGCGCTGCGCGGCGCGCCGATGTTTGCGCAGGTGCGGGTGGAACGCGTTTCCGCTGGCTCGATGGTCGGCGGGCAGGAGGGTAATGCGTCGTCGAGCGACAGGATCGAAATCGAGATTGGGGACGCGCGGGTGCGGGTACCTCAGGGTGCAGATGCCGCGACGCTTCGGATTATCGTTTCGGCACTGAGGTCGACACGGTGATCGCGTTCGGATCGGACACGCGCGTGTTTGTGGCGACGGAGCCAGTCGACTTCCGCAGGGGTGTGCACGGCTTGGTCGCATTGGTCTCGGAGGGACTGGCGGGCAATCCATACGGTGGGGACGTCTTCGTCTTCAGGTCGAAACGCGCAGACAAATTGCGATTTCTGATTTTTGATGGCAGTGGGATGATTTTGGCGACGAAATGGCTGGAGGAAGGGCGTTTTACCTGGCCGCCGATCCAGGCAGGAACGATGCGGTTGACGGCGACGCAATTTGCGATGCTGTTCGAGGGCCTGAGCGAATGGCGCCAGGTTGAGCCGCGCGCAGTTAAGCGGCCAACAATTGTTGCCTGAGGTGTCTGATTTTGCTGGTTATTTTGGGGTGATTTGGTTAGCTTGCCTCATGCCCTTCCGGCCCGAAGACCTTTCTCGAGATCCAGCTGTGCTCACCGAAATGGCGCTTGCCTTGCAGGGTGAGAACGACGCTCTTCGCGCGGAAATCTCGATGCTGAAAACGCTGATTTTTGGGACGCGCTCAGAGCGCGCGGTGGTGATATATGCCAAGCAACTGGCGCTTGGCCTGGGAGGCGAGGAGGCTGTTGCGTCGACTGCGGCCAACGACGATACGGCGCCGGGCACGGCGGGGAGGAAGCGCACAAAGGCCCGGCGCAACATTGGAGCACTACCCGCGCATCTGCCCCGCCACGAGCAGGTGATTGAACCATCCTCGACGCTGTGCCCATGCTGCACGGCGCAAATGCGTCGGATCGGAGAGGACGTCGCCGAAGCACTTGACCGGGTTCCTGCGCTATTGCGCGTGTTGCGGACAATCCGCCCCAAATACGCTTGCCGAGCTTGTGAGGAAGCGGTCGTCCAGGCGAAAGCACCGGCTCGGCTCATCGAGGGCGGCATGGTGACCACGGCCCTGGTCGCGCATATCGCCGCGGCGAAATACGCTTGGCAGTCGACGCTCTATCGTCAATCCCAGATACTGGCGGGCTGGGGCGTGGAGGTTGATCGGCAGACGCTTTCGCGCTGGATGAAGAGTGCCGCGCAGATGGCCAAGGGCCTCTATGAACTGCAGCTGAAGACGATGCATGGCTTTGCGCGGCTGTTCTGCGACGAAACGCCGATGCCGGTGCTTGATCCAGGCCGGGGTCGAACACGGACCTGCCAGTTCTGGGCGCATGCGACGGACGACCGACCCTGGAAGGGGCCCGC
>NZ_JBSKBQ010000085.1:0-1615 GCF_053714375.1 Mesorhizobium sp. ArgA1
GCCCGGCACCTGGGGCGGGTAGGCCAGTAAGCACCGGGCCTAACCGGCAGGGGCATCAAGATGGCGGCGCCGGCTGATCGGAGAGATACCCGCCCCTTCGCCTTCATGTACCAGAGATGGAATGATGGGCGCCCATACGTTTTGTGTGTGAATCCCCGGCCGCGCGGCCAAAGACAAATTGCCGGATGCCTGGAACATCTCTTCGCCGACGAAATTGGCTTATTGCACTGGCCCATTCAGTGCATCGTCTCCATGAGACCTTGCCCGCTGCCCAAGCCGGCGGGCTTTTTTATCTTAGCGGAACCTAAAATAAACCAGCTCGTTGCAGCGATAGCCAGTCATGTCCCCTCGACTTGCAACGACGGGAGCCCGTCACCTTCGCCCTGAGGGTGGCGGGCTTTTTGCGTTTCAGGCGAGGATCATGCTCGTGCGAGGCGTGGTGCATTAGCTGGCACCGGCAAGTCGACGGACCGGCCACAGACCGGACACTCGACAAAGCTCTTCCGGACGGGCCTGGCGCTGACGGGCCGTCGATGCATGTAGAATTTAAGGGTAACCAGCCTTGTCGTCGAGGACGAAAGAAGCTGCAATTAGGTCATCGCCGTCAATGCGGCCGCTCGCTCCACCCATGATGGTTGCGACCTTCTGAAAGGTCTTGATGTCTGCCTCTGTCACGCGCGCATCGCTCATCCTAGCCCTGAGTGAGGCCAAGCGGGTATCGAGGACTGGCGAAATTTCGACGTGATTCATCACTTCAATCGTTCCTGGCGCGATGGGGAAACTGCAAGAAAGTTCCGCCGCCCCTCGGGAAGGAAGGCGGCGGAACCAAGGACCAGCGAAGAAGGGACGTTGATCAACGGTCGCCAAGTCAATCCATCTGTTGGACAAGCGTTCCCTGATATCCCACTTCTCCGACCTTTTTTGTCTGAGTTAGGACCTAGGTCTATGCCCGGCGTACTGAGGTCGGATCGCGGAACATTTGCGGAGGCGCCACGTTCGACAATGTTAGTCGCGCTTTCGCTGGTAATGGGAGATTGGCGTCATGACCCGGCCAAGTATATCGGTGTCCGACTGCGATGTCCTGCGCGGCGCCTTCGTAAAATGCATTATCGAAAAGAACATCCCAGAGGACCGATGGCGTGACGAGGCTGCGCTTTTGATCCGCGACTATACGGATAGCGATGACGTAGATTCCAACTTGCTGGAATGGATCATACAGACCGGCACTATCTAGCTGTAGGCGGCGTCACCGGTCCTATCCCGTTCCGCTGGATGAATCAGCTTTCTGTCATCTGGCCAGTGCAAAGAGGCTAGGAAATCCGTCAGGCTTGCCCCCGCTCGGGCCAGTGCGGCAAGCAGGCGGCGTTCGTTCATTTCACCGCGGTCGCGCCAGCAAGCTCGGCTATGAAATGCAGAATTTCTTCAATAGCATTCGGATCTGGTGGACCGATCTCGTGCGCGGGGCCCCGCCAACACTTCGTTAGCCTTAACTGCCCTGTTGATTGGAATGCGTTGGCGCCTGATGATAATTCAACATGGTGACCCACGCCATCCGCATTGCCATTGTCGACGACCATCCATTGTTTCGCGAGGGCGTAGCGCGCAGCCTCGGCGA
>NZ_JBSKBQ010000086.1:0-1560 GCF_053714375.1 Mesorhizobium sp. ArgA1
CGCGCGCTCACATGGGCGTCGAAGTGTCAAGGTTATCAGTCACAGCGCATAGGGCACTCTCCAAGGTAACGGCATCCAGGGGCCTGAGCTCGACTGCATGACGCGGCTCGTTTGTCGAACCTCATCCAGCTCACATACGGTCGCCGCTGATTGCGGCTGCACCAACATCCCGCTTGCGGCGGGTAGAGCTCAGAACGACGAAACCAATCTGGACGACGGCATTTCGCCAAGTGCGCGTACGGTTCGTCGGCCTGAATCCGCCAGAACAGAAGAGTTCTGGTAGATTTCCGAAAGGGGTTGAAGGTTGAAGGACAGTCAGGCGCTGTTCATGCTCGCCCCTTCTATGGCTACGCCGGCGGTTGCGTATTTCCAAAGAGCGACCAGGAGCTTTCGCGCCAGCGCCACGATGGTCGATTTCTTCATGCGCCCATCGTTGCGATCAACGCGTTCCTTGAACCATCGGGCCAGCGCAGAACTCGGTTGATGTCGCAACCACAGCCAGGACATCTGGATCAACGTCGTCCGCAGTCTGGGATTACCCGCCTTTGATACCCCTTGCTCCCGATCGACCGAGCCGCTCTGCCAGGGTGTCGGCGCGAGGCCCGCATAGGCGGCAACCTGGCGACGGTTATCAAAATGTCGGAATAATCCCTCCGACCACAGGATGGCGGCGAATTCGGCGCCGATCCCCTTGATGTCGAGCAGCATTCTCACAGGCGAAGGCTTTGCCTCGGCGTCTTGCGCTGCGAGGAGTGCGTCCCGTTCCTCTTCGACCGTCCTGATCTGTTCGAGCAGGAGCTCGAGCCGATCCAGTTCGCGGCCAATCTGGGCTTTCATATGGGCAGGCAGCGCGCGCCCGTCGCCAGTCCTCAACTCTTCAAGCCGCTTTCGTCGATTCTTGCGCAGCGGCTCATAGTCCGTGATCCCCTGCGAGAACAGCAGCCCCTTGATGCGATTGACGTGGGCGACGCGCTCAGCGGTCAGTGTCTTGCGCTCGCGGCAGACCCGGCGATGATCTTCTTCTTCGGGCGACGGAGCACGCACCATGGCACATACCCGTGGCTCGCCGCGTTTGTAAGCCATCAAGGTCCGAAGTAGCGCCTCACCGTCGATGCGATCCGTCTTCGCTCGTCGGCGCCGGCGTGATGTTGCGATCGAGGCTGGATCCACGACATGGCTTTCGAGCGCCTCCTTCTCAAGCACCCGATGAACCCAGAAGCCGTCGAGACCGGCCTCCTGGATCGTGACGATCGGATAATTGCACCCGGTTTTAGCCTGACATCTTTCCCGCAGCTTGAAAAACAGCGCGAACAATCCGCCCACGTCCCCTGCGAAAATGGAATGCTTCGACATCTTCCCACCGTTGCCCGGAGACAGCGAGGTTATCAGCCAGGTCGAGCGGCTGAGTTCCAATGAAACGAAAATTGCGCCAGGATCGGTACGGATGGTGGTTGGCTGTATGGGTGTGGTCATATTCATCGCCTCAGAATAGGTGGTTGGTTGGACGACCTCTAATTTTGCAAAAACGCCGGTCGCCATCCACCCATGGGATCTGGACGG
>NZ_JBSKBQ010000087.1:0-1548 GCF_053714375.1 Mesorhizobium sp. ArgA1
GAGCGATCATGCGCGAGGTCAAGATCGCCAGCGAGCCGGAGGCGCTGGTCCGCTATTTCGACGAACTGGAATTGTCTGTTAGTCGCATTGGACTCGAGGCCAGGCCATTGTCGCAATGGCTGCATGCCGGGCTTGTGGCCGCCGGACGCGATGCGGTTTTGCTCGAGACGCGGCACGTGAAGGCGGGGCTCTCGGCTATGACGGTGAAGACCGACCGGAAAGATGCACGCGGGATCGCCCAACTGCTACGGATGGGATGGTACCGTCCGGTTCATGCCAAATCGGTGACTTGCAAGGATAGCCGAGCCCTTCTTGTTGGACGCAAGCTTCTGCAAGGCAAGCTTCTCGACGTCGAACTTAGCATCCGCGGGATCTTGCGCGGCTATGGGCTGAAGGTCGGAGAGGTCAGTCGTGGAAAGTTTGAGACGCGCATCCGGGAGCTGACAGCAGGGCACGTCACTTTGGAGACGGTGATTGGTGCGATGCTGGCGGCGCGGATGGCGTTGTGTGGTGCGAGTTCAGCAAGCTCCATCGCGAGAACGCCAGGTGTGCACATCAATCGCCGGCAGACCTTATCAGCGCGCGCGATCTTCAGCGCCTTGGTCGCCCTGACCTATCGCTCGGCGGTGGACGACCCGATGCGGTTTGGAAAATCCAGTACGGTCGGAGCCTACTTCGGGCTTACGCCCAAAAAATATCAATCCGGTGAGACCGATCGGGACGGTGGTGTCAGCAAGGTCGCCGACGCCATGGTGCGAACTACGCTCTTTGAAGCGGCGCACGTCATGCTGACGCGGGCGACCCGCTTCTCGAGCCTGAAGCACCGGGCGCTCGACGTGGCGAAACGTCGGGGCATGAAGCGCGCCAAGGTGGCCCTTGCCCGCAAGTTGGGCGTCGTGCTCCATCGCATGTGGGTGGATGCGACCGCGTTCGGAGCGAGCCGAAACGGCACTGCCCTCTCGCCGGGACGAGGGCTTGGCAGGGTCATGTGTAGTGCTGTGAATGCTTCGGCAAACCACTCTTCCTAGATTGACCTGTCAGCTCTGGATCTGATGGCAAAGTGTGGCGGCCTTCGCGCTGACCACGGACAGAAGCATGATCCTGGCGACGAGATATCGTTCAGAGGGGACTTGACGAACGAAGGCCCAATACAGAAAGGCGGGAAAATCCATGACTGTTTGTGCACTGGAAGGCGTTCGGAACGAATACGTATGCCTGATGGGAGCGGTGTGAATCGAGAGGTTCACGCACCGTTCTGCGAGAGGCCGGCGGGTGAAATCCTCCGGCCTACTCACCCCGGACTGTCGACCAAGACGGCGCAAAAACCACCGTCCCACGAGGCATTCGCATGCGGCATTTCGATTCACCAGACACTTTCCCCTGACAGCCCTTCCCTTGGCGAAGCTGGACGCTCCTATTAACCTCGCCATTTCTCCCGAATTGTGGTTCCAACGGCACTTGATGGCGAGGAGGGCTTTTATGGGAACTGCACCTGGTTTCTTCGATGTCGATGACCGGCTTCGGCGGTTGAGCGATCTTGGCGATCAG
>NZ_JBSKBQ010000088.1:0-1546 GCF_053714375.1 Mesorhizobium sp. ArgA1
CCGTTCGACGACTGCGATTTGCCGACGTTGCCGAAGGCCATCGACCCCGACAAACTCGACCCAGACGTTCATCCTTAATTGCGTTGTCATCGAGTGCGCCTTCCAAAAAGCCCTCGATTACCCGAAAGTTCTTACCCCCACCCGCTCCCCACAACGGTCGCCGCCGTCAGCCACCGTTACTTTGATCCGCATGTTACAACAAAGTTGCTGTTATTTAACAAATATTAACTTCTATATCTTGCCTGCTTATTTTAGAATGACTCATGCGAGTCAGCGAAGAAAAACGCGAGTTTCTTACCGAGCCTTGCAAGCGTCCGTCCTGTGGATGAGTCTGATCAATGGTGCTAACGACCCAACGCCTGATATTGCGTCCTTGGGAGGACCGAGATCGGATACCAATGGCGAGTATTTACGCCTCCCCCCACGTCAGGCGTTACCTTGCCAACCCCTTGACAGCGGAGGAAGCGCTTGTCGAAGTCGATCTTGCTGCCGAGCTTGCCCGGACCAATGGCTTTCATTTCCAGCCAGCGGAGTTGAGGAGCAGCGGGCGGCTTATAGGAATGATTGGGCTCGCCGTGCTGTCGGAGCCGGTACAGGCTGCTATCCACAGCCAGCCGTGCGTTGAAATAGGATGGTTTCTCGCCAAGGAGCATTGGGGTAAAGGCCTGGCGTCAGAGGGAGCACTGGCATGGCTCGAGTACGCTTGGTCAATCGATCTGCCGGAGGTTGCGGGCTTCGCGGCCAAGGAGAACGCGCCAAGCCAAAGAGTCATGCAGAAGATCGGCATGATCTATGATCCCACGTCCGATTACGAGCACCCCATGTGCGGCGAGGGTCATTGGTTGCGGCCCCAGATAGTTTATCGGATTCGCAATCCGAAGTATGTGAGACCGGCATGCATTCAGCCTGACCAGAAGCCAGGCCCCCCTACCTAGAGCACGTCCTGTGATCGATGAATCGATTGTGATGTGACGGGTGCGTTTTGTGCTGATTCAACATCCACCTAGATGGATGTGGACGATGGGAAGAGCATTGAGCGGGGATCTTCGGTCGCGGGTCTTGAAGGCTTCGGACGAGGGCATGTCGGCGCGGCAAGCGGCGGCGCGGTTCGGCGTGGGAGTGTCCAGCGCGATCCGCTGGATTGCGCGGGCGAAGATGGGCGAACTGGCGCCACGCCCGCAGGGCCGCCGCCACGCCTCCAGCCTCGATGCGCATGAAGCCTTCATCGTCGGGCTGATCGAGGAGCGCAAGGACATCACGCTGAACGAGATGGTGGAGCGGCTCAGCGCCGAGCATTCGGTGCGGATCAGCCGCAGCGCCTTGAGCGCTTGGCTTCGCGGCCACGGCTGGACATTCAAAAAAAGTCCGCGCACGCACTGGAGCAGGATCGCCCCGACGTCCTGAAGCGGCGCCGGGACTGGTTCGACGGCCAGCTCGATCTCGATCCGGCGAAGCTCGTGTTCATCGACGAGAGTGTGCTGCAGAGGCACGGAAGGAGTTCTGTATGAACTGACACTGTACCGTAAAGCTGCGTGAATGATGGAGG
>NZ_JBSKBQ010000089.1:0-1535 GCF_053714375.1 Mesorhizobium sp. ArgA1
GTCGCCGGATTGTAGACATAGCTTGCCGTCAGCGTGCCTGTCGTCCCGTCGGCGAACGCCGTCGGGATACCGGTCAGCACATGGCCGCCTAGCGACACCGTCGTCAGGCCGTCCGGCGACGTGAAGCCGATCGTACCCGAGGTCGTTTCCGAGGTCGCAGGCTCGTTCGAGCCCGAAGGTTCCCCGGCGCGTGCCGGCAGGCCGGCCTCGTAGACGGTGGTCGAGGCAAGGCCTGGCGCCGGGATGCTGTCGGTGGGCGTTGCATCGCCGATCGAGATCGTCAGCGTGGTGTGCGACAGGTCGCCGTCGCTATCCTTGATGGTGTAGGTGAAGACGTCGTCATGGCCGCCCTGCGAGCCGACATCACGCGTATAGGAGGAGGTTCCGTCGGCGGCCAGCGTCAGCTTGCCATAGAGACCCTGGATCTGGGTGCCCAGCGTCGCGGTATTGTCGAGGGCGGCATTGGTGTCGCCGGCGACGACGCCGACCACGGCAGCGCCGTCGGCGCCGAACACGTCGTTGGTCAGCACATTGCCGGTGGCCGGACCGAACTGGCCCGATGCAATGCTGTCGGTGTTGGCGTTGGCGGTAGGCACGTCGTCGACGATGTTGACGGACAGCGTGCCTGTGGCGTTCTGGCCGTCCTGGTCGGTGAGCGAGACGGCGAGGTTCTCGAATAGGCTGTTGGTGCCGCCGGCGGCGGCGTGCGCCTCGTTGTCGAGCAGCGTGTAGGTGTAGCTGACGGCGCCGGTTGCGGGATTGTAGCCGGTCACGTTCAGCGTATTGCCGAGCGCGGTGGTGAAGGAGCTGGCGGTGAACACGCCGTTGGTGATGAAGGCGTGGCCGTCGATGGTCAGCGAGGCGATGCCGTCGGGCGAGGAGATGGTGAAGGTGCCGCCCTGGGTGGTGCTTTCCTTCGAGGTGTCGGAGCCGGCCGATTCGCCAACGCCGCGGCTGGCCAAAAGGTCGTCCTCGTTGACGGTGACGTCGCCGCCATTGGCGGCCGGCGTCAGGTCGGTGATCACCGGCGGCGAGTTGCCGATCGAGATGGTCAGCGTGGTGTGCGAGGTGTCGCCGTCGCCGTCCTTGATGGTGTAGGTGAAGACGTCGTCATGGCCGCCTTGCGAGCCGGCATCGCGGGTATAGGTGTAGGTGCCGTCGGCGGCCAGCGTCAGCTTGCCATAGAGACCCTGGATCTGGGTGCCGAGTGTTGCGGCATTGTCGACGTCGGCATTGGTGTTACCCGCCTGGACGCCAACCACCGTCGCGCCGTCGGCGCCCTTGGTGTCGGCAACGCCGTCGGTCGTGTTGCCGTCGAGGGCATCGGTTCCGCCGGTCAGCACATTGCCGGTGGCCGGGCCGAACAGGCCAGGCCCGATGCTGTCGATGTCGGCGACCGCCGTCGGCACGTCATCGACGATGTTGATGGTAAGGCTGCCGGCCGGTGCGCTGTCGCCATCGGCGTCGGTCACCACCACCGCGAAGCTGGTGCTCGACGGATCGGTCAGCGTGTTGTCGATGAGCGTGTAGGAGTA
>NZ_JBSKBQ010000090.1:0-1498 GCF_053714375.1 Mesorhizobium sp. ArgA1
TACCGGCATGCACGTAGGGCAACAGGGGGACGGCGCGAATCTGCAAGCGAACTTTGAGCAGCAGCTGAACCAATTGCCGCCTGGTTCGTCCGGGGAGAGCGCTGGAGGGCGCCGAAGCGCGCATCTCGGCATTTCACGGCCGGTGCCGTCGTTGCCCGATCTGCGTGACAACTTCATCCCTTGCCACCAAACGCCGGAGGCGGCGGCGCACGGACCCGGCCCAGGCCCGAATAGCCAACCCGAGTTTGCGGTCACCAAAGAGGTCCGCGTGGGCGCAAAGCGCGACCGTTCCGAGCCCTTTCCCGAGGACAAGGAACTCGTTTCTACCTTCAAGAAAGTGGCCATCGAAGCGAAGACGAACGAGTGGACAGTCCTGAAATTGGGAGGTGATCTGCACCATCTTAGCCACTGGCTGCGCCAGGAAAATCGGCAGCCCATTTTCGGCCGGTTTAACCCCGATTCACCAAAGCATGCTTCTTTTGTAGCTGATGTGCAGGACTATCTGAAGGCTGGTGGCCGTCCTGCTATCGTTCCGCACCTGAAAAAGGTTGCGCCAGGGAGCCTCCCATCGCGAGAGCATCTAACTGGGAAGCTCCCTGCCGAAGACGTGGATCTTTTGGCAAGGTTCCGGCTTGACGCCGAGCAGCGCAACATCGCCGCCAAAGGGACCGTCCGCACTACCCTTTCCAGATTGAGGCAGTTTGCGCTGTGGCTCCAGGACAACAACAAGGGATCTTTGGCTTCTCAGTTGCAAGGCGGTTCCCTGGACAAGGAGCTTTCGGAGTATCAGGCGGGGAGGGACTCCCGGAACCGCCTTACAACGGCTCTGGCTGATCTCCAGCGGTTCTTGCCTCAACAAGCCAAACGGCTTCAACCTCCTGCCATTGGGCGCCCCCGTCAACTGGCTCCTCATCCCGAAGACGCCCTCTTGATCGATGGCGCGCTCGGCCAAACGTTGAAAGATCTTGGAGCCCCGACTGCGGAGCAGAGGGTATCTGCGCAAATACGGGCTACACGTCTTCGTGCGCTGAGTGATTGGCTTCGAAGCGAGGGCAAGGGGAGCATAGCTGGCCGACTAAACGGTTCTAGGCCGGAGCAGTTAAAGCTGGATGTGGTAGCGTTCCAACGGACTGGAAAAAGAACCCCCTCTGCCGATTTGTCGCATCTTCGGAACTACTTAAAACTAATCGAGGCTAATCGAGACCTGCGGCTGCAAGCAGCTGAGCAGCGGGCTTTGCCAGCAGTGCTGGACGCCGGGCGGCCCCGCTCTTCGCAGGAGCTCCCCGCGACCGCTCAGAGCGAGCGCGCCGGGGCGTTCTTAGGCGAGGCGATGCAAGCATCCGCATTCCCATCAACTGCCAAGGCGCCCCCAGGGGTCTACCATGAAATCCCGGCGCGTGCCCACTTGCGCGATGACGCTCACTTTGCGCCAGCGCACTCTGCCGGGGCGCGCTCAGGCACCTTCGGCGGCCTTCAGTCCTTTGTCGACCTGAATGCG
>NZ_JBSKBQ010000091.1:0-1471 GCF_053714375.1 Mesorhizobium sp. ArgA1
GGCGCAGCCCGATGCCAATTACCCGAGGATCGTCAGCAAGATCGGCAAGGCTCCCCCGCAGTACCCAGACATCGACGACGAGTGACGACGCACCATGCCGCATCGAGGGGGCGAGGGGGTGGGTAATTACGGAAATTGTCCTTCTGCTGAACGACTGTGAGTATGCGGTCACGGACCGTTGACTGCTTTTCCTCGTCCAACTTCAGCCCGATGCGCGCGCACATCGCGTCCAGCCGCTTGCGGGGGTCCTCATCGTCGATGTTGAGCGACGAGATGATTTCATTCACCAGATTACGCTGAACCTTGACCTGCTGCGTATTGATGTCAACGAACATCTCTATTTCCTGCCGGACCGGCAGGTTCTGGTAAGCCAGAACGGAGACGACGGACCGGTCCTCATCGGCATCGCGGCCTGCGTACGCGTAGCCATAGAGCCGATGCTGCCCATCGATGACCCATGCGGACCCGTATTGGCCGGGAAGATCGAGAGTGCCAGTCGCGGTATCTCCGAACGTTTCCTGGCTGTTGAAATTCAGGCCATCGAGCTTAACGTTGACGACGATGTTGGTTGGGAACGTGCCGCCGCGATCGAGATAGGCGCCGATTGATCGGAGCCGCGTAGGCTTTACCATGAGCTGGTACGTTTCGAGGTCTTCGTTGGATGTAGCGCCCATATGACTGATGTACGCGATGCGCAACAGGTCGTGGGGCGACATCAGGAAGCTGTAGAAGGTCGTATTGCCGACTTTGCCGCGGTTCGCCGGGACGCGCGTACGCAGGCCCTCAACTTTTTCACCCTTGAGATAACGGTCGAGAAACTGGTATCGCGCCGCCGCTTTCAGAATGCTGGTGAGCTTAAAAAATACGCGACGTCGGCCTCTGTGATAACCGGCACGCCTGCTGCCGCGGCACGTTGCCGGTCGACAGTGCGGATGTCGACGTTTCGTGTTGCGATCGCGATTTTGACTTTCAGCGGGATCCCGGCCAAACGTCGAATGCACCGCGGTGACGACGTCTCTCTGATCGCCCCAATCTTGTCGAGCAACTGCTTTACGGACTTGGTTGCAGTATCCTGTGCATGTGTGCATTCGACGACGAAAACCGTCTCATCGTCCTTCGCGAAAACATCGAGCTGCCGCCGTGACCCATCCTTCCCCACGATGTAGAAATTTCGATCAGGGTTTAGCGCCTTGAAGCCCATCCGGTAAAGCAGCGACCAAACATCATCCTCGAGCTGCCGATCGATAGGCTTGGCACGCTCAAGGCGAAGCGACCGCTTGTTTCGCTTCGCGAGCGTCCACCCGTCCGCCTCTTCTGCCGCAAGCAGGATAAGATGCTCAAAGCCGAGGTTTCTCACGGTTTCGAGAAGGTCGTCCAGTAGGCCCAGTCGCCGTGTCAGGGCAATCGGGTGAGTTAACACGTGACATATGGCGCCAGTGCTGAATCTGTGAGTCCCCAATTGATTCGATTG
>NZ_JBSKBQ010000092.1:0-1444 GCF_053714375.1 Mesorhizobium sp. ArgA1
CACTACTTTGGCAGTTTAGGTTTGATGGCGTCTGCGAGCAGCTTCTCACAGTGAGGACATCTGCGGGGTGGCGGCCGCGTGAAGAGGTCAAGAATGGCTTGTCTAACAGCTGGCATGCTCGGTTGTGGCGGTGGTCCGCCGACTCTTTTTTTTCCGTCCCGCTGCTTTGAGGCGGCGGGCTTGGAGAAAGGCGTAGGCGATCATGGTCATCAAGGCGTGTCGATGTAATCCAGTCCATGATCGGCCTTCGAAGTGGTCGAGGCCGAGTTCCTCCTTCAATTGCTGATGTGCCTGCTCACAGACCCACCTCGCCTTGATCGTGGCGGCGAGCATCTTGAGGCTCGCATCGGCCGGTAAGTTCGACACATAGTATTTTTGCTCGCCAGTCGACCGGCGTTCGCCGACGAGCCAGACCTCCTCGCCTGGCATGCATTGCATGCGATTGTCGAGCATGCGGTGCTTATGACCATCCGCAACGCGGACACGTCGAGCCGCAAACAAGCATGTCAGCCGACCTTTAGTGCCGCGCCGCCAGCTTATCTTGTGCCATCTCTCACCAGACAGCATCACCTCGGCAGAGACCGGCGGCTGGTCCGGGATGTGATATTGGCGGCGCCTGCCGGTGGTCGCGACCGGGAAGATCAGATCAACATCGGCCGGATAGACGTTTTGGCGCCGCGATAGTCCTACCGCCCACAGCAGACCGCGCTCACTCAAAGCCTGACGAAAAGAGCTGCTCGACCCGTAGCCCGCGTCGGCAAGCACACAGCCGAAACGCGCGCCGGAGGCGATGACACGATCGATCTCTTCGATGGCGATCTCCGGCTTTGTCAGAGCGACCTGTCGATCCTTCGGGACGCGCGCCCGCATCATCCGCTCGGGATCATTCGTCCAGGTCTCGGGCAGGAAGAGCCGAAGGCCCACCATCACCGGCACTTCGCGCGAGGCCAGGGTCATCGACACCAGTGACTGGCAATTGGACGTCTTGCCAAGCGACGATGCGTATTGAGGCGCGACACCAACCGAATGTTGTCCCTTCTTCGGTAACGCTGTGTCGTCAATGACGAGAAAACCCGCCTCATCGCCGACCAGGCGATCTGCCTCCTTCAGCAGGGCGGCCTCGAGCGGAGCGCTGTCCC
This sequence comes from Mesorhizobium sp. ArgA1, assembly GCF_053714375.1. Classification (NCBI taxonomy): domain Bacteria; kingdom Pseudomonadati; phylum Pseudomonadota; class Alphaproteobacteria; order Hyphomicrobiales; family Phyllobacteriaceae; genus Mesorhizobium; species Mesorhizobium sp. ArgA1. The sequence continues at coordinate 1,140 of NZ_JBSKBQ010000092.1, forward strand.
AAACCCCTGCCGCGACAAAATGATGAAGCTGATCGTAGCCGACATCGCCCGCTCGCGCGGCCATCGGTTGTACGCTCTTACGGTCGCCCGGCCCGATCAGACCAGCAATGTACAGCGGACACATCCGGCGCCGAGCTGGATGCGAAAGACCTGCCAAAAACGGTTGAAGCCAGTGCTCGAGATCGGCTTGCCAGTCCACATCCATTGATCGGCCCTCCACAAGCCGACCTCCTATGAATCACGCAAACTCTCTCTTGGGAATTCCAAAAACTCGCCCGCCGCTAAAAACCTGCCAAAGTAGTGCT
>NZ_JBSKBQ010000093.1:0-1426 GCF_053714375.1 Mesorhizobium sp. ArgA1
TGAACTGACCCCCGAAAGTTGGACACAACCTTCGGGGGTTTTGCATGTCCAGACACAGTGCGAGTTTCAAGCGCTCGGTTGTCGATAGCTATTTGTCCGGTGATGAAAGCTACGCGAGTGGGTCGTCTAAGCATGGGATTGACGCTGCGACTGTTCGCAAGTGGGTTGCTTTGTACCAGGCGCATGGCGATGCCGGGCTGGCGAGCAAGTACGATCGCTACGACGCGGCGTTCAAGCTGTCAGTGCTTGAGCGGATGTGGGAGGAGGGTCTGTCGTATCGGCAGACGGCGGCGTTGTTCAATATCCGCAATGCCGGTTGCCTGACGGGCTGGGAGAGGCGCTATCATGCGGGCGGGATAGAGGCGCTCGGCCCGCGCCCCAGAGGACGACCCATGCCAGAGCCGCCGGCCCCCGCAGTGCCTGTTGCAGCCAGTGACGAGGCCAAAAGCCGCGAGGAGTTGCTGGCCGAGCTGAAACAATTGCGGATGGAGAACGCCTACCTAAAAAAACTGGAGGCCTTAACGCAGGGACACGCGCCCAAAAAGCGCAAGCCGTCCAGGCGTTAAGGCCGTTGCATCCGCTTGAGGGGCTGCTCAAGCTGGCGAAGCTGCCGCGCAGCACGTTCTATTACAGGCAAAAGGCGGCCTCGCGCCCGGATCGCCATGCGGCGCTGAAGGAGGCGATCAAGACCATCTTCGATAGCCACAAGGGCCGCTACGGCTATCGCCGGGTGACCGCGCAACTGCGCCAGTTGGATCAACACGTCAACCACAAGACCGTCCAGGGCCTGATGGCCGGGATGGGATTGAAGTCGCTGGTCCGGCCGAAGAAGTATCGTTCCTACAGGGGCGAGGTTGGGCGGACCGCTCCCGATCTCTTGCAACGCAAGTTCAGCGCCGATCGCGCCAACCGCAAATGGGTGACCGACGTGACGGAGTTCAACCTGGCCGGCGACAAGCTCTACCTGTCACCGGTCATGGACCTCTACAATGGCGAGATCGTCGCGTTCGAGACGGCGCGGCGGCCACGCTTCAAACTGGTGGACAATATGCTGACCAAAGCCTTCGCCCGGCTCGATGAAGACGAACGACCGATCCTGCATTCCGATCAGGGATGGCAGTACCAGATGTCGGCATTCCAGCGTAGGCTGAAGGCGAGAGGACTGCCACAGAGCATGTCGCGCAAAGGCAATTGCCTCGACAATGCACCGATGGAGAGCTTCTTCGGCATACTCAAGTCCGAGCTCTTCCATCCGGAACGCTTCGAGACGGTCCAAAGCCTCGATACCGCAATCGAGCACTACATCGACTATTACAACCACCACCGCATCAAACTGAAACTCAAAGGGCTGGCCCCTGTGCAATACAGGAACCAGTCCTTAAATCTACCAGCTCAATGAACCGTCCAACTTTACGGGGTCAGTTCA
>NZ_JBSKBQ010000094.1:0-1339 GCF_053714375.1 Mesorhizobium sp. ArgA1
ATAAGATGCGCTTGTGAAAAGCTACTAGCTACCAACAAAACTCACGCCGTCGCAATTGCGGTTTGCTCCCAATTGGTTGAATTGAGTCCTTCAACCCGTCAAATCTGACGTGTGACACCGCTCGCTCCGCCGCTATGAATGTTCGTCGCGAGCAGGGAGCCAGCAGGCACGGATAAGCTGCACGCAAGCTGACCGGCTCTCGCCCAGTTCGTTCACAGGCCAAGAGCCATTTTCCAGTTTCATCGTGGCCGCATTGTCGACCGGCCCGAGGAGGGACACTTGAGCGCATTGCAGCACATCACTGCAGCTTCACCCAATTTTGCGAAATATGACGCGGTCGTTGTGGGCTCTGGGCCTTCAGGTGCAATCACAGCGAGAACACTGGCCGAAAGGGGACTCTGCGTCCTGGTTCTCGAATTCGGCAGCGTCGTGAGTCCGGGGTCAACCTATTTTGAGCACCAGGCGCCTTACAGTAGAGGGTTCTCTCCGAGCGGAAGTCTGGACGCAAATCCGTGGACGGCATGTTGCGTCGGCGGCGGAATGGCGTTCTACGATGCGATAACTTTCCGGTACCGGGACATAGACCTTAAGCCGTCAAAATATCTGTCCTCTGACATGAACATGGATTGGCCAATAGAAGTTGAGGAACTGGATGAGAGCTACCGATACGTGGAGAGCCTGCTTCGAGTAAGCGGAAGCAATGGAATTTGCGCCTTCCCGGAAAGTCCACGGGGTGGTTGTATTTTCGATGCGATGACATCGCTGAATATACATCCTAAGAGAATCCCGCTAGCAATTGATCACCCGGAGGCGGTGAATGGATGCTTGGCGTGTTCCCCCTGTGACGAAAGAAGCTGCCCGACGAACGCCAGGGCTTCCGTCCGTTCTCGAAGAGTTCTGGATGACACAGATCTTCTAGGAAACATAACCACGTTGTACGGCTGTTTTGTGTATCTGGTGGAACTGTCGTCGGCTAGCCGGGGATCGGCGCTGGAATGTTATGTTCCTTTCTCTGCCGAAAATCTTCGTATCCCCTTTGATCGACTGTTTATCTGCACTAATGCCGTTCAATCAGCCGCTCTCCTCTTGAGATCGCAAAGCCTGAAGGCGCCGAATGGAATAGGCAACGAGGCCGACCTAGTAGGGCGCGGCTTGTCGTTCAAGGTGAGTGGCTATTCCGTTGGTTATAGTGAGAAGTGGGGCGCAACCCCACATTTCAGTGCGACACACAAGGGGCCCCATGCAACCGTTTACACCGATGATTTCTATGAAACCGTCGATTCTCCCTGCGGAATTGCCGGACTGATATACGAGGCGAACTACGCTCAGGCCAGCGACA
>NZ_JBSKBQ010000095.1:0-1289 GCF_053714375.1 Mesorhizobium sp. ArgA1
CCTTGAGGGCTTCCGCTTGCTGTTCACTCCGGCAGTGCACAAGGCCATCGTCGGCATATCGACACCATGGAAGGTCAGGATGCGTCCGCGACATCCACAGATCAAATGCATAGTGCATGAAGAGATTCGACAAGATCGGGCTGACCACGCCCCCTTGCGGGGTGCCGCATGTTCGCTCGACGACTTTCCCGTCCTTCTCCATCGGTGCTGCCAGCCATCTTTCGATGTACAGCAGAGCCCACTTGCACGTGACGTGCTTCCTGACCGCTTTCAGCAATAGATCGTGCGGAAGATTGTCAAACAGTCCTTTGATGTCGAATTCCAGAACCCAATCGTACTTCCAGCAGCGCTGACGCGTCACGCCGACGGCATCCAGCGCTGATTTTCCCGGCCTATACCCGTAGGAATCGGGAAGAAAGAAAGGCTCCAGATCCGGTTCAATTATCTGCTTGACCACCATCTGCGCGATCCGATCGCTGACGGTGGGCACACCCAAAACCCTTTCGCCTCCAGTCTTCTTCGGAATGGAGACGGCGCGAACCGGCGGTGGGAAGTACGTCCCTGAGGACATCCGATTCCAGACCTTGTAGAGATTTCTCGCAAGGTCTTTCTCAAACATCTCCAAGGTCTCGCCGTCCACTCCGGCTGCGCCATGATTGGCTTTGACCGCTTTGTAAGCTTCGTATACTTGACGTTTCTCAATTCGAAACGGCTTGTCTGTCGTACCTATCGAAGTCATCCTGTTTCCAGTTGTTCCAAACAATACGACCACCTGATCCGACCCCTTTGCTCCGACCCCATTACAGGGCCCTCAACGCTCATACGGGTCGGTCCGCCCCAGTCTCCTGCATCGGTACTCTCGCCTTGCGGTTTGCTCCGCTTGAGCTTCTCCCTTTGCATCAGGAGCCTGGTTCCTGCAGTTCCGCGTGAAAGCCTATGTCCGACTCACGCCCCCTCTACGCCGGTCGCCGCCCGCCCGGTCATCAGGCATCTGGCAGACTTGTCCCAGGATGATGAGACGATCCTGGTTTCGACGACACTTAAGTTCATAACGACGCGTCTTCGGAGGGTTCACTTTCGTTCGTCTTTCGGACATGCACCTGCTCGGATCTCGTCCGAACGTTTCATCCGACGCTCACCACCACGGCTCTTTACCGCAGCAGCTCGGACTGGTTTGAGACCCGCTCCTGAAAGCCGATCCCGGAGGGCCACCCTCCATCATTCACGCAGCTTTACGGTACAGTGTCAGTTCATACAGAACTCCTTCCGTGCCTCTGCAGCACACTCTC
>NZ_JBSKBQ010000096.1:0-1255 GCF_053714375.1 Mesorhizobium sp. ArgA1
ATCCGGACTTGCTCACGACAAACGTCGCCGAACTCGTTCTTGCCCTCAATCGTGATCGTCCACTCCACCGCCACCATCGCCTCCTTGAACAAAAGCGATGGTCATGGACCGATCGGCCCTAATAACCCGTATTCGACCCCGGAGAAATTACCGGTGTCATGACAGGCCTTGCACTTTCTCTAATTCGACCCTATCTTTCGGGGTGTATTAGAGAGGCGAGCAGATGGAACATCTGACAACGGCACAGGCGGCTTTTGTAGTTGGCGCGCCGCTGGACACCTTCAAAAAGGTTGTCGAGCGCGCGCCGATCAAGCCGCAACTCGTGAAGCGAGGTGGTCGAAGCATTCGACAGTTTGGCCAAGCCGAACTGGTGTTTCTCCATGCCTATGACGAACTCAAACAGGCGCTGACACCCAAGAGCCAGTCCGAGTTCTATGAGGCGCTGCGGACCACCGTCAAGCGCGGCCTCGCGAAAGAAGTCACTTTTGGCAAACAGCGCTACGACATTGGTCAGCACCTGGTCTTCGTCGAGCGCAAGCTGAAGGAACTCGAGAAGCTCACGGCGCAAATCGACCTGTCCGGGAGGGAGCCGGTCATCCGGGGGACGCACATCGAGGCGCATCGCATCGCTGCTCTTCTCGACGCTGGAACCGCGGTCGAAGAGGTCCTCCGCGACTATCCCTCCTTGAAGGAACAACAGGTCGTCGCGGCCCGGGTCTATGCAGAGGCGCACCCAAAAGTGGGCCGGCCGTATCCGAAGCAAACGGCAAAAGCCGCCATGTGCGCTGCCGATCTTAGCGCGCTGGATGACTGAGTTTGAAATTCCTGCTCGATACAAATGTCCTGAAGGAGATCAGTCGACCCCAGCCGCACGAGAATGTGGCGGCTTGGCTCGATACGATCGACGATACCGATCTCGCGATCAGCGTGATCTCAGTTCGCGAGATTTCGAAAGGCATCGAGAAGAAGCGGAAGAGCGACGTTGCCGTGGCGAATATGATCGCCAAGGCGGCCGACGTCATCTTTGCCGCCTATCAAGGTCGTGTCCTCCCTGTCGACGAGGCCGTCGCACGTCGTTGGGGGCAGATGCTCGGTCAATCCGACAAGAACACCGACGATGCCGGTTTGGCCGCGACGGCGCAGGTGAATGAATTTGTCATCGTGACCCGGAACGTCTCAGACCCAACTTGAACAGTTGGAGGTGAACGGATGGCGAACACTGCCGGTTAAGCTGTTGAATTCCCTTGCCTTGAAT
>NZ_JBSKBQ010000097.1:0-1171 GCF_053714375.1 Mesorhizobium sp. ArgA1
GGGACTGTTGCAAAATTGGGTGGATATGATTCCCTGTTTTTGAAACGGGGATTTTGCGATGACGACAAAGCCGAGCGGTCAGTTCAGTTTTGTGGAGGCTCTGCTGCCACAGGGTCTTGGTCGGCTCGGTCGGCTGGACCGGCTGTCGTCGCTGGTGAAGTGGTATCGCTTCGAGAAGATCCTGGCGCGGCTGCGCTCGCCGGCTGGGCCAGGGCGGCCTGCGTACAATTCGCTGGTGATGTTCAAGGCGCTTCTGCTGCAATCCTTGTATGGGCTGTCGGACAGCGAACTGGAGGAGGCACTCGCCGATCGGCTGTCGTTCCGCCGTTTCGTTGGGCTGACGCTCGACGAGACGGTGCCCGACCACACCACACTCAACCGCTTTCGCAGTCTTCTGGTCGAGGCCGGGCTTCTGGAGAAGCTGTTTGGCGAACTGGACCATCAGTTGGACAAAGCCGGGCTGATCCTGCGGCGGGGCACGATGCTCGATGCCACGGTGATCGAGACGGCGGCGGCACGGCCACCCGGTGGAGCCGCGCAGGAGGTGGGCGAGGTCGGCGATCCCGATGCCGGCTTTACGCGCCGGCAGGGCAAGCCTGGCTCCTCCTACGGCTACAAGGCCCATGTCGGTGTCGACCAGGGTTCTGGTCTGATCCGCCGGGTGAGGACGACAGCGGCCAACGTCAACGACACGGTCGAAGCAGATCATCTGATCTGTGGCGACGAAGGCGCGGTGCTGGCGGATGCGGCCTACCACACCAAGGCGCGCGAACTGTCGCTGAGGCAGCGCGGGATCAAGCCGCGGCTGATGCGGCGAGCCAACAAACATCATCCGCGCCTGCCGGCGCGCCTGAAGCAGTTCAACCAGCTGATCGCCCGGCAGCGCTTTGCCGTCGAGACGACCTTCGCCACCTTGAAGAACCGCATGCGACTTTGCGCCATTCGCTATCGCGGCCTGGCCAAGGCTGCAGGACAGATCCTCATCGCGGCCATGGCGTTCAACATGCGCCGCTGGGTGACGCTGGCCACCTGAACCTGGGTCGCACTGCGCCCGAAATCCACCGAATACGCCAACTCCTACCCCATCCGGCCGCAAACCCGCGCCGGAAACCACCTCGCTGCGCCCCTGCCGTCTCTCCAGGCGTCCAAAGCCTAATAACGCAACAGGCCC
>NZ_JBSKBQ010000098.1:0-1111 GCF_053714375.1 Mesorhizobium sp. ArgA1
AGTTGATCGCGAGCTCGCCTGAACTTGTTTTGGATGTCGCGGGCCAGATCGCACGACGTTGTGGTGGCGAAGATATCGTCCAGACTTCGCTCCAGGGCGCGACGCTTGCCGGCGATGGTCGAGGCGGCGAAGGTTTCGATACCGTCGGCTAGGGCGAAGGCCCTTTGCAGCCAACGCTTGAGCCGTGAGGGCAGCATGTCCTCACTTGCCTCGTCCGCATAGGCGACGTCGCGGGCGAGATGCGCCAGGCAGGTCTGATGCGCATCTGCGTGACCTTGTTGCGCGGCATAGCGATCGGAACACCAGACGTCGGGCCGATGGCCGTCCATCAGGCTCCGGACCACGACGGCGCCGCGCGTTGGCGCCGCTTGATGAACAACCGCTTCGGCGCAGCGAAACACCCAGTGATAGGCGTTGCTTCCTTCGATCCGCACGCCGGTCTCATCGGAGGCGATGACCTTGGCCCGGCGCAACGCCGCGACGGCCTTGTCGCGCTCGGCCGCGAACGCGCCCTGCGCAACATGTTCATCAGTCCGCCCTGGCTAATGGTGAGACCGAAAAGGTTCGCGAACGCGCCCTGCAGCCGCTCGTAGGACAGGGCCTGGAAAGTCTTGAGATAGGTCGCTACGGCGTGCACGCGTGGCCCGAACGGCGTCCCCTTCGCCGCATCTGGCACAGCCGCGACGACCAGCGTGCCGCAGGACGGGCAACGGACTGCCAGACGCCGATGGCGCTCAATCAAAGGCCTGATCGCGGGAAGCTCAATCTTGTCGTGCTCGCTGACGGTTTCGGCAGCAAGATCGCTCGACAGGCTGGCGCGGCAGCAAAGGCATTGGTCTGGATGATGATCGATGATGCGATCGGCATCCTCACTCATGGCGCGGCTGTGACCTTCATGACCCGCCTTGGCGCCGCCAGGCTTTGCCCTGTCCCGACGCGCCTTGCGATCGCTCGAAGGTGGCTTGGACGACGTGCGTGATGTCTTCTCTGGCCGCTGCATCCGCAGCACCAGATCGATCAACTCTTCCTTCGTCAGACGCTGCAAATCAGTGCGATCCATATCCCCATAGATTCAGGGATTCTTGCCCCTGACAAGGGCGTGAGTAATTAC
>NZ_JBSKBQ010000099.1:0-1076 GCF_053714375.1 Mesorhizobium sp. ArgA1
GCGCTCGATCCGTTTGCTGCGGCGGTTTTTGCGTTCTGCAATCGCCGTCGCGACCGGATGAAGCTCCTGTTCTTCGACCGATCTGGCTTTGTGCTGGTCCTGAAGCGGCTGACCGAGGACAAGTTCCGGTGGCCGCGGCGCGAGGCAGCGGTGGTCACGCTGACGACCGAGCAATTGCATTGGATCCTGGACGGCATCGATATTGATGCGATGGTCCGCCATCCGGTGCGGCAATATCAGGTTGCTGGTTGAGGGCTCTCGAACTCGGCGGTTGACGCGGCGGCATGCTTTCGATTCAAGAATCTGATGAATCGACCCGGCGAACCGACTGTCGAAGAGTTGACGGCGCGCATTGCTGCGCTGCAGGCGGAGAACCGTCAGCTCGCCGAACGGGTCGTCAAACTCGAGGAAGAGTTGGCGCTTGCACGGCTGCATCGTTTTGCGCCGAAGAGCGAAAAGCACATTGATCGCCTCTTCAATGAAGCTGAACAGGCCGCGGATGAAGACGACGCCGACAGCGAAGATGGCGATGTCGTTGTCCTGCCGGACACGGGCTTGCCGCCGAGCGAAGGGGCGACGGGAAAGAAGCGTGGCCGCAAGGCCTTGCCGGAAAACCTGCCGCGCGAGCGTGTCGAGTATGACCTTCCCGACGATCAGAAGGTGTGTCCTTGCTGCGCCGGTCGGATGCATCGCATGGGCGAGACCGTTACCGAGCAGCTTCATATCGAGGTGAAGGCCAAGGTCTTGCAGAATGTGCGGTTCAAATATGCATGCCGCCATTGCGACCGCACCGGGATCAACACGCCCGTCCTGATCGCGCCGATGCCCGCACAACCTTTGCCGGGCAGCATCGCTACGGCTTCGACGCTGGCCTTCGCGCTCGTTCATAAGTATGTCGACGGCACCCCGCTCTACCGCCTGGCGCAGGCATTCGAGCGCGCAGGTGTTCCTGTCAGCCGCGGCGCCCTGGGCCACTGGGTGATCGGCTCGAGCGAAAAACATCTCTCCCGCATCTATGACGCGCTGAAGCTGCGGCTCAGATCGCAGCCCCTCATCCATGGTGACGAGACCACGGT
>NZ_JBSKBQ010000100.1:0-1061 GCF_053714375.1 Mesorhizobium sp. ArgA1
CGAGATTGGTGACGACGAAGCGGATGTCGAGGCCGCGGGTGGTTGCCTCGATGCGGGCGCAGACGCGACGTTGCGTCTTCCAGGATTTCGCCTTGTATCGGGTCTCGGCATAGCCGCGCAGCACCGGCCTCTGCTCGAGCGCGCGGCGGGTGCGGATATCGTCGGCGGCTTCATCAACGAGACGCTGGAGAACCTTGTTGCCGGGCAATCCGAAGAGGTAGTCGAGCGCATTGTTCTCGCACCAGGCCATGACCTCGGCCCGGCCATAGTGGCCGTCGCCGCGGACCAGGATGCGGGTGGCCGGCCAGCGGGCGCGGATGCGCCGGACAAGCCGGCGCAGATGGCCGCGGATCTCCTTGCCCGTCGGGGTCTTGCCAGGACGCAGGATCATGGCGACCGGACGTCCGGTCGCGGCGTCGTAGATGTGGATCGGCAGGAAGCAGCGCTCGTCGTAATGGGCGTTGAACAGCGAGAGCTGCTGATGGCCGTGAACGACATCAACCGTGTCGTCGATGTCGAGCGTCACGCTTTTTGGCGGCGCGGCATAGCTCGACAGCCACAGATCGACCAGCACCCAGCCGAGCCGGATGACGGTGCGCAGGTCGGGCAGGTTCTCCAGGCGCGAGCAGGTCGGCTGCGAGCACAGATCAATCCCGCTGTCGGGCAGCCGCCCGCAAGGCGAGCTTGAAGGCCGGATCGGTGCGCAGCCGGTCGAGATCGTTGGCATCCTCGTAGCCGCATGCGATCGCAAAGATGCGGGCGCACAGAATGTCGGCCATGGCGTGCGTCACCCGCTGTGGGTCGCGCGGATCGTGGATCGCAGCGGACAGCCTGTCGGCCAGTTGCAGGCGTCGCTCGGCCGCGGCCAAAAGCATGACGCCACCATCCGAGGTGATGCGTCCGCCGTCAAACGCAGCTGTGATCTTCTTGCGTCCAACGGCTGGAAATGAGAGCTGCAGCAACGTATCGTCGGTCATGGCGGGTGTGGCTCGCGAAATGTGGTGGCAGGGTTGGCTTAGACAACCGAATCCTACGCCAAATCAATCGCTTAGGCTACATCC
>NZ_JBSKBQ010000101.1:0-1049 GCF_053714375.1 Mesorhizobium sp. ArgA1
TAGAGCGGGATGAGATTTGTGGGAGTCGTGGGATTCCCAAATCATCGCGGTTCTGATTCAACATTCATGCTGGGAGGAGGCCAGCATGGATGGCAGGATATTCGATGGACCTTCGCGACCGGGTTGTAGCCGCGGTGAGGACCGATGGGCTGTCACGCCGCGCGGCAGCCGCTCGGTTTGGCGTCAGCTACAGCGCGGCCATTGAGTGGCTCAAGCGCGTCGAGGAGACTGGCAGCGCTGCACCTCGCCAGGTTGGCGGCTACAAGCCGAAGCAGCTTTCGGGAGCATGGCGCGACTGGTTGATCGAGCGCTGCCACGACAGGGACTTCACCTTGCGCGGCCTTGTGGCTGAGCTTGGCGAGCGTGGTCTGAGGGTCGACTACCGTTCGGTGTGGGAGTTCGTACACGCCGAGAAGCTCAGTCACAAAAAAAGACGCTGATTGCCGTTGAGCAGGATCGTCCCGATATAGCGCGACGGCGGATGCAGTGGACGAAGTATCGGGGCCGGATCGATCCCGCACGGCTGGTCTTCATCGACGAGACCTGGACCAAGACCAACATGTCGCCGCTCAGAGGCTGGGCGCCGGTTGGGCAGCGGATCAAGGCCAAAGTGCCACACGGCCACTGGAAGACCATGACCTTCCTGGCCGCACTGCGCCAAGACCGTGTCGATGCACCTTGGCTGATCGATGGGCCGATCAATGGCGAGAGGTTCCTCCTCTATGTCGAGAAGGTTCTCGCTCCAACCCTGCGGTTCGGCGACATCGTCGTCATGGACAATCTCGGCTCGCACAAAGGCAAGGCGGTGCGCCGCGCCATACGCGCCGCCGGCGCAAGGCTCTTCTTCCTGCCCAAATACTCACCCGATCTCAACCCGATCGAACAGCTCTTCTCAAAGCTCAAGCACTGGCTGAGAAAGGCTGCTCGTCGTACCGTCGAAGCCGTCTGTGAGGCGATCGGCCAAACCCTCAACCGCGTCACACCCACAGAGTGCTCACACTATTTCCAAAACTCAGGATATGACCAAAACTAATCTCATCAAGCTCTAG
>NZ_JBSKBQ010000102.1:0-1045 GCF_053714375.1 Mesorhizobium sp. ArgA1
AACAGGCGGCGAAACTTGAGAGCCAAGAAGCCGAAGTCAGCAAGCGCGACTCCATTATCGGGCTTCTGCGCGTGCAGTTGGAGTTGCTCCGCCATCGGCAGCATGGCGCTTCTTCGGAAAAGATCGACCGGAAGATCGAGCAATTTGAACTGATGCTGGAGGAGATCGAGGCCGCCCGCGCCGAGGCTGAGATGCGCTCCGGGAAAGCTCCTTTGCCGGAGTTGGACGACGCGCCGGATAAGCCGAAGCGCAAACCATTGCCCGATGGTCTTCCAACCGAAGAACTGGTCTATGCGCCACCCTGCAATTGCCCAACCTGTGGCGGCACATCGTTCCTGAAGGCCGCCGACAGGGTGGTCCAGGTGATGGAGCACGTGCCGGCGTCCGTCAAGATTGTCCGCCACGTCGAAAAGCGCATGATCTGCAGGGACTGCGATACGACGGTGGCAGGCGAAATGCCGACCCTGCCGATCGAGCGCGGCAAGCCCGGACCGGGGTTGCTGGCCCATATCATGGTCGCCAAATTCGACGATCACATCCCGCTCTACCGTCTATCCGAGATGTACGACCGGCTGGGGATAGATATCTCCCGATCCGTGATGGCTGACTGGGTCGGCCGCGTGTCCGTTCTGCTCTCGCCCCTCATCTTGCTGATCAGAGCCCATATCGCTGCGGTCGACCGAATACATACGGACGATACCCCGGTCGATGTTCTCGACCCTGGGCGAGGAAAGACAAAAACCGGGCGGGTCTGGGTCTATGTCTTCGATGGCAGCGGCTATCAAGATCCCACTCCAAGAGCCATTGCCTACTACTATAGCCCCGACCGCAAGGGCGCGCATCCAGCCGACCATCTCGCAAACTTCAGCGGCGTGATGCATGCCGATGGGTATGGGGGTTACAAGAAGCTTTACGGCAACCAAATCATCGAGGCCGCCTGCATGGCGCATGTACGCCGCAAGTTCCACGATGTGATCAAGCTGAAGCCATCTCCGATCGCTGACGAAGCGCTGTCGCGCATCGGTGCGCTTTACGATATCGAGGA
>NZ_JBSKBQ010000103.1:0-1045 GCF_053714375.1 Mesorhizobium sp. ArgA1
TCCTCGATATCGTAAAGCGCACCGATGCGCGACAGCGCTTCGTCAGCGATCGGAGATGGCTTCAGCTTGATCACATCATGGAACTTGCGGCGCACATGCGCCATGCAGGCCGCCTCGATGATCTGGTTGCCGTAGAGCTTCTTGTAACCCCCATACCCATCGGCATGCATCACGCCGCTGAAGTTTGCGAGGTGGTCAGCCGGATGCACGCCCTTTCGGTCGGGGCTATAGTAGTAGGCGATCGCGCCGGGAGTGGGATCCTGGTAACCGCTTCCATCGAAGACATAGACCCAAACCCTGCCAGTCTTTGTCTTCCCGCGCCCAGGGTCGAGAACATCGACCGGGGTATCGTCCGTATGTATTCGGTCGACCGCCGCGATACGGGCTTTGATGGCCAAGACGAGCGGCGCAAGCAGAACGGACACGCGGCCGACCCAGTCGGCCATGACGGAGCGAGAGATGTCTATCCCCAGCCGGTCGTACATCTCGGATAGGCGGTGGAGGGGGATGTGATCGTCGAATTTGGCGACCATGATATGGGCGAGCAATCCCGGTCCGGGCTTGCCGCGCTCGATCGGCAGGGTCGGCATTTCGCCTGCCACCGTCGTGTCGCAGTCCTTGCAGATCATGCGCTTTTCGACGTGGCGGACAATCTTGATGGACGCCGGCACGTGCTCCATCACCTGGACCACCTTGTCAGCCGCCTTCAGGAAGGATGTGCCACCACAGGTCGGGCAATTGCAGGGCGCCGCATAGACCAGCTCTTCGGTGGGAAGACCATCGGGCAATGGCTTGCGCTTCGGCTTGTCCGGTGCGTCGTCCAATTCCGGCAAAGGAGCTTGCCCAGAGCGTATCTCAGCCTCGGCACGAGAGGCCTCGATCTCCTCCAGCATCAGTTCGAATTGCTCGATCTTCCGGTCGATCTTTTCCGAAGAAGCGCCATGCTGCCGATGGCGCAGCAGTTCCAGCTGCACGCGCAGAAGCCCGATAATGGAGTCGCGCTTGCTGACTTCGGCTTCTTGGCTCTCAAGTTTCGCCGCCTGTT
>NZ_JBSKBQ010000104.1:0-1030 GCF_053714375.1 Mesorhizobium sp. ArgA1
CTGCACGCGCAGAAGCCCGATAATGGAGTCGCGCTTGCTGACTTCGGCTTCTTGGCTCTCAAGTTTCGCCGCCTGTTCAGCGACGAGCGCGCGCAAAACAAATAGCTCGTCCTGACTGTCCAGCGGCGTTGTTTCCATACCCGCCTACATAGCCGATTTGCGCCGGAAGAGCTAGCATTATGCCCCGGATGTCCTTGCAAAATATAGCTTTTAACCCGTTCGACCGGGAGCGGAAGTCCACGCAGGTCGGCGCCAGTCGATCCCCTCAACAAGCATCGACAACTGCGCTTGCGTCAGATGCGCAACCCCATCTTTCGCCGTCGGCCAGGGAAAGTATCCGCGTTCCAAAATTTTGTAAAATAGGCAGAACCCTTGGCCATCCCACCATAAAAGTTTGATCCGATCAGCGCGTTTTCCGCGGAAGCCGAAGATTACGCCGGAACCTGGCGCCTCCTTGATAACCGTCTCAACGAGCGCCGACAGTCCATCAATGCCACGCCGCATGTCGGTCACTCCGCAGGCCAGATAAACCCGCACATTTCCCGAAGGCCCGATCATGCCGCCTCCACACAAGCGACAAGCGACGATAGCACTTCGAGATCCATGTCCGCTGCAATTCTCAGTAGGCGGCCATTCCTCAAGACGATTTCAACGTCTTTGCATCTCGACCGAGCACCGCTCCTGTTGGAACCGTCACTCACCCTCTCCGACGCTCCGATAAGCGAGACCGGGATGAACGATGGGGTCTGTGGAGGTTTCAATTCGGGTGGCGAGAACTTCTTTCGCCAGGCGTATATCTGTTGCGGAAGAACGTCGTGCCGGCGCGCTACATCCGAAACGCTGCCTTCCGCGCTGAACGCTTCTTGCAAGATCGAAAGCTTCAGTTCCGTCGACCATCGACGTTGTCGCTCGGCACCCGTCAGGATCTCAACCTTGGCCATTCATACCCTGTTACGTCACAAATGAATCATCTGTGTCGTAACTTGCGCCAATCCCGCACCTAACCAAAATCCGCTCACCGGACGCTCAC
>NZ_JBSKBQ010000105.1:0-995 GCF_053714375.1 Mesorhizobium sp. ArgA1
TTCATCAGGACCATCGGCATCGAACGGGCCACGACGAAGATCGGCATGGCCAACATCCTCTACAACATGAAACGACTGATCTACCTGGATCGCATTGCTGTCGCATGAGCTACGGCCGAAAGGGCCAACGACTGCGCCGCGCAAACCAGCAATCGCTGCCGGGTGACCTATTTCGTGCGCCAAAATGGCCGGTCACGCTTCAGTCAGCATGTTGATCGAAGCGTCCAGCTGCGCTCTTTGGACTTCATCACAATCCCATGTGAGCAAATTGCTGAATACAGGGAGATGGAGTGGCGGGGTTTCCGAATTCCTTGGGTCTATACCGTCGACTCTGACTGCCATGCCGGCTCCCAGCTAAGGCTATCTGGAAGGGGTGGCGGGATTCGCCGCGCAAAGACGCTTTGTCGATCTCTGCTTTTAGGAAGGCTGCGGGAGCTTTCGCGTCGCGCCTCGGCCGCAAGCGGCCATGCTGAGCTCGCCAAGCGACCGGTCCGTGCGGGGACCCCGTGGGCTGTAGCCGGGCAAAATGCCACAACCCTCTCAAAGGCGGCGGCGCCCGTAGTCGGCCATTCCGTCAGCTCAACGTCAGGTAAGGCGAACATAAGCTGCCAAACGGCGCGTAGCCTGAGGGCCGGCGGCAATATCGCCTCACATCGGAGTTGAACTGTGAGAAACGTTGACGCGCGCGGAAAGTTGCCCATTTCTAACGAGACTGAGAGCGTTGGCGGCTCTCGAGCTCAGGCTCCCAAGGCCGGCGAACAGGAAAAATTGTTCGATTCGGCCGTAAATCGGATGCGCTCTGACTCTCAGGCTCCCGGCGCTTCCTCCTCCGCTGGTGCCGCCCGCGCCAGCGGGGGGCCGCCGGATCGGATCGCCAGTCCTCGCGTTGGCGCACATCGACTCCTTGGCGCTGCGCTGCAGGGCATTGGTGGGAATCGTCGTCGTTTTCGCGCCGTGCCGGGAACTACCTCATCGCCTTCTGATGAGAATCTCTG
>NZ_JBSKBQ010000106.1:0-992 GCF_053714375.1 Mesorhizobium sp. ArgA1
GAATCGGACCCAAGAGCGAACGCTGCTGCGTGAATTATGGTATTAAAATGTTGTTATTGCTGTGTTTTCAGGCGGCGGCGGAGAATTTCGTGCTATACGCGAAGGGATCACCAAAGGCGCTTGTTGGCGAATGCGTGTCCCGAACCGGACTTGAGGTAACGCTCGACTGAAGCCGCCTTGGCCTAGCTTGAGAAGGCCGCATAGGTGACAATCCGCCAAGGCAGAAACTTGGATGTATGACTGGATTTTCCTGCGTTGTGGTCGGCGAGCCGCTGTTTCAGGTCCGACGTTATGCCGACATAGCGCTCGCCTTCGGCGGCTTCGCTCTCAATCAGGTACACGTACCACATGAACCGGCCCTCCTTCGCCAAGGCTTCGGAGGGCATCCTCTCCGCCATCCTGCTTCGCACGAATTGTTGGGCCTGTCCTGCGAAGCTCGAAGAGCGAAGCAGGATGGCGGAGAGGATGGGATTCGAACCCACGAGAAGCTTTTGACCTCTACTCCCTTAGCAGGGGAGCGCCTTCGACCACTCGGCCACCTCTCCGTTGCGCCGCTGGATAGAGAAAAGCGCCGGCACAATCAACAAGCCGGCGCGATAATCGCTGAAAAATCCGCATTCGGCCGAAGCGACGCCTTCGCCATGCGGCGATTCTGCGGCAGCTCGCAGGTCGGCGAGTCGGTGGCATGGCCGCAATTTCGGCCGGCCATCGCCGGATTCGGCCGCATTCCAAGGCTAGGGCCAAGGCTTGCGGGGCCCTCAATGGTTAATGAGAGCTTTCTGACTGAGGCCAAATCGTGTCATTTGTGCAACAACGCCAGGGGATAGCACCCGGATAGCCCTTTTGCCGGTACGATCGTGGTTGAACGCCGCCGCCTCATGGGTAATGTCGAATTCGAAGGAGCGGCGCGGTGCGCATCTTTTTCGGTAGTGGGGATGGGGCAGGGAACGCTGTCCTTCAGCAAAGAATACCCAGACCCGTTTTTTAACTTT
>NZ_JBSKBQ010000107.1:0-979 GCF_053714375.1 Mesorhizobium sp. ArgA1
GTTCAACCGACGAAACAGCATTGCGCCGCGCCGGGAGTGGCGCGCGGCCGCAGCAGTTTTGCCCTCACGTATCTTTATGCCGGCTGCCGACAAGCCGACAAAAGGATCAATGCTTTGAAGAACGCGCGAGAAGGGCTGCCTCGGTCCGCAAACTGCCAAAGACCTTCCCACGCCTCATGTGCTTCCCAGTAATACCCGTGATTGAAAAGGCCGAAGCCCCAGAGGAATGGATCTGAGCCAATCGCCGCATCCGTGGCGACCAGCATCGGCTCGACGAGATAACTATGTCCAGCGGGATCGCGCGCGGGATGCGGCTGCCTGCCCGGCAAGTACGCATAGGCTGGAAAGCTCTTTTCCGGCAGGTGCCGGGGACGCGAATTCGGAGCAATGGCCACAAAGCATGATATCACATGGATGGTCGCGGCTCGGATACGAAGTTTCCTATATGCGCGGCGGTTGGCGACAATGCGCAGAAGGCGGTCACATTCACTGAGAAATGAAACTCAGTTAAGATTGCTCCATTGGAGAAAGGTTCTCTGGGCCCGCATTGACGGCGTTAAGTCAGCGGGTAGTGGTGATGAAGTCGGTGGATACGATTGCCCGAGCCCGGCGCGCCTCCATGTGGATCGTCGCCCAAGCGAAGGCTTTGCAGCCTCGGCTACGAGGGGCTATGACCCTGATGGTGTTGCCAAGGCGCCTTCTGGGCGATAAACGCCAGCGCCGTACAGGAATTGGCGGCGTATCGCAGGCGCCTTTTCGACAATGATGCTCACAAGGAAGCAAGATGAGGCGTCAAACGCGACCATTCATCCTGGAAGTCAAGCGGAAGCGGGGTATTCAAAAACAATCCCGGTCAATTTGGGGGGATGTTGATATTTCAGCGGCCGTCGCCGGGACAACCCGAGAATCGGAGGCGACCGAGCTCGCTAATTGTCAGACGATTGACTCCAACACAATCTCCGTCGATCCTGAATATCTA
>NZ_JBSKBQ010000108.1:0-949 GCF_053714375.1 Mesorhizobium sp. ArgA1
TCCCGCATCTATGACGCGCTGAAGCTGCGGCTCAGATCGCAGCCCCTCATCCATGGTGACGAGACCACGGTCCAGGTGCTGAAGGAAAAGGACAGAGAGGCCACCAGCACGTCATATATGTGGGCTTACCGGAGCGGCGAGGACAGTGACGAGCCGATCGTGCTGCTCGATTATCAGCCGGGCCGCGGCCAGATCCACCCGCAGGCCTTCCTCGGCGATTACCGCGGCATAGTGATGAGCGACGGCTACACCGCCTGGCGCACGCTGGAAGGGGCAACCCATCTTGGATGCATGGCCCATTCCAGGCGGCGCTTCGTCGATGCCCTCAAGGCCAGAAAGAAAGGCGGCGGCCCGCCAGAGCAGGCGCTCAGGTTCTTCGAACAGCTCTACCGGGTTGAAAGGCAGGCGCGGAACGAAATCCCCGACGACGGCGAAACGCGGGATCACTGCATCCGCCGCTTCCGCCAGCAACATAGTGTCCCCATCCTCAATGCTCTTAAGCTATGGCTCGACAACATCGCCCCGAAAGTCTTGCCTGACAGCAAGCTCGGCGACGCCGTGTCCTACACCTTGAACCAATGGGATTATCTGACGCGCTACACCGGGGACGGCAGCATGCCGATCGACAACAACCTTCTGGAGCGCGACATCAGGATTTTTGCCACTGGCCGGAAGAGTTGGTTGTTCAGCGATACCATCGACGGAGCCAAGGCCAGCGCCATCGTCTACAGCTTAATGCTGACCTGCCGCGCCTCACGCGTCGAGCCGCTCGCATGGTTGCGCCACGTTCTCACCGAACTGCCTCAACGCCCCCAGAACGCAGCTATCGACGATCTCCTGCCCTTCAACTTCGCCAAAACCGCTGCAGCCTGATCCGCCCGGACGCGCCCGTTTGAGCCACCGTCGTTGAAGGCGGCGGCGTCAACGTGCATGGAAATGAGCGCTTACC
>NZ_JBSKBQ010000109.1:0-904 GCF_053714375.1 Mesorhizobium sp. ArgA1
AACGATTGAAGGCCGGATGGAACGAGGACTTTCTCGTCAGCCTCATCTCGTGAAAATTAACTCACCCGATTCCCCTGGTCGCCGTGTGCATTCTGCAGCGCTCGACAAAGTCGAATACGTCTGAATCAATCATGCCAGAGATCCCACCTCTCTGCCGCGATGCAAGTGTAAGAAAAATTAGCAACTCGAAATATACCAGCAACGAAGCGCCATTTTGCCAACGGCCAACGTCATTAAATTGCCTTCCTTGCTGAATTGTGATGACAACAGTGAACCGAAAGACGGCCGAATGAAAACTGACAAATAATTGGAATGGCGACGTGCCCCATGTCTTGATCGGTTGTCGTAGCGGGTGCAGGGTAAATGCTATTATTCGCACATCGCTACGGATGCCTTCGGGCATTGCGTTCAGTCGACTGCGTTCGAAACTCTTGTGAATTCTAATGTCGGGAAGCCGTGGCGGATCTGCAACTGACCCGACGTCGTACTAACGCTTAGTTCAGCCTATCCGCGCCTGCTGCAGATCCGAGACGGTGGATGGCAGTTCGGTCGCACATTCTGTACCGGAGAAACAGCGCTGGAGACGGATGATGGGACTGAACATGGCGATGGACGAGACGGCGATTTGCGCCATTGACGATCATGGCGCGGTGCATCTGGAGGCGGCGGTGATGACCGATCCCGAGGCGCTCTTGGAAATCCTCAACCTTTCCTCGGGCGAATGCGCCGCGTCGGCCACCAGGCGGGCTCGCTGTCGTCGAGAACGTGTTCCGCGTTGGGGCGCATGTAATATTGGAGGTCTCGCAAGTTGCAGCGCCATCCGACAGGAAGGTCACCTCCTGGTTCATAGCGATGCCCTGATCGATGAGAAGCTCGTGCAGGCGGCGCTTCGGTTTTTCGTCGT
>NZ_JBSKBQ010000110.1:0-848 GCF_053714375.1 Mesorhizobium sp. ArgA1
ACGTCACAAATGAATCATCTGTGTCGTAACTTGCGCCAATCCCGCACCTAACCAAAATCCGCTCACCGGACGCTCACATCAATGCCGATCGTCACCGGTAGTCCGGGGATCGGCATCTTGTTCCATTCGGCCTGGCATCCACTCGCGAACATGGCCTGCTCGGGGCCGAGCTCGGCTTCGAGACGCACGGCGACGCGCATTGTGTAGCGCGGCGATTAGGGAGACCGGTCGGCGGCGATTATGGGTTCTTCCGCATATTTGGTGCAGCAGGCGGGATTCACGGATGATGCGAATAAGGCCATAAGGTCGGAATCGCAGTCGACGCCGGTGATTCGCCCGTGCTCCATGCCTTCCGCTCGCTGATTTCCCCCGAGCTTTCGATTGTCCAGATCCTTCCCCAGACCGACAGGGTGGTGCTCGTGGCCCGGCCGAAGGCGGAGGCGTCGAAGTGCCCCTGTTGCGGTTGCCAGACGCGCCGCGTTCACAGCCACTACATGCGAAGGTTGGCCGATCTGCCGTGGCAGGGACGGGTCGTCGAGATTCGGCTTCACGCCAGGCGCTTCCGTTGCGCTGATCCGCAATGCCGCCAGCGGATCTCCACCGAACGGTTGCCGGAAACGGTGCGGCCGAAAGCGCGACGCACATCGCGCCTCGGCGAAAGCCAACTGGCGATCGGCTTTGCGGTCGGCGGTGGGAGCGGGAAAAAGGTGGGGGTAAGAACTTTCGGGTAATCGAGGGCTTTTTGGAAGGCGCACTCGATGACAACGCAACTAAGGATGAACGTCTGGGTCGAGTTTGTCGGGGTCGATGGCCTTCGGCAACGTCGGCAAATCGCAGTCGTCGAACGG
>NZ_JBSKBQ010000111.1:0-827 GCF_053714375.1 Mesorhizobium sp. ArgA1
GCGCATCAACAGCAAGACCATCCGCCAATCGCGCAATGCCCTGCTGGTGCAGTGTGTTGACGGAAATAGAATTTGTCTTAAGGCGGCGAATGCACTCCGCTATATGGCCATTACCTTCAGCGACAATTCCATGTGAGGGAGCGTATTGAAGATCACGCCGGAGAGACAGATCTTCGACATGCACACCTCGGCCTTCACCTTCCGAGATATTGCTTGAAAGGGTGCCTCCAAGTGCAACATTGAGTTCCTGCAACCCACGGCAGATTCCGAACAAGGGGACACCCAGCGACAAAGCAATCTCGATCGCAGCGATGCTCGTCCTGTCGCGATCAAGATCAAGCGTGCTGGCGCAAGCTTTCGGACCCCCATACCGTGACGGTGATACATTTGAAACCGCGCCGGTCAGGAGCAATCCATTGAAGGCCAACAGGCAGGTCCGCAACTCTTTGTCGGTAAGTCCCCCTGGGATCAGGACTGGAACGACGCCAGCGGTGAGGCGCAATGCTTCGAGATAACGGGCGCGCGCCACATCATAAGCAACGCCGTCAACCGTCTGGCGATCGCAAACGACACCAACGATCGCCCGGCTGTCTTCTGCCAAAGCGGCCACAATGTCAGGCCCCCTCAAGGGCTTGCCCGATATCAGCAAGGATATCGTCGACATGTTCAAGCCCGACGGAAATCCGAATCGTTCCGTCGCGCACGCCGGAAGCCAGGCGCGCCGCTTGCGGCACCGACGCATGCGTCGTGGAGGCCGGATGCGTGGCGAGTGTCCTAGCATCGCCGATGTTTGCAACGTGGTAGACGAGTTGTAGGCGCTCGATAAA
>NZ_JBSKBQ010000112.1:0-804 GCF_053714375.1 Mesorhizobium sp. ArgA1
CCTGTAAGAATAAGTTATTAAGTCAGCATGTTAGGCGCGCGCCGGCGCGTGTTACCACTACATTTTGGGGGTGATCTCAGGCGAGTTGTTCGTCGAGGTTGTGTGGCAGAGCGATGCCAGCTGCCTTGAAGACGTTGCCCACTTGGCCCGTGACGTGAGTTCTGGTTGTGAGGATGCGACCATCCTTTTCGATGGTGGCTTCCTGGAGGCGGTCGAGATCGCGTAGGAGCGGCTGCCATTCGGGCGTCAGGCCTTTGGCGCGGCAGAGGCGGCGCAGTTCCTTGCTGAGCACGAGCGCCAGGAACGAGCAGAACACATGCCCGCGGATGGCGGCATCGGATTGGTGGAAGATCGGCCGGGTATTGAAGGTTGCCTTGGCGGCGCGGAACAGGCTCTCGACCTCGAGCAAATCGCGATACCGCAGCACGGCCTGGAGCGGGGTCACCTTCGCGTTGGTCCGCACCACGGTGATGCCGTCGTAGCGGGCTTCCTCGGCAAGCTTGCCGACATCGATCTTGAAGTTCTTGCCGCTGGCCTTGAGGTAACGCCGGTAGGCCGAGTTGCCGACCAGTGCCTTGTCGCCCTTCTTGAGCTGGGCCTCGAGGCCGGCGATGATCGCCTGGCGGTCGGCCTTGTCCTTCTCGGCCTCGGCGTCATTGCGGCTGACGATGTAGCGGTCTTTACCGACCTTGACCTCCTTGACCCACAACTGAGTTTCACCGCGCTGGCGCTCGAGAACGAGCGGAACCATCGGTGCCGTGTCATTGAGCACGACGTTGTGGATCACGCTGCTCGAGCGTTCGC
>NZ_JBSKBQ010000113.1:0-760 GCF_053714375.1 Mesorhizobium sp. ArgA1
GACGGTGAGATCGGCTTTTCGATCGAAGACGGCAAGAAGGTCATGGCGACGCTGCAGAGCGCGGTCGTGAAGCACGAAGCCGAGACATACGCGCTTTTCCGTCGGGTTTGCCCAGACTGCCACACATTCCGGCCGGTTAAGGACTACACAACGCGCCGGATCCGAACTGTCTTCGGCGCCGTTGCGGTTCGCAATCCGCGCTGGATGCTGTGCCCGGGGTGCCATCCGGGCTTGGTTGGCGCCTTTTACCGGCAGGCGGCCAGCATCCTCGCCCAGTTTCTGCCCATCGAACCGACCGAGACGCACGCGACCGTGCGCAAGCGCACCATCAGGATCGGCGAGCGGCTGGATGATCAGATGGTGCAAGAAATAGGCGATCGAGGGCTCAAGCGGATGACCGGCGTCAGCTTGAGATGCAGCTTCCTGGCGATCGCCGCAAGGAGTTTGTCGTCAGCATCGACACGGCTCATGTTCGCAGCACCGAGCCCAATTCAGCGCGTAACTTCGAGCTCGTCGTGGCCAGATGCGGCCGCGGCGGACAGGGCGAACCCGGCGGGCGCTATTTCGTCACCGGCAGCACCGACCAGCATGCAATCCACGATCGTACCCTTCACGCCCTTGAGGAAGTTGGATATCGCGGCTTCGGCGATGTGACGGTGATTTCGGATGGCGCCGAAATCCTCAAGCGGCTGCCCCGCGCCATGCCGAAGCCGACGACCCACATCATCGACTGGTTCCATATCGCCATGAAGATCCAGCC
>NZ_JBSKBQ010000114.1:0-758 GCF_053714375.1 Mesorhizobium sp. ArgA1
TTGGAGATCGACACCTTCTTGGCGCGGCCGAGCATGTTGAGGCCGACGTTCTCGAGCTTGATGCCGAGGTCTTCCGAGATGACCTGGCCACCGGTGAGGATGGCGATGTCTTCCAGCATGGCCTTGCGGCGATCACCGAAGCCCGGCGCCTTGACGGCGGCGATCTTCAGGCCACCACGCAGCTTGTTGACGACCAGCGTGGCCAGGGCCTCGCCTTCGACGTCTTCGGAGATGATGAGCAGCGGCTTCGAGGTCTGCACGACGGCTTCGAGGACCGGCAGCATGGCCTGCAGGTTGGACAGCTTCTTCTCGTGCAGGAGGATGTAGACGTCCTCGAGCTCTGCAACCATCTTGTCGGCGTTGGTCACGAAGTAGGGCGAGAGATAGCCGCGGTCGAACTGCATGCCTTCGACGACTTCGAGTTCGGTCTCGGCGGTCTTGGCTTCCTCGACCGTGATGACGCCTTCGTTGCCGACCTTCTGCATCGCTTCGGCGATCATGGCGCCGACCGAGGCGTCGCCATTGCCGGCGATGGTGCCGACCTGGGCAACCTCTTCCGAGGTCTTGATCTTCTTGGCGTTTTTGATCAGCGTCGCGACGACGTCGATAACCGCAAGGTCGATACCGCGCTTCAGGTCCATCGGGTTCATGCCGGCGGCAACGGCCTTGTGGCCTTCCTCGACGATCGACTGCGCCAGAACGGTCGCGGTCGTGGTGCCGTCGCCGGCGATGTCGTTGGTCTTCGAAGCAACTTCGCG
>NZ_JBSKBQ010000115.1:0-758 GCF_053714375.1 Mesorhizobium sp. ArgA1
CGCGAAGTTGCTTCGAAGACCAACGACATCGCCGGCGACGGCACCACGACCGCGACCGTTCTGGCGCAGTCGATCGTTCAGGAAGGCCACAAGGCCGTTGCCGCCGGCATGAACCCGATGGACCTGAAGCGCGGTATCGATCTGGCTGTGACCGAAGTCGTCGCGGCGCTCGGCAAGGCTGCCAAGAAGATCAAGACCTCCGAGGAAGTTGCCCAGGTCGGCACGATCTCGGCCAATGGCGACGAGTCGGTCGGCGCCATGATCGCCGAAGCGATGCAGAAGGTCGGCAACGAAGGCGTCATCACGGTTGAAGAGGCCAAGACCGCCGAGACCGAGCTGGAAGTCGTCGAAGGCATGCAGTTCGACCGGGGCTATCTCTCGCCCTACTTCGTCACCAACGCCGACAAGATGGTTGCCGAGCTCGAGGACGTCTACATCCTCCTGCACGAGAAGAAGCTGTCCAACCTCCAGGCCATGCTGCCGGTTCTCGAAGCCGTCGTGCAGACCTCCAAGCCGCTGCTCATCATCTCGGAAGACGTCGAAGGCGAGGCTCTGGCCACGCTGGTCGTCAACAAGCTGCGCGGTGGCCTGAAGATCGCCGCCGTCAAGGCGCCGGGCTTCGGTGATCGCCGCAAGGCCATGCTGGAAGACATCGCCATCCTCACCGGTGGCCAGGTCATTTCGGAAGACCTCGGCATCAAGCTCGAGAACGTCGGCCTCAACATGCTCGGCCGCGCCAAGAAGGTGTCGATCTCCAA
>NZ_JBSKBQ010000116.1:0-751 GCF_053714375.1 Mesorhizobium sp. ArgA1
CGCAAAACGTGACCGTTCCGAGCCCTTTCCCGAGGACAAGGAACTTGTTTCCACCTTCAAGAAAGTGGCCCGCGAAGCGAAGACGAACGAGTGGACAGTCAAGAAATTGGGAGCTGATCTGCACCATCTTAGCCACTGGCTGCGCCAGGAAAATCGGCAGCCCATTTTCGACCGGTTTAACCCCGATTCACCTAGGCATGCTTCTTTTGTAGCTGATGTGCAGGACTATCTGAAGGCTGGTGGCCGCTCTGCTGTTGTTGCGCACCTTAACAACGTTGCGCCAGGGAGCCTACCTGGGAAGCTCCCTGCCGAAGACGTGGATCTTTTGGCAAGGTTCCGGCTCGACGCCGAGCAGCGCAACATCGCCACCAAAGGGACCGTCCGCACTACCCTTTCCGGATTTAGGCAGTTTGCGCTGTGGCTCCAGGACAACAACAAGGGGTCTTTGGCTTCTCAGTTGCAAGGCGGTTCACTGGACAAGGAAATTTCGGAGTATCGGGCGCTGGGGAGGGACTCCCAGAACCGCCTTAAAACGACTCTGGCTGATCTCCAGCGGTTCTTGCCTGGGCCTGAAGAAGTCGAAGGGCTTCAACCCCGTGGCATTGGGCGCCCCCGTCAGGCGGCTCCTCATCCCGAAGACGCCCTCTTGATCGAGGGCGCGCTCGGCCAAACGTTGAAAGATCTTGGAGCCCCGACTGCGGAGCAGAGGAAATCTGCGCAAGTGCGGGCTTCACGTCTTCGTGCGCTGAGT
>NZ_JBSKBQ010000117.1:0-738 GCF_053714375.1 Mesorhizobium sp. ArgA1
TTTACCCACAACTGGGTCTCGCCCTTCTGCCGCTCGAGCACCATCGGCACCATCGGCGCATGATCTTCGAGCACGATGTCGCGGATGGTGCTGCTGGAACGCTCACGGGCACCCAGGATGTATTCCATGCCCCGTTCCTCAAGCGCGGCAATGGTGGCGGCGCTGATCATGCCGCGATCAGCAACCACGCAAGCCCGGGTAATCCCGAAGCGCTCACGCAGACGATCAACGATCGGCAGAAGGACACGGCTGTCGGCTGTGTTACCCGGCACCATCTCTGTGCAGATTGGCCGTCCCTGGGCATCAACGACGAGGGCAAGGATCATTTGTGCCAGATCCGGCCGGTAATCCTTGGAATGCCCGCGCTTGCCAAGGCCCTCGCCGCCTTCGCCGTAAAACGACAGCGAGGTGGTATCCATGAATACCAGGCTCAGATCGGTGAACAGGTCCCGCCGGCGATCGAACAGCTTCTCCTCGATCACATCCTTCACGCAGCGCGGCGCAAGCGCAGCTTCAGCCTTCTCTTCGATCTCCTCGCCCAGCCACGCCATGGCCCGATAGAAGTGATGCAATTCCAGATCGCCTGCTCCCTCGAGAGCATAGGAGGCCATCCAGTCAACACAGGAACGATCTGAACCCGAGACGAACAGGCGGTGCAGCGTGGCGACAAACACGGCGCGCTCCACGGCAAAACCAAACTGGCGATCGGCAAGCAGGTCCTCGAGCACGTCAGGAATT
>NZ_JBSKBQ010000118.1:0-728 GCF_053714375.1 Mesorhizobium sp. ArgA1
GCGTCATCGCGCAAATCGGACGGTGTGGGCGCATTCAGGTCGACAAAGGACTGAAGGCCGCCGAAGGTGCCTGAGCGAGCCCCGGCAGAGTGCGCTGGCGCAAAGTGAGCGTCGTCGCGCAAGTCGGCATGCGGCGGGATTACCTGGTAGACCCCTGGGGGTGCCTTGGCAGTGGATGGGAATGCGGATGCTTGCATCGCCTCGCCTAAGAAAGCCCCGGCGCCCTCGCTCTGAGCGGTCGCGGGTAGCTCCTGCGAAGAGCTGGGCCGTCCAGCGTCCAGCACTGCTGGCAAAGCCCGCTGCTCACGTGCTTGCAGCCGCAGGTCTCGATTAGCCTCGACTAGTTTTAAGTAGTTCCGAAGATGCGACAAATCGGCAGAGGGGATTCTTTTTCCAGTCCGTTGGAACGCTACCACATCCAGCCTTAACTGCTCCTGCAGAGAACCGTTTAGTCGGCCAGCTATGCTCCCCTTGCCCTCGCTTCGAAGCCAATCACTCAGCGCACGAAGACGTGTAGCCCGCGTTTGCGCAGATACCCTCTGCTCCGCAGTCGGGGCTCCAAGATCTTTCAACGTTTGGCCGAGCGCGCCCTCGATCAAGGGGGCGTCTTCGGGATGAGGAGCCGCCTGACGGGGGCGCCCAATGGCAGGAGGTTGAAGCCGTTTGGCTTGTTGAGGCAAGAACCGCTGGAGATCAGCCAGAGCCGTTGTAAGGCGGTTCTGGGAGTC
>NZ_JBSKBQ010000119.1:0-722 GCF_053714375.1 Mesorhizobium sp. ArgA1
GTAAGCGCGAATTTCCCTGCACCTTTTGCTGTTGCGTGGCCTGATGCATGAGGTGTCCACCAAAATAGGTGGACACCAAGTTTATGGAAGAAGGTGGGCAGAAACTGCGGGTGAGGCTTGTCGGTCGTAACGGGCGACGCCGATACGATCCCGCGTCGAAGGACCGTCTTGTCGCGGCCTGCCTTGAGCCTGGCGTTTCGGTATCGAGACTTGCGCTCGAACACGGGGTCAATGCGAACCTTCTTTGGAAGTGGATACGCCAGCACCGGCTGGCGCAGAAGGACACGGCGGCGCTCCCGCCGCCTTCGACACCAGTGTTTATTCCAGTTCAGATTGAAAGTGCCACGGATCGGGCTGTGTCGAGACAGAACAGCGGGTTTGCGCTGGACTTGCGGCCCAATAATCCCGGAGTGAGGCTGCCGGAATCTGAAGGGACAGGCCGGCTTTGCTCTCCAGCCAAGGTGAGCGCGTCGCTGCCGAACGGCGTGAAGCTGACGCTGGAATGCGATGAAGTGGATGCATTGACGGCGATGATCGGAGCGCTGGGCCATGTTCAGACTGGGCGCTGACCTGAAAGTCTACCTGCACCGTGAGCCGATCGACTTCCGGGCTGGCATCAACAGCCTTGCGGTTCTGGTTCAGGAAACGATGGCGCTCGATCCGTTTGCTGCGGCGGTTTTTGCGTTCTGCAATCGCCGTCGCGACCGGATGAAGCTCCTGTT
>NZ_JBSKBQ010000120.1:0-707 GCF_053714375.1 Mesorhizobium sp. ArgA1
CACATTCGGCGCAGCCGCGAACTGACGCGGTGGCCGACCCTGTGAAACAACGCGTCCCATCGCGATCTCGAAATGCCGGCTTTGATATCCGGGAACTGCGCGAATGTAAGCGCCATCAATGAAAACGGAAACGGCGGATTCGCTGGCTCGGCTGATGCGATAGGGGCTTGCGGCGTCCCACTCTTCGATCTGATCGGCGACCTTGGCGAGCCGGTTGCTGACGGTCCGGTGATTATGTGGTCGCGCGGCCGACACAAAGAGATCAAGCACACGGGCGGCTTCTCGAAACGACAGCCGGGAGCCGAGTTCGGCCTGAATTCTCTCCAATTCCGGCGTTGCTCTGCCATTCAACAGTGTCTCAATGCTTCCGATGCCCGATCTTGCCTTCTTTCCGCACGCGCAGATGCGCAACCGAGGCACGCGCACACGACAAGGGCCGAAGAGCGATTGGACCGTACGAGATCTATAATCATGAACCCCGCGAAGGCGGTTGCAGTCGTGACATTTCCGATCCTGCTGGCCGGCTTGATCCGTCTGAAACTGTGTCAGCTCCTCCTGCAGACGGCGCTGTATCGCTTTGCCTTCCCCCAAGGAGAGGCCGAGGTCGTCGAGACCCGCTCCATCTACAATCCGTTCGACGACTGCGATTTGCCGACGTTGCCGAAGGCCATCGACCCCGACAAACTCGACCCAGACGTTCATCCTTA
>NZ_JBSKBQ010000121.1:0-669 GCF_053714375.1 Mesorhizobium sp. ArgA1
GACAAATTCTATTTCCGTCAACACACTGCACCAGCAGGGCATTGCGCGATTGGCGGATGGTCTTGCTGTTGATGCGCGATGCGTGGACGGCGTCATCGAAGCCGTATCGGTAAAGGAGGCAACGACATTTGCAGCAGCTGTGCAATGGCATCCTGAATGGTTTCACGACGAGGATCCGCTCAGCGGTGAAATCTTCCGTGCCTTCGGTGAGGCGTGCCATTTTCATGTGAAAGGAACAACGTTACAGCCATGAAAAGTAAGTATCCTTCGCCAATCCGCGGCGCTGCTTTCGCCCTTTTTGCGGCCCTGTCAAATGGAACCGTCGGTGTACTGTCCCGCTCCGCCTTCAATGAAGGTATCGGTCACACGGCTGTCGCATTCTGGCGTTGCGGCATCGCGCTTTCGCTGATTTCGATCGTCGTTCTCTGGAAAGCTGGGGGTTTGGCCCGATTAACTGCCGCTTTCGCGGGGTCGTGGAAAATTGCGGTTTGCTCCGCACTTGGCATCTTTACGCTTTATCATTTTGAAACCCACGCTTTCGATTATGCGCCGATCCCGCTTGTCGCCATCCTCGTTTTTGCCGGGGGGCTTGGCGCAATCGCGCTCGACATCGTCATCTTGAAGGAAAGAGTAACGACGCAGAAGGCGTTTGCCATGGTTATGGTCTTT
>NZ_JBSKBQ010000122.1:0-650 GCF_053714375.1 Mesorhizobium sp. ArgA1
CCCATGGCGAGCAGCGAGCGCACATCGGGCAGGTTCTCCAGCCGACACATCGTCGATTGCGACGCCAGATCCCGACCGGAGGGGGGTGCATCCTGGGCCATCTTGAAGATCGGATCGGAGCGCAGCCGGTTGGCATCATTGCCATCCTTATAACCGGCGGCAATCATCTTCATGCGGAAGCCGATCATATCGGCCAGGCTGTGGACGACCTGGTCCGGGCAGCGCGGATCATCGATGCAGCGCGCCAGACGCTCCGCCACCCGCAGCCGCTTCTCCACCTCGGCCAGAGCCAGAACGCCACTGTTGGACGACAGCATGCCACCGTCGAAACGGGCGATGACGGACTTGCCTCCGACAGATGACAAACCGCTCAGCGGTAGCCTAGGATCGTTCATGGCGGGTGTGGTCTCCGGAAATGACTAGGGTTGGCGTAAGCAACCAAATCCTAGTTCATTTCAACGGCTTGCACCACATCCGCCAACCCGCCGCGAATTTTTCGGGCTAGATGTCCCCAATCTTCGGCGGCGACTTGAACGGGTTTAGAATCCGGACACCGCGCCCCGTGAAGTCTGACCCGACTTAAACACCACCTGTAAGAATAAGTTATTAAGTCAGCATGTTAGGCGCGCGCCGGCGCGTGTTACCACTAC
>NZ_JBSKBQ010000123.1:0-600 GCF_053714375.1 Mesorhizobium sp. ArgA1
CTTGATCGATGGCGCGCTCGGCCAAACGTTGAAAGATCTTGGAGCCCCGACTGCGGAGCAGAGGGTATCTGCGCAAACGCGGGCTACACGTCTTCGTGGGCTGAGTGATTGGCTTCGAAGTGAGGGCAAGGGGAGCATAGCTGGCCGACTAAACGGTTCTAGGCCGGAGCAGTTAAAGCTGGATGTGGTAGCGTTCCAACGGACTGGAAAAAGAATCCCCTCTGCCGATTTGTCGCATCTTCGGAACTACTTAAAACTAGTCGAGGCTAATCAAGACCTGCGGCTGCAAGCAGCTGAGCAGCGGGCTTTGCCAGCAGTGCTGGACGCTGGACGGCCCAGCTCTTCGCGGGAGCTCCCCGCGACCGCGCAGAGCGAGCGCGCCGGGGCTTTCTTAGGCGAGGCGATGCAAGCATCCGCATTCCCATCAACTGCCAAGGCGCCCCCAGGGGTCTACCATGAAATCCCGGAGCGTGCCGACTTGCGCGACGATGCGCACTTTGCACCGGCGCACTCTGCCGGGGCTCGCTCAGGCACCTTCGGCGGCCTTCAGTCCTTTGTCGACCTGAATGCGCCCACACCGTCCGATTTGCGTGATGATGC
>NZ_JBSKBQ010000124.1:0-578 GCF_053714375.1 Mesorhizobium sp. ArgA1
GGGCAGGATGTCGGCAGGTGCAGGCGAATTTGGGTCTTCATCTCGACTACGCGCGCGGCGATCTTGATGAGGCGCAATCGCAACGTGTCGAATTGGGCGACGGCAAAGCTCGATCGTTTCGGCATCGCGGCGCGCAGGCCCCACATAAGCCAGTAGGCGCCGGCATGCAGGAACAGCCGGAACTGGTTAGCCGTCGCTCTTGTGCAGGATGTGCGGTCGGCAGCGAGATGCGTCTTCCAGGACTTGATGTGGTTCTCAGCCCCGCCGCGCCGGCAGTAGACATCCTCGTAGAGCGCCTTGGCCTTGCCACCGGCAAGGTTGGTGACGATGAAGCGGGTGTCAGTACCCTGGGCGCCGACCTCGACGCGGGCGATGATGCGCTCGACGCGGCTCCAGCTGCCGGCGCCGTCCAGGAACTCCTTGAACCTGCGGACGTTGCCCGTCTTCGCCGACGCTTCGAAGCGCGCCGTCGTGCTGGCTTCCAGCTCCATGACATGCTTGCGCAAGGTTGTGGTGGGCGCCACGCCGAGGATGAAGTCGACATCGTTGGCGCGGCACCAGTCGATGACCTGTGGACT
>NZ_JBSKBQ010000125.1:0-564 GCF_053714375.1 Mesorhizobium sp. ArgA1
GAAGAAAAAATTGGCTCTTCGCCGGGTCAGACAAGGGCGGTGAGCGCATCGCCAACATCCTGACCATCATCGAGACTGCCAAACTCCATGGCCACAATCCGGAGGTCTATCTCACAGACGTCCTGACTCGGATCCAGAGCCATCCCAAGGATCGGCTCCAGGATTTGCTGCCGTGGCAGTGGGTGACGGCGAAAAACCGATACGAGGCTGCGTGATGGCACGCTCGAGGTTCATCTATACGCTCAAAGAAGTCGCCGTCATGATCGGCGAGAACCTTGAACTACTCGAGGAAGTCACCGCCAACTCGGACAATATCGGCGAGGGCGAATTGGTGTATGTCCGCGATGGCAGTGAAGATGGCACAAAAGGCCTGACCGAAAGCGGAATCGACGACCTTCGAGATCTCCTGGCCGACATACGGACGTGGGATGGTGGAATCCGCCAGTTCCTCGTCGATGAACAATGCGATCCCGAGATGATCGAGCGCGTCATGGCAGATGAGCTAAGCCGCAAGTCCTAAACCGCGCCTCGTAGACGCAAAAAATGCATTCGCCGGACGCTCAC
>NZ_JBSKBQ010000126.1:0-562 GCF_053714375.1 Mesorhizobium sp. ArgA1
GGGCGCCGAGGGTCTGGCGCTCCATCACTTTTACCGGGCAATGGCGTGGCTGGGCGAGGAACTCGGCGAAAAGGCGCAAGGCGCGCTGGTGGCGCGCTGCGTGAAAGACGTGATCGAGGAAAAGCTCTTCGCGCGCCGGCAGGACCTGTTCACCGACCTCAGCCTTGTGTTCATGGACACAACCTCATTGTCCTTCCAGGGCGCGGGCGGCGAGACGCTGGGCAAGCGCGGGCATTCCAAGGACTTCCGCCCCGATCTGGCGCAAATGATCCTGGCGCTGGTCGTTGATGCCGAGGGCCGGCCGATCTGCACCGAGATGGTGCCCGGCAACACCGCTGACGTGACCGTCCTGTTGCCGGTGGTCGATCGGCTGCGAACGCGCTTCGGCGTCACACGCGCCTGCGTTGTCGCCGATCGCGGCATGATCAGCGCCGATACCATCGCCGCGCTCGAAAAGCTGGGCATGGAATACATTCTGGGGGCCCGCGAACGCTCGAGCAGCGTGATCCACAACGTCGTGCTCAATGACACGGCACCGATGGTTCCGCTCGTTCTCGAGCGC
>NZ_JBSKBQ010000127.1:0-561 GCF_053714375.1 Mesorhizobium sp. ArgA1
TAGGCCGCAAGCGAGGCCCAACGCGCCTCGAGCGCAAGCAGATCAGGCGTGACGCGTTCAGGTAGAGCGGCCACGACGGGCGCGACAACGCCGGGTACCTCGTGACATCGGCAGCATCGATATCGTGGGCTCGGCAGCGCGAGCTTGCCAAAGCACGTGCGCACGGTGATTGTGCGCTTGTCCTTGAGTTGCCGGGGCCGAAGGCAACACGGACAAGGCCGCTGGGGTCGGGAATGATCCGTCACCTGAGCATCGGTGATCGCGATCTGGAGTGCAGCAAGGGCCTTCTTCGCTTCTTCCAGCGTCAAGCCGAGCTCATCAATCAACAGCGCACCGTCTGTTCGGTCGAAGCTGATAATCTCTTGCGTTTCGCCTGCTGCGTCGCCGCCGTCGATCATGAGTTGAATGGCAAACCGCATCCACATCCCTCCTTATCTGCTGGAGAGGAAAGCATGCCAACCGGTTGAGGTCAGCCCCTTGTCAACCTTGACCCGACTTGAACACCTGGACGAGAACACAAAAAGAACATAGCCAAGTAAGTCATTGATTTTTAGTGACCGT
>NZ_JBSKBQ010000128.1:0-557 GCF_053714375.1 Mesorhizobium sp. ArgA1
AGGCCGCTGTCCGACAGGTTGATGGTGAGCGTGGTCGTCGACAGGTCGCCGTCGCCATCCATGATGGTGTAGACGAAGGTGTCCGTCGCGCCGCCGACCGGAACCACGTTGGGCAGGCCGTCATAGCTGTAGGTGCCGTTGGCGTTCAGCGTCAGCGTGCCGTAGGTGCCGGCAATGCCAGCTCCGCCAAGTCCGCCGCTCACCGGCACTGCGGTGTTGCTGCCGGCGGCCACGCCGACAACCCCGCCGCCAGCGGCAAAGCCGTCGGCGCCGGCGACGTCGTTGGTCAGCACGTTGCCCGTCACGATGGCGCCCTCGGCAGCATTGTTGCTGTTCGGGTTCGCCGTCGGCACGTCGTCGGTGACGTCGATGGTGATGGTGTTGGTGATGGTGTTGCCGTTGGCGTCGGTGGCCTGGTAGGTGAAGGTCTCGACGTTGTTGACGGTGTTGGTGCCGTTGTTGGCATCGACGCCGTCGACAGGCGAGGTCAGCGTGTAGCTGTAGGTGCCGTTGGCATTGAAGGTCAGCGTGCCGTGCACGCCGGTGGCGCTGCTCAG
>NZ_JBSKBQ010000129.1:0-536 GCF_053714375.1 Mesorhizobium sp. ArgA1
GAAGAGAAGGCCCGCGGCATCACGATCTCGACGGCTCACGTCGAATACGAGACGGCCAACCGCCACTACGCCCACGTCGACTGCCCCGGCCACGCCGACTATGTGAAGAACATGATCACCGGTGCCGCGCAGATGGACGGCGCGATCCTGGTGGTGTCGGCCGCCGACGGCCCGATGCCGCAGACCCGCGAGCACATCCTGCTTGCCCGTCAGGTCGGCGTGCCGTCGATCGTGGTGTTCCTGAACAAGGTCGACCAGGTCGACGACGCCGAGCTGCTGGAACTGGTCGAGCTCGAGGTTCGTGAGCTTCTGTCGAAGAACGAGTTCCCCGGCGACGACATTCCGATCGTCAAGGGCTCGGCGCTGGCTGCTCTGGAAGATTCGAACAAGACCATCGGTGAAGACGCGATCCGCGAGCTGATGGCTCAGGTCGACGCCTACATCCCGACGCCTGTTCGTCCGCTGGACAAGCCGTTCCTGATGCCGATCGAAGACGTGTTCTCGATCTCGGGTCGTGGCACGGTCGTGACCGGCCG
>NZ_JBSKBQ010000130.1:0-532 GCF_053714375.1 Mesorhizobium sp. ArgA1
TGCAAAGACCAAAGGCGCAGGGGGACATACCCGAATGTCGTGTTCGACTTCCTCGGGTATCAGTTCCGGCCGCGACGCGTGGCGAACACACAGCGAGATGAGTTCTTCTGTGGCTACACGCCTGCGGCCAGCCCCACGTCACTGAAGTCGATGCGGGCAACGATCAAAAGCTTGAACATCCCGCGGCAGACGCCGGGGACGCTGGCTGAGCTAGCCAAACAGCTCAATCCACTCCTTCGGGGATGGATTGCCTACTACGGCCGGTACAGTCGTTCGGCCCTGTCTACTCTGGCTGATTACGTCAACCGGAAACTCAGGGCTTGGATCAGGCGAAAGTTCAAGCGCTTTCAGTCCCACAAGACGCGCGCCAGTCTCTTCTTGAGAAAGCTGGCGCGGGAAAATCCAGGACTGTTCGTGCACTGGAAGGCGTTCGGAACAAATACGTTTGCCTGATGGGAGCGGTGTGAATCGAGAGGTTCACGCACCGTTCTGCGAGAGGCCGGCAGGTGAAATTCCTCCGGCCTACTCACCC
>NZ_JBSKBQ010000131.1:0-518 GCF_053714375.1 Mesorhizobium sp. ArgA1
GCTACCGGGATCAATACGGTCGGCGTTCCATCGCCGATCGAAATCGTCAGCGTGGTGTGCGAGGTGTCGCCGTCGCCATCCTTGATCGTGTAGGTGAAGACGTCGTTGACGCCGCCGGGCGAGCCGGCATCGCGAACGTAGCTGTAGGTGCCGTCGGCGGCCAGCGTCAGCTTGCCGTAGGTGCCCTGGATTTCGACGCCGAGGGTGGCTGCATTGTCGACAGCGGCATTGGTGTTGCCAGCCTGAACGCCAACCACTGTCGCGCCGTCGGCGCCCTTGGTGTCGGCGCCCGCCGCATTGCCGTCGGACCCGCTGCCATCGATTACATTGCCGCCGACCGGCCCGAACGAGCCCGCCGCCACCGCATCGGTATCGGCGACCGCTGTTGGCACGTCGTCGACGATGTTGATGACCAGATTGCCGGCTGGCGCCGGATCGCCGTCGGCGTCGGTCACCACCACCGCGAAGCTGGTGCTCGACGGATCGGTCAGCGTGTTGTCGATGAGCGTGTAGGAGTA
>NZ_JBSKBQ010000132.1:0-517 GCF_053714375.1 Mesorhizobium sp. ArgA1
AGTGGGAATACCTACGCGATACAAAGAAGACGGCAGGATGCCGATCGACAACAACCTCCTCGAACGCGATATCAGAAACTTTGCCACCGGCAGAAAATCCTGGCTGTTCAGCGATACCGTGAATGGAGCCAGGGCCAGCGCCGTCATATACAGCCTGATGCTGACCTGCCGCACCTGTGACGTCGAGCCCTTGGCGTACTTGCGCCACGTCCCCGCGAATTGCCGCAGCGCGCCACAGACGCCGACATCACCGACCTGCTGCCCTTCAACTTCGCCAAAACCGCCGCCGCGTGATCCAATGCAGCCGTCTGACAGCGACCCCGTCAAACGGGCCGCGTCAACGCGCATGGGATGAGCGCTTACGGACAGACTCCACCGAATTGGAATAGCAACTGAGATCGAACTGCCGGGGCAGGGGTGATGGTGCCAGGGCACTCTGCCAATGGCCGCGCGACGCCGCGCCGCCATTCACCCAGGGCGGGTCTACTCACCATCAGGATGAAGCAGTTGCTTCTGC
>NZ_JBSKBQ010000133.1:0-512 GCF_053714375.1 Mesorhizobium sp. ArgA1
AGCGCGAGCTTGCCAAAGCACGTGCGCACGGTGATTGTGCGCTTGTCCTTGAGTTGCCGGGGCCGAAGGCAACACGGGCAAGGTCGCTGGCGTCGGGAATGATCCGTCACCTGAGCATCGGTGATCGCGATCTGGAGTGCAGCAAGGGCCTTCTTCGCTTCTTCCAGCGTCAAGCCGAGCTCATCGATCAACAGCGCACCGTTTGTTCGGTCGAAGCTGATAATCTCTTGCGTTTCGCCTGCTGCGTCGTCGCCGTCGATCATGAGTTGAATGGCAAACCGCATCCACATCCCTCCTTATCTGCTGGAGAGGGAAGCATGCCAAACGGTTGAGGTCAGCCCCTTGTGAACCTTGAAAGTTCGCGTTTCAGAGCCGCATTCACCTCGCGCCGGGCTGAAAGCGCTCGGGTTCGAAGGCGCGCAGTGGATCATCGTCCTCGAGCTCCTCGTCGAAATATTCTTCATCTCGACGAAGCAGCGCATCGATGTCGCCGAAGCGGAACCGGTGGAGGA
>NZ_JBSKBQ010000134.1:0-509 GCF_053714375.1 Mesorhizobium sp. ArgA1
GCTGTTTCGCTTCAGAAAGGCATCGTCCTGCAGTGCGAAGAATATCCTGAGTATCTGCATCGGGAGGGATTTCCGCACCGCCGATGCTGACAGTCACTTTTACATCGTCCTGTTGCCCTTTGATCCAGGGAATCCCTTCAACAAGACGCCGGATGTTCTCCGCCATGGTCATTGCCTGCTCTTTGTGCA
The DNA here is from genome assembly GCF_053714375.1 of Mesorhizobium sp. ArgA1. NCBI lineage: Bacteria > Pseudomonadati > Pseudomonadota > Alphaproteobacteria > Hyphomicrobiales > Phyllobacteriaceae > Mesorhizobium > Mesorhizobium sp. ArgA1. The sequence goes on from NZ_JBSKBQ010000134.1 coordinate 190, forward strand.
CCCCTCGCAGCAGGACCCCGAACTCTTCGCCACCAAGGCGCCCGACTGAATCGCCAGGGCGCGTTAGATAGACAAGCGCTTTTGCGATTCGAACCAAGGCCTCGTCGCCTTTGGAATGTCCGTGCTGATCATTGAACAAGGAGAAGTGATCCGGGTCGATAAGGAGAAGCGTGTCGTATTCACCCTCATCGCGGTTCCTGTCCATTCTTGCCATGAATCCGCCGCGGCTAAGAAGCCCCGTCATCGGGTCGTGGCTGGTCACGAACGCCAGCCTGTCGTGGGTCTCTCTCAAGGCCGCATACGACTTCTCCAGCTTGTCA
>NZ_JBSKBQ010000135.1:0-508 GCF_053714375.1 Mesorhizobium sp. ArgA1
CGGCCGCCACCCCGCAGATGTCCTCACTGTGAGAAGCTGCTCGCAGACGCCATCAAACCTAAACTGCCAAAGTAGTGTAAGGATGCCCCATCAAAGCCTGGGATCAGACAGCTAGGTTGACGGGTTGGCGCAGGGCTCGCCCAAAGCAGCGGACCGCGTTCGATTATCTTCCTGCTCGGATCATTGCCCTGGCAATCGCCACTTCGGCCTCGACCTTGGCGGTTTCTTTCTGCGCCATGTTGTCGGCCACACAGAAGTCGCCGCAGCAATAAAACCGGTTCATTGGCATCGATGCTTTCCACCTGGCTCGGGTCGACGTCGAACATGGTCCTCTCGGCAGCGCTATAGAAGTCGGAAGGCGACTAAATGCTGGACGGCGTGAGCGCAGGCCGTTGGGGCGCCGGTGGCGCCCTTCAGGGTGTCGGTGAACTAGCTAGCCCGCTTGATGCACGGCGGTGAGCTTTCGACGGCCTGAGGCGGCGCTCTGGTCGCCGCTGCGGCGCTTTTG
>NZ_JBSKBQ010000136.1:0-491 GCF_053714375.1 Mesorhizobium sp. ArgA1
CCGCTGGACAAGCCGTTCCTGATGCCGATCGAAGACGTGTTCTCGATCTCGGGTCGTGGCACGGTCGTGACCGGCCGCGTCGAGCGTGGCGTGGTCAAGGTCGGCGAGGAACTCGAGATCATCGGCATCCGTCCGACGACCAAGACGACCTGCACGGGCGTTGAAATGTTCCGCAAGCTGCTCGATCAGGGCCAGGCTGGCGACAACATCGGCGCGCTGCTGCGCGGCGTTGATCGTGAAGGTGTCGAGCGCGGCCAGGTTCTGGCGAAGCCCGGCACGGTGAAGCCGCACAAGAAGTTCGTGGCTGAAGCCTACATCCTGACCAAGGACGAAGGTGGCCGTCACACGCCGTTCTTCACCAACTACCGTCCGCAGTTCTACTTCCGCACGACCGACGTGACGGGCATCGTGTCACTGCCGGAAGGCACCGAGATGGTGATGCCGGGCGACAACATCACGGTCGATGTCGAGCTGATCGTGCCGATCGCCAT
>NZ_JBSKBQ010000137.1:0-491 GCF_053714375.1 Mesorhizobium sp. ArgA1
CCGCTGGACAAGCCGTTCCTGATGCCGATCGAAGACGTGTTCTCGATCTCGGGTCGTGGCACGGTCGTGACCGGCCGTGTCGAGCGTGGCGTGGTCAAGGTCGGTGAGGAACTGGAAATCATCGGCATCCGTCCGACGACCAAGACGACCTGCACGGGCGTTGAAATGTTCCGCAAGCTGCTCGATCAGGGCCAGGCTGGCGACAACATCGGTGCGCTGCTGCGCGGCGTTGATCGTGAAGGTGTCGAGCGCGGCCAGGTTCTGGCCAAGCCGGGCACGGTGAAGCCGCACAAGAAGTTCGTGGCCGAAGCCTACATCCTGACCAAGGACGAAGGTGGCCGTCACACGCCGTTCTTCACCAACTACCGTCCGCAGTTCTACTTCCGCACGACCGACGTGACGGGCATCGTGTCGCTGCCGGAAGGCACCGAGATGGTGATGCCGGGCGACAACATCACGGTCGATGTCGAGCTGATCGTGCCGATCGCCAT
>NZ_JBSKBQ010000138.1:0-470 GCF_053714375.1 Mesorhizobium sp. ArgA1
CCTTCTTCTGATAGGAGCGCCGGCTGGTCTTGCCATCGATGGCGATCACCTCGGCGGGTATCCCGGTCAAGGCGGTGACCCAACTGACGAAGCACTTCTGGAACTGTTCGGCATCCAGCGCGGCGAACACTTCGCCCAAGCGGTCATGATCGGGCGCGCCATTCGCAAAGGGCCGGAAGCGCTGCAAAAGATCGACTTTGTCTTTCCCGAACTGGGCGATTGCAGTGAAGGTCTCGGCCCCGGCCAGCACCGCAAGCAAGGACAGCAGCAGGATCTCGTCCAGCGGATAGATGATTTTGCTGAGTTGCCGCGGGTCCGGCAGATCCGCAAAATGATCCAGAAAAACAACGCTCTCGAGTACCGCCTCGTCGGATGTGGCCATCGCAGGTATCTCCCAATCGAATCAATTGGGGACTCACAGATTCAGCACTGGCGCCATATGTCACGTGTTAACTCACCCGATTGCCCTG
>NZ_JBSKBQ010000139.1:0-446 GCF_053714375.1 Mesorhizobium sp. ArgA1
CCTCGGCGTGAAAACCTGAACTGGCCTAATGAGCCTTACCGTGGCTCAGCAACTCAGGATGCAAGGCGGTCGCGTTCTGATGCCGAACGCTGGCGCGCCGATCCAACGCATGAAGGCATGCACGCAGGCACGATCCCGCCGCATGCGCAAACGGCGCTGGAATGGCGTGGCGCCGCAGGAAGACCTCATATCGGCGATGGATCCACGTCAACCCAGCGTGAAAACTCACAACAGTCTCATAAACCGTACAGCGGTGCAGCAAATCAACCGACAGGGCTGTCGCATTCTCAGGGCGAGCGACGGCAAGCCCACCAAGCTGCCGAAAATCCGCAAACAGACGTACCTCCGGCACGTGGCCAATCGGTCTCCAGTCCAGGTGAGCGATTGGGAAGGGCGCGTGTTGAGAATTCAGCCCCACAGAACGTGCAAGGTGTAGTCCCGGAACG
>NZ_JBSKBQ010000140.1:0-446 GCF_053714375.1 Mesorhizobium sp. ArgA1
CTGGACAGGGGCCGCTCCCACGTTGATTGTCGCGCCGCACCGCGGCATACTGATGAGCGATGGCTATACCGCATGGCGCACGCTGGCAGGGGCCACCCATGTGGGATGCATGGCCCATTCCAGACGTCGCTTCGTCGATGCCCTCAAGGCAAGAAAGAAAGGGGGCGGTCCGCCGGAGCAGGCGCTTAAGTTCTTCGAGCAGCTCTACCGGGTTGAAGGCCAAGCGCGGAACGAAAGGCCGGACAAGGGCGAAACACAAGCCGATTGCATTCGCCGCTTTCGCCAGCAACACAGCGTTCCCATCCTCAATGCTCTCAAGACATGGCTCGACGACATCGCGCCGAAGGTCTTGCCCGATAGCAAGATCGGCGACGCCGTGTCCTACACTCTGAACCAGTGGGAATACCTACGCGATACAAAGAAGACGGCAGGATGCCGATCGACAA
>NZ_JBSKBQ010000141.1:0-444 GCF_053714375.1 Mesorhizobium sp. ArgA1
GTCAGCGCCTGAAATCCGCTATGACTGAGCCCGCGACCTTGATCTTGCGAGCCTCTCTTCGGGCACGGCTTTGTCGGGACATCGAGGTGTCGAGTTCGAGCACGCTAGCGGATCTGGCCGAAGCCATCGTAGCGGCATTTGGCTTCGACTTGGACCACGCCTACGGCTTCTATTCAAAGCTGACGGGAAAGCTGTTCGACTCGCCCCTGCGGTTCGAACTCTTCGCCGACATCGAGGCGAGCGGCTCTCGCAGCGTGAGCGGCACGCGCGTCACCACAGCCTTCCAGAAGGTGGGCTCGGCAATGACCTTCTTGTACGACTACGGTGACGAGTGGCGCTTCCGCGTTGAAGTTATTGGAACAGGGCAGGCGCAGCCCGATGCCAATTACCCGAGGATCGTCAGCAAGATCGGCAAGGCTCCCCCGCAGTACCCAGACATCGACG
>NZ_JBSKBQ010000142.1:0-442 GCF_053714375.1 Mesorhizobium sp. ArgA1
TGAAAGATCTTGGAGCCCCGACTGCGGAGCAGAGGAAATCTGCGCAAGTGCGGGCTTCACGTCTTCGTGCGCTGAGTGATTGGCTTCGAAGCGAGGGCAAGGGGAGCATAGCTGGCCGACTAAACGGTTCTATGCAGGAGCGGTTAAGGCTGGGCAGCGATGTGGTAGCGTTCCAACGGACTGGAAAAAAAATCCCCTCTACCGCTTTGTCGCATCTTCGGAACTACCAAAAGCTAGTCGAGGCTAATCAAGACCTGCGGCTGCAAGCAGCTGAGCAGCGGGCTTTGCCAGCAGCGCTGGAGGCTGGACGGCCCAGCTCTTCGCGGGAGCTCCCCGCGACCGCGCAGAGCGAGGGCGCCGGGGCGTTCTTAGGCGAGGCGATGCAAGCATCCGCATTCCCATCCACTGCCAAGGCACCCCCAGGGGTCTACCAGGTAATCCC
>NZ_JBSKBQ010000143.1:0-440 GCF_053714375.1 Mesorhizobium sp. ArgA1
TGGCGACAAACACGGCGCGCTCCACGGCAAAACCAAACTGGCGATCGGCAAGCAGGTCCTCGAGCACGTCAGGAATTGCGAGCCGTTCCCACAGTCGCCCGAACAGCAAGGGGCCGCCAATCCGGCGGGCATTCACCTGAGCAGGGTTGCTGTCGATCGCATCCAGCACCATGGCCCTTTCGGTGAAACGTCCGACAGAAGCCAACAGACGATCCAGGTCGCCAGCGGCAAGGACTGCCTCCTTGCGCCCGAGGTTGCGGATGATCCGTTGCTTGGTGCGGCCATTCTCCCGGACATTCTCGACCAGATAGAGGTAGGTGTAGCCGTTGACGGTCTTCTCGCGTACGAACATGCGCGATTATCACCGCCAAAATCACCAAAAAGTCAAGAATTACCGCCGTTCCGGTGAAAGAATTTAGCACCACACTATTTTCATTGAC
>NZ_JBSKBQ010000144.1:0-439 GCF_053714375.1 Mesorhizobium sp. ArgA1
ATCCGGACTTGCTCACGACAAACGTCGCCGAACTCGTTCTTGCCCTCAATCGTGATCGTCCACTCCACCGCCACCATTGCCTCCCTGAACAAAAGCTATGGTCATGGACCGATCGGCCCTAATAACCCGTATTCGACCCCGGAGAAATTACCGGTGTCATCTGGAGTGCAGCAAGGGCCTTCTTCGCTTCTTCCAGCGTCAAGCCGAGCTCATCGATCAACAGCGCACGGTCTGTTCGGTCGAAGCTGATAATCTCTTGCGTTTCGCCTGCTGCGTCGCCGCCGTCGATCATGAGTTGAATGGCAAACCGCATCCACATCCCTCCTTATCTGCTGGAGAGGGAAGCATGCCAACCGGTTGAGGTCAGCCCCTTGTGAACCTTGAAAGTTCGCGTTTCAGAGCCGCATTCACCTCGCGCCGGCTGAAGCGCTCGGGTTCG
>NZ_JBSKBQ010000145.1:0-423 GCF_053714375.1 Mesorhizobium sp. ArgA1
GCCGTGATCGCCATCGACCGTCTTGTCCTGGCTGACCGTGGTATCCTTGAACTTCTTGACTTTCTGCTCGTTGGCGAAGAGCTCGACATCGTCACGAAGGGTGCCCTGGTTGCCCTTCAAGGCGAGCACGTAATCGGCCTTCTTGTCGATGATCTTGCTGGCGATCTCGCGCTGGCAGCCCATGGCGTCGATGGTGACGATGGCGCCCTCGATGGCCAGCATGTCCAGAAGCTTGGGGATGGCGACGATCTCATTGGACTTCTCCGTCACCTTGACCTGCCCGAGCACCAGACGCTGGCGGGCGGCGAAGGCCGAGACCATGTGAATGGGGTTCGCACCCTTCTTCTGTGAGCGTCCGGTGAGCGGATTTTGGTTAGGTGCGGGATTGGCGCAAGTTACGACACAGATGATTCATTTGTGACG
>NZ_JBSKBQ010000146.1:0-422 GCF_053714375.1 Mesorhizobium sp. ArgA1
ATCGTGCTCGAAGATCATGCGCCGATGGTGCCGATGGTGCTCGAGCGGCAGAAGGGCGAGACCCAGTTGTGGGTAAAGGAGGTGCGTGTCGACAGGCAGCGCTACATCGTCAGCCTCAATGAAGCCGAGGCCGAGAAGGACCGCAACGACCGCCAGGCCATCATCGCCGGGCTCGAGACCCAGTTGAAGAAGGGCGACAAGGCGCTCGTCGGCAACTCGGCTTACCGGCGCTATCTCCGCCGCACCGATAGCGGCAGGGCCTTCGAGGTCGATCCCGGCAAGCTTGCCGATGAAGCCCGTTTCGACGGTATCACCGTGCTGAGAACCAACACGACGATCTCTCCGCTTCGAGCCGTGTTGCGTTATCGCGATCTGCTCGAGGTCGAGAACCTATTCCGCAGCGCCAAGGCCAGTTTCGACAC
>NZ_JBSKBQ010000147.1:0-421 GCF_053714375.1 Mesorhizobium sp. ArgA1
CGAGCCGCTGCACCTCGACAACCTCGTCGCCGATCGGCAGGCGCTGCAAAACCGACTGGCGAGGCTGTGATTTTGGAGTTTCGAAACGGCATACTGAGCCAGTCTTTTGCCAGAAACCCAGGCTTTGCGAGAAGATTAAACGAAGCCGCCGCTGGCGCCCCGAGGCGCCGAGCTCAGCGTCAAGGGGGCAGTGGAGTGAGCCAAAATCCACCCGACGATCATGCAGTGTTTCGTTCGCAGCGCCGAGCTGATCGCTTCGAACTGCGCGCGTGGCAGCCGCAGGGTCAATGAGCTGGATTTCTCCGACACCGCTCAAGCGAGCTAAATGACCTCTTTCCTGGTTCGTCGTGAGCGTCCGGCGAATGCATTTTTTGCGTCTACGAGGCGCGGTTTAGGACTTGCGGCTTAGCTCATCTGCCAT
>NZ_JBSKBQ010000148.1:0-417 GCF_053714375.1 Mesorhizobium sp. ArgA1
AGGCCGCTGTCCGACAGGTTGATGGTGAGCGTGGTCGTCGACAGGTCGCCGTCGCCATCCATGATGGTGTAGACGAACACGTCCGTCGTCGCCGAGGAGATGTTGTTGGCCGTCGACTGGTAGGTGTAGGAGCCGTCGGCGTTGAGATGCAGCGTGCCATGCAGGCCGGCGATGTTGGTGCCGGCACCGGTGGTCACCGCCGTCGTGGTGTCGGCGCCCGCGGCGCGCACGCCGACCACGCCGCCACCGGCGGCAAAGCCGTCGGCACCGGCCACGTCGTTGGCCAGCACGCCCGCCGCCGCCGTCACGGTCAGCAGCGCGCCTTCGTTGACGTTGTTGCTGTCGGCGACCGCCGTCGGCACGTCATCGACGATGTTGATGGTAAGGCTGCCGGCCGGTGCGCTGTCGCCATCGGCG
>NZ_JBSKBQ010000149.1:0-413 GCF_053714375.1 Mesorhizobium sp. ArgA1
GGCAAGCTGGTTCCCCTGGACGTCAAGGCTGGCGACCGCATCCTGTTCGGCAAGTGGTCGGGCACCGAAGTCAAGCTTAATGGCGAAGACCTTCTGATCATGAAGGAATCCGACATTATGGGCATCATCGGCTGATTATCGGCCTCACCGTCAACTGAATTCCGGGCTTGATCGCAAGCCCTTGCCAGGAGCTAAAACATGGCTGCTAAAGACGTAAAATTCTCCCGCGACGCCCGTGAGCGCATGCTGCGCGGCGTCAACATCCTCGCCGACGCCGTGAAGGTCACGCTCGGCCCCAAGGGCCGCAACGTCGTCATCGACAAGTCATTCGGCGCACCGCGCATCACCAAGGACGGCGTCACCGTCGCCAAGGAAATCGAGCTTGAAGACAAGTTCGAAAACATGGGCGCGCA
>NZ_JBSKBQ010000150.1:0-413 GCF_053714375.1 Mesorhizobium sp. ArgA1
GGCAAGCTGGTTCCCCTGGACGTCAAGGCTGGCGACCGCATCCTGTTCGGCAAGTGGTCGGGCACCGAAGTCAAGCTCAATGGCGAAGACCTTCTGATCATGAAGGAATCCGACATCATGGGCATCATCGGCTGATTATCGGCCTCACCGTCAACTGAATTCCGGGCTTGATCGCAAGCCCTTGCCAGGAGCTAAAACATGGCTGCCAAAGACGTAAAATTCTCCCGCGACGCCCGTGAGCGCATGCTGCGCGGCGTCAACATCCTCGCCGACGCCGTGAAGGTCACGCTCGGCCCCAAGGGCCGCAACGTCGTCATCGACAAGTCGTTCGGCGCCCCGCGCATCACCAAGGACGGCGTCACCGTCGCCAAGGAAATCGAGCTTGAAGACAAGTTCGAAAACATGGGCGCGCA
>NZ_JBSKBQ010000151.1:0-410 GCF_053714375.1 Mesorhizobium sp. ArgA1
AGTCGTTTCATGTTGTAGAGGATGTTGGCCATGCCGATCTTCGTCGTGGCCCGTTCGATGCCGATGGTCCTGATGAACAGCCCCATGCGGCTCTTCTGCTCGGCGAAGACATGCTCGACACGCGAACGCACCTTTGACTTGAGGTTGTTGGCGCGGCGGGTGGTTTCGGGCATCGGCTTGCCCTTCGGCTTCTTGCGATGGACCCGGCTGATGAAGCCCTGTTTGTCCATGAAGGCCTCGTTGGCGTTCGACCTGTAGGCGGTGTCGGCCGACACGCTCTTGGCGGTGTTGGTTTTGTCGAGCAGACCCTCGCGCAGCCTGGCTCCCTCGTAGGCGGCCGCATCTGTTGCCAGCCATTTGCGGATCAGGCCATGCTCGCGGTCGATCGAGATGTGGTTCTGGTAGCCAAA
>NZ_JBSKBQ010000152.1:0-401 GCF_053714375.1 Mesorhizobium sp. ArgA1
GCCTTGGTCATGGCGCCGTCCGGCAGCAGGCCCTGCGTCAGGTACCGCCACAAGGCGACTACCAGTTTGCGCGCCAAGGCGACGATCATGGTGCGGCGGATGCGCCCCTTGCCGGCGCCGACGCGCTCTTGGAACCAGCGGGCGAGACGGCTATCGGGCTGGTGGCGCAGCCATAGCCAGGCAAGCTCGATGGCGGTTCGCCGCGCACGTGGGTTGCCCGATCTCTGGATGCCTTGATCGCGGCTGACCGCGCCACTGCTCCAGGGACTGGATGCAAGTCCGAGATAGCCGGCGACCTCACGCCGGTTCTGGAAATCGCGGAAGAAGACCTCGTTCGTCAGCACGCTTGCTATCGTCAATCCGATGCCACGCAGATGGCTCAACTGGATGGTCGCGGGGGC
>NZ_JBSKBQ010000153.1:0-389 GCF_053714375.1 Mesorhizobium sp. ArgA1
ACTTCTCCGGCCGAAAGTGCCGCCAACAGCCTCGTCAATGCCCGCATGAACAAGAAGCGTCAGATGCGCTGGTCTCCCATTGGCGCTCACCGGGTCCTTCAGGTCCGGGCCGCGGTTGCCGACGGCCGCCTCAAACAAGCCAAGCTTGCCCTGGCGGCTTAACCCCCACCTTTTTCCCGCTCCCTGCAGACGCCGTCGACGGCGGGAGTTGACAAGACCGCAGCGCTGCCGTTGCCGGCAGGTGGGGACCGGAAGCGCAGTCGAAAGCGAAGCGTGTCGCGATAAATAGGCCTCATATCCGGCCGCTTTGAAGGTAAGCGCTCATTTCCATGCACGTTGACGCCGCCGCCTTCAACGACGGTGGCTCAAACGGGCGCGTCCGGGCGGAT
>NZ_JBSKBQ010000154.1:0-386 GCF_053714375.1 Mesorhizobium sp. ArgA1
GACGCAACGTCGCGTCTGCGCCCGCATCGAGGCAACCACCCGCGGCCTCGACATCCGCTTCGTCGTCACCAATCTCGACAAAGATTCCGCCGCGCATGTCTACGACGTGCTCTACTGCGCCCGCGGCCAGGCCGAAAACCTGATCAAGATGCACAAGAGCCAGCTTGCCTCCGACCGCACCAGCTGCCGCTCACCGATTGCCAACCAGGTGCGCCTCGTCCTCCACACCGCCGCATACTGGCTGATGCTCACCCTGCGCGAGGCGGTGCCCACAACCGATCATCTCAGCAACGCCGAGTTTGCCACGCTGCGGCTCAGGCTCCTCAAGCTCGGCGCCCGCGTCATCGAAACCGTCTCGCGAATCCGCCTGGCCTTCGCCGCCGCTT
>NZ_JBSKBQ010000155.1:0-383 GCF_053714375.1 Mesorhizobium sp. ArgA1
GCCGCGACGATCAGGCATTGACGTGATTAACGCACCAAGAATGATAGCCAGGGACGCACACATTCCTGAACCTGTCAGCCATTCGCCGAAGAACACGGCGGCAAAGAGCGCGGAAAAGAACGGCTCGCTCGATTCGATGACCTGTGTTTTGTACGCTTCGATATGCTGTAGGGCGAGAATCGTGCAGTAAAAGCCGCAAAATGACGGAATAACGCCCAGCGACAACAGGCTCGGCAATGCGTTTGCCGACGGAATTTGTGCACCGCTCCATAAATAGGGCACGGCGAGCATGACCAGTCCATACGCCAGGAACAACCAGAAATTTTCCAAGGACGAGCGGAGTTTGAAGAATTTCCAAGCGAAGATGAAGCTGGCATAACCCA
>NZ_JBSKBQ010000156.1:0-371 GCF_053714375.1 Mesorhizobium sp. ArgA1
TCAGCCGGCGCCGCCATCTTGATGCCCCTGCCGGTTAGGCCCGGTGCTTACTGGCCTACCCGCCCCAGGTGCCGGGCCGCTGCTTCCGATAAGTGCCTCAAGTTCACCCAGCGTAAATTCAATCTGGTATCGGTATTTCGAATCTTCCGAGTAAATGCCCTCTGCTTCAATCGTTATCACCGGGCCGCCTGTTCCAGGTTTGACATGGCCGTCGATCAAAGGTCGATCGAAGATGGTTCGAGAAGTTCCTTCCCGTTTGGCAGGCCCGACCAGCATCCGCATTTGCTTTACCCCGTTCCGTCGTTCGCGATGAAGTGGCGGACCCTCACCCACCCCCAACCATATCTTCTCTATGCAATTGCGGTGCCAAA
>NZ_JBSKBQ010000157.1:0-370 GCF_053714375.1 Mesorhizobium sp. ArgA1
GCAACGACGGCACCGGCCGTGAAATGCCGAGATGCGCGCTTCGGCGCCCTCCAGCGCTCTCCCCGGACGAACCAGGCTGCAATTGGTTCAGCTGCTGCTCAAAGTTCGCTTGCAGATTCGCGCCGTCCCCCTGTTGCCGTGCGAAGCCTGGCGCAGACGGGTTCAACTGCCGAGGATTGAACTGAGAACCACGCATACCCTCTCCATCGAAAATATTGATTGCTCGCAAGTCTGCGCAGACAGGCTCAGATCAAAGCCTCAGCGGCGAATGGATTGAGCTCGCACGCCAAACGACAAGCTGTCGCAATCAGCTGTCGAGAAGCTGACCGGGCAGCAAAAACCCGCGTCCACAGGCCTCCGTTTTCTAACA
>NZ_JBSKBQ010000158.1:0-363 GCF_053714375.1 Mesorhizobium sp. ArgA1
ACCAGCGCCGCGCGGTGCGGCAGTCGGAAACGAAGCCGCTGATGGAGGCCTTGAAGGCGCGTCTCGAAGCCGTGAAGGACGGGATCTCTCGCCAGTCGACGCTGATCAAGGCGATCGATTATGCGCTCGAACGCTGGGATGGACTAACGGCGTTCCTGAACGACGGGCGGCTGGAGCCAGACACGAACGCCGTGGAGAGATCGATTCGACCGATTGCAATCGGAAAAAAGAATAGTCTGTTCAGTGGTGACGAAGGCGGTGGAGAGACTTGGGCGATCCTGGCTTCGCTGCTCAACTCGGCCAAGTTGAACGGCGTCGATCCCGAAGCCTATCTCACCGACGTTCTCGAGCGCATGGTCAGCG
>NZ_JBSKBQ010000159.1:0-361 GCF_053714375.1 Mesorhizobium sp. ArgA1
TCGCCGGAAGAGGTGGTCGCGGCAAACCGCTGCATTTGGTGACGGCCGGGCCGCCAGGGGCGTGTGAACGTGGTGGTCAGCCGCCTTATGTGCTATGCGGTATGCTGTTGCGCGTGGCTTTGCCACGATGATCTGATCCCGAGGACGAAATCAAACACCGGTTGCGGCCGGCCAAGTGGCACGGCCGGCAACGATGCCGGGACCTCTGTCGCTGCCTCGGCATAGTCGGCGAGGATTGCTGGCGGGAGGCCAAGCACGTTTTCAAAGATGTGTTCCGACGGGCCGTTCAACCGACGAAACAGCATTGCGCCGCGCCGGGAGTGGCGCGCGGCCGCAGCAGTTTTGCCCTCACGTATCTTTA
>NZ_JBSKBQ010000160.1:0-359 GCF_053714375.1 Mesorhizobium sp. ArgA1
TAGATATTCAGGATCGACGGAGATTGTGTTGGAGTCAATCGTCTGACAATTAGCGAGCTCGGTCGCCTCCGATTCTCTGGTTGTCCCGGCGCCGGCCGCTGAAATATCAACATCCCCCCAAATTGACCGGGATTGTTTTTGAATACCCCGCTTCCGCTTGACCCAACTTGAACAGTTGGAGGTGAACGGATGGCGAACACTGCCGGTTAAGCTGTTGAATTCCCTTGCCTTGAATTTCCGGTGCGAAAAATTGTGGTAACAACATTTGCGCTGTTATCCCTGCTTTGTATGGATTTAATGGCATTTATTGGCTAACAACGCTGGCATGTTTGTCGTTGAGAGAGTCGCGCGCGGCCACC
>NZ_JBSKBQ010000162.1:0-348 GCF_053714375.1 Mesorhizobium sp. ArgA1
TCCCCATACAGGTGCGCTCAATCGGCGAAAGGGAGTAACGCACCGTGCTTGTTGTCTCTTTTCCGAGGACCAATATCCTCACAGGCGGGCCTTGCGCGTCTCGAACAGGAGCGGGAGGCGAGACCACATGCGATGGTGCGTCTCATCGCAAGCATTATCGGCATCGGCATCGAGACAGCAGCATGCTGGTTCAGGAGGTGCTTTCCCGGAATCTTCGCGACCCGCGAGCTGTAGCGCGCTATGCCAGCCCGACTGGCGCGCCCGACGAAAGCGGATCCAAGCGGCGGCAGAAGGGACTGGCGAAGGCCGGCAACGCCCGCGTACGCCGCGGCCTGATCCAACTTGCCT
>NZ_JBSKBQ010000163.1:0-347 GCF_053714375.1 Mesorhizobium sp. ArgA1
TGCTCCTCGATCGCATACACCGCGCCGATGCGCTCGATGACCTCCCTGGCGAAGGGCGAGTTCGTCGTCTTGTGGACCTTCACGAAGTTGCGGCGTGCATGAACCAGACAATACGCCCGGCGGATCTTGCCCGACGATTTGGCTCCTCCCGCCAACGACGTATAGGCAGCATAGCCGTCGACTTGCAGCACGCCCTCGAACCCGGCCAACTGGCCAGCAATCTCCTTTTTGCCGCGGCCACCCGCAAAGACGTAAGCGACCGCCGGCGGCGCGGGCCCCTTCCAGGGTCGGTCGTCCGTCGCATGCGCCCAGAACTGGCAGGTCCGTGTTCGACCCCGGCCTGGATC
>NZ_JBSKBQ010000164.1:0-347 GCF_053714375.1 Mesorhizobium sp. ArgA1
CTTATGTAACAGTTCGCTGTCGTCTCCTTTATTCCAAGTATTTGTGCAGTTTCCCAGGTCGTTTTTCCGGCGGCCGCCCACACGAGGACGTCCGTTTCTCTTTTCGTTAGCCTTTTAACCCCGACACAATCGTTGCACGGCGCTTTGTTCTTGGCAGCCTGAACGTTGAAAACCGGATTCGCGCAGGCCATGCGTAAGGCGCTCGTCTCTGGGGTCGGAACACAGTCTTTCATCGCACATACTCCTTTCAATTGGGTGGGAGACTTAAACCGGTTGGTGAGGCCGGGTGCCGGCGACGGTCGGCCTGGATCCCGAGGCCATTTTACGGAGGTGGCAGACATGTGGGC
>NZ_JBSKBQ010000165.1:0-337 GCF_053714375.1 Mesorhizobium sp. ArgA1
CGGGTTCCCGATGCGCGCACGATCTGGCTGTTTCGGGAGAGGCTGACGACGGCAGGAGCGATCCAAGCCCTGTTCGAACGCTTCGATGCGATGCTGCGCGAGGCCGGCTACATCGCCATGTCGGGCCAGATCGTGGATTCCAGCCTTATCGCCGCGCCGAAGCAGAGGAACACAAAGGAAGAGAAGGACGACATCAAGGCCGGCCGGATCCCGCAAGATTGGCAGGACAAGCCGGCGAAACTACGCCAGAAAGATCGCGACGCGCGCTCACATGGGCGTCGAAGTGTCAAGGTTATCAGTCACAGCGCATAGGGCACTCTCCAAGGTAACGGCATCC
>NZ_JBSKBQ010000166.1:0-331 GCF_053714375.1 Mesorhizobium sp. ArgA1
TGGCTGCGCCAGGAAAATCGGCAGCCCATTTTCGGCCGGCTTAACCCCGATTCACCTAGGCATGCTTCTTTTGTAGCCGATGTGCAGGACTATCTGAAGGCTGGTGGCCGCTCTGCTGTTGTTACGTACCTGAATAAGGTTGCGCCAGGGAGCCTACCTGGGAAGCTCCCTGCCGAAGACGTGGATCTTTTGGCAAGGTTCCGGCTCGACGCCGAGCAGCGCAACATCGCCACCAAAGCGACCGTCAACAACATCCTTTCCGGATTTAGGCAGTTTGCGCTGTGGCTCCAGGACAACAACAAGGGGTCTTTGGCTTCTCAGTTGCAAGGCG
>NZ_JBSKBQ010000167.1:0-315 GCF_053714375.1 Mesorhizobium sp. ArgA1
AATGCGCTGGCGCACGCGCAGCTGAAGATCCGTGAGCGTGACCTCCTTACCTACCCCGTCACGGTGGCGCTCGCCTGTCCGCGTTGTGCCATAATGCCTGCCGTGCAGATTGAAAGCGTGCAGATGATGATCCTCCCAGCCGAAGGCGATCTGGATTGTTCGGTGCAGACCGAAGAGCGTCATTTCTTCCGATACCAGCTGCCTGCGCCAGATCATCGGCGAGATTCGTCGCAAGCTCCCTTTCAACCGGTAAACACCAGATGCGCCATCGTCAGACATGGCGCCCACGCTAACCCATGGCGGACGGCACCCCCA
>NZ_JBSKBQ010000168.1:0-311 GCF_053714375.1 Mesorhizobium sp. ArgA1
CGCTGTCGGGATCGGCCTCGCGGCGAACTGCGGAACAAGTCCACATCACCTCATATCCGGTCGGCTCGCGTGGAGCCCGCACCCATATCCCGCATGCACGGGCAAGTTTGGCGAGGCCGGGAGGATGGGACCCATCTTTTTGACGGCATTGAAAGCCCTGGGGGGCAGCGGTCCACAGCCATCCCGTTTCGCCGCAAGTGACGTTGGCCGTCCCTCGCGTCGAACTCTTGTCAAGCCTTGGTCATGGCGCCGTCCGGCAGCAGGCCCTGCGTCAGGTACCGCCACAAGGCGACTACCAGTTTGCGCGCCAA
>NZ_JBSKBQ010000169.1:0-308 GCF_053714375.1 Mesorhizobium sp. ArgA1
CGCATGGCTCGTTCAGCTATGTTGTTATCGATTTCAACACGGCCATCGTCGATGTAAACGCTCAACGCTGCCCATCGCGAGAGGGCATATCGCATCGCTTCCGCCAGCTTCTGCTTCTGTGGCAGCGTCGAAAGCGTCTTTTCTATCCAGCTCTTGAGATCCGCCAGAAGGGGCCTGGCGTGTTGCTGGCGCAGTGTACGCCGCTCCTCAGCCGACATGCCGCGGATACGATCCTCGATATCGTAAAGCGCACCGATGCGCGACAGCGCTTCGTCAGCGATCGGAGATGGCTTCAGCTTGATCACATC
>NZ_JBSKBQ010000170.1:0-308 GCF_053714375.1 Mesorhizobium sp. ArgA1
TCCACGCCCCCGGTTGTTCGACCGGCGCGCCAGGAAACGCCGTCCGAACGTGAGCCCGCATCGCGATTTTGTCGGCCACCATGATCTCCAAAAGGTCGCTGCGAGCCGGATCCTTGGACGAATTGCTCAGAACCATCGGGATCACGCCATCTTCCCGGCCCGCCACTGCGGCCGGGCTCGGATTCCACGTCCGGGTGCGCGCTGGTTCGCGAGCTTTCAGCTTCGTCCGGCCAGAGATTCTCATCAGAAGGCGATGAGGTAGTTCCCGGCACGGCGCGAAAACGACGACGATTCCCACCAATGCCCTG
>NZ_JBSKBQ010000171.1:0-307 GCF_053714375.1 Mesorhizobium sp. ArgA1
TGCGTGATGATGCGCACTTTGCACCGGCGCACTCTGCCGGGGCGCGCTCAGGCACCTTCGGCGGCCTTCAGTCCTTTGTCGACCTGAATGCGCCCACACCGTCCGATTTGCGCGACGATGCTCACTTTGCGCCGGCGCACTCTGCCGGGGCGCGCTCAGGCACCTTCGGCGGCCTTCAGTCCTTTATCGACCTGAATGCGCCCACACCGTCCGATTTGCGCGACGACGCCCACTTTGCGCCAGCGCACTCTGCCGGGGCTCGCTCAGGCACCTTCGGCGGCCTTCAGTCCTTTGTCGACCTGAATGC
>NZ_JBSKBQ010000172.1:0-306 GCF_053714375.1 Mesorhizobium sp. ArgA1
TACCCTCTCCATCGAAAATATTGATTGCTCGCAAGTCTGCGCAGACAGGCTCAGATCAAAGCCTCAGCGGCGAATGGTTGAGTCAGACGCCAACGACACGCTATCGCAATCAGCTGTCGAGAAGCTGACCGGTCAGCAAAAACCCGCGTCCACAGGCCTCCATTTTCTAACACGCCCGCTCGGACCAAGGTCGAAACACCGCGCTTGATCTGGACTGGGCCTTCGCGCCAGGCAAGTTGGATCAGGCCGCGGCGTACGCGGGCGTTGCCGGCCTTCGCCAGTCCCTTCTGCCGCCGCTTGGATCCG
>NZ_JBSKBQ010000173.1:0-301 GCF_053714375.1 Mesorhizobium sp. ArgA1
TGCGTGATGATGCGCACTTTGCACCGGCGCACTCTGCCGGGGCGCGCTCAGGCACCTTCGGCGGCCTTCAGTCCTTTATCGACCTGAATGCGCCCACACCGTCCGATTTGCGTGATGATGCTCACTTTGCGCCAGCGCATTCTACCGGGGCGCGCTCAGGCACCTTCGGCGGCCTTCAGTCCTTTGTCGACCTGAATGCGCCCACACCGTCCGATTTGCGCGACGACGCTCACTTTGCGCCGGCGCACTCTGCCGGGGCGCGCTCAGGCACCTTCGGCGGCCTTCAGTCCTTTGTCGACCT
>NZ_JBSKBQ010000174.1:0-298 GCF_053714375.1 Mesorhizobium sp. ArgA1
GTTGAGAGAGTCGCGCGCGGCCACCGCTATCTCTACCTCGTGGAAAGTGTCCGCGACGGCAAGACCGTTCGCCAGCGCACGATAAAGGCGCTGGGCCGCAAGGATGCGCTGGTTGCCAGCGGCGAACTTGACAGATTGGCGGCCTCGATTGCGCGCCATGGCGAACGCAGCCTCATCCTGTCCGACATTGACGCGGGGCGGATTGCCTCTCGCCGCATTGGCGGTCCGCTGTTGTTCGGGCGGCTGTGGCAGCGGCTCGGGATCGGCGATGTGCTGGAAGAAGTGCTGGAAGGGCGCC
>NZ_JBSKBQ010000175.1:0-296 GCF_053714375.1 Mesorhizobium sp. ArgA1
ATGTCTCCTGGATCGTTTCCGACTGGGCGAAGATGTAGGCGCCGACGGGCATTCCAATCAGGATAGGAATGAGGGTGCATTCCACCCAACTCAGCCAATCGATGGGCATGTGCAAGGCGATTCTGGCCGTAAACGACAGAGCAAAGGTCGCGACGATTGCAATTATCGTCACAACCATTGATTTGCCTAGAATACGCTTGGTGCGAGGCGTCATATTTTTTCTTTGAAGATTGGCACTGTTTCTTTAGATAGAGGCTCTGAAAGAGCCGTTACGGAGTCAATTAAGATTATTCTGA
>NZ_JBSKBQ010000176.1:0-296 GCF_053714375.1 Mesorhizobium sp. ArgA1
TCGTGCCCCGCCACAAAGCCAAATCGCCGTGCAGGTCCTTCTTCGGGCACGGACTTGCCGACGATCACCTCGAAGTTGTCGGTCCAACTGCGCACGTAGCCTCCATCGATGCCGATCGTCACCGGTGGTCCGGGGATCGTCATCTTGTTCCATTCGGCCTGGCATCCGCTCGCGAACATGGCCTGCTCGGGGCCGAGCTCGGCTTCGAGACGCACGGCGACGCGCATTGCGTCGTTCCTGATCGTCGACGCGTTCACGGCCTTGTCGATAGGCAATACGTCCGCCAGCAGAACGGC
>NZ_JBSKBQ010000177.1:0-293 GCF_053714375.1 Mesorhizobium sp. ArgA1
GGCGAGGTCAGCGTGTAGCTGTAGGTGCCGTTGGCATTGAAGGTCAGCGTGCCGTGCACGCCGGTGGCGCTGCTCAGCAGTGCGTAGGTGTAGGGACCTGTGCCGCCCGACACATTGTCGACGACGGTGCCGGCAATGGTCTCTGCCGTGCTCGACGGGTTGGAGCCGATCGGCAGTGCCGCCTCGTTGACCGTCAGGTCGTCATTGGAAGCGGCCAGGCCGCTGTCCGACAGGTTGATGGTGAGCGTGGTCGTCGACAGGTCGCCGTCGCCATCCATGATGGTGTAGACGAA
>NZ_JBSKBQ010000178.1:0-285 GCF_053714375.1 Mesorhizobium sp. ArgA1
CAAAGCCAAATCGCCGTGCAGGTCCTTCTTCGGGCACGGACTTGCCGACGATCACCTCGAAGTTTGTCGGTCTGTCGTGCGCACGTAGCCTCCATCGATGCCGATCGTCACCGGTGGTCCGGGGATCGGCATCTTGTTCCATTCGGCCTGGCATCCGCTCGCGAACATGGCCTGCTCGGGGCCGAGCTCGGCTTCGAGACGCGCGGCAACGCGCATTGCGTCGTTCCTGATCGTCGACGCGTTCACGGCCTTGTCGATAGGCAATACGTCCGCCAGCAGAACGGC
>NZ_JBSKBQ010000179.1:0-282 GCF_053714375.1 Mesorhizobium sp. ArgA1
CGACCGCCGGTCACGCCGGGCCAAGACGGATCGCCTCGATGCGGCGGCGCTGCTGCGCACGCTGATGGCGCTGGAACGCGGCGAGCCGAGGGTCTGCCGGATAGTGCGAGTGCCAAGCCTCGAGCAGGAGAACGATCGCCGTCGCAGCCGGGAACGGGCTCGCCTTGTTAACGAACGCGGCCAGCATTCGAGCCGCATCAAGGGGCTCTTGATGACGCAGGGTATCCGCGACTTCAAACCGGCCAGGCGAGACTGGCGTGAACAGCTTGAGGCGCTGGGCAC
>NZ_JBSKBQ010000180.1:0-282 GCF_053714375.1 Mesorhizobium sp. ArgA1
GCGACGAAGCGTCGCCGACTGCCCTCGCTTATCCAGCCAATGTCCGAGCTTCTCGAAGGACATCGCGTAGTCGGCCATGGTGGTCTTGGCGGGCCTGCGCTCCTGTCGTGGCTTGTGTCTGGTCATGCAGCGGCTCTTTCGGCTTCGCGTGCCGCTTTCCAGTTCCAAATCAGGAGCTCGTGGAGTTGGTTGTTCGTCGTGGCGTCGCTGACCATGCGCTCGAGAACGTCGGTGAGATAGGCTTCGGGATCGACGCCGTTCAACTTGGCCGAGTTGAGCAGC
>NZ_JBSKBQ010000181.1:0-282 GCF_053714375.1 Mesorhizobium sp. ArgA1
GCTGCTCAACTCGGCCAAGTTGAACGGCGTCGATCCCGAAGCCTATCTCACCGACGTTCTCGAGCGCATGGTCAGCGGCGCCACGACGAACAACCAACTCCACGAGCTCCTGATTTGGAACTGGAAAGCGGCACGCGAAGCCGAAAGAGCCGCTGCATGACCAGACACAAGCCACGACAGGAGCGCAGGCCCGCCAAGACCACCTTGGCCGACTACGCGATGTCCTTCGAGAAGCTCGGACATTGGCTGGATAAGCGAGGGCAGTCGGCGACGCTTCGTCGC
>NZ_JBSKBQ010000182.1:0-281 GCF_053714375.1 Mesorhizobium sp. ArgA1
CTCTTGATGACGCAGGGTATCCGCGACTTCAAACCGGCCAGGCGAGACTGGCGTGAACAGCTTGAGGCGCTGGGCACAGCCGACGGACGAGATCTACCACCCTGCCTCAAGCGCGAGATAGAGCGCGAATGCGACCGTCTGTGGCTGGTGATCGAGATGATCGCGCAGGTCGAGGACGAACAGCGCCAGGCGGCCGAGACCACGGCCCCCGCGACCATCCAGTTGAGCCATCTGCGTGGCATCGGATTGACGATAGCAAGCGTGCTGACGAACGAGGTCTT
>NZ_JBSKBQ010000183.1:0-281 GCF_053714375.1 Mesorhizobium sp. ArgA1
CTCTTGATGACGCAGGGTATCCGCGACTTCAAACCGGCCAGGCGAGACTGGCGTGAACAGCTTGAGGCGCTGGGCACGGCCGACGGACGAGATCTACCACCCTGCCTCAAGCGCGAGATAAAGCGCGAATGCCACCGTCTGTGGCTGGTGATCGAGATGATCGCGCAGGTCGAGGACGAACAGCGCCAGGCGGCCGAGACCACCGCCCCCGCGACCATCCAGTTGAGCCATCTGCGTGGCATCGGATTGACGATAGCAAGCGTGCTGACGAACGAGGTCTT
>NZ_JBSKBQ010000184.1:0-278 GCF_053714375.1 Mesorhizobium sp. ArgA1
GCCGGTCGCCTATCACTACGATTCCCTCCAGCCAGGGCAATACAACGACGCGCCGGCCACACAGCTGGCAGGACTGCTGGGCGCCACCCTGGCGCCAGCCCGCATAGCCCTGCAGCGGAACGATTACGATTGCGGCGTCTTTGTGGTGGACGGCACGCGGGCGCTGGTTGAACGATTGGTGGATGGGCAGCGCCCAGACAACGAGCCGCTGCACCTCGACAACCTCGTCGCCGATCGGCAGGCGCTGCAAAACCGACTGGCGAGGCTGTGATTTTGGA
>NZ_JBSKBQ010000185.1:0-275 GCF_053714375.1 Mesorhizobium sp. ArgA1
GACGGTGAGATCGGCTTTTCGATCGAAGACGGCAAGAAGGTCATGGCGACGCTGCAGAGCGCGGTCGTGAAGCACGATTTCGTCACCGGCAGCACCGACCAGCATGCAATCCACGATCGTACCCTTCACGCCCTTGAGGAAGTTGGATATCGCGGCTTCGGCGATGTGACGGTGATTTCGGATGGCGCCGAAATCCTGAAGCGGCTGCCCCGCGCCATGCCGAAGCCGACGACCCACATCATCGACTGGTTCCATATCGCCATGAAGATCCAGCC
>NZ_JBSKBQ010000186.1:0-274 GCF_053714375.1 Mesorhizobium sp. ArgA1
CCTCGCCATAGCGGTGCCGTTCGGCGTAATTCGGGATGAGATCGGCGTTATTTTCGATGTAGCGGTTGAATTCCAACAGCTACCGGCGCAGCTTGCGCACCTCTGGCGGCGGATCGGCGATGAGATCAAACCCATCGGTGAAGTCCTCAACAAGGATGAGTGCTCTGCCGACGTTGCCATGCCAAAGATGGTGTTTAACGCTTTCGAGCGTTGCGACGGCCGCGGGCGCTGCGGCGCTGAGCGGCGGAGGCAGGCCGCGCGCCATCTGTTGGAG
>NZ_JBSKBQ010000187.1:0-272 GCF_053714375.1 Mesorhizobium sp. ArgA1
GAATGACGGCAACAGCCGCTGAACTCGATCGACACGCCGATGCATGTTTGACGCGACGTCTTCCAGGTTAATTTCTTCGCGCCGAATGCTTGCGGCCGCTGGCCGTGATCACGGGCCTTTCCCGCATCGGCGACAGCTTGATCGAAGGCCCAGTCCAGATCAAGCGCGGTGTTTCGACCTTGGTCCGAGCGGGCGTGTTAGAAAACGGAGGCCTGTGGACGCGGGTTTTTGCTGCCCGGTCAGCTTCTCGACAGCTGATTGCGACAGCTTGT
>NZ_JBSKBQ010000188.1:0-271 GCF_053714375.1 Mesorhizobium sp. ArgA1
TGGCCGACTACGCGATGTCCTTCGAGAAGCTCGGACATTGGCTGGATAAGCGAGGGCAGTCGGCGACGCTTCGTCGCCCCAAGGCAAGTTCCCTATCGATGCTCGACGGCGCCGTGGCTGCGGTCGTCGCCGGGCCGGTCTCTATGCCTTCCGAAGAATGGGTGTGTCCGTTGCTGGGCCTCGATCCGGACGCCTTCAATCACGACACGGAGGAGTTCTCGGCGATCGCGGCTACGCTCATGCGGCACAACGCGATCAGCGAAACGCTGTC
>NZ_JBSKBQ010000189.1:0-267 GCF_053714375.1 Mesorhizobium sp. ArgA1
GATCTGCACCATCTTAGCCACTGGCTGCGCCAGGAAAATCGGCAGCCCATTTTCGACCGGTTTAACCCCGATTCACCAAGGCATGCTTCTTTTGTAGCTGATGTGCAGGACTATCTGAAGGCTGGTGGCCGCTCTGCTGTTGTTGCGTACCTGAATAAGGTTGCGCCAGGGAGCCTCCCGTCGCGAGAGGAACTCACTGGGGAGCTCCCTCCCAGGATTGGGCGCCGTCGTAAGCTGGCTCCTCATCCCGAAGACGCCCCCTTGATC
>NZ_JBSKBQ010000190.1:0-264 GCF_053714375.1 Mesorhizobium sp. ArgA1
TCGGGAGGGTCGCCTCGTCCAGGGTCCCGGCGGGGTCGGTGCTGGGAGCCACCGAGTGGCTGAGCGACGCCCATATCCAGAGCGATTACGATCTCCTGGAGGAGCAGCTGCTGGGGATCGATCCAAGGCTCGCCGGCAGGACACGGCTGGTCGATCCGTCGGTATCGCATCTGCTGCGCCACATGGGGGTGGAAGACGCGCGAGGCACGTTACAGTCCATCTATAATCGAAACGAGGCCCCAGCCGACTTCGTGTTCCTGCCGG
>NZ_JBSKBQ010000191.1:0-264 GCF_053714375.1 Mesorhizobium sp. ArgA1
TCGGGAGGGTCGCCTCGTCCAGGGTCCCGGCGGGGTCGGTGCTGGGAGCCACCGAGTGGCTGAGCGACGCCCATATCAAGAGCGATTACGATCTCCTGGAGGAGCAGCTGCTGGGGATCGATCCAAGGCTCGCCGACGGGACACGGCTGGTCGATCCGTCAGTATCGCATCTGCTGCGCCACATGGAGGTGGAAGACGCGCGAGGCACGTTACAGTCCATCTATAATCGAAACGAGGCCCCAGCCGACTTCGTGTTCCTGCCGG
>NZ_JBSKBQ010000192.1:0-264 GCF_053714375.1 Mesorhizobium sp. ArgA1
TCGAAACGGCACTTTCAGCGGCAGAAGCAACTGCTTGATCCTGATGGTGAGTAGACCCGCCCTGGGTGAATGGCGGCGCGGCGTCGCGCGGCCATTGGCAGAGTGCCCTGGCACCATCACCCCTGCCCCGGCAGTTCGATCCCAGTTGCTATTCCAATTCGGTGGGAGTCTGTCCGTAAGCGCTTCTCTAGAGCTTGATGAGATTAGTTTTGGTCATATCCTGAGTTTTGGAAATAGTGTGAGCACTCTGTGGGTGTGACGCGG
>NZ_JBSKBQ010000193.1:0-262 GCF_053714375.1 Mesorhizobium sp. ArgA1
CGGAACCTCGCGCTCGATATGGCGTTTCAACTGGTGTGCAACCAAGGAGGCCAAGGCCATGGATTGGAACCGCGTTGAAGGAAACTGGAAACAGGTAAAGGGCAAGGTCAAGGAACAGTGGGGCAAGCTCACCGACGACGATCTCGATCGCATTGCGGGCAAACGCGATCAGCTCGAAGGCAAGATCCAGGAGCGGTACGGAATCGAGAAGGATCGGGTCCGGAGAGACGTTGACGACTGGTACTCGATGCAAGGTTGGTAG
>NZ_JBSKBQ010000194.1:0-261 GCF_053714375.1 Mesorhizobium sp. ArgA1
AAGCCGGCCGAAAATGGGCTGCCGATTTTCCTGGCGCAGCCAGTGGCTAAGATGGTGCAGATCACGTACCAATCTCTTGACTGTCCACTCGTTCGTCCTCTCTTCGCGGGCCACTTTCTTGAAGGTGGAAACAAGTTCCTTGTCCTCGGGAAAGGGCTCGGAACGGTCGCGCTTTGCGCCCACGCGGACCTCTTTGGTGACCGCAAACTCGGGTTGGCTATTCGGGCGTGGGCCGGGTCCGTGCGCCGCCGCCTCCGGCGT
>NZ_JBSKBQ010000195.1:0-256 GCF_053714375.1 Mesorhizobium sp. ArgA1
ACGACGAAAAACCGAAGCGCCGCCTGCACGAGCTTCTCATCGATCAGGGCATCGCTATGAACCAGGAGGTGACCTTCATGTCGGATGGCGCCTGCAATTTGCGAGACCTCCAATATTACATGCGCCCCAACGCGGAACACGTTCTCGACTATTTCCACATCACCATGCGCATCACAGTGCTCCAACAGATGGCGCGCGGCCTGCCTCCGCCGCTCAGCGCCGCAGCGCCCGCGGCCGTCGCAACGCTCGAAAGCGT
>NZ_JBSKBQ010000196.1:0-256 GCF_053714375.1 Mesorhizobium sp. ArgA1
GGTTGAAGGGGTCACAGCAAAGCAGCGAGTTCTCGGTCGCCCGGCTGCACAGCCTCGGCTTGCAACTCCTGACCTACGTCCGGTCGAACCGCGGCGCCATCGTCAACTATGCAAAGCGCTACCGGGCCGGTCTTCGGGTCGCTAGCACTTTGGCCGAGTCGGCGGTGAATTCCCTCGTCGGCAAGCGGATGGTCAAAAAGCAGCAGATGCGGTGGTCGCTCCACGGCGCGCATATGCTCATGCAGGTCCGGACGGC
>NZ_JBSKBQ010000197.1:0-253 GCF_053714375.1 Mesorhizobium sp. ArgA1
AAACCGTCTCGCGAATCCGCCTGGCCTTCGCCGCCGCTTGTCCCGAGGCCAGCCTGTTCCGACAAATCGCTCTCACGCTGCAGCCCGCAGTACCATGAGCGCCGGGGCATCAAAGCCCCGCCGAAACCCAAACCTTGACCTCCAGCGCGTTCCAAAGTCCAGTCTCAGCTGCGGTGAAAAAGACGCCTCACACCTGCATGACCCAATGCTCAGCGGCGCTCGAACCACAAGGCTCATGAATAGGACGGGCTAG
>NZ_JBSKBQ010000198.1:0-253 GCF_053714375.1 Mesorhizobium sp. ArgA1
ACCACCACGTTCACACGCCCCTGGCGGCCCGGCCGTCACCAAATGCAGCGGTTTGCCGCGACCACCTCTTCCGGCGAGGTAACACCGGAAAGAGCATACCCCAAGCAGGGTCGGTTACGGTGCCACGGCTCGCAATTTGGCTGCTTCAAAGTCGAACGAAACGCGGTTCCGGCCGCGCTGTTTCGCTTCAGAAAGGCATCGTCCTGCAGTGCGAAGAATATCCTGAGTATCTGCATCGGGAGGGATTTCCGCA
>NZ_JBSKBQ010000199.1:0-252 GCF_053714375.1 Mesorhizobium sp. ArgA1
TTCGGTGAGCTCCGAACCCTGATGGATGCCAACAAGGCTGGTCTCCTGCCCGCTCGCAGCGGTCGCGCTGACCAACACTGCCATTACGAACGGGACGAAACCCGCCGCCAACCGAATGCACTTCTGCAACACCGTCATTGCAGTCGGCAGCCAAACTCCGGTCGATCAACAGGACCCCGGTAGTGCCTTGAAAAGTAGTCAAAATCTCCAAGCGCCTCAGCTGCAAATGCCAGGTCGCCAACCGGCGACGCA
>NZ_JBSKBQ010000200.1:0-251 GCF_053714375.1 Mesorhizobium sp. ArgA1
ACTTGAACCGCGACGTCCCAAAGGTAGATGTTCATCGTGGACATGCTTGATTCCTTCCCAGGCCTGTTCGATGTGCCGGAGCCGCATCGACAGATGAAACCAGTCAAGAATATGCGTTACGGGCTGGCGTGTCGCGCTGAGCACGATACTTTGCAGCCCAATTTCTCCGTCGCTGAAGACATTAACATCGCAGCCAGGCAGCCATCCTTGCGCTCGCATCGCCGCACGAACGACATCGTGCTTGCCGGTGG
>NZ_JBSKBQ010000201.1:0-250 GCF_053714375.1 Mesorhizobium sp. ArgA1
CCGTCGCAACGCTCGAAAGCGTGAAACACCATCTTTGGCATGGCAACGTCGGCAGAGCACTCATCCTTGTTGAGGACTTCACCGATGGGTTTGATCTCATCGCCGATCCGCCGCCAGAGGTGCGCAAGCTGCGCGGGTACCTGTTGGAATTCAGCCGCTACATCGAAAATAACAAAATAACGCCGATCTCATCCCGAATTACGCCGAACGGCACCGCTATGGCGAGGTGGTGTCGACGGCTTTCGTCGAG
>NZ_JBSKBQ010000202.1:0-247 GCF_053714375.1 Mesorhizobium sp. ArgA1
GTAGTGGTAACACGCGCCGGCGCGCGCCTAACATGCTGACTTAATAACTTATTCTTACAGGCGGTGTTTAAGTCGGGCTTGACTTCCAGGATGAATGGTCGCGTTTGCGGACCGAGGCAGCCCTTATCGCGCGTTCTTCAAAGCATTGATCCTTTTGTCGGCAGCCGGCGTAAAGATACGTGAGGGCAAAACTGCTGCGGCCGCGCGCCACTCCCGGCGCGGCGCAATGCTGTTTCGTCGGTTGAAC
>NZ_JBSKBQ010000203.1:0-246 GCF_053714375.1 Mesorhizobium sp. ArgA1
CCCCGCAGTACCCAGACATCGACGACGAGTGACGACGCACCATGCCGCATCGAGGGGGCGAGGGGGTGGGTAATTACCCGGAAAGAGCATACCCCAAGCAGGGTCGGTTACGGTGCCACGGCTCGCAATTTGGCTGCTTCAAAGTCGAACGAAACGCGGTTCCGGCCGTGCTGTTTCGCTTCAGAAAGGCATCGTCCTGCAGTGCGAAGAATATCCTGAGTATCTGCATCGGGAGGGATTTCCGCA
>NZ_JBSKBQ010000204.1:0-237 GCF_053714375.1 Mesorhizobium sp. ArgA1
CTGCTGCAGGCGATCGAGATCATTGAGAAGCGGCTGCCACTCGGGCTTTAGGCCCTTGTCCCGGCACAGCCTGGTCAGTTCTTTGGCAAGCGTGAGCGCCAGGAAGGAGCAGAAGACATGGCCACGAATGGCGGCGTCGGACTGATGGAAGACGGGCCGCGTGTCGAAACTGGCCTTGGCGCTGCGGAATAGGTTCTCGACCTCGAGCAGATCGCGATAACGCAACACGGCTCGAAG
>NZ_JBSKBQ010000205.1:0-243 GCF_053714375.1 Mesorhizobium sp. ArgA1
CCGAGGCTTCGGCATCTCCTTTGGAGCGGATACGTCAGGGAGGCAACCAGAGCCGTGAAGCATATGCTCTCCCAGTTGGACCAGCACGCTTGGCTGCGACACACCAACAACAAGCTCAAGCGCCTGTCCGAACTGGTCAGAAATCTTCGCACCCATCTGGCCCAGAACTTCTCCGGCCGAAAGTGCCGCCAACAGCCTCGTCAATGCCCGCATGAACAAGAAGCGTCAGATGCGCTGGTCTCC
>NZ_JBSKBQ010000206.1:0-241 GCF_053714375.1 Mesorhizobium sp. ArgA1
CCAAGTTTCCTTAGCACCACACGATCCCCAGATCGTTGCGTATGAGACAGCTATTCGCGGATGTTTGCCGGCAGGGCGATACCGGTAGCCTGGAAGACGCTGCCGACCATGCCGGTCGTTGGCGTACGCACCGTGATGGTCTTGCCGTCCTTTTCGATGGTTGCCTGCTGCAGGCGATCGAGATCATTGAGAAGCGGCTGCCACTCGGGCTTTAGGCCCTTGTCCCGGCACAGCCTGGTCA
>NZ_JBSKBQ010000207.1:0-239 GCF_053714375.1 Mesorhizobium sp. ArgA1
GGCCGACAAAATCGCGATGCGGGCTCACGTTCGGACGGCGTTTCCTGGCGCGCCGGTCGAACAACCGGGGGCGTGGAAAGGGGTGCGCTCCCGCCCGATCGGTTGTCCGCATCCGAGCCGAGCACAAGAGCAGGATGGCGCGCTGGCGATATGCCTGCTCCACCTCGGCGTGAAAACCTGAACTGGCCTAATGAGCCTTACCGTGGCTCAGCAACTCAGGATGCAAGGCGGTCGCGTTC
>NZ_JBSKBQ010000208.1:0-239 GCF_053714375.1 Mesorhizobium sp. ArgA1
GGCCGACAAAATCGCGATGCGGGCTCACGTTCGGACGGCGTTTCCTGGCGCGCCGGTCGAACAACCGGGGGCGTGGATAGGGGTGCGCTCCCGCCCGATCGGTTGTCCGCATCCGAGCCGAGCACAAGAGCAGGATGGCGCGCTGGCGATATGCCTGCTCCGCCTCGGCGTGAAAACCTGAACTGGCCTAATGAGCCTTACCGTGGCTCAGCAACTCAGGATGCAAGGCGGTCGCGTTC
>NZ_JBSKBQ010000209.1:0-236 GCF_053714375.1 Mesorhizobium sp. ArgA1
TCGAACAGGGCTTGGATCGCTCCTGCCGTCGTCAGCCTCTCCCGAAACAGCCAGATCGTGCGCGCATCGGGAACCCGGTCCGAAAGCCCGATGCCCAGGAACCGCATGAACGACAGCCGGTCGTTGATCAGGAACTCGGTGCGCTCGTCCGACAGATTGTTCGCTGTCTGGATAACCAACACCTTCAGCATCATGACCGGATCGTAGGGCGGTCGGCCACCGTGCGGCCCGCTCGT
>NZ_JBSKBQ010000210.1:0-235 GCF_053714375.1 Mesorhizobium sp. ArgA1
AGCTAGCCCGCTTGATGCACGGCGGTGAGCTTTCGACGGCCTGAGGCGGCGCTCTGGTCGCCGCTGCGGCGCTTTTGGACATGCTTCGGGCGGCGCCGGGGCTGATCCGTCGTAATGGAAGGCAGGGGTTTTTGCGGGTTGCGGTCAGCGGGTTCGTTTCGGGGCGTCTGCGCCCCATCGTTTATGTCGCGAGTTGCGGGATGCGACTGAGGACGATGCGCAGGATGCGCTGGTC
>NZ_JBSKBQ010000211.1:0-230 GCF_053714375.1 Mesorhizobium sp. ArgA1
CAATCTGCACCGATGCGTCCGCGCGGGGGGCAGATGCTCGGCGACGTGCAGCCGCAGCCCTTGATGCAGGGGACAGGGTCCGCCGCCGACTTGAGGCCGGGAGGAGCCGATGACGCTCAGCTCATCCATGGCGGTCGGCTTTCGCCGCAACCAGCGTTGCCAGTCACAGCTTGGCTGCCAGACACCTACCGCGGTCTTCCACTGGTTGATGTGACTACGCCCACGAGCCC
>NZ_JBSKBQ010000212.1:0-230 GCF_053714375.1 Mesorhizobium sp. ArgA1
CACTCTGCCGGGGCGCGCTCAGGCACCTTCGGCGGCCTTCAGTCCTTTGTCGACCTGAATGCGCCCACACCGTCCGACTTGCGCGACGATGCGCACTTTGCGCCAGCGCACTCTGCCGGGGCGCGCTCAGGAACCTTCGGCGGCCTTCAGTCTTTTGTCGACCTGAATGCGCCCACACCGTCCGATTTGCGCGACGATGCTCAATCTGCACCGATGCGTCCGCGCGGGGG
>NZ_JBSKBQ010000213.1:0-228 GCF_053714375.1 Mesorhizobium sp. ArgA1
ATGCTACGGTCACTAAAAATCAATGACTTACTTGGCTATGTTCTTTTTGTGTTCTCGTCCAGGTGTTCAAGTCGGGTCAGAGCAGTGAAGTGGCGTCTGTGGCATGGCCGGGTCGATCGCGCGATCCGCGACCTCGAGTGTTTCCTGGCCAGGTTGAAGGGGTCACAGCAAAGCAGCGAGTTCTCGGTCGCCCGGCTGCACAGCCTCGGCTTGCAACTCCTGACCTAC
>NZ_JBSKBQ010000214.1:0-227 GCF_053714375.1 Mesorhizobium sp. ArgA1
GCAGTCCTGCCAGCTGTGTGGCCGGCGCGTCGTTGTATTGCCCTGGCTGGAGGGAATCGTAGTGATAGGCGACCGGCGTTTGCGGGTTGCGGCGATCAACCAGCAGCAGCGACCAATGGGTGCCGGCGCGAGTCGGAGTGCCATTGTTCACCGGCAGGAACACGAAGTCGGCTGGGGCCTCGTTTCGATTATAGATGGACTGTAACGTGCCTCGCGCGTCTTCCACC
>NZ_JBSKBQ010000215.1:0-226 GCF_053714375.1 Mesorhizobium sp. ArgA1
CGCGCTGCCCGGACCAGGTCGTCCACAGCCTGGCCGATATGATCGGCTTCCGCATGAAGATGATTGCCGCCGGTTATGAGGATGGCAATGATGCCAACCGGCTGCGCTCCGATCCGATCTTCAAGATGGCCCAGGATGCACCCCCTTCGGGTCGGGATCTGGCGTCGCAATCGACGATGTGTCGGCTGGAGAACCTGCCCGATGTGCGCTCGCTGCTCGCCATGGG
>NZ_JBSKBQ010000216.1:0-225 GCF_053714375.1 Mesorhizobium sp. ArgA1
CGCATCTCGGCATTTCACGGCCGGTGCCGTCGTTGCCCGATCTGCGTGACGACTTCATCCCTTGCCACCAAACGCCGGAGGCGGCGGCACACGGCCCAGGCCCGAATAGCCAACCCGAGTTTGCGGTCACCAAAGAGGTCCGTGTCGGCGCAAAACGTGACCGTTCCGAGCCCTTTCCCGAGGACAAGGAACTTGTTTCCACCTTCAAGAAAGTGGCCCGCGAAG
>NZ_JBSKBQ010000217.1:0-224 GCF_053714375.1 Mesorhizobium sp. ArgA1
GGGCTCGTGGGCGTAGTCACATCAACCAGTGGAAGACCGCGGTAGGTGTCTGGCAGCCAAGCTGTGACTGGCAACGCGGGCTGCGGGGAACCGCCATGGATGAGCTGAGCGTCATCGGCTCCTCCCGGCCTCAAGTCGGCGGCGGAGCCTGTCCCCTGCATCAAGGGCTGCGGCTGCACGTCGCCGAGCATCTGCCCCCCGCGCGGACGCATCGGTGCAGATTG
>NZ_JBSKBQ010000218.1:0-224 GCF_053714375.1 Mesorhizobium sp. ArgA1
GTAGGTCAGGAGTTGCAAGCCGAGGCTGTGCAGCCGGGCGACCGAGAACTCGCTGCTTTGCTGTGACCCCTTCAACCCGGCCAGGAAACACTCGAGGTCGCGGATCGCGCGATCGACCCGGCCATGCCACAGACGCCACTTCACTGCTCTGACGTCCCTGTCGATGGGAGCCTCAAGGGACCAGGACTTCGATCGCACGATGTGATCGGCGATCTGCTGCATGG
>NZ_JBSKBQ010000219.1:0-223 GCF_053714375.1 Mesorhizobium sp. ArgA1
GGCGCAGCCCGATGCCAATTACCCGAGGATCGTCAGCAAGATCGGCAAGGCTCCCCCGCAGTACCCAGACATCGACGTCGAGTGACGACGCACCATGCCGCATCGAGGGGGCGAGGGGGTGGGTAATTACGGGTCGAATCCGTATGGCCCAACTTGAACAGTTGGAGGTGAACGGATGGCGAACACTGCCGGTTAAGCTGTTGAATTCCCTTGCCTTGAATTT
>NZ_JBSKBQ010000220.1:0-222 GCF_053714375.1 Mesorhizobium sp. ArgA1
GCGGCCGCATCTGTTGCCAGCCATTTGCGGATCAGGCCATGCTCGCGGTCGATCGAGATGTGGTTCTGGTAGCCAAAGGCGGGAATGGCGATATCAACCGGCGGCATCGTGCCATCTGCCTGCGGCTTGGCCTTGGTGAACTTGACCGTCCAGATCCCATGGGTGGATGGCGACCGGCGTTTTTGCAAAATTAGAGGTCGTCCAACCAACCACCTATTCTGA
>NZ_JBSKBQ010000221.1:0-222 GCF_053714375.1 Mesorhizobium sp. ArgA1
TGACCTTCCATGGTGTCGATATGCCGACGATGGCCTTGTGCACTGCCGGAGTGAACAGCAAGCGGAAGCCCTCAAGGCGAAGCTTGGTTCTCGACTGGTGGCATGCGGGCTGCAGATGCATCCGACAAAGACCAAGATCGTCTATTGCAAAGACCAAAGGCGCAGGGGGACATACCCGAATGTCGTGTTCGACTTCCTCGGGTATCAGTTCCGGCCGCGACG
>NZ_JBSKBQ010000222.1:0-216 GCF_053714375.1 Mesorhizobium sp. ArgA1
GGCCCCTGTCCAGCATGTCGTGAACTATCGTCACGTCATTCATTCCTTGCGCCAGAAGCCAGGAGCTTTGCCCAGACTCAGCTATCGCGATCATCTCTTCCCAAGGGATGCCTATCGCAATCTCTACCATGCCGCCATGGAGGCGCTGCCGGAGCGCGATGCCTGCCGTCTGACGGTAGAACTGCTGAGCCTGGCCCATGAGCGCAATGTCGAGGC
>NZ_JBSKBQ010000223.1:0-215 GCF_053714375.1 Mesorhizobium sp. ArgA1
TGGCTGTCGGCGCGGATCAGGATCCGGGTGTTGGGCCAGTTGCTCCGGATCGCCCGCACCAGGCGGCGCAGGTGGGGGCGGATTTCTGCCCCACTTGGCCGCCTCGCCGGTCGCAGGACCGCACCGACGAACCGGCCGTCGCCATCGAACACCACGATCGGCTGGAAGCCGTACTCGTCGTGATGGGCATTGAACAGGCGAAGCTGCTGGCTGCC
>NZ_JBSKBQ010000224.1:0-215 GCF_053714375.1 Mesorhizobium sp. ArgA1
TTGGCATTTGACGAGCCGCAGACGACGAGTTCGAGCGACTGCGAAAAGGCGCGCATGGCCTTGGCGGTTTCATGGGCCAGGCGGCCGTATTCGTCGGCGGTCTTGTGGCCGATCTGCCAGGGGCCGTCCATCTCATTGCCGAGGCACCAGAGCTTGACGCCGAACGGCTCCGTGCGGCCGTTGGCGATGCGCTTGTCGCTCCATTCGCTGCCGCC
>NZ_JBSKBQ010000225.1:0-215 GCF_053714375.1 Mesorhizobium sp. ArgA1
GAGGCCGGATGCGTGGCGAGTGTCCTAGCATCGCCGATGTTTGCAACGTGGTAGACGAGTTGTAGGCGCTCGATAAATCGGCGGCCGGCATCGATACCGCCGGCGATCTCGAAAACGATCATCGGGCCGCCATAGTCGCGCGATCGGCAAAGCCCATGTCGCCCAGCCTGGATGGGCGGCGCTGACCGCGCGAGAGCGCAGCGACATCCTCTGGC
>NZ_JBSKBQ010000226.1:0-208 GCF_053714375.1 Mesorhizobium sp. ArgA1
CCAGGATGCTGGCCGCATCCAGAACTCGATTGTCGATGCCGCGGTCGCACAGGAAACGATGCAGCCAGAAACCGTCGTAACCGGCCTCGTAGCACGACATCACCCGAACCGGACGCGTCAAGGTGGCCTGCGCCTGTTCGCGCCGGTGTTCAATGAGAGCCATAAGCCCTTCGGTGTCACCTCCTTGCAGGCGATGCAGGCTAATCTT
>NZ_JBSKBQ010000227.1:0-205 GCF_053714375.1 Mesorhizobium sp. ArgA1
CCGACAAAGCCGTGCCCGAAGAGAGGCTCGCAAGATCAAGGTCGCGGGCTCAGTCATAGCGGATTTCAGGCGCTGACGGTTTGAAGGATGATTTTGAAGGGGTTCGTGCCTGGCGCGAGACGAGCCGTGTCGACGACGGTTCGAATGTCGGCTTCGCCCTGGGCGGCCCACATGGCGCGATAGCCGTTGGTGATCTTCCGTTGAA
>NZ_JBSKBQ010000228.1:0-203 GCF_053714375.1 Mesorhizobium sp. ArgA1
TCGGAAGACCTCGGCATCAAGCTCGAGAACGTCGGCCTCAACATGCTCGGCCGCGCCAAGAAGGTGTCGATCTCCAAGGAGAACACCACCATCGTCGACGGCGCCGGCAAGAAGGCCGAGATCCAGGGCCGCGTTGCCCAGATCAAGCAGCAGATCGAAGAGACCACGTCGGACTACGACAAGGAGAAGCTGCAGGAACGTCT
>NZ_JBSKBQ010000229.1:0-202 GCF_053714375.1 Mesorhizobium sp. ArgA1
GGCCGGCACGCGCGCCAGCGATGCAGATCGGGTAGACCTTGCCGGCCTCTCGCTCAAGCTTGGCCTCAACACGGATCCCGTGTTCCCACAGATCGCCGAAATCATACTCGTATCGAATGCGCTGGCTCGTATCGAATGCGCTGGCGCACGCGCAGCTGAAGATCCGTGAGCGTGACCTCCTTACCTACCCCGTCACGGTGGC
>NZ_JBSKBQ010000230.1:0-202 GCF_053714375.1 Mesorhizobium sp. ArgA1
TGTTAGAAAACGGAGGCCTGTGGACGCGGGTTTTTGCTGCCCGGTCAGCTTCTCGACAGCTGATTGCGACAGCTTGTTGTTTGGCGTGCGAGCCCAATCCATTCGCGCTGAGACTTTGATCTGAGCCTGTCTGCGCAGACTTGCGAGCAATCAATATTTTCGATGGAGAGCAGTATGGATGGTTCTCAGTTCAATCCTCGGC